>VXUA01000054.1 GCA_009837185.1 Gammaproteobacteria bacterium | reverse complement strand
CTCCCGAACTCTATCATGGGCGTAAGACTCAAATTGATGGTCAAGCCAGCTTAAGAGGTCGATGCACTCCGAGTTCATGCCCCGCATGATGTCGAGGCAGTCACCAGTCCATACGGTCTGGTTCGTCCAATTGGGATCGTGCATTACGACCAGCGCGCTTGTGCAGCTTGTCTGGCTATTTCGCTTCTACGTTCTTTGGATAGTGCCTTCGCTCTGGCAGTGCCGCCCGCTTTACCGCTACGCGCTTTGCCCGAAGGTTTGGGTTTTGTCTCTTCAATCTCACCAGTAGCAATCTTTGCAACATGTACAGCGTTTTGAACTGTATCAGCCGGGCGCGATTGACCCTGCGGTCCGGTAGGCATCCAATACCTCCTAGGTTAGTTGTTTTGTTAATATGATATACAACACGAAGAAAACATTCAACGCTCTGCTACCGATTTCCAATTTCAAACTGAGACACTACCGAATTTCGAAACTGAATCATGTTTTCATGACTATACCTAGAATGATTTGTTTAAATATTGGTACCACGGATCCAGGTGACTTTCGGTACCTGTAACACATAACAGATAGTCAAACTTAAAGTTACGACACGATGAAAAACAGAGAACGTGGCATACACGAAACGTTTGTCCAAGATCCAGAACGAGCGGATTGGGAGGCATGGGGTCGTCGTGCAGATCGTGTGACCCGCCGAGGATTCGTTTCAGGATTAGCAGCCTTTAGTGCGTTAGTGGGTGCAAGAGTTCCATTCGCGCACGCAGCACCGCAAGGAATCATTCCCGCATCTCACTCTAATTCTGATGCTGCTTTCCAAATTGAAGGTAAAGACGGGTTGATATTGCTCAATGACCGTCCAGTAAACGCAGAAACTCCACCCCATTTGCTAAACGATGACGTAACCCCAGCCAATCGTTTGTTTATTCGAAACTACGGTGAGCCTCCAGAGAATGTGAACGCGAGTACATGGTCATTGACCTTTGAAGGGGAATCAGTTGGAGCATACAAGTCGTACACGATTGCTAATTTAAAAGAACGTTTTGAAAATATTAGTCGACAACTAGTGCTTGAATGCGGAGGAAACGGGCGCGCGGAATTCGATCCTCCGGTTTCAGGGAACCAATGGTCTCTTGGGGCTGTAGGATGTCCCCAATGGAACGGTGTCCGTCTAAAAGATGTTTTAGAAGACGTGGGTTACAAACCAGATGCTGTCTATGTCGCTTTCTATGGTGCAGATACCCATATGAGTGGAGACGCTGAACGAGTAACGATTTCGCGCGGAGTTCCAATCGACAAAGCACTGGAAGACGAATCGATGATCGTTTGGGGGATGAATGGGGACGACCTACATCCGATGAATGGTCATCCGTTAAGATTGGTATTTGGTGGTTGGCCCGGTTCTGTTTCTGGGAAATGGTTAAGACGCGTCACTATTCGAAATACCGTACACGACGGACCAAAAATGGAGAGTCCATCCTATCGCGTACCTCGAATACCTGTTGCGCCAGGTACATCTGTAGCCGATGAGGACATGCGCATTATTCATGCCATGCCAGTTAAGTCATTAATCACCTTTCCAAAAACCGGAGTTCAGATTGGTGCAAATGACACTCTAAAAGTTCGCGGACATGCATGGGCTGGAGACAATTCAGTTCGCAGTTTGAACGTATCTATCGATTTTGGACAGACTTGGTCAGAGGCGAACCTTAAACCTGCGGTAAATCGATTAGCATGGCAACATTGGGATCATAGCATTAAATTTCCCACTACAGGCTATTACGAAATTTGGGCTCGGGCTGAAGACGATCAGGGGCACTCCCAACCAATGGTGCTGCCAAATTGGAATCCAAAAGGATATTTAAACAATGCGTGCCATCGCATCGCGGTTTACGTTAGCTAGCGTCTTTTTCATCGGGCTGGCAGTTTTCTGTCTAGCGAATGAAGAAGCCGAAGAAGTAGACCCAAAGTCCGGTTTGCGCATGGACGCTGAAGGAAATTGGAAGCTCATCAAAGCCTATTGCAACGTGTGTCATTCGGAACGACTGTTGACTCAGCAGCAACTCAACCGGGAGAATTGGTCAAAGGCGATCAAGCGCATGCAGGCTCAGGAGAATTTGTGGGACTTAGGTGACAATGAGAGCAAAGTTCTCGATTACTTGTCCACTTATTACGGCGTTAGCAGCAAACCGAAGACTCAAAGAGTACGTCGAGCGCAACTGAAGCAAATAGCATTCACATCACTATCGCAATCAGATTTGCAATCCTCAGAGAGCGAAGATGAATCGGGATTGGATGATGAAGATTCCCCAGATTCATCTGATACCCAAGAATCGGATCGATCAGAGACTGTAGAAGAAGAATAGTCGGCACAGGGTACTCTGACTAATCATACTGTGGTTGGCACCGAGCAACAATCGTTCGTCTCCGTCTGTCATACCCTCTTCGTCGATTTCATTCCAGTTGCAGAGCACGTTCTCGCTTTAGTTTCGTTTAATCCACATTGGGTCGTCCCTTTACGAACGCCACGATCGCGGCTTAGCTTAGTGTTTCGCAGCTCGGTACTTCAAGGGTTTAACTCTAACTTCGCTCGATATTCCTCGTTTGAACATGAGGTTTGAAAGTGCTCGCGAAGCAAATATGCTCAAAACCAATATACACACGATAGTGCAATACATTCCCCATCCTGGTAGTGACCCTGAGCGAGCAACCATGACAAAAGGAGACATTAATGGAATAAAACTCAGTAGATTTTGTAACCAGACAAACGGGTTGAAGAACATTACGATGAGGGATGGGAACACAAAGAGAAATCCAATACCCAATCCTACGCCTACAAACGTATTGATTGCATTACTTAATTTGCTGAACAACGAAGCCAAACCGACAAATAAGTACCCATAAAAAGCGTACGCTAGTAGTAGGAAAAGAATGAAATTGAACACGACAGTCGACTGCAGTAATATGCTGAAAACATCGAGATTTACATTGAAGTCTAAACGACCTGTTACAAACGCAAGAATGGAGATCAAGACTACCCAGAGCCCCATTACGGTCAGCGAAATCATAGCTGTTCCCCACAGTTTGCCGTCCAGTAAATGTGAAGGACTTAGATTTGCCAACAGGTTGTCCACTAATTTGCTCGATTTTTCGTCTACTACATTTGCGACTAGGCGAACAGAGCCCCCTAAAAAAACAAGATACATAAGCAAAGCCAACACGATGTAAAGAACTCGTACAAAGATTTCTGTCGTTATCCGAGTCCCTGTTAGTGAGACTTCAATGTCGGTAGGAACAACGTCGACCCGTTGCAACAGCGACGCTTGTGTGATAGAGTCAATGTCTTCCGCCTCGTATCGGCGTTTTCTGAGCACATCCATAGCGACGCTACGATACCAGTTTAAAAGATCAATGAATTCACGTCGTGGTGTTCTCACCGTTGTGACGAAGTGCAAATGGTCCAAGTCATTACTAATACTCTCGGGGAAGACAAAGTATCCGATGATTTCACTACGTGCGAGCATAGATTCGAGATTGTCTTTAGAGTGAGTGTTATCTAACGGAGGTATCTCTCGAAACAGATTTGAAGTTAGATTGGGCATAGACTCGACAATTTCGGTCTGGTTATGCACCACCCAGTGCTTAACGCGTTCCTGGAGAATTGAGATTTCAACAACATCTGATATTTCTTCGCTTAATTCGACTCTGGTCAGTAATTGGTCAACAAGCATGTTTGTCGACATTGAATCAAATTGCTGCCGTAGCACGGCCAATTCTTGTACTAACGATGTGTGGCTATCGCTATGTACATCACTGAAGGCTTCAAAATCTTCCGCGCTCATACCTAGAGTCGATTTGAGAAATAGACAGCTGTTATTGTTGATTATTTCTCTTCGGATTTCGGCGGAGAATGATTCGCTCGGATCGAATACCCCATAACTCAACACTCTAGGTGATCGGGTATTCTGACCTAGCCCCTCGTCTCCTAGCAAGAACTCCCAGTTTTTGACAGTCTCCTCGTTAAACCAAGTCTCTCTAGGATCCTCACCAAGAAACCATTGGAAGAGAAAATACATCGCGAAGAGAATTGTTGGTGTAGCGCAAGAAACTATCCAGAAACTCGGATTCAACGTGGTCATAGACCATTCGTTCAACATCACGACCCACACAGTTTTTAGACTATTCTTTCTCATCGATGGTCTAGATTGTTTAGTCTCTTCTGTTCAATTGCTCTATGCCGAAATAGTTGTCCAAGTTAGTAACTAAACAGGCCGTCGTGCGAGACGAAAAACCATTCTCATGCCCCGCGGTGCTCGCTCAGACACCAATCCATGCGCAAATAATGAGGTTGAAAACTTTCGTATCGCAATGATGCTCAGAACCATCACCAGCACAATCGCTAGGTACATCGGCCAAGTCGGTAGAGAAGCCAAGCGACTCACCATCACGCTCGGTGTTAAAAAGGGTATGAAGCTTAATACTTGCGTTACACGACCATCGGGAGTGAACAGAACATAGACAACCGAAGGAATCACACAAAATAATTGAATCATCGATATTGGATAGATGACGGTAAACAACTCCTTAACATCGTCACACAATGAGCCTAGAGCCGTTTGGATGTACCCAAAAAAAGCGACTCCAAAAAAGAGGAATAACAACCAAGTAGACAATTTACTCAAGTGTAATACCGTTGCGGTTATGTTCATCTCCGGTCCAGACAAGCTACCAAGCAACAGTACAAGTGGAGGTCCTATGAGGACGCATCCACACCCTATTCCAATTAACATTACCACGCAGTTTCCAAGCAGTTTCCCATCCAAGATTTGACTTGGGTTCAGGCTCGCAGCGAGCAATTCAGCCACACGGTTCGACTTTTCTTCGAGAGTGCTCGTAACCATCACGTTTGCCGTTGTTCCAGATATTAGGATGAACAGATAAATAAAAGGAATAGTTGCCGATTTCACCCAATTAGCAATAGGTATCTGCAATATTGGAAGGTTTTTGGCAATAGTCGGTGTTTCGACATCTGTACTAGGACGAACGGCTACTCGATCGATGGCTACCTGTAATGATGCTTGTAGTTGTTGCCGCTGTTCGATATCCAAGTTGCCTGTTGCGAGTAACTTGTCTTGGCGAACACTAGAAACCAAGTCTTCGAACCATACTTCTAGTTCATCTAACTTTTTCGTATGAGCATTGCTTCCCCCACTTGGACGAACGAAAAGCGCGCTTGGGTTAGAAGTCAAGATTTCTTTCGGGATGACGAAATAACCGACGATTTTGCCCGTTTCAATCCAAGACTGGAGAGTCTCGATGGATACATTTGGTTCTTGAATCTCGCGAAACTTTCGGTACTGAAGTAAGTGTTCTAGCCCCAAATCAGAATCACTTGATAGGCGTTCCTGGAATACCTCAATGCCAGGCGCGCGGCGTGAATTGCCATACCACGTTTCATAATCCCTTTTTAGCTTAGCGAGACGTACTGCCTCGACCATCTGATGATCGCTGTCGTCGACGACGTAATAGTGCAATGGATCACCCCAAAAGAAACTGCGAATTTGGTCGAACTGATACTCATAACCCAGCATAGAGAGGACATTCGTGTCGAGATCGTCATAGCTGTCTTTCAGCAAGTTTACGGTGAGCCAAAATGTGAACAACATGAAAGACAAACCCACTGGAGCGAAAAGACAACCAATCCAGTATGCCTTTGTTTGAAGTATCGCAACGATCTCTCGCTGAGCCACAGTCCATATGCCCCGGAGATGCTGGAGGCGGTCTCGGTTGTTTCTAAACGTAGAACTCATCAAAAAAAATCGAATTTCTTATTGAGGGGAAGGACAACCTGTTTAGAAGTCCTTGTACGATATTGGTTTTCCAACGAGAGTCATAGTCATCGTAATAAGACGATCGTTCAACCGCTCGAAAAACTAGCACACTCGATGACCATCCACAACTCAGTGTTTGCGCTATCAACTAGTACCACCTACCAATCTTACGAGTCCTTTGATTCCTGCAGGTTTGTTTTCCAGCAAGATTCCTTTGGTGTAGATCTTCTTGGCTAGCCATCGAACTCCCAGCGTACACGCAGTCATCCACACAAGAATCAACAAATAGTTGGTCCAAGCTACCTCAGCTACTATATTCATCATGACAAACGGTGTGAACGGCGGTATATACGACATTATTGTCGGTAATGTACCTGATTTATCTAACGCGATAGGAACCATGAGAATCAATGGAACTATTGCTACTAAGTTAATCGGAGTCGCCATCATTTGCGCTTCTCTGATGTTTGAACAAACTGAACCAAGTGCAGACAACGAATAGCCGTAAAACGCAAATCCAAGCACGAAGAAAATCACGAAGTTGACTACAAACAGCGGGTTAAACATGGAGTTCAGAGCACCACTCTGAATAAATTCAGCAACCTGTGGTAGGAACGGTACACCAATACTGGCTGCTACCAAGATCGGTAGCGAAATTAAAAAGATCCAAAGACCAACGACTGTGAGCAATGTGAGTGCAGAACCTATCAATTTACCATCCATTAGCTGAACCGAATCAAGATCCGACAGCAATACTTCAACTAGCTTTGTAGATTTTTCTTCTACTGTATTGGTCATCAAAATGGTAGCGCCAATAAACACTAAGAACCACAGGATGTATTGATACACTGCTGGAGCGAATTCTCCCACTGTTTCCCAAACAGTAACTTCCTTAGTCGAATCTCCGGCATCACTCGGACTCGAACCGGTGGACGTACGAGAATCACGAGACGGTTCAACAGCTTTGCTCGTTTGAAATGATGCTCGTTGCAGCAACCAAAGAGCGGTCTCGCGACTGATATCTGATTCCGCAAATTTCTTGTTTTGTATTACGCGGGTAGCGAACCTCTCGTACCAGTTTGCGAGATCTTGTTTCAGAATGTTTTCAGTGACAAACTTCGCATTTTCGTTGGAATTAACAAAACCTTCGGGGATTATGAAATAACCTAAGATTTTTTCTGCTTTGAGCCTAGAAATTAATTCTTGCTCTGTTAGATTCGGAGTAAGAATTTCCTGGTATGTCGCGAAGGATACGGTGGGTGCGAGTTCTACTATAAGATCTTTGTTGTTCTCCCACCAAATGCTGAATCTCCCTGCCAGCGTGTCCCCTGTGATTGACGTTGGGTCTGGTTGCGGATGTTCGAGATACTCCATAAAGGTACTAACAAGATCAGGTAATGCCGTTGTTTGAATCGCTTCGTGAGTGTCAATTAAGATTTCTTCATCTTCGGATATTGGCTCACGATTGGCCACAACAGTTAAGAAATTCACTATGTCCGTTCGTAGGATTTCATTTCGAATTTGTAGTCCAAGACCATTACTGTGATCGACAACGTAGTAAGAACCAACGGTTACCGAAGTGCCAACTAAACTCGCCGCAAACATCCCAAAGACCGCCAAAATCAAGGTGATTACAGGCATGAGCAACGCCCCTAACCAAAACATTTTGGTCGATGTCGCTTCTAGCCAATCGCGCTGTGCAATAAGCCAAACCGAGTACAAACGTTTAAGCATCAGCGGTTGTCTCGGATGTAGCTTCGGAACCTCCTACTTCTCGTATGAAGATTTCGTGTAATGACGCAGAGTTTGCGTTGAATTGCGTTACCTTCGTCCGTTCACAAATTGATTTCAGTAATGTTTGTAGGTCACATTCAGGATCTACTTCAAGAGTTGCCGCTCGACCGATTTGTTTAACTGAAACCACACCTTGCAAGCCATCAAAAACAGAGACTTCACCTTCGTGATCGACAGACACAACATCTCCTTTGCGAATTTCGTCAATTGGTCCTTCGAGTACTGCTTTACCTTTGTTGATCAAAACCACAGCGTCGCAAAGAGATTCTGCTTGTTCCATAATGTGTGTGGACAGAATGACCGTTGAGTTTTCTTTAACTTTATTCAAGATAATCGAGCGAACTACTTCGACATTAACGGGATCTAATCCGCTGAAAGGTTCGTCTAATACCATGAGTATGGGATCGTGCACTAACGTTGCCATAAGTTGAACTTTCTGCCCCATACCTTTGGACAGTGCTTGACACTTTTCTTTTTCCCAATCCGCAAGCTGAAACTCACTGAGCAACCCTTTTGCTTTTGCTATTGCATCCCGTTTACGCATTCCATTGAGACGACCGAAGTAAACGATGTAGTCGATGACGCGCATACGCTTGTATAAGCCTTTTTCTTCAGGAAGGTAGCCAATGAGGTGCCTGACGTCTTTAACGTCATCGGCATCTAATACCTTTATTGTGCCAGAAGTAGGCTTACTAATCCCAACGAGAATGCGCATCGCAGTGGTCTTGCCTGCACCATTGGGACCGATGAATCCGTACACGCTACCACGTGGTATCTGTAAGCTGAGACGGTCAAGTGCAACAAGTGTTCCGAACTTCTTGCGGGTTTCCTCAAAAGTTACGCTAAGGGTTGAGTTATTGTTAGTCAATTGATTAGTCTCAGTTTGTGGTTTGAATTTGTTGTTTCGAGATCGAACTATGTTAGTGATTTTCGAAGGTTTTGCACAAAGTCTGCGTGCCAAAAGAAGCTATTTGAACCTTTCACTAGTACTAAGTCGTTTTTGTTCAACTTACACACTAGGTGGTCAAGAAGATCCGCGCTAACGTGTTCATAGAAGTATTTTTCTTTCGGAGAGTCTACTATGTCATAGAGGTGTCGCATCAGGCCTCCAACGCAATACAAAATGTCGATATCAGATATCTCCGGTGCGATACTTTTGTGAAGTTTTTGTGCATGCGTCCCCAATTCGTTCATCTGCGCGAGGACAGCGATTCTGCGTCCGTTAGCCGGTCGCTTGCAAAGTTCTCTCAACGCAGCAATCATACTGGTTGGATTGGCATTGTAGCTGTCGTCGATGATTGTCACTTCGTTAATTTTGATAATATTCCCACGACCTTGCGGTAAAGAGGTCTCAAGTCGTTGCAGACTTTCCAAACGTTGCCCAAGTAGTGTTAAAACAGCCCCGCACGCGGCGACACTTTCAGCTCGATGGTGACCTCCTCCGGGTACTTCAACCTTAACACCGTCATTCCCTTTCGTGAATTCGTACCAGTTGTCTCTTACATACGTGATCGATACGTCTGCGTTGTCGTCAAAGCCAAAAGTGACCGTACGCGATTGTTGATTGATACATTTCGTGTCTTTCAATGAGTATGGGAGAACTACGCATCCTGAGTCAGAGAGTCCGTCCGTGATTGAGAACTTTTCCCTTTCCAATGCTTTTAGATCTTTAAAGTGACCGATATGTACCGGAAGGACATTTAATACCACCACAACATCGGGGTGCGCTAACGTGCTTAGTGGCGCGATTTCTCCTGGGTGGTTTGTACCGATTTCATAGATTGCTACCTTGGCATCCTTTGGAGTAACAGCTAAGCTCAAAGGTAGGCCGATGTAATTATTAAAGCTTCCCTGAGCGCTAAATCCATCTGTGGTAGACTGAATGAAGGTCTTGAGAGTGGTTTTACCACTACTTCCTGTGATCGCTACAACAGAGCAATCAATTTGGTGACGTCGGTACTTTCCTATTGCCCAAAGTGCATCAATCGAGTCATTAACCCGTAGCATAGGTACGGAACTGTCGATGTCCCTACTAGCGATCAAACCAGCTGCACCGTTCTTGACGGCACTTGAGATATAGTCGTGGCCGTCTCGATCAGATCGAACTGCGACACGAAAACGTGGGCCAGGATCTCCGGGTAATGGTAGAAACAGATCCCCAGGTTGGATCAATCGAGAATCAAAATGAATTCCGTTGATATCGGGGCCGTGCTGAGCAGGCAGACCTAGACTGTGGCAGAGTTCGCTCCAAGTCCAAAGGGGTCGACGCACATTCACTTAGAGTGGTATTCGACCTTGGGATGAATGCAGAGCATTTCGTACACCAAATTGGCGGCTAATAACGAAGTACTCTTCGACAGATCAAAAGGAGGACACACTTCGACCATATCACACCCTACTATGTTTAAGCCACGACATCCTCTAATAATTTCTAACGCTTGAACGACAGTCAAGCCTCCTGGTTCCGGAGTACCGGTACCCGGTGCAACCGAAGGATCCAATCCGTCGATATCAAAACTAATATAGGTCGGATGGTTGCCGATCTCGACCCGCAGTTGTTTCATGAGACGAGTCAAAGATTTGTGCCAACACTCATGCGCTTCAATGACTCGGAAGCCTTGATTTCGACACCAATCAAAGTCGTCTGGGTGATATCCAGTACCTCGTAGTCCTATCTGATAGACTTTGTTGCACTCGAGTAGATCTTCTTCCACTGCGCGTCGAAAGGGAGTACCGTGGGTGTAGCGTTCTCCGAACATATGCTCGTTTGCGTCAGCGTGTGCATCCACATGGATTACTGCCATTGGGCCATGAGCCACGCACATTGCACGCAGGATGGGTAAGACTATGGAGTGATCTCCACCTAGCGCAAACGGTACGCATCCGGTGGCGAGAATATTCTGGTAGTGGGACGAAATCGTCTCGTAGCTCTTTTCGATGTTGTAAGTATTGATAGGCAAATCACCAAGGTCCGCTACTTGCATGGAATCGAACGGTTTTGCGCCGGTAGCCATGTTGTAGGGACGCAATAATCGCGATTCGTCCCTGATTTCACGTGGAGCTAGGCGAGCGCCTGGACGGTTTGAAGTCGCAATATCAAGAGGGATACCTACGATTCCCGCATCAATTTTTTCACCGATCTGTCCTTCAGCAACACGCATGAAAGTTACTGGTCCACCGAATCGTGGCATCTCGTTTCCAGACAGCGGTTGATTAAATGTTTGGTTTGAAGTCAATTGATGAAACCGATCGAATACTTAACGCTTAGGGGAATGTACTGTAACGACAAACCAGAGTTCGTCCTACACACAAAAGATTTTAAAGTTAGGAATTGAAGAATTTCGCTTCAGAGGACCGATAAGTATCGAAACTTGGGTATTTGCCATGATCCAAGGAGGTGCTTCGACGCCTTCTCGAATGAAGCTTCGAGGGATCGCAATGTTTGTCTAGAATTTCCATCTTTCTTAGACAAGTACCCTACTCTTTTATGAACGACCAAATTGAATCATCTCCTCCTAAAGAAAAACCAAAGAAAATGAACATTCTTCGCCGAATTTGGCGCGGAATAGCTTCAGTGTTTCGTTTCCTCAGGGTTAGTGCGGCGAATATCTTGCTAGTCATTGTGATCATTTTCATATTTGCGTTCTTGTTCTCGGGTCCAGCAATCAAAGTTGAACCGAATTCTGTTTTAGTCTTTTCACCGAATCAATCGCTCGTTGAGAAGCGACCGAATATCAACCCATGGTTTGAACTCCTTTTAGGATCTACTATTGCTGACGTCACTGACGTTCACGACGTGGTTGCTACATTACGTCATGCCGCGAAAAATTCACGTATTCTTGCGCTTGAAATTCGACCAGACAGCTTAGCTGGGGTTTCTTTAGTGCATCTCAACTTGATCGGTGACGCGCTCAAGACGTTTTCTGAATCTGGTAAGCCCATCTATGCCTATTCTGATGAATTTTCTCAAAGCGCATATTTGCTGTCTTCATTCGCCGATGTCGTCTATATGAACAAGCTTGGGGCGTTGAGTTTTTCTGGGCTAGCTTTTGAATCGATGTATTACAAATCTATTCTTGAAAAGTTAGATATCACTGTAAACACTTTTAGGAGCGGGGAGTACAAGAGTGCAGTGGAACCTTTTTTATTGGATGCTATGTCTGACATCGTTCGTGAATCTTACCGTCCAATCGTTGATCAATTGTGGCGGGCGATAAAGGAATTAATAGCGACGAATCGTGATCTCGAACCATCAACGGTTACTCAATTTACTGAAGGCTTTGCCGACTTACTTGATCCAAGTCGTTCGAAGTTGGGCAAACTTGCAATAGAACACGGTTTTGTTGACGAATTAATCACTACCAACACATTACGTGCAGCAGTGAGTCAAGAATTCGGCTCCGATGGACTCGATGAATCAACAGCTCGTATTTTGACCGAAGATTACTTTCACACGATAAAAGACAGTAGAGATGTCAGAATCACCGAGGAGGCTACTGCTAGTGATGCTCCGTTGACTAAGCGAGGAGGAACTATCGCTGTTATTACAGTGGAAGGAGCCATCTTCGGTTGGTCGGGAGGCGACGGTTCGCAACTCGTCGACTCTACTGGTGCCGTGGAACATTTACAGCTTGCGATCAAAGAAAACGTCGATGCCGTCGTTCTTCGAGTGAATTCTCCAGGAGGATCTGTGTTAGCATCCGAAGCGATTCGCTTGCAAGTTGAAGCGGTGAAGAAGCAAGGCGTTCCCGTTGTCGTGTCGATGTCCAATACAGCCGCCTCAGGGGGATATTGGATTTCTGCTGGTGCCGATCGGATACTCGCATCTGATTCGACCATCACAGGATCAATTGGAGTATTTTCTATGATTCCCACTGTTGAAGAATTACTTCAAAGAGTCGGAGTAAATACGGATGGAGTATATTCAAGCGATGGGCACTTTCGCATTGATCAGACGTCGGGTATATCGGAATCTGAAGGGAAAATATTGCAAGCTAGCGTTGATGACGCATACGATACATTCTTGGAAGTTGTCAGTAATGGACGAAGCATACCAAAAGCTGAAGTGGACGTAATCGCGGGTGGTCGAATCTGGACCGGGCTACAAGCGCTGGAACATGGTTTGGTTGATTCCTTAGGAAGTTATGACGATGCTTTAGAGGTCGCGGCTAACCTAGCAGGATTGAAATCGTATGTCGTAGAAAGATACGGGTTCGTACGTCGGCCTCCATTCATGAATCTTTTAGCCCAATCATCGAATTGGACTCCTCAAATTACCCCGGAATCTCAGAGATTGATGAAACGGGCACGAAACACTTGGCTCGAAGTCAGAGATCATCTTGCGATTAAGCCAAGAACAGTTTACGCTCTATGTCAGTTCTGTCCGGATTTTTGACAGATTCAAACTAAAGCTCGTATTAGTAGCACTCACTATGAGGACGCTACGCTCAGAATTCCCCGCTGCGTCGCGTTGAATCTACAAAATATATATTGAACAGTCGCGTTTAAATGAAGAATGAGTCGAAACGTGTTGTATCAACGAGAAGTGTTGAATATCCGATTCAAGGATAGAGGGTATTCATAGGAATCCACCAACAGTTTATCGGTTCTAACAGAATACGACGCTATAGCAAACAGTCCAATGGCTAAACAACTGAAAAAACGCTTTCCTTTTACACCGTTCCCTATTGGATGGTATTGGATTGAATTTAGTGAAAACATCAAGAAAGGAAAGTTGTATAGCAAGCAGTGGATGGGACAACAGACTGTGTACTGGCGTGGCGAGACTGGTGATGTTTGCTTAGCCAAAGCGATCTGTCCGCATCTTGGGGCAAATTTGACTCCAGAACGTGGAGGAAAATTACGAGATGGTTGTCTAGTTTGCCCGTTTCATGGATTCACATACAACTCACAAGGTCTGTGTGTTAACACACCTACAGGACCCTTGAGCACAACCGTAGAACTCGAGACATATCCTACTTTCGAAACAGGTGGTGTAGTTTTTGCCTATTGGCACCTTGCGCAGACTGAACCAGATTGGTGCCTGCCGGAACTAGATTCTCGTGATTGGTCGAAGTTCGTGTATACGGCGCAGGAGATTCGAACACATCCTCAAGAGACATCGGAAAATGGAGTGGACATAACCCATCTCCCCTATGTTCATGGTTATTCGGAGGTTGAAAGTCTAGCACCAGTGCACGTTGATGGTCGCCTCTTGCAGAACAAGTTTAAGTTGACACGCCAAATCGGTCCGTCTAGGAATCTGAGCATTAGATTGGATGTCCGTGCGACTGTGTCGATGTGGGGACTCGGATTTTCGATGATCGAACCGGTCATGGACAGTGCTGGGCTCTATATCCGCCAGCTCGCCCTTTGTACTCCGATTGACGATGAGACTGTAAACTTCGTGATGGCCATTCAGATAAAAGACATTGAAAGACCGAATGCGCTCTTTCCCGGTCTTGGACTGATGCCCAAACGCATTCTAAACGCCATGCTACTTCGATTGTTTTTCAAAGTTTATCTGACCGACATTTCGCAAGATTTTGAAATCTGGGAAAACAAAAACTATTTAATTTACCCCAGATTGTCTACCGCGGAAAACGCAATCATACAATTCAGGAGATATTGCGAACAGTTTTACGCCACATCCGAGTAGTACTTTTCAGAGTACCTTGGCGTAAGTCTCGTGGCGATAAGAAGCGATAGTCTGCGTTTTGACACCGCCGTTCAGTTTGAACGGTGGTTCGTCCTGCTATCCTCTTTTTCAGGAGAATAATATAGCAGATATGATATAATATCCCTTCATGGTATGGAAGGTAGAGATAGTTCCATTGGCCAACAACGAAATCGACGAGTTACCTGCAAGGCTACGTGCGAAAATTGTTCGTGCGCTCGAAATCGTAAGGACTTTCGGTCTCACAAATCTTCGTGCTCCAATGGTACGACATTTAGAAGGCAAACTCTGGGAACTGAGAGTGAAGAGTACAGATGGAATCGCTAGAGGTATTTACGTAACCTTAACAGGCAGAAAAATGGTTGTTTTGCACGTTTTCCATAAAAAGTCTCGCAAAACTCCTCGTCGAGCACTTCAGACTGCACAAAAACCAATGAAACAGGAAATCACATGATTACACTACAGGAATTAAAAGCTCGCTTAATGAAAGATCCTCAATTCCAAAAGGAGTACGAGGACGTAGACGCGCAATTTACGCTCGTTGAATCTATCATTGGAGCGCGATTATCGGCAAATCTAACTCAAACCGAAGTTGCAGAACGTATGGGTACTACACAATCTGCCATTGCACGTTTAGAAGGTGGGTGGGTATCACCTTCCTTCGCGACTCTCCGTCGATTTGCAGAAGCTACGCAGACACGTGTACAGATCGAATTTTTGCCAAAAAAATATTTAGTATAAAGCCTAGATTCCATTATGAAGTGCACTTTTTGTGATCGGCGTTGCATTTTGAGTAACGAATCTAGTACAGTAATAGGTACTGTTTTTTTGGGGTACTCGACAACATAGTGGTAATTTTAGGATTTCTTGCAGATCGGAGCAAGAAGGTCGAGGTGTGGCCTTGAAGATAGCGTGTTTAGACGCGTGGTATGGTGTCGAGGTCGATGTTGACGACGAGCTTAGGGAGATTGGGTTTCGTGTTCGTTTACTTTTTCGGTGGTGCTTGCGAGCGGATCGCATCGAAGACTTCTTGAGGAGTTCGGAAGCCTAGGCACTTTCGTGGCATGTGATTGAGTTCTTGCGCTTCCTGTTCGAGGGCTTCTTGAGTCAGTTGTCGGAACGTGCGTCGGACCAGTCCGTTGAGCTGTTCGATTTGTCCGCGTTGCCAAGAGTGGTAGGGTTTGCAGAAGTAACACGGAGCGTTCAAGACCTTGGCAGCATACTCGTGTGCGGCAAATTCCAGTCCGTTATCCACCGTAATGGTACGAACCCATGGTCGCACCGGCAGGAGCCGTTCAAGAATGGCGAACGCGATGCATTGCGCTTCTCGGTGGGGTAAGACGCGGATTCGAGTCCATCGGGAGTAGCGTTCGATAGCCGTGAGCAAGACACCCTGGTGTCCGCGACCGATAACCGTATCAATTTCCCAGTGTCCGGGAGTCTTGCGGGTATCCACTTCTGCGGGACGTTGGTCGATATCGATCCGGTGCGGAATTTTGCTGCTGCTGGCATCACTGGGTAAACGTTTGCGATATTTTCGTCCGCGCCGGGGTAGACCGGTGTAGAGGTCCCCACCTTGGTGCCGATCACGATGCAACAATTCATAGAGCCAGGAGCCACTTAAGCTTTCTTGACCGTCAATTGGGGTCTTGCGACCATGATAGAGTTCGGGCGACAGTTTGCGCGGATGCAGTCGTAGCGTCTGGGCAAATTCCTGCCAGAGCTGTGCGGTCTTGCAACGCACTTCACGGGAGACCGTGGTCGGGTGCTTGCCGAGCATCTTGGCAATCTGTTTGCAGCTCGTACCCTTGTCTCGCTCGTGCTCAATGATTATCCTATTACCTACAGTGAGGTGTTGGTACGGCTTTGCCATGGGACATTCCTATTCTTTGAAAAAATAAAGAATATCCCAATCAACACCTTTCTGCAATTCAGGCTGGTGTCATCGTTGATGGTCGCCCCTCGCGCTGGAGGGGTGCTGCAGTCGGACAAGTCCTCCTTTCACGCCCCTCCAACGCACAGTCTTGTACAGTGTTAACTACTTAAAATGCTATCGGCACCTCGAGTGCACTTCATAATGGAGTCTAGGTGCAACGCCGATCACAAAAAGTGCACTTCACAATGGAATCTAGGAACTCTAACATGCAGAGCAATTCTCCAAGTCGGCACTTCTCCAAGGTTCTTGATTTGTAGGACTGGAGCTACATGATCACACACTAGCCAACAACAAATACATAGCCATCAACAGGGTCTATATATAAAACTCGATCTTGAGCCCCCAACTCGCAGGTTTTGAACGGGCCACGAGATTCGATTGAACACAGTGTTGTTATCACACGAGTAGTGAAAACACTACACTCGGTAATCGGTAGTGTCTCAGTTTGAAATCTGAGCCATTTCGGAGCTAGACAAGGATGCCCAACCCACTCGCTTCATCGAAGACTGCTGAATACTCAATAGCATCTAGTCTGACGCCTTCTCCACGATTGACGAAGAAGTACCTCTCCTCCGATGTTTAACTTATCTGGAAACATATACAATATTATAGTCACAAATTCAAACTGAGACACTACCCTGTAATCAGAATAATACTCTATTTCTAGTTACTCTAGCCCCAGATTCTATCAACTGTGACGAATCAACCGAAACCGACACTTCGATTGTCTTCCATCGATAAATTAGTCCGCGAACCAGAGTTCCTAACACTAATATCGGATTGGGGAAGACTTGCTGTAACCGAAGCGTTACGTGCGATTCAACAAGAATTGAGATCAGTGGATTTGGAATCCCAGGACTTAGCTCTGACGGAGTATCGTGATCGTGCTACAGCGTGGTTGCAGAGAAATCGTGAACAAGGATATCAAAGGGTATTTAATTTAACTGGAGTGTTGATTCATACTAACCTCGGTCGCGCGACTATAGATCCCGAGCTAATTCAACGATCCATCGTAGCGGCGACGTGTCCAACAACTCTGGAATACGACCTCAGACGTGGAAAACGCGGCGATCGGGAAGCCGTCATTCGAGAACGATTGTGCCACCTAACCGGTGCTGAGTCAGCAGTAATCGTCAACAACAATGCAGCTGCCGTTTGGATCACTCTCAACACGCTTGCATACCACAAGGAAGTAATTGTGTCGCGAGGCGAACTGATCGAGATTGGTGGAAGCTTTCGCCTTCCGGAGCTCATGCTGCGTTCCGAAACTAAGCTCGTAGAGGTTGGAACAACTAACCGTACTTGGCTCAGAGACTACGAGAATGCTCTAACCCCGGAGTCTGCTTTGTTACTCAAAGTACACCCAAGCAATTATTCGATTCAAGGCTTCGTTCAAAGTGTGAGCGAATCAGAATTGCTCGAACTAGCGCGTCGAAAAGACATTCCACTCGTACTTGACCTTGGCAGCGGAGCTCTAACAGACTTGCGGCGATTTGGGCTACCAGAAGAACCACAACCAAAAAATCTCATCGACTTGGGCGTAGATCTGATCACGTTTTCTGGGGACAAATTGTTGGGTGGACCACAGGCTGGCATCATCGTCGGTAAACAAGAACTGTGCGATCAAATCAATTCCAACCCCCTTAAGCGAGCATTGCGGATGGACAAGCTATCGTTAGCTTTACTCAACGAAACTCTCAAAGCCTACGAAGACCCGGAAAATCTTCACAAAAATGTTCGATTGATCCTAGAACTGAATCTTGCAACTCGACAATTAAAGCATCGTGCTAAGCAGGTGAGCGTTGTATTGAAGGAACAATTACCGGACTTTGAAGTTCAAATTGAACCGTCTGAATCCCAACTCGGTAGTGGAGCACAACCAAATACCGCGGTACCAACGATCGCTGTTACCATAGCTCACAAAAAGCAGTCCAAACTCATAAACCTAGAGCAGACGCTACGTAAGTTGAGTCCACCGGTGATTGGGCGGATCAGCAAAGAACGTATAGTGCTTGACATGCGTGGTGCTGATCCACTCGATGATTTGTTGGTTTCGCTTACTTCACTGACATGATCATTACTCTGGCAGGACATGTTGACCACGGCAAAACTGCGATCGTAAAAGCACTGACCGGAGTCGACACCGATCGACTAGCAGAGGAGCAAGCTCGCGGACTCACCATAGATCTGGGATTTGCATACACAGATTTTGACGGTCATAGAATTGGATTCGTCGATGTGCCAGGACATCACAGTTTCATTCACAACATGATCGCTGGCGTTGCTCGGATGCAACATGCACTGCTAACAGTGGCTGCGGATGACGGCATCATGCCACAAACGGAGGAACATCTACAAATCCTACAACTGCTTGGTCTTGACGGTGGTACTGTAGTGCTAAACAAAGTCGACAACGCCGACGAGAATCAACTACAAAGGGTCGAAACTCAATTGCGCGATGTTCTGAAACAAACGTTTCTGAGAGACGCGCCGATCATCAAAGCATCCGCGAAAACCGGATTGGGAATCAGTACTCTTCAAAAGACACTCACGGACGCCGCGAGTCGAATGAAGCGAGTGCCATGTTCGAGAGCATTCCGGCTTCCAATTGATCGAGTATTTTCCCGTCAGGGGTTAGGTACGATCGTCACCGGTACCGTACATGACGGAGAAGTCAATGTAGGCGATGACCTCTACCTCTCTGCCATACAGAAAAATGTCCGCGTAAGACGTTTAATAGCCAATGGCCTACCGTCCCAAATCGCGCGTACTGGAGATCGTTGTGGTTTGCAAATAGCAGGAGTTAACACGAACGAAATTTCAAGAGGCGATTGGTTGCGTGAGCCTGATACCGTAAATACCTCCGAAGCGATGACACTGCAGTTTGAATTGGCAGTGGGATTTCCTCGAGAGATCAAAAAATGGTGCCACGTACATGTCTACCACGGAACTGCTCATCGATTGGGCAAATTATTCTTGCTCGATGAAACGTTAGACCACGGCACTAAAGGACTAGTAGATATATCTGTTGACACGCCCCTACACACAGCGATCGGCGACCGCGTCATAATCCGGGACCAAGGTCTAGATACAACGATTGGTGGAGGTACAGTCATTGCGACTACAGGGGCTAACACTCGTCGCCGATTCCCAGCTCGGATTAAACATTTGACGGACACATCAGAATCGGTAAATCGAACTGAGCCGAAGCAAGCCCTTATAGCCGCTTGCTTGATGAATTGTGTCGATGGTGAAATATTTCGAAAGCAGTGGAACTTGTCTCAAACGCAATTCAACGCAGTCGTAGATCGGAATTCCATCCAACAGGTCAATAATCGCTTGTTAGCAAAGTCTAAGTTGGACACTACTAGAAAACAGGTCACTTCGGTTCTAGACGAATATCACTCTGTAAGTCCCAACCAATTCGGATTGTCTTTACGTCAATTGGTGAAGAAAACTTCGCTTGAGGAAGAATCTGTCCGATTTACTTTAATCCACGGGCGTAATATCGGCCTTTTTCAAGTCCAAGGAGGACAGTTCGCTTCCGCTCGTCGTGCAAAGGTTGAGCTCTCGTACAACAAAGACTTGTACAACAGGATTCTTCCGCTCATCGACACACAACAACCCCTCCCGATCGGTGATATCGCGCGCGAATTGAGAGTGCCATTGCGAATTCTTGAAAGTGAACTTAAACGGATGATAAAAGCGAGGTTGTTTGTTAGAGTCACTGATAAACGAATTTTCTCAGAGAACCGACTTCGGGAACTAGTCGATATAGCGCAAGCGTTAGATGAGTCAGGACCATTCACTGTGAAGCAGTTTCGAGACAGGTGTGGGATGGGAAGAATGATTTGCATCGACGTACTCGAACATTTTGACAAGGTTCGATTTACCCAAAGGGAACTTGATACGCGACGTGTAGTAGGCACTTATGCACCCTAAAGTACCACTCGCTACGCTAGGTGTGCGTCGAAGTTGGCTACCCTAGTTCAATCTAGATCAAGCTTCATCCGAACATCGGACCAGGATATTACCTTAAAGTTCTGATTTGCTTTTGGTTTGGTGTTTTCTCCATCTTGCAATACGATAAAGCCTTCTTCCATCCCGCGTACAGCAAGCGTAGTGGCGGCGATTCCATCTGTGTCCGATGTGCCATCAAACCTACTCGATCCACGAACCCGAAACGATCCTCTGTACGTGTGATCGGCTGTATCAAAAACGGCGTAAGAGTTGTTGCCCTGACTAGATGCGATGAGGAAAGTTTTTAACGCACCCTGATAAAGAGTGAGACCTTCAATGTCAGCCTTCAGAGAGTGCTCTCCTACTCTTGCGACACTTACCAAATCAGGTGGATCCTGAGGTAATGCAGACAACCGCCAAATCCCGACTGCTTCTTCACCCACATAGAGTCTTTGAGCATCATCATCGACAACACAACCTTCTGGTTGTGTCTCGGTCGCCCATTCTCGCACTAGTTTCAAGTCAAAGGTTGGTGTGATTTCGTATTGATGAAAGTTTCCATCTTTATCGTTCAAAACTGCGAAGTATTTGCCATTGAGAACTGTTGCGCAAATGCCGTATGGTTCCGACAACTTGACCTCGTGCGCGACTTCAAAATTGACTGTAGCTTGTTCATGTTCTACTAGAAACACCACTACACGAGCGGGAGCTCTTTGAGATGCGACTACTATTGTGTTGGATTTGTCGTATGGGTTCGTTCGCAGGTCTACGTTGTTTAACCTACCTATGTCGAGGTATTCGATCTGATTACCGTAAAGATCAGAAATCTGAAGGCCACCTTGTTTATCTGTTCCCAGAATCAAGCTGTCGTTTGGAGAAGCCTCATTCACCCAGACTGCTGGATCATCGGCAGCATCGTCGTCATGGGGAACGGGTGTTGTTTCTGCCCGAGCCGCCACGGAAACAATCTTTCCTAGTGATTCAGAACTACAACCGACCAGAAAAGCCGACAAAAAGAATATCGCAAGCGCGAGCAACTCGCGCTTGCGCCACTTTCGGACAGTCAATAGCGTATCACTTGCGAGAATTTATTACAGACGATACTGCCATCCAAACGCGAATGTCTTTCCATATTCTTCATATTGCGCGTTATAGTCTGATCCTTTGAAATACCGGTACATCGGTTCTTCAGTTAAGTTGTTTCCGTCAAGATAAATTAACCAACGTTCGGCTGGGTAGTACTTAACACTGAAGTCATACTGGGTATGCGCAGACTGATAGACGTCAAATTCTGAATCTTCAAAATCTTCAAGAGCTACGAGAGCTTCACTCTTTGAAGTCACCGCAAATCTAAAGGAGAGCTTATTCGTTTCATAGCCTATGCTCAAGTTGAACACGGTGTCCGATTGCTTCGGCATAGGAATTGCAGAATCGCGCAACGCGAGTGTAGCTTCACTATCGGATATGGTCAAATTGCTCGCAAGCAATAAACCGTTCCAAGGAGCCGGTAACTCATTAAATTTCTTTGTCCATGTCACCTCGACGCCAGTGATCGTCGCACTGTCACCATTGATCGGCGAAATCAATTCCGCGTCATCTACAGTCGCACCACCGACAAACTGCGACAAGTCAGTAATGTCAGCAACATCGGCATACACAAAGAAATCAGAAATTTGTTTGTGGAAGAAACCTCCAGCTAACAACCCAATACCCACGTCGTAGTACTCGAGAGAGACATCAAAATTGGTCGCCGTTAGTGGATCAAGCGATGGGTTGCCTAGTTCAGCTTTAAACTCAGTTTCCCCGTCGTCCTCTTCGAATTCGATCTCTCCGCCTGGGCTCAAATCACCGAAAGAAGGACGCGCTATGGTTTGATAGTACGCGCCTCTGAGAATGAGATGATCAGAAAACGAATATCTTGCGTTAACGCTTGGTAGCAAATTACTATATTCCACTTCTCCGTCGACGCCATTGAAAACAGGATCACCATCCCCAACAACCGCGTCAAAAATTACACTTTGACCGCTTGCCGTGAAGGAAGTCCACTCCATTCTCACTCCATAGACGATTCTCAACTGTTCGCGCGAATATTTGCTCATTAGGTAGAAGGCATTCACGTCTTCCTGCATTATGTAATCGCCCACAGAAGAACTAATACTCGTGTCTTCGTAATCGCGTTCAAATTGGTGTTTGTTGCTGTTAATGTAATCGTTGATCTTCCCGGCATCGAGAGCTGGACCAAAGTCTCCAAGCGCATAAGATATTCCCGATTGAACAAACGCAGTCATTGTTGGATCACCCGGGAATCCGGAGTAAATTGCAATTTCGAGATCGTTCTCTTTCTCACGCCTACGAAGTTTCCCACCAACTTTCAGTGTTGCTTTTGAATGTGCAAAGTCAAAGGAACGTTCCCAATCCGTTTGCACTGAAAACTGATCATCGGAGGTAGTGTTGTCTTCAGTTACGATTTCATCTAGTTCAAATTCTTTAGGGTCGTTTGCTTCTGGACCAGCGATGAGCTCAGGTACGTTACCAATGGTGTCATATCCTAAGTCGACATTCTTCAATTTAAAAGTAGTATCAATTCTGCCCGGCTCATCTTCGCCAGATTGCGACAGTCCAATGCTATATTCCACATCCCAGTCGAATAATTTGCGTTCGCCGCCAGCAACCAGCGACAAAATTTGCTGTGTCTCCAACCTGTCTTTCAAACTGCGTTCTAGATTGGCATCTTCCCAATATGCACTAGTGTCAGTTCCGACAATCGCATCCCCCTTGTCAAATTTGTACTCGGTACGATTGCGATACTCCCGGTCACTGAATTCGCTAAAGAGTAACCGAAGGTAATACTCCGAGTCATCGGCAGGGTGATAGTCTAGGTTTAGCGCGGCACCAACGCGGATCCGGTTGATTTCGTAATTGCGCTGCTCAATTTCTTCCGCACCTTTGAATTCGTTGCCGTCCTCAGTTTCTAGATCAGCGAACCAACCACCATCTGTTTCCACATTTTCACTGCCGAAGTCGCGGTCGTACCAAGACACTGCCGCGGCGATACCGAAGTTGTCTTTACCTTCGAAGACACCCATTCGATTACTGAAACGCGCACTAAGTTTTGGACTAGCAGTGCCTTCAAGTTGATTGTGGTTTAATTCGGATTTGAAACGAAATGAACTACCTTTACGATCAAAGGCAGAGAAACTTTTCACCTCAATAGACCCGCCGACACCTTCTGGTTCCATATCGGGGGTGAAAGTTTTCTTCACAATGAGAGTTTCGAGTAATTCAGAAGGGATCACGTCGAGAGCTACTGCGCGGGTTTCGCTTTCCGGTGCAGTTAAAGTTACTCCATTTATACTCGTTGCGTTGAGCCCGGGATCGATACCTCGAATTCCCACAAAACGACCTTCACCTTGATCGCGCTCTAAGAACACGCCAGGCATTCGTTGTAGTGCTTCGCTCAAATTTGCATCCGGTAACTGCCCAAAATCGTCGCTGGACAGTACCGAAGAAACTATGTCCGCGGCTCGCTGTTGATTAAGTGCCGCTGCTGTGCTTGACGCTTGACCATACACAACCATATTCTCAATTGTGTCGACTAACTCAACAGTAAGAGAGGTTGTTTCATCGTCTTCGATCGAAATTTCCTCGGTAAATGTTTGAAAACCAAGGTACTTGACCGTAAGTTCGTAAGTCCCGCTAGGGACCTCTTCGAAACTAAAGTCGCCTTCAGAATCAGCAGTGGTTTCGAAAGACAGTTCGTCGATACTAACGATAGCCCCAGCTAATGATCGACCAGTGTCCTTCGACGATACTTCACCAGAAATTTGTCCATCACTAAATACATGAAATACAACAAAGTTACAAACAAGAAAAGATAAAAATAGTCGCATGTGAACCTTAATAGAGTGACTTGTTAGTGCGTATTGTGAGGTTCTACATGAACACTGTATGACAACTATCAAAATAGTTGCAAGTTGTGCGTACGGTACCGAGCGACGCGGCTAGAGTTTGGTACGAATCAAACCCGATGCTTTTTTGGCAGAATCCTTTGCCTTGTCAAGACTATCACTACGTGATAATGCAACTCCCATACGCCTTTCTCCACGTACTTGAGGCTTACCAAACAACCTTATTTCGGTCTGAGGTTGCACTAGAGCTTGATCTAAATTTCCATAGACCACCTGGTTAGAGTCACCATGAACTGATATCACGGCGCTAGCACTAGGTCCAAAAAACTCGATCTCGGGAATGGGAAGACCAAGAAATGCGCGTACATGGAGCGCGAATTCAGACAAGTCTTGACTAATCATGGTCACCATACCGGTATCGTGTGGGCGAGGACTCAATTCACTGAACCAAACAGTTTCGTCCTTTACAAAAAACTCTACCCCAAACAACCCAAGTCCACCAAGTGAATCGGTTACTTGAGTAGCGATTTTTTGACATCGATTTAAAACACTCTGCGCCATTGGATGGGGTTGCCATGATTCTTGATAGTCGCCCCCTTCCTGACGATGACCTATTGGTTCGCAAAAAGCGGTACCGTCTACGTGTCGAATCGTCAACAATGTGATTTCGTAGTCAAAGTCGATCAATTCTTCGACAATGACCTGATCTGCTGTTCCACGCGTGCCGCCGAGCGCATATTCCCACGCAGATTCAAGTTGTTCATTCTTACGAATGGTAGACTGTCCTTTCCCGGATGAACTCATAGTTGGTTTGACTACACATGGCAGTCCAACTTGTTCAACCGCTTCCAAGAATTCATCTCTGTTGGAAGCAAAGCGAAAGTCACACACCGGTACGCCCAATTCTTGCGCTGCTAAACTCCGAATACGTTCTCGGTTCATTGTCATATGTGCTGCGCGTGCTGATGGTACGACTCTAAATCCTTGTTCTTCTAGAGACACAAGAGCGTCGGTTGCGATTGCTTCAATCTCCGGCACGATGAAATCGGGAGTTTCGTCTTTAACGAGTTCAGCCAATCGTTGAGAGTCCCGCATATCCATGGTATGCGAACGATGCGCTACTTGCATTGCTGGTGCATCGTCGTATCGATCAACTGCGACTGTCTCGACACCGAGTCGTTGTAGTTCAATGACTACTTCTTTTCCTAGTTCTCCACTTCCAAGTAGCATCACACGTTTCGCACGAGGACTAAGTGGAGTTCCAATTTGAACCATCTCAAAGTCTCTGCATTCAGGAAATTGACAGGTTGGTACGGAAGCGTGTAGCATTTCGAACGTATCGATCGGCATGCCTTGGTAGTTCGGCTATTTCATTCGGTGTTAGGTCGCGCACTACACGACCGGGGGAACCCAACACCAGCACTCCGTCGGGTATCGATTTTCCTTCCGTGACCAGTGAATTTGAACCCACTAGAACACACTCACCTATCTCGACACCGTTTAGTATGGTCGAGTTAATGCCAATCAGGCTATTGTCTCCTATTGTGCACCCGTGTACAACAGCGTTGTGTCCGATTGAGACTCGATCGCCGATGATGACCGGAAAGCCTGGATCGGTGTGAATGACGCAGTTATCTTGAACATTCGTAGCTCTTCCCACGCGTATCAAATCATAGTCGCCGCGCAAAACTGTGCCCCACCAAATGCTGGAATCTTGACACAGGAACACGCGACCAATTACTGACGCGGTAGGCGCAATCCATACTCCAGTCTCGGTTTCAACTCTATGTGAGTCCAATTCATACGTGGGCATGAAAGTTCTTTTTAACCCAATACATCAACAGCGTATAAGACCAACCACAGATTGAGGATTAGAAGATTCCTCTTCGCAAAGTGTGCAAGTGTGCTGTCGACGGCTCCTCTTTGAAAGACCACACTTGAATCACAGACGATTGGAAACTCCGCGACCATAAGTCCAGCGTCGCCACAAGTACTCTGCTGGACCGTATCGAAATCGCTTGAGCCACCAAGGACTATAAACTAGTTGCAGAACCCAAATTCCGAAAACGACATAGTACAGTTCGTGATATCTAAGTTGACCGAAGTACCCAAGAAGAATAAAGTATACAAGAGCTAGAATCGACTGCACTAGATAATTCGTTAGCGCCATTCTCCCTACCGCCGCGAGACTGCTCCGAACGCTTGGTAGCACTCCAACCTTACAGATAAGCATTATTGCACCGATGTACCCGATCGCCATGGCGAGACGACCCAGATGATAGGTCCACTGGACTTGTGATGAAATACTATAGTTTTGACTTACGGTCGTATACACCTCATATATATTGATAGAAACGCCGATTCCAAAACCTACCAACGCCATGGTAAGATACGTTCGCACGGTTCTCGACGCGTCGAATACACGTAGTCGATAGAGTGCCATCCCCATCATCATCATTAGCACTACGTCCCAGAAAGAGTACATTGGTAAAGCCACCCATTGTGCTAAATTAATCATGTCTACGATGTAAGGATACGCTGAGAGATAGCCTTGCTGTTTTGCCTCGACTTCCTGTACGATTTGGTCCTCAACGTCAACGAATTCGTTGTACATTTCGAGGTACTCCGTTTCAAGCCTATCCAACCCTTCACCGCGTTCAACCTTCTCTAGGGCACGTTCAATACCGGGTTCTATCATGAATACCTTGAGTGCTTGTATTCCACCGAACATCAGGGTAGATATGACTAGCAAGATTCCCGAGAGAGTCAAAAGCGTCTTCGTCGAGACGTTCCTCAAAAAGTAAAGGAAGAGTCCGACAAATCCGTATAGGAATATGATGTCCCCAAACCACAGAAGTAAGTACATATCGATCAACCCAAACAGCATCAGTCCGATCATTCGCCGATAGTACAAGCCACCAATTCTTGTGTGTCTCTCATCTGCGGTGAGTCGCTCAATAAACAAGAGCACTCCCGCACCGAACAACATTGAAAAAATAGTCCTTTGCGCTCCCTCAAACACCACCTGAGAACAAATGAAAGCGAATACATCCACTCCTTCGAACGTTCCAAATAGTGTTGGATTGCCACCTACTACATACGGTAGTCCAAAGAAAACAATGTTGATGGTTAAGATTCCAAGCACCACCCATCCACGGAGTACATCTATCGACTCGATTCTCTGGGAGGGTGCAGTCGGGACAAAGTTTTCTGTAGACATAGATATTCTCAAATAGATTAGTTCAACGCGTCGAACGCATTACGAAATAGTTGAAACCACGGACCAAATTCTCGATCGCGATATTGGGGATCATACCAGGAGTTTTGAACTGTTCGAAACACCCGTTCTGGATGCGGCATCATCGCTAAAACGTTGCCATTTTCAGATACGAAACCTGCGACGCCTTCTACTGAACCGTTCGGGTTCAACGGGTATTTCTCCGTTGGCTCACCGGCCCCATCGGTGTAATGCATCACGAGATGTTCCTTTTTCCGACGAACGTTCTCGCTAGACTCGCGACAGTCAATGCGACCCTCGCCGTGAGCGACAGGTATCGGTAACTGGCTGTCCGACATTCTCTTCAACCAGACAGAGTTTGAATTTAGAATCTTCACCTGCACGGTGCGGGCTTCAAATCGATCCGAGGTATTTCGATGAATCACCGGCCAATTGCTACTCCCAGGAATCAAATCCCGGAGCTGAACCATCATTTGACACCCATTACACACACCTAAGGCCAGGGAATCTTCACGGTTAAAAAACTCCTCAAACTGAGTACGCACCAGTTCATTGAACAATATCGATTTTGCCCATCCACCACCGCCACCCAAAACATCGCCATAGGAAAAACCACCACAAGCAGCAAGTACTTGAAACTGTTCCAGCGAGACTCGTTGCGAAAACAGATCTGTCATGTGGACATCGACGCTATCAAAACCTGCGTAATAGAACGCTGCGCCCATTTCAATGTGCCCGTTCACCCCTTGATCACGTAAAACTGCAACTCGTGGTCGATGTGTTTTTCTAGATTTGGGTCGACTTTCTTGACTTATAGAAAAAGTCAGTTTTTCCTGCAAACCGGGGTCGCGCTCTTCTATTAAGGCAAATTCACTGTCTGCAGAGTCTGAATCATCTCGTAGTCGCTGCATGAGGTAGCTTGTTTGAGCCCAACGTTTTTCTAAATGTACTATTGAATCCGCTAGAAGTACTCGATCTGCCCGCAAGACACGAAATTCTTCGTTCGCACGAACTTGACCTATTTCGGTAGCAACAAGTTCATTGGCACTTGCCAAATCGATCACATCTTGCACACGCGAGGTGGGAACTTCTAACACCACGCCGATTTCCTCAGCAAATAATTCTTCAGCCCAGTTCTCTCGAACATGCAAATCCACCCCCAAGCGACTCGCGAACGACATCTCTAATACCGTTACCACCAACCCACCGTCTGACCGATCATGCATACTCAAAGCCCATTTGAGTTCGTGGACTCGTTGTAAGACTTCGAGCAGTCTTCGCAGTTTTGACGCGTCGTCTACATTCGGGGTTTCCGCGCCTAAGCAACGGTTAACTAGTGCTAAAGCACTACCTCCTAAGCGTCGGTTTGAACTGAGTTCCAATAACACAAGTACAGATTCACTGCTGACCAAACGAGGCGTTAGAGCTTGACGTACGTCTGGTACGGGTACAAACGCCGAAGCGATCAGTGAAACTGGTGAAACGACCAACTGCTCAGAATCAGATTCTGTCCATTGCGTACGCATCGACAAACTGTCTTTTCCAACAGGAATCGCAATACCTAAAGTTCGACAGAGTGTCGTAGCGGCAGTTACGGCGTCGTGAAGGGCTTCATCTTCACTACTAAAACCACTAGCAGCCATCCAATTTGCAGACAACACAATACGATCTATGGAAGTGTAGTGCACTGAGGACAAATTGGTTAGCGCTTCTGCTATCGCTAGTCGCGCTGACGCCGAAGGGTTCAATGTTGCCACTGGTGATCGTTCACCCATTGCCATTGCCTCACCGGTATATGTTTCGAATCCCCCAATAGTAATAGCCGCGTCTGCGACAGGAACTTGATAGGGACCAACCATCTGATCCCGAGCAACAAAACCTGTAATGCTACGATCTCCGATGGTGATCAAAAATTTCTTGGATGCGACAGTTGGAAGGCTCAATACTCGCGAAATCGACTCGACGAGATCGAGTTCCGTAGTAGAAAACTTCGTCTGAGGTCTTTCGGTTCGAGTAAACTCACGTCGAAAACGCGGGGGACTCCCAAACAGGGTTTCGAGCGTCAAATCAATTACTGATTCGTTGAAGACTTCGTCCTTCACAGTCAATTTCGCGCGACTATCGGTGTTACCGATTACAGCAAAAGGACACCGTTCCCGATCACAAATCTCCTCAAATAGCGCTTTTTTCTCTGGAGCTATGGAGAGTACATAACGTTCTTGAGCTTCGTTACACCACAATTCGAGCGGCGACATTCCAGAATCCGCGCTCGGAACAGCACGTAATTCAATGCAAGCACCTTTTCCTAAGTCTGTTACAAGCTCCGGAATTGCATTCGACAACCCACCCGCACCTACATCATGGATCAATTGAATTGGATTGTCTTGCAGCAACGCAGTACATGCATCAATAACTTCCTGACACCGCCGTTCTAGTTCTGCATTATCGCGTTGCACGGAAGCAAAGTCCAAATCTACGTCGGACAGGCCAGAAGTCAGACTGGAACTGGATCCGCCACCTAAACCAATCAGCATCGCTGGGCCGCCAAGCACGATTAAGACCGACGAACTATGAGGAACAACTTCGTTAACGTGCTCCCGAAACACCGAACCTATTCCTCCTGCAATCATGATTGGTTTGTGATAGCCCCAAGTAATTTCACTGGTTGTACGATGTTCAAATGTTCGAAAATACCCGACGAGAGCGGGACGTCCAAATTCATTGTTGTATCCCGCCGCGCCCAACGGTCCTTCCAACATTATCTCTAGCGGACTGGCTAGATGGTTCGGTTTGCTTAGATCTTTTTCCCAGGGTTGTACGTGTCCGGGAATTCGTAAATGCGAAGTTGTGAAACCTACCAATCCCGCTTTGGGCTTCGACCCACGCCCTACTGCCCCTTCGTCTCGAATTTCACCACCTGATCCAGTCGCAGCTCCTGGGAACGGTGAAATTGCAGTCGGATGATTGTGTGTCTCGACTTTCATGAGAATGTCATTCAACCCTTCCAATGGTTGGTAGGCACGAGACATTGGATCCGGACAAAAACGCGTGTCGAGAGAACCTTCAATCACTGCCGCGTTATCTCTATATGCAGAAACGATACCGCGGGCATTAATCACTCCAGTTGTCGTCCGAATTTTTTGAAACAACGATTCCGGATTTGCCTCGCCGTCAATGATCCAATCAGCATTAAAAATCTTATGACGACAATGTTCGGAATTGACTTGACCGAACATCATGAGTTCGACATCCGTAGGATCTCGACCCATTTCACGATAGACGTCGATGAGATATTGAATCTCGTCATTGGACAACGCGAGACCAAATTTACGGTTGACCTGCTGAATCGCATCAAACGGATCGTCGTGCAACTCTATGTGGGAGAAAAGTTGCGGAGTCTGTTCTAGGAATAATTCGTTAAAACTCTCTTCGTAAAGTACGGACTCTGTCATACGATCGTGAAGTAGGCGCGTGCATTCATCCGACCAGGTGTTCAAGTACCACCGGACACCTCGCTCCACTCGATCAATTGCATCTAGACCACATAATCGAAACACATCGGTTGCTTTACTCGACCAAGGTGAAATCGTACCATGTCTTGGGACTACAGTGATTTGAGGTTTTGTGTCTGTGTCAGCCGGTGCTTGTACACCATAGCTGAGTAATGAATCAGCGACACTCTGAAGTTGCGGAGTCAGCGGACCATTTAGTTTCGCGATGTGAACGAATCGAGCAGAAACGTAAGAGATCTCTGGATTAATTTGCTTCAGATGTACGAGAAGCTTGTCATAGACACTAGCTCCGTGCGCAATACCGCCAGAGTGTACGTACAACTTAGTCATTGACGCAGTCTCTTTTTAAGCGAACGCTAAGCAACTCGACGAGAACGGAAAAACTCCTGCATCAACTGTTTGCTTTCTTTAGAAAGTATTCCTTCGGTGTATTCGATAGTGTGATTCCAATGTGGAAGCTGCAACGCTTGGACGTTGCTAACAATCACACCAGATTTTGGTTCTCTCGTACCAAAAACGAGTTGGCTTACTCTAGCATGTACCATCGCGCCAACACACATCATGCATGGCTCAACAGTAACGAAGACGGTCGTACCCGGCAGTCGATAATTTCCAAGTCGTCGAGCTGCGTCGCGCAGTGCTTCACATTCCGCATGCGCAGTGGGGTCCTTGTTCTGAATGGAGCGATTGACTCCCTTCCCTACCACCGCGTCTTCGAGTACGACGATGGCACCGACAGGTACTTCACCGGCAACTTGGGCTTCCCTCGCTAGGGCAAGCGCTTGGTGCATGTGAAGTTCGTGGTTCACATGCAGAAATCAGTCTTCTTCAATAGCAACGAAGCCAGAAGCTAATTCCTTCTGTAGTTGTGGTTGAACCGCAGCGTAATGACTGAATTCCATTGTGTAACTACCCTTTCCACCGGTAATCGAACTGAGTCGCGCGTGATATTGCTGTAGTTCTCTTAAAGGAACCTGCCCGGAAATGTCCGTCGTTGAATCCTGTAGTACCGTCGAACCGTTAACAATGCCACCCATGGATGCGAAGTCTCCTGTTACGTCTCCCATACAGTCACTGGGTACGTTCATGTTGACGCTGACAACAGGTTCCATGACGATGGGTCTTGCTTTTGCCACTGCATCTATAAATGCTTTCTTTCCAGCTTGGACAAAAGCAATTTCTTTCGAGTCCACTGGATGGTGTTTGCCGTCGTACACGGTTACTCGCACGTCCTGAAGTTCATGACCCGAAATAGCACCTTTATCCAAAATTTGTTTTACACCTTTTTCGACCGCTGGAATGAACTGACCCGGTATTACTCCGCCAACGACTTTGTCGACGAACTCAAAACCACCTCCTCGTTCCATGGGTTCAATCCGCAAATAAACCTCGCCAAACTGACCAGCTCCACCAGTTTGTTTCTTATGTCGATTGTGTCCTTCGGCGGATGCCGTAATTGTTTCTTTGTATTCGATCGAAGGGATGTCAGTAGCAACCTTGATACCGTGTTGGGCTTCAACTCCTTGAAGCACTTCCCGTAAATGCAACTCGCCCAATCCTCGTATTACGGTTTCATTAAGAGCTGCGACGTGAACCACTCGAAACGACGGATCTTCAATAGCAACTGTTTGAAGCGCTTCGGAAATTTTTTGAGCCTCGTTATCATTTTCAAAACGAATCGCACGGCCGAACACTGGAGTGGGTACATCTACCGAAGGTGCGCGTACGCTTTCGTCCCCTTTTGTATCGTGAAGGACACAGTTGTAAGTCGAAGTCTCCATTCTCGGCAATGCGCAAATATCACCGGCAACTGCTTGCTTGATTTCGACTTGTTCTTCCCCCACAAGTCGGTAAATGTGTGGAACCTTAGTCGGTTTCCTGTCGTCCCCTACAAACACCTGAGTACCAGCCTTTAGTGTGCCCTGGTGGACACGAACTATAGCCATACGACCGCGGAAAGGATCGATCGCAATTTTTACAGCTTGACCCAATAGTGGTTTAGATGAATCTTGATCCAGTACGAGTTCTCGTTCACCTTTAGCTGATCGAACTGAAAACGTAGGGTGATTACCAGCGGCAGGACTTGGTAACAAGCTAGTAGCAGTGTCTAAAAATTCCTTGACCCCAACATCAGTGTGTGCGGACGCAAAGAAAATCGGAATTAAGTGTCCATCTCTGAGTGCGGATCCAAATGCCGCGCGGACGCTATCTTCCGGCAGATCTTCTTCACCCTCCAAATATAGTTCCATTAGTTCCTCGTCGACTTCGACGATTTGGTCAATGATTTTCTCGTGAGCGGACGCAATGTCGTCGATATCGGTGTCAACTTCATCGCTTTCGCCGAAACAATCTACCACCTTACTTCCACTTCCAGCCGGAAGGTTTATTGGAAGACATTCTGAGCCAACCAAGTGTTGAATTTGATCGACTAATCCTTCGAGATCAACGTTATCCGCATCAATCTTGTTAATGATGATTGCACGACACAAATCCTGACTGCCAGCGGCAGCGAACAGTCTAAGCGTGGATGTGTCAATTCCAGCCGTCGCATCGACAACCAATACGGCTGTCTCAACGGCAGGAAGTACCGAAAGTGTGCGACCTACAAAGTCGTGGAAACCCGGCGTATCGACGAACGTGCACTGTTTATTGTTGAAACTGAAGCTCAGAAAACTCGGATTAAACGAGTGTTGAGTCGACTTCTCTCGAGGCAAGTAGTCCGAAACTGTCGTACCAGCATCAACACTGCCTTTCGTAGTCGTTACCTTCGCCGCATGAAGTATTGCCTCACTCAGAAGTGTCTTACCCGCACCGCCAGAACCAATAAGCGCTACGTTTAAGATTTGGTTAGTTTCGTGAGTCATACTTGGATCCCAATTGTCTTTTTTGTGGTAAGGAATATTCTGCGGCTTGAAATTTTAGAAAATTGTAGATTAAACGAGTCAGAACTCTCATTCCCACTCAATTGTCGCGGGAGGTTTGCTGCTCACATCGTAAACCACTCGTGAAATCCCTTGGACTTCGTTGACGATACGATTGGAAATCTTACTGATCAAATCATAAGGTAGGCGAGCCCACTCTGCAGTCATAAAGTCCACTGTAGTAACTGCCCTCAGTGCCACCACATAGTCATACACTCTCTGGTCCCCACCGACACCTACTGACCTCACCGAGAGAAAGACAGCAAAAGCTTGTGCTACCTGATCGTACCAACCACTCTGCTTCAATTCCTCCAAGAATATCGCGTCTGCTTCTTGTAAAGTAGGAATAAACTCGCATCGAAATTTACCGGGAATACGTACGGCGAGGCCAGGACCAGGAAACGGATGACGACCGATGATCGAATGCGGTAAGCCAAGTTCTACTCCGAGTGCCCGAACTTCATCTTTGAACAGTTCACGCAAGGGTTCCAGAATCTTCAACTGTAACCGGTCAGGTAATCCGCCGACGTTGTGGTGGCTTTTTATGACGTGTGCTTTACCGAATTTAGATGCAGCAGATTCAATGACATCGGGATAAATCGTGCCTTGAGCAAGCCATCGAACACCTTGGTGTTTTTTCGCTTCAGTTTCAAACACGTCAATGAACAATTTACCGATTAGTTTCCGTTTTTCTTCCGGGTCTGCAACGCCTTCCAGTTCTCGAAAGAAACGTTCTTTTGCGTCAACCACTGTGAGATTCAAACTCAATGCTCCCGATTCCGAGAACTGATTCAATACTTCGTTTACTTCATTTTTTCGTAACAACCCAGTGTCTACGAACACACACTCCAATTGAGCGCCTATAGCCTGGTTGAGTAGTGCCGCGGTCACGCAAGAGTCAACTCCACCTGACAATGCTAATAAGACTCGCTCACTACCTATTGTGGAACGAATTTGCGAGACTTTTTCTGGAACAATGTGTCGTGGTGTCCAAGTAGGATTGCATCCACAAACGTCGATGGAGAAGCGCCGAAGAATCTCCGCACCGTGTTCTGTGTGAGTGACTTCAGGATGAAACTGTAGACCGAAGAACTTTTTGTCCGTGGACATGCACGCGGCAATCGGACAAGTTTCAGTTTTTGCAGAAACAGAGATTTCTGAAGGTAATTCGTTGACCTGATCACCGTGACTCATCCAAACCTGCGCCGATCCACCAAATCCATTCAATAACGGATTGTCATTTAGTAATGTCAGCGCGGCATGACCAAACTCGCGTTTTGAAGAATACTGTGTTTTGCCGCCCAGCTGAGACACAACCGCTTGCATGCCATAGCAAATACCGAGGATAGGAATGTTTGATCCAAGAAGCGAAGTACTTACTGTCGGTGCATCATCTGTGGTTACTGACTCTGGTCCTCCAGATAGAACTATACCTTTGGGTGGGTGCTGATCGAGAAGCAGACGACTCAGGTCTGCATCAAATGGAGCAATCTCACAGTATATGTTTTGTTCCCGGAGTCGACGCGCGATTAATTGTGTGTATTGAGATCCGAAATCGACGACGAGAATAACGTCGTGGTGTCGATGAGAAACTTCGATGCCACTATCCCATCGAGCTGGCTCGGTGCTCAATATGTACCTGGATAGTTCGGTGACTCTTTAGTGATGGTGACATCGTGGACATGACCTTCAACCATCGATGCCTGAGTCACTTTTGTGAAGGACACTTTTTGTTGCATTTCATCTATGGTCCGACATCCTGTGTAGCCCATCGCGGAGCGTAAACCTCCGATAAGTTGACCGATGATTGGTCCGATCGGTCCCCGATAAGGAACGCGGCCTTCCACACCCTCAGGTACTAACTTTCCAACTTCTTTGGTATCGTCTTGAAAGTATCGGTCTCGTGACCCATGACGATCCTGCATCGCACCTACAGAACCCATACCACGATAGTTTTTGTAGGTGCGTCCTTGGAACAACTCCACGTCGCCAGGACTCTCGTCCGTTCCTGCAAATAACGAACCAATCATAACTCCCGAAGCTCCTGCCGCGATTGCTTTTGCGATATCTCCGGAATAGCGTATGCCGCCATCCGCTATTACGGGCACTTCTTCGTTCGTAGCGACACCGGAAACTTCACTGATAGCAGAAACTTGTGGGACACCAACTCCACTCACTATTCTCGTAGTACAAATGCTCCCAGGTCCAATACCTACTTTAACTGCATCAGCACCAGCATTGATAATTTCTTGCGCGCCTTCTGCAGTTGCGACGTTACCGCCTATCACTTGTAGCTGGGGAAAAGACTGTTTAATCCAGCGAATGCGATCGAGCACGCCACGAGAGTGCCCATGCGCGGTGTCAACGACAAGCACATCAACTTCAGCCTCCACGAGAGCAGCGACCCTCTCATCCGTACCCGCACCGGTACCCACTGAAGCACCTGCACGCAATCGACCGTGTCCGTCTTTACAGGCATTCGGATAGGTCTTGGCTTTTTCAATGTCTTTCACGGTGACCATACCGGTTAGTCTAAATTCATCATCAATTAAGAGAATCTTTTCAATTCGGTGTTCGTGTAAGAGCTGTGTAATCTCAGGAAACGAAGCCGATTCAGATGCTGTAATCAATCGAGATCTTGGGGTCATGACTTCCGAAACAAGCGCTTCCAAGTTTTCTTGAAAACGAATATCTCGGTGGGTCACAATGCCGACAAGATCGTTCTCACTGACGACCGGTACACCGGATATGTTGTGAACTTTCGTGAGAGATAAAAGCTCTTGAATCGTCGCATTTGGACTGATCGATATCGGATTCCGAATAATTCCGGCTTCGAACTTTTTGATCTGTCGAACGTGTTGGGCTTGAGCTTCAATTGACATGTTCTTGTGAACTATGCCAATGCCACCTTCTTGAGCAAGCGCGATGCCCAGGCGAAACTCGGTGACTGTATCCATCGCAGACGAAATCAGGGGAATGTTCAACCTAATTTCGCGAGTGAGCTGGGTGTGGGTGGATGTTTCGGTTGGTAGTACTTCGGAGTACGCAGGACGAAGCAGCACATCGTCGAAGGTGTAGGCTTCTCCAGTGACGGTGACCAATCTTAGCTCCTTGCAAAGAAAGAATTTTATACAGAGCACCGCACGCCCTATAAAGATTGTGTCTGCCCAAACGCTTTACTCTTTATTGTCTGACTAGAAGCAACGGAAAAAACTCACAACCGGAAGAGCTTAGAATTTGTTTGCAGAAAAACGCACTTCAGTCCCTGGTCATCAGTTGTAGAATCCTCAACCTTGTCCGAATATCTTTCACCGAATCTAGGCTTAAATGAACGCGTGTTGACCGTGAGTCAACTCAACGCGCAAGTCAAGAAGTTGCTCAGCAACAACTTCCCACTTGTTGTCGTTGAAGGCGAAATCTCTGGGTTGCACCACCATCGAGCTTCTGGACACTACTACTTCAATCTCAAGGACGAAAGAGCTCTACTCCGCTGTGTGATGTTCGCGAGAAGTGCTTCAAAACTCCCCTTTCAACCAGAGGACGGTCTAAAGGTGCTCGTGCGCGCTGAAATTTCGTTGTATGAACGCGATGGTCAGTACCAAGCGGTAATTCAACACATGGAACCACATGGTGAAGGAGAACTACGTTTAGCCATGGAGCGACTTCGAGCAAAACTCCAGGGTATGGGGTGGTTTGAGGACGAATTGAAGAAACCGTTACCGACCTTCCCGAAGCGAATAGTGATTGTGAGTTCGCCGAAAGGGGCCGCTACACGCGATGTATATGTCAATTTGTGGCGGCGCTATCCACCGGTCGCTCTCTCGCTACAACCAACCGCTGTGCAAGGTCAACTCGCCGTAAGCGAAATCTGTAGAGCGATAACAAAGATAAATCAACTGACAGAACGACCCGATTTCGCTATTTTGACTCGCGGTGGTGGATCACTTGAAGACTTAGCCGCGTTCAATTCTGAGGAAGTCGCAGCCGCGATCCATGAAAGTGAAATCCCGATAGTGTCCGCCGTCGGACATGACGTTGACTTCACGATCGCGGATTTCGTGGCAGATCTACGAGCACCTACTCCGTCGACTGCAGCGGAACTAGTCACTCCTGACGCCAAAGACCTTGGAATTCGTTTCGATGAGTACGCGATGAGACTTGAGAAAGATACGCGGGCTATGGTGACTCGACACCAGACTGTTGTTGCTCACATCACACGTAGAGTTCGGGATCCAAAGAGAGACTTAGTTAATAATCGGCAAAGACTCAACGACAGAATAAAAAGTTTTGTACGAACCCAAAATCAAATAATCACACAGCAGGAAACAGGACTAGCACAACTACAACGCGCATTGAATCAAGCGAAACCCGGTGTTAGATTACAACACTATCGCACGAAACTAAACGGTGCTCAGTCGCAAATTAGTCAATTTGTGAGTGTCCAAAACAGAGAAAACAGAGCTCGTTTTACTCTTGCGCTGAAGAGACTCTTTCAGCTCGAAGCTCAGATACGCGAACGGACCGACACTACGTTTCAAAATCTCCGGAGAACTTTGATCCAAGCACGTCCACATACGCACATTAAACACTTACAAACACAGCTTGAAGTTACGAGATCTCGCTTGGAAGTTCGTGCAGGAGAGAACATTCAGTCCGCGAAAAACAACTTATCAAGTATCGTGAAGAACATAGAGGCCGTGAGTCCTCTAGCCGTGCTAAGTAGGGGATATGCTGTAGTCTCCAAACCGAAGGAAGGAACAGCTTTTGGAGAGATTGCCAAGAGCGTCGCCGACTTACATCCCAACGAGAATATCGAGACACACTTATCGGATGGCACAGTCAGTTCCAAAATTACACAAGTTGTCAAGAAAGAGCATCGAGACATTAAATAAGTACAGTCCAAAAAGCTCAAGTTAACTTCGAACGTGTTTTGCCGAAACTGTATGATCCGGGAAAACCAAATTTTCTTACCATTTCAAGTTAGAATTTGGAATAGACATTGCATCAAGCAAATACCCGACAGGAGTCCTTAATGTTTTCTACCCGATTGTTTCGATATGTTCTGTTTTTGTTTTCCTGCCTCTTAATGAACTCGGTCGTATCAGCGGAACATATAGGCGTCAATGGAGGGGTGATAGCAATTAAATTGCCCAAAGGTGCCACTGAAGCTGAATTTAACGACGAGAATCAGCTCATTGTTCGAGGCCACGCGATCGTCGCGATTCCCCATGAAGCCGAAGCAAAGAAACACAATTTGATTGTTTCATTTGAAGATGGTTCTTTCCAAGCAATTGATTTTGAAGTGCACTCAAAAGAGTATGAAGAACAACACATTACGATTGAAAACCAAGACTACGTTATGCCACCCGAAGAAACCATAAAAAGACGTCAGGAGGAAGCCGCTATGATGCGAGAAGCGTACGCGCGACGTTCTCCAGCGATCGAGGACATTCTGCCAATTGTTATTCCAGTAGAAGGTCAGGTTACTGGCGTTTTTGGTACCAAACGGTTCTTCAACGGGGAACAGCGGAATTACCATACAGGCGTCGATTACGCCGCTCCAACCGGGACGCCAATTTCCACACCCGCACCCGGAACCGTAGTGGTAACTCACGATATGTTCTTCAACGGGAAAACTGTAGTAATCGACCACGGTTCTGGTTTTATATCAGTGTTGTGTCATCTTGACGAAATCGAAGTAGAGAAAGATTCCCAACTTGAACGTGGGGATGTAATCGGAACGGTTGGTTCTACCGGCCGCTCCACCGGACCTCACTTACACTGGACGATTAGTTTGCAGGGGACCAAGATCGATCCGGAGATGTTCATGGAAGTGGTCAACGGACTCGAAAACAGCTCTGGCGATTAAGCGCAGAAATTTGTCATCGACTATTTACGTTTGCGATGACGAATGATTCTCGCTCGGTGTTTTTGTTGCCGCGGCGTGAGTTCGTTTTTTCGACCAGAAAAAGGATTTACTGACTTCTTAAAGTTAACCACAATGGGCCACCCGTCCAAGCCCAGTAGACGACGAAATTCATTTTCCAAGTATCTGACATAGCTCGCAGGCAACCGGTCTGTTTGATTGCCGTGAATCAGAATTGTGGGTGGTCGGGACGCTACTTTGTGAGCATATCGTAGACGAATCAATCGTCGCTGTGCCACCGGTGGTGGATGTGATGTTGTGATTTGTTTGAGAACCTCATTCAACTCGTGTGTAGAGATTTCAAAAGCACCGCGTTCGTAAAGTACATGGACTAAGTCAAACAATGAGACAATACCGGTTTTCTTTAACGCCGATACGTACTTGATCGAAATCCAATCAGCGAACCGGAGTTTCCTTCGAATTTGGTCTTGACACTTTAGACGAGCGGGTGAATCAAGCTTGTCCCATTTATTTGCGACAAGCGTCACAGCGGTTCCTGCATCGATCGCGTAATCTATCAAGTGCAAGTCTTGCTCAACTAACCCTTCTGACGCGTCTATAACTAACAGGGCGGTGTGACACGACTTGAGCGCAGCGAGTGCTTTCACTATCGAGAATTTCTCGACTACGTCAGTTGTTTTGCCCTTTCGGCGAATACCAGCCGTGTCTACAAAGTCAAAATTTCGTTCGTCCTTTTCAATGCGAACACGCACAGCATCCCGTGTAGTTCCTGGCTCATCGAATACCAAACACCGATTGTCATCGGCTAAGGCGTTAACTAAGCTAGACTTTCCAACATTGGGACGACCTATTACCGCAACGGAAATACTACCAGGTGAGGTTTCCGAGGGGGTGGCGTCTTGAACAGGGAGTTGTGCCACAAGCGACTCAACCAGTTGATACACTCCGTGCCCATGGGTCGACGATATTGGGAACACGGGATTGAATCCAAGTTTTGAAAACTCACTTACTCCAAATTCGTTACCAGCAGAGATGCCGTCAATCTTGTTGACGGCCAATAGGACGCTAGTGTCGGACTTCCTAAGTTCATCCGCAATTTCGAAGTCTACTGTGGTGAGGTTTTCTCGAGCATTTACCACAAAAACGACGAGATCGGCTTCGTCGACCGCAAGCATCACTTGATCGTCAATCGCCGCCGATATGGTCAGACTGTCATGAAGCCCGCCGGTATCGACTAAAGTGACATCGGCATCCGTGATTCCGCGAGCGCGGCCGTATTGCCGATCTCGGGTTAATCCAGGTCGATCTAAGACGAGTGCGTCGCGGCTGCGACAAAGTCGATTAAAGAGTGTGGATTTGCCTACATTCGGTCGCCCGACTAGTGCGACAACACCACTGCGAGGCGCGGTCATTCAATGCGAGAAATCCTTAGTGCTTCCAATTGTCCTTTATTACTGAGCGCGTAGAAAACTCCGTCTTCTTCTACCATAGGCGATCGGATCGGAGATCTCAGCTTATGTCGACCCAAGTGCCGACCATCACTCTGTGCGATAACATGTAGGTATCCCTCATCGTCGCCAACTACGATGTAATTGTGAAACGCCAAGGGATCGGTGAGAGCACGGTTTTGAAATGCTTCTTGCGTCCACGATTCGTTACCACTCTCTTGTTGTGCTGCGACAATAACGTCATCATCGGTAACCACAAAAACTAAATCTAAACCTTCGGCCAGTGCGTGAAAAGATGGGGCATCTACTTCCCATAGCATGAATCCATCGCTACGACGACGGGCTTGCATAATCCCCTGATGATTCGCGGCAAATATCACTTGACCAAGTACTAACGGACGACCGTCCACATCATTAATTCTTTTTAACTCGGAAGTTCCATCTGGGATTGTTAAGCGCTCTTCCCAGCTTGGAAATCCACTGTCGAGGTCGACCGCGGCGAGCAGTCCGTTTGCGAATCCTGCATACGCAAGACCGTCACTGAGTACAGGAGTTGCTGTTCCTCTAAGTGAGAGCGGGGGGTCTTGGGTGTTAAAAGTCCAACGCGACTCGCCCGAATCAGTCTCTAGCGCGTGCATCGTACCGTCTGCTGTTTGCACGACAACTACGTCAGACGATGCGGCTGCAGGTGCTAGGATTTCGCTACTCAAGGTCTCGCGCCAAATTTCTGACCCATCGCTGACGTCCAACGCAATGAGTTCTCCATGTACTGTACCGACAAAAACTTTACCAGCTCCAACACCGATTCCTCCAGACACAAAGGAAGGATCACTTCGACTAGAGATGTTGAGTCGATTGCGACGGTCCGGGTTCCCAATGTGTGTCCGCCAAATCACGTCGCCGGTCAAACGGTCTAACGCAAGTACTAATCCATAGGCATCACCAACAAAAATTTGATCAGCCAAAATCGCAGGTGTTATCTCGACGTATTTTCGTCCTAGGCCTTTACCAATGGTCTTCGACCATATCCGTTCCACTTTTATCTCGGGTGTGAACTCAACAAGCGGTGCAGCATCGCCGGGGTCTGGTGCTTTGTCACCTCGATTACCGCGAAGAAAACTACAACCACCAACAAGGGAAAGTAGTATGAGAAAGCAAAAGAGTCGATTGAGTCTGATCATTTTTGTTTCATCCAGTTTAACGTTACGACGACGTATTGGTTTCGTCAGAGGTAGGTTCTTGACTAGGCATGAGTGCTATTTTTAGTTCTAACCGCTCACGATCGATTCCAGAAGTTGTTAATTCCATCGCTTGCTCATAGGCATTTGTAGCTTCAGCATAGTTACCCCCATCTCGGTGGATGTCGCCGGTCAATTCCAGCACTAAGAACTTGTAGTCCTCACCCACTTTTGCTAGCGTGTTCAAAGCTTTGTCGTCTTGTTGCAGTTGCATCTGGATACGTGCGATTCGTACCAAGATCATATCATCAAGAATTTTGTCTGTTGACCTCTCGAGCGACTCTTCCAAAAACTGCAGAGCGGTCTCGTACTCTTCGGCATCTACTGCGTCTTTTGCTCGATATAGTAATGCTAAGGGGATATATCTTGCACCCGCACGTGTCTTACCCATTTCTTCGAGAAAAGCATCTAAGTCTCCTTCAAACGTACGTTGCAGAAGAAACTCTTGGTACTTATAAGCGGCATCCTCTTTTGCTTGTGCTTGAGACTTCTGGTAGTAATTCCACCCCACAACCGCACTAATTCCAACGGCCAGTGCAAGTACTAAGATGAGCCCGTAATCACGCCACAACTTCTGTAGTCTTGCCGCTTGTTCTTCCTCGGATAGATAGTCAGCCAAAGTGTTTTACTCCAAATTCTCTTGTAAGATTGTTAGTAAATTTTCCACAGATGTCGAAACTTGGGATCTTTCAGATCGTAGCCACTTCACAGTAACCGAACGTTGCTGAAGTTCAGTATCACCAACAATAAGTGCCCAGATCGCGTTGGATTTGTCCGCCCAGCGCATTTTGTTTCTCATATTTCCGGCACCGATGTGCTCCCTGATCCGCAAGTCCGTATGGCACCTTAAATGTTGTGCAACAGAATTGACAAATTCTCGATGCACCTCCTCCATAGGAACAAGATAGACATCAGCCGCACCGTACCTAGGTTCTTGTTGTTGTTCGCACAATTTTGCAATCCTGTCAATTCCCGCAGCAAAACCCACGCCTGGAGTTGGGCTCCCTCCTAATAGTTCGACCAATCCGTCGTATCGACCACCAGCACATACGGCATCTTGAGCCCCTAGGTGATCGGTGACCCATTCAAACACCGTATCTGAATAGTAATCGAATCCCCGCACCAAGTGAGGATCAACGGTGTATTCGACACCTGCTGAAGCTAAAAGTTCGAGCACATCGTCAAACCTTTCTTTAGCGTTATCACTAAGTGAATCTCGTAGCTTTGGTGCATCTTTCAGTAGTTCCTTCGTTTTTGGAATCTTTGAATCGAGAATGCGAAGTGGGTTGGTTTGCAAGCGCTTGCGGCTATCCTCGTCTAGTTCCTCGGAAAGCGGTGTGAGTGCTTCAATAAGTCGTTCTCGGTATTGTGCACGGGCTTCGGCTGAACCGATGCTATTGATCTTCAAAGTTACCAAAGCACTTAGCTCCAGCTGACGAAACACTTCATTGCCCATTTGAATGATTTCCACATCAATCGTAGGCTCAGCAAACCCAAACGCCTCAACACCTAATTGCTGAAACTGACGGTATCGTCCCGCTTGTGGACGTTCGTGACGAAACATAGGTCCTTCGTACCATAGTCTCGGTCTATCGTTATAACAAAGATTGTTCTGTATTAAGGCGCGTACGACCGAGGCTGTTCCTTCGGGTCGGAGAGCGAGTTCTTTACCATCTCGATCGATGAAACTGTACATCTCCTTTCCTACGGCATCAGAAGATTCACCCAAACCGTGGTAAAACAGTTCCTTGGATTCGAGAACGGGGATGCGTATCTCCTCATAGGAATACTTTCGAAATACCTCCTTGAACTTTGCCTCGACACGGGATAGACGCGCGGCTTCTTGTGGCAAGCTGTCGCGCATACCCCGTATCAACGGGTAAATTGAACTCACGGCGGTAGCGTGAGTTCCGCAATGTTACGCCGTGTATGGGGTGTTAAATCTACTTCGTCCCCTTGATAAAACAAAGTTACACTACGCGCAGAACCTAATTTAATCGTGAATGGAGCTGTTCCGTCCAGTTCGAGTTTGGTACCAGCTTGCTTGATTTCACTGACTAGCTGGTTGTCGTCCGCGTCGGTGACCTCAATATACGAATCATCGCTAAATTCGAACAACAATGTCGGTTCTTCTTGAGTTGCTTCTTCGGTCTCCTCTGTATCCGCGGTTTCTTGTGAAGATTCGTCGACCTCACTTGAGTCTTCTTGCGGGAGTTCCGAATCGTTGTCAACTGATTCATCGCCCGGCGCGAGTTGAGTTAGATTCATTAAATCTTCCCAGTCTGTACTCGTATGTTCGCTCGATGAGCTTGTCCCGTTCATGTCTGTTGGATCTTCGAATTCTTCCTCGTTTTCGGATGCATCGAGATTTTCTGCAGTGTCGTCTTCTGTTGAATTTGCAGAGGTGCTAACCGCTGAATCCAAGTCACCATCCGCCGATCTTGAAGGCTGACCTGTAGTTCCTGACTTGTTGCGTTCCTCGGAGGGTGCCGGATTTGCTTGTTCTGAGTTATCAAGCTCTGACGATTCGTCTTCCACAATTTCCGATTGCGAAGAGTTCGAATTTTCGTCTCCCGCAATCTCCAACCAGTAATAAATTAGTGCTCCAACTCCCGCGAGAACAATGATCGAAGTCGCAACGATAGTGCTCCAACCGAGCGAGTTTTTCTTCTGTTTAGGCGGCAATAGTTCATGTTCAGGGTCAATCGTTTGATGTTGGGATTGATTGGTCGAAGATTTGAAATCATTGATCAACTCTTCCGCATCTAATTCCAACACCTTCGCAAGTGTTCTTAGGTATCCGACAATATACCCGGGAGCACTTATGCCTGAGGTCTTGCCTTCTTCTAAATCAATCAGGTGTTGGGGATTGATTCGAGTCTCGCCAACTAGATCGTCAATCGACAGTTGCCGCGATTCTCGCGCCTGCTGAATCCGCTCACCAAATGAAGCAGATGTGGTTTCGGTTGCTTGTTGTTCTTGGTCGGAAGCGTTCACACCTAGAAGTCACTCAATATCTAATCGGGTCCAACCATCCGAAAATGATCGAATCACCGTGCTTGGATTACCGAGAGATCGAAACAGCTTGATCTGATCGCTAACGGTATTTTGAACAAAAAAATTTTACACAATACTAGTTTGTGGTTGTGCTGATCGATAACGCGCACGCCGGCGCGTCATGTCTTCGAAATTTCCAATGAGTTGACCACAAGCTGCATCAATGTCGTCCCCTCTGGTCGTGCGGCTTGTTACCATGATCCCTTCGTCGCGTAGTTGCTTATAGAAACGCGAGATCTTGTGTTCCGTCGGACGACGAAACGTACTAAGTGGAAATGGATTAAAAGGAATAAGATTGACCTTACAACGAAAGTCCCTAAGCAACTGAACGAGTTCCTTTGCAGCTTGGTCACTGTCATTGATGTCTTCGATCAAGGTGTATTCGAAAGTGACTATTCGGCGATCACTAAGAGACGACAGGTATTCCCGACAGGCATCCAACAACATTGCTATGGGATACTTCTTGTTTAAGGGTACTAGGAAATTTCTAAGTTCGTCGTTCGCGGCGTGCAACGAGACTGCCAGCGAAGCTTCAGTTCTTTGGCACATATCAAGAATACGAGGGACTACTCCAGCTGTGCTGATGGTCACGCGGCGCTTAGAGATTCCGAATGCCAAGTCATCCATGAAGATGTCGCAAGCATCCATTGTTGCTGTAAAGTTCATGAGCGGTTCACCCATACCCATGAAGACGATATTTGTCAGTGCACCGTAGTCGGAATTTGATCGCAACCAATCAGTGGCAATCACGACTTGTCCCACAATATCTGCAACCGAGAGATTGCCGGCGAACCCCTGTTTTCCTGTCGCACAAAAAATACAGTCCAAGGAACAACCAAGCTGAGAGGAAATACAAAGCGTGTTCCGTCGCCCATCTGGAATTAAAACACTCTCGACCGCACCACCGGATTCGGTTTCGATTATCCACTTCACCGTGCTATCGATAGAAGTACTAGTGTGAATCAACTTTGGAAGTGTGTTCTCTGTAACGCTACCCAAAGTTGCGCGGAGACTCTTCGACAAATTTGACATCGACTCAACACTTGAAACGCGCTCGTGGTAGATCCATTTCATCACTTGTTGCGCGCGAAAAGATCGATTATCAATTTCGCTTAAGAATTGTTGCCAACCTTCCCGAGTCAAACTATACCAGTTTGTCTTCCGGTCAGTCGTTAGAGTTTTCATATCAAGTTTGTGAGAAAAGTTCTTCTTCCGTAAAGAAAAACGCAACTTCCCGTCGTGCGGAGTCTGGTGAATCGGATCCGTGCACAGCATTAGCATCCAAGCTATCGCCGAAATCTGCCCGAATGGTTCCTAATTCAGCTTCTTCAGGATTGGTCGCACCCATGATCTTACGATTAAGCAGAATCGCGTTCTCACCTTCTAACACTTGTACGCAAATGGGACTGGAGGACATGAAAGTACAGAGGTTGTCGAAGAACGGTTTTTTCGAATGTTCTTGATAGAAATCTTCAGCCTGCTGGCGGGTTAATTGAATCATTTTGAGCGCGACTATTCTTAAGTTGCTTGTCTCGAAACGATTGAATATGTTTCCGATAACACTTTTTTGCATGGCGTTCGGTTTGATGATCGAAAGTGTTCGTTCAACAGCCATTAAATGATGATCTCCTGACAAGAGTGTCTTTCGTTCTAAACACGTGATAGTCCGCGCTAAACCCGAATTCGTCTAGAACTAATGGAATGACCAGTAAGCTTTGTAATCAGTCAACTTTGGTCAAATTTACACCGGGAAAGTTACAGCATTCCGACTCACCTCCCACAGATATGAAGATGTAGTGCAGGACTACTCTTCACGACACAAAATTTTAAGGAAAGTTAAGCGACACTTTGTAGAGTGTTGACGACTTCTGCAACCCGCTGTGCGGTGTAATCGATTTCCTCGGTCGTCGTAAATCGTCCGATAGAAAATCGAATCGACGCAGCCGCTCGCTCGCGGGACAGTCCTAGTTCGCGCAGAACATAAGATGGTTCAATTACAGCGGACGTACACGCGGATCCAGACGACACTGCAATGTCGTCCAGAGCTGCGATCAACGTTTCACTGTCTACCGATTCAAATGACGCGTTCAGAATTCCTGGTACGCGTTCAGATGGATGACCGTTCAATTCAGCTTTTGGGACTTGAAGCAACTGAGACCATAGTCGTTCTCGGAGCTCATGAATTCTGTTGCTCTCGTGAGTCAACTCTCGATGTACAAGTTTCGCTGCGGTGCCAAGTCCGACTATTTGATGAGTAGCAAGTGTCCCAGATCTCATACCTCGCTCGTGACCACCACCATGTATGGTAGACTCAATCTTTATCGGTGGATTTCGGCGCACGTACAGAGCACCGATTCCTTTGGGCCCGTATATTTTGTGACCCGAAATACTTAATAGGTCTACGTTTAGAGCTACAACATCCACAGGGATCTTCCCTACGCTCTGTGCTGCGTCCACGTGAAAAGTAACTTCATGGGCTTTGCAAACTTTACCGATCTGAACGATGTCATTGACAACACCAATTTCGTTATTTGCGTGCATGATCGATACTAGCAACGTATCTGAGGTCAACGCCGCTTCTACATCTTCAGGCCGTACGAGTCCGTCAGAGGTCGGACGAACATAGCTCACTTGGTAACCGCAATGTTCAAGATATCGACATGTATCAAGTACTGCCTTATGCTCATACGATGAGGTGACAATATGTTTTTTGTCGGAAACTGCGGCTAATCCTTTAATCGCCAGATTATCGGACTCGGTTGCGCCCGATGTCCAAACAATTTCCAAAGGATCAGCCCCGATGAGTTGAGCAAGATTTACTCGTGCTTCTTCCACCAGCTCTTCCGCTTCCCAGCCGTATATGTGTGAGACACTAGCGGAATTCCCGAAACAACCATCCAACATCAGACAGTCACTCATTTTGTGCGCAACTCGGGGATCAACCGGAGTAGTTGCGGCATAATCAAGATACACTGGTTTGAGAGGTCGCTTCATCGAAACTATTTACCTCTCAGCAAACTATCCATTGTCGCTTCTCTGTGCTTCGTCTTGTAATTGGGACTGACTACTTAATTCTTTTTCAATGTGAGTCAATACCCCTCTCAAGATTTGTACCTCTGTGTGGTCCATATGTATACGACTAAAGAGTCTTCGGAGTCGAATTTCAGCGTTTCGTGGTTCCTCTGGATCACTGAAACGGACCTTAAGAAGTATTGACTGCAAATGTTCCAAAAAGTCGTTGACTTCCGCGAAGGTTGCAAGTGGTTTATCCCACGTCTCCTCGTCTGGATCTGCCTGTCTCTCAGATAGAGTTTGGCAGAACAGATCATAAGCAATGATTTGCACTGACATCGCCAGATTCAACGATCCGTACTGGTCATTGGATGGTATGCGAATGTGTTTATTACAAAGGTTCAACTCATCGTTGGTCAATCCATTGTCTTCTCGACCAAATAAGACACTGATGCAGTCGTTTGGTTTAAACTTGGTGTGTACGAACTCGGCAAACTGAGCTGATGTCATCATGGGCCAAGGAATGTGTCGAGCACGTGCACTCGTGCCTGCTACGAGAACGCTATCAGCCGCTGCTGCGTTGATTGAGTCATAAATTTGAGCCTGTTCAACTATGTCTAATGCTCCTGCAGCGCGCCAATCAGCTTGTGGATCGGGAAATCGTTTGGGATTTACTACTGCAAGCGAGCTCAACCCCATGGTCTTCATAGCTCTTGCAGCACCACCGATGTTCCCAGGATGCGATGGTTCGACAAGCACAATGCGGATTTCAGGCATAGCTTATTCGATCAACTTTAAACCGATTATTCATCGTGTGTATTGTAAAAGCGATTACTTTTCCATTTGTATTTGATGTCAAATTGGGTAAAACTTTACACCATTCCACTCACTTTTAACCTCAAGACTTCGACAATCTATTGGAAGGACTAGTCCGAATCGCGCTCCGAACCGCGCGACAACAAGCACCTCAGCTCATTCAAGCACACGACCGACCACCCGTCAGCCGTTTTTCCCCGAAAGGTTTGCAGGAGTACGTCCACCAATTGAGAACGCGCATGACATCTGCGTTCCACGAAATGGTACATTCTCAATTCCCCGAGCATCAAATCGCTAGAGATTCAACCAACCTATCGAAACAGTCAGGGTATTGTTGGTTTATCGAACCACTTTGTGGCGAAGAAAACTTTTTACGATCTATGTCCGATTACTGTGCGGTAATCGGTGTATTTCACAACGGCGTATCGCAACACATTGTGATCTACCACTATCTTGACGATTCGGAATACTATGCGACCAAGGATGAGGGTGCAGTAGTCAACAAAGTCCGACTTCGAGTCTCTAGTGCTAGTTCCCTAACTCGAGCTGTGGTTGCGTACGCACAACAAGACACGACATCAAACTCCTCGAATTACCAAGTAAAAGTGGATACACTGGTTCGCAGTTTGCGGCGTTCCGGGTGCGTCGCTCTAGATTTCGCAAGAGTGGCACAAGGGAAGTTAGATGCGTGCGTATCAGTCGGTACAAATCAAATAATACCGTCAGCCGCTAGCCTACTAGTCTCGGAAGCTGGAGGATTCTCTAGGGCAAATCTAAACGATGAGATCTCTATCGCGGGGAACCCTCAAATTTTTGATGGCCTTAAGAGTAAACTCATCGACTGAATCAACATGCTAGTCCCACTTAAGCGATGCTGGGAAGCAACTACGAACGCATCGCAGTAGCACCCTCTTTTTCTGGTAGCGCGAGTTCCTGACTCTTGATTCCAAGTAACAGCAATGAACTCGCAGCCACATAGATCGACGAATATGTTCCTACTATTACGCCGATCGTGAGTGCGATCGCGAAACCGAACAGTTGCTCACCTCCTGCGATCAACAATGCTACCAACACAAGCAACGTCGTCAACGAAGTTACCAATGTACGACCGAGAGTCTGGTTTAGTGAATAGTTAATGACGTCCATCGAAGTACCGCGTCTGACCGCGCGGAAATTCTCGCGAATTCGGTCGGATACAACGATCGTGTCGTTGAGCGAATACCCAATTACAGCTAAGAGCGCCGCAAGTTCGGGAAGATCAAAAGTCCACCTCATGATCGAGAATATACCGGCGACAATCACAATATCGTGCACGAGAGCGAACACTGCTCCGAGCGCAAACTTCCCGGTAAATCGAAACATGATGTAAACCATGACTAGTAACAGCGCGATGAGTAACGCTAAAGCTCCTTGTTGGGTTAAGTCCTGACCTACCGCTGGACCCACGTAATCGGACTTCAGCAGTTCTGTTCCACTGTAGTTTTGCTCGAGCAGCGCAAATATTTCGTCCCCAACTACGGACTGATCAACACCATCAACCGGAAGAACACGAACAACAATGTCCCGTTCTGATCCAATGTTCTGAACGACTGCGTTTTGATAGCCGGCCTCCTCAACTAGCACGCGAACTTCTGCTGGATCCTTTGGTTCGTCGAAGCCGACTTCGACTAATACTCCGCCCCTAAAGTCTAGTCCCCAGTTTAGATTCACTACCACCAGGGATACGACCGACGCAACGAACAGCACTGCCGAAGCGGTGAGCGCGTATACGCGTTTCGACATGAAATCAATATTCATCAGATCCATACCTTCTCGACGTTAGGACGCCCGTAAATGAGATGAACGATACCTCTAGACACGAATATTGCCGTGAACATAGAGGTTACGATCCCAATTGAAAGCGTGACTGCGAAACCGGCGATCGGTCCACTACCGAGAAAGAGCAAAATCAGTGCAACAAAAAGTGTTGTCAGATTCGCATCAAGTATGGTGCGAAATGCCCGATCATACCCTGCGGGAATTGCAGCCCATGGTTTGGATACCTTGAGTTCTTCACGAATTCGAGAAAAAATCAACACATTGGCGTCGACAGCCATACCCACCGTTAAAACCATTCCTGCAATACCTGGTAAAGTGAGAGTCGCTCCAATACTCGACATCACCGCAATCACGATGATCAAGTTTAGAGTTAGTGCAATATTCGCCACAAAACCGAAAACTTTGTAATAGACTAACATGAACGCTAACACCAACAAGAAACCTATCACAACGGCAGTAAAACCTCTTTGAATGTTCTCTTCGCCGAGAGAAGCTCCGACTGTTCGTTCTTCAACAAAGTACATTGGAGCTGCTAAAGCTCCCGCCCGCAGTAACAACGCCAATAACTTGGCTTCACGCATACTATCTAGGTGGGTGATTCGCGACTTGTATCCCAGAGCGGTAGTTATTCTGGCAACACTAATTAGTTCTCTCTCTTCCTCGATCCGCGTGGTTTCCACGCGCACTCCGTCGACTATTTCTGAGGTAACGATTGGTTTTTGTTCGATAAAAAGAATCGCCATGTGGTGGTTGACGTTGTCTTTCGTTACGTCGTGCATTCGATCTCCACCAGCACGGTCAAGAGTGATGTTAACTTGTGGAATCCCATGTTCGTCGCGCCCCTCCATCGCGTTGATCACACTCTTACCTTCAATTATGATCTCTTTTTGAATGGTTTCCATCCTCCCTTCGTAGGGAAATGATTCAATTTCCGATGGTCGATCGTCCGGTTTGGCTGTCAACCTAAATTCCAACGTCGCGAATTTATCCAAAATTCGCTTTGCTTCACTGCTGTCTTGCACACCAGGTAAATCGACAACAATTCGATTCCTGCCGAGCCTTTGTACCAATGGTTCGGACACATTCAGTTCGTTCACTCGGTTTCTGATTCCCTCAAGATTCTGCTCAATCGCCAAATCTTCCATTTCTCTTAATCTTGCCGAGGTTAACGAGAACTGGATCGCTGGGTTTTCCGCGGTTCGTGTACTGGTAAGTTCGTAGTCTGGCAAACCGTAATGTTCTCTCAGCGTAGACATTGCTCGGTCTCGGATTTCTTCGTCCGCGAATTCAATAGTTAAAGTCTGTCCTGTGACGATGTCCTGACCAGTCACATATCGAATTCTGGCTGCTCGCAATTGATCTAAGACCTTTTCAGCTTCGTCCGACAGCTGATTTTTGATCGAAGTGTCCATGTCCACTTGTAACACAAAGTGGATGCCGCCAGCAAGATCTAAACCCAATGTCATTGGTCGTCCCCCAATCCGTTGAAGCCATTTCGGGGTGGTGTCCGCAAGACTCAAAGCGACGATGAACTGTCTATCCAGACCCTCCGGATTTAAGCGCTCCTCTAAGAACAACTTTGCTCGATCGCGATCAATTTCAGAGTTGAATCTGAATAAAGCACCATTTTCTAACTGTTCGTGGGCTTTAACGCTAACATCGTTGTTTTCAACGAGTTCTACAACCTGTCCGATAAAGCCGCTACCAATATTAAATGGATCTCCCACAGAATTTTTTTTATTATCAGTTTGTATCTGTATCGCGTAGTCTGGAGGGAATAAATTCGGTAGTGCATACAGTCCTGCAACCACGACGACAAGTAGCGCGACTAAATATCGCCAAGGTGCATAACGAGTTTTGGATCGGCTGGTACTCTGCGTACCAAATATGTTCTGACCGACGAACCGGGAGTCAGCCATCTAAATTGGTGATTGATCCCTTAGGGAGTGTTGCACTTACTGCTTGTTTCTGAAACCTGAGCTCCGTATTTTTTGCGACCCTGACTGTTACGTTGTCCTCTTCTACTTTTGAAATGATTCCCATCATTCCACTAGCCATTATTACTTCGTCCCCCCGTTGCAAGGCGGAAACGAGCTCTTGGTGTCGCTTGCGTTGCTTTTGTTGCGGACGGATTAAAAAGAAGTAAAAGACTACTATTAAACCCGCAAAAATAAGCAGCATTGGCAGAGGATTGGCTCTTTCAGCTCCCTGAGCACCCGCATATGCAACTGTTTCAATCCAGTTCATGGTGATTCTCCATTGTGTTCAAAAAATTTTATGTATTACTAGGATGAGGTTTCGTCAACGCTTTTAATTCTCGGGTTCAGATTCTTTCACTTGACTGATCATGATTCCATTGTTCTCGGTATCAGTCACGAAAGCGAGATAGATTCCTTCATCACCTCTGTCTTCGGGTTCAGATCGTACCGAACCGCCACCTTTGATAATTGCCGGACACGCTGAAAAGATGTCTTTGACCGTAAACGACAATCCAGTCTCTGCATACGATCCATCTCCCCCGCCGTGAAGAGCAACTGTAGCGGTTCCGTGTGTGAGCTCGCTCCAATAAGGTGTAAAAACTTGAACATCTAATCCAATCACATCACGGTAGAACTCTACTGCTCTATCCATATTGGCAGCAGAAATTAAATATTTGGTACCAAGCAATCCAACTCGGCCCTTATGGTAGCTCTGTGGGCTATTGTTTGATGTCATTTCCTTAGTCTCCTAATCTTCTATATAGTGGCAAAATTGAAAAATGAAAGTGTTGTGGCAAAGTGTGGCTCGAAGTGCCTTGACAGTTTATCGTCTGGAAGTCTATCTCAACTTCCTTTTTGTGCCCTTCGTCACCGTATCCTTTAGTTGTCTCATAAGCGCTTGAAAGTCGCTCAGCTAGAAGGTGTCCCGAACGGACGCCTGTTACTGGATATTCGAAGTTCCATATATGATGCTAGCGGTGAGTTCTTAGAAAGTTTTGCCTCCTTGGACTACCGGCCGTGTTCGTAGGAAGTGGAGCTATGGTGAACAGTCGTTGTTGTAACAAAATAGGCCGCTCGAGCCGGAGCACTCGTTGGTAGCGTTTTGCTCTACTACACAGAATATACGCTTACTCGTACACTCCTAGTTCTATCGCGACTTGCTCGAACTTGTCCAACGTGTTTAACACCGGTCGGAATTTAATGTCGCGCTGACGGATCTCATGAACGATCTCTTTACAACTTGAATGGTCAGCGTTTTCTACGGGCTGAGGGCGACTTGACCAGGTCCGTTCGAAGTAAGGCGGTTCGCACAAATGTCGTGCCACCCGTTCCCAATCAAACTCAATATCGTGAATGGGGTCCGGTCGAGGACCGTCAAGTAACGCTAGCATATTAAATGTTTGTAGTAAACGGTCTGTGGTTGGTGGTCGTCTCTTCCCTATTAATATCCTCGATTCAGGTCTCGTAAATATCCAAGAAAAACGGCCGTATTTGTAACCTTCCTCTCTGTACCTGTTCATAAAAGGATCAGAAGGCTGAGTGAGCCCGGCCGCATCATCTCCCAAACGTGCTGCTTGTTCAATTAAGAGTTCTTGAACCAACCGCCTTCCTAACACATAATTGGTGTCCGCACTGCGAGATGCGATGATAGAAGTCGAAAGAAGTTCTGCTGCACTTCCTTCTTCCTGCAAACGGGCATACTTCTTTGGATCGCGAAAGGACATCACCAACTCATAAAGCTGAGGGTAATGCTCGGTAAACTCCAATGAGGGAGCTAATTCTTCACACTTCATTTTGAGCCAATCTTCTTTCAAATCCTGCATCCAGTTATATCGGTCTTGCTCTGGGGTTGGGTTGTCCGTCCACCAGTAATACTTTGTCTGAACACTATTTCCTTCATGAAAGCAAAATCGATTGACTAGGGCGTAGTTGAGAAACGCATCGGCGTGGCACTCTTCCTTCAATTCCCAGTTGCTTTCGTCTCCCGTCAACAAACACTCCGGGCGTGAGAGCGAGTCTTGTACTCGCGCTAGGTCACCTGTGGGATCAACAAAAATACGTTCAAATGTTATGGGGTTCTCCAAGACGATAAAAGAAGCGAGGCGCTCTTGATAGAGCTCTTCTCCCCACAAGAACGAGTAGGGGTTCAGCGCATAGATGTGCTCTTCTAAAGCTGTCCAACAGGCTTTGGTTACTAGTACTTTTGGGTGGTCTCTGGACTCACGATTTTCGTCAGGTACTAACGATTAAATTATCCAACCCATACACGGAATTTAGGACACACTCTGCTGGTTCGATCGTAGGTGATGGATAAGGGACTACCACACTCGGCTCGCTTGTCACTAATGCCGTAGTGTTTAGCGGGGCTCGATTGTGCGTGACCAAAAGCACACAAACACTGACTACCACACAGAGTCCAAGTCCGATGCTTACAACCCACAACCAACCTTGCATTTGAACAGATCGCTTCATTGTTAACATTCGGTTTTCATATTAGACCAATAAGAAGAGACGAAACTCTACCTGATTTCGCGCACTGAGTTTACCATTATTCGTACACTCCCATTTCCAACGCCACCTGCTCGAACTTTTCTATCGCAGCTAAGACCGTCGGGGACTTGATCCCTCTTTGCTGACGTATTTCATGGACGATCTCCTGACAGCTCTTCGGTTTAAAAAAATCCTCAAAAACCTCTAGCTCAGGTTCCAACATCACCTCGAAATCTTGTTCGGTAAATCTCACTACTACGCCATCGTCACTAATGTATTCGAGTGTCTTCGAAGATGGTGGTATACACATATGTTGTACCAACTGACCCCAATCAAACCGAATCGCTTTAAGTGTGTCGACATTTTGACTCTCTGCTCTCGCCAACATATGAAATATCTTATAAAAACGATCCGCATTGGGAACTTGCTTCAAAGTCAGTTCCTGCCACGTACGGCTAGCTAAGAGCTCGGTAAAGCGTCCAAATTTGTAGCCTTCCTCTTTGTTGCTGCCCGGACGGGGGATTAAGACCTGTCGAGGCAGGCTCAGCCCCGCTGCCTCGTCCCCCAGACGTGCCGAAAGTTCAATCAAGAGCTCTAGAGCGTTCTTTTTTACTTTCGTCGTCGAATTCTGGAAGGAGATCACTAATTTATGAAGTTCCGGGTACTGCTCCGACGAAAACTCCAAAGTCTGATCTAACTCCTCACATTTCATTTCAACCCATTCGCGCTCTAAAGATTCTTTCCATCCCAATCGGTCTTGCTCTGGTGTTAAATCATCGTTGTTCAGGTAGTAGGTATATGCCCGAGACCATCCAGATCCCAAACAAATGCGATTGATTAGAGCATAATTCAAGAATGCCTCGGCGTGGCAGGAATCTTTCAATTCCCAGTTGGTTTCATCTCCTGTCAACAAACACTCGGTTCGGGATAGTGCATCTTGTACGCGGAGCAAATCACCTTGCGGATCGCTAAAAATACGCTCAAACGTTAGAGGCTCGCCTAAAACTACAAACAGAAACGTGCGTCTTCTTCTGTGGTCTCTTTCTAAATGTAACGGATTGATAGTATTGATGTGCGTTTCCATAGCCGACCAGCATTTTTCGGATGCTAACGGTATCCTCGAATCCCAGTCGGATTCGAATGTGGTGGAATGGTAGGGAAGGAAGTCATTAAAGCCGCACGCCTCTTCTACCGAACCGGGCGGGAAGTCCAAAGGCGGTAATGTTAGTCCTGTCTTCATAACGACTTGGGAAACTTCAGTCGCGTCTATGGGAGTAGTGCCGTCGAGCTCCGTTTCCGATGGGGGTTGGTCAATATTCAAAGATGTGTGCGAATTGGTACTAGAGGCACGCAAATGTAAGAATACGACGATTACTACCAAAGTAAGTCCGAAAACTCCACTCCAAATCCACACTACAGCCCGTGACTTCCGACCACCCATTACTTCTCTTCGCATTCTAAAACTTTTTGAAATAGTCCTTACTATGAATCCTTATAGAAAATTTCTCGCTATCGCTGATAATTGATTTTAAAAGAAAACCACACGCCTTTGAAACCAGCTCGGCGGCACTCTCAGAATAGGATCCTCTTCGAAATCTATCGTCAGAGTATCAAAACTAAGTCATACAGCGACTTTAAACCAAGGAAGAGGTATCAGGCGTCTTTGATCGAATTGGTTTGGTCTGTTTCGACCGTTTTGAGTTAGAGTTGCGGAAGACCAGTACACACCTACTCGTATACTCCCAGTTCTATCGCGATCTTCTCGAACTTGTCTATAGCAGCTAAGACAGTAGGAGAATTGATGCCTAATTGGCGGACTTCCTCGACGATTTCCTTACAACTTTGTAGCTCGACAGGTTCAATACCCATTGCTTCGGTGTCGTCGGGATGTATGTAGATTGGAACACATACATATTGCACTACAACTCGCCAATCAAATTGAATCTCTTCGTGTTGTTCGGTACTGGGACCACTATCTCTCGCGAGCAGTTTGAGAGCTTGTAAAAAGTTTACGATGCTGAACTGTCTATTTTCATGTCCAGTATCAAAACCTCGCCAGCAAGTACCGGCCGTAATCAAAGATTGCCATTCTTCACTAGCAAACAATTCAGCAAATCGCCCAAACTGGTACCCACCACTGGGAAGATCTCCGCCAATCCGGCGCCACTGCGACGCTGTCCACGTCATTCCAGCCGCGTTATCGCCCAATCGTGCTGCTAGCTTAATCAACTGTTCTTGAAAGTCATGAGGCCAGTTTGTTGAACGCAACGACATTACTAGTGCGTAAAGTTCTGGCTTGTGCTCTGGCGTGATTGACGAGGGCATAGTTAAGAAACGAGCCTGCGTGACAGATTTCTTTCAGTTCCCAATTACTTTCGTCTCCTTTTAGCAAACATTCAGGGCGGGACAGCGCGCCCTCTACTCGAAGCAAATCGCCGGCAGGATCAGCAAAAATTCTTTCGAACGTTAGGGGTTCATCCACCAATATAAATGTGGCCGCTCGGTTTTGATAGTCATCCGCGTTGGCCCAGAGATACGGGTGGATAGTCTTGACATGGTTTTCCAATGCGATCTGACACTCAACAGAATCGAGGGCTTTACTCATTAACTGTGAGCTTGTTCCTGCCTCGATAGCATCCCAATAGAGTGGAAACTCAAGTAGTCCACACGCCTCTTCCACAGAACCCGGAGGAAAGTCCAATCGTGATTGGTCGGGCGGCGGGTCAACCACTGTCTCTGCAGGTTCGATCGTAGGTGATGAAGAACTGACCACTACACTCGGCTCTCTTGTCTCTGATGCGGAAGAGTTTAGCGAGGATCGATTTTGTGTGACTAAAAACACACAAACACCGAATACCGCACATAATCCGAGTCCTAAAATCAAAATCCACCACCAACCCTGCCCCTGCAGCTTTACTCCCGATCGGAGCCGCGTAGTTCGCTTTTGAATTGAATGGAGGATCTAGGTAAAAAAGGTCGACGGACTCCGAGTTCATCCCTCGCATGATGGGGAGATTGTCACCGGTCCATATCGTCCTATTCGACCAGTTCGCAGACACAAAACACTCCTTGTGTTACAGTGTAGATTAAGTGCTTACTCGTACACTCCTAGTTCCAGAGCAACTTGCTCGAACTTGTCAATCGCTGCTAACACCGGTGGGAAATTAATTCCTGCCTGACGGATTTCGTGGACAACTTCTTGACAACTCTGCAGTTCAGAGTTCTCTTCTTCTTGCCATTCGGATTCGTCATCGGGTGGAGAACATAGATGGCGTACTACCCATTCCCAATCAAATTGCACTTCTTCTAGGGGATCAGCTCTTTGACTGTCGACCATTGCTAACATCTGAAAGGATTGTAGAAAGCGATCGGCGTTCGGCTTTTTCTTTGAAGCAAACTCGCGCCATGCTTCACTCGTTATCAAATCCGCAAAACGCCCGTATTTGTGCCCTTCTTCCCAATAAGAGTGTTTTGCAGGTCCCCGCGTGACGAATCGTTGAGTCAGACCAGCCGAGTCATCACCCAAACGTGCCGCTAGTTCAATCAACACTTCCGTAGCCCATTCGTTACTCTTTACGTTGGGGTCTTTCTGTTTAGCGAAAGTCAGTGCATTTGCCCAAGGTTTAGTCGGATCCCGAAGCGACATCACCAATTGATAGAGTTCTGAATGATGCTCAGTGAGCTCTAACGTGGAATCTAACTCCTCGCATTTTGATTCAATCCAAGCTTCTTCGAGTTCTTGTCTCCACATAAACCGATCTTGTTCCGGTGTAGGGTCATCTTCCGCCCAAAACATTGATTGACTACGATTGCGTGTTCCCTCGGCAAAACAAAACCGATTAATCATCGCATAATTTAGAAACGCATCCGCGTTGCAAGACTCTTTCAAGTCCCAGTTTATTTCCGTGCCTTGCTCCAACAAACACTCTGATCGTGACAGCGCATCTTGTATACGATGTAAGTCGCCTGAGGGGTCCGCGAAAATACGTTCGAACGTCAGCGGATTCTCCAACACAACAAAAGCAAAAGGAAGGTTTCTTGGAGTAGCACCCCAGAGATACGGATTGACTGTATTGAGATGCTTCTCCAACGCTTCCCGGCACTCTTCGGACTCAAGGGCTAGCCAGTCCCCCTCTGCATTGAAAGGGTTGTTAGTCCAGGCAATTGTCTCATGATCTTCGTAATCGTAATATCCAACTCGCGGCGGAAAGTCATTCAAACCACATGCTTCTTCAATCGATCCAATGGGAAAGTCCAGCCGAGGCAACTGAGGAGAAGTGTGGACTCTAGGCACTGCAGACGAAGTGTTTGATGTTGCTGAAGAAACATCGACTGTTGATTCACCTTCCGCGCCGGAAGAAGCTTCACGCGCCGAGTGCTCGATACCGAACAACAAAACACACACCACAATTGCTGTTACTGCAAACAGAATGAATCCGATACCACCAACAATCCAGTACCAATGTTTAGAGTTGTTATTCTGACTCATTATTCGTCGCAATCCATCCCTACGTTCGGAGTGTAATCGGGGTTCTCATCGGGAGTTTTGGGATCACGTCGTCTTTCAAACCAATCTTTCAGTTTGTCCATTTTCTTTTTCTCATTCGTCGTTAACGTTCCAGCGGCTTCTTTTGCCTCGTACTCTTGATATTTTTTCTTATTTCGCGCAAACCAACCGCTATGCTCACCACTCGAATTTTTATAGCGGTTTGCGACACGATCGCTGATTTTCTTAAAAGGTGGCGGGGAGTTGTAAGCGGCTTCCCACCACTCGTACGCACGTTTCCAAGCTTCCACTTCATTGTCATACCACTCGTAGGGCGAAGGCAATAGTCGGCCGTCATCGTCATTAGCCTCTCTCCAATATTGCTGATAATGGACTTCTTCATGCATTTGAGCGAACGATACTAAATGTCTAAAGTAAATCCGGTTATTCTTTGCAATTTCGTCCGTGTAAATTCGGCCGCGTTCATGCACAGCACGAAATCCTCGTAGGTCAAGCCCTGCGATTGGCCGCGGCCGCGTTCTTTGCCGAGTCGGCGCATGCCGGCCACGGCCTCGGTGGTCAGACTCCAGCCGAGATCTCGACCCATCGCCTTGACCATGCGCTTGATCGCCGCGACCGCCACGGAGATGCTGCTGGGCGCCAGGTTGCGGTCGTGGTGCAGATAGCTCACGTATTCGGCGAGGGTGCGATCGCTCAGGTCGCGATTCTCGCACCAGCGGGCGAATTGCCGAAAGGCGTGGGCGTAGGCGCGGTGCGTGTTCGCGCTGGTCGCCGCATGGATGACGTGAAAGAGGTTCGCGGGGAGTTTGCGGTCGTCTCGCAGGAGCGCGGTGAGGGGTAAATTCATGGTGGACTTCTCAGCTAAAAAAGTGGTTGATAATGGCCGTTATCAGTCAAAATTCATTTTCGTTTGTTGCAGTGGATCGGCTTCAGCTGGTAGTCATGTTGGCGATAGCGTTTGTTGCGATGGCACCAACCGCACGTGTAGGTCTTCTCATGGGCTTTCGGCACGACCTCGCCCGCATATTTCCACATGTCCAAGTCCACCGCGCCGCGGCACGGATCGCACACCTTGATGGACTCGTCCTCAGTGCTGCAAAGGCCTGTAAAGAACAAATTTGATTCTTTTCTCAGAAGGATTTCTGTATACGTCCAATTCCAAAGCAACTGACCGAAATTTT
>VXUA01000003.1 GCA_009837185.1 Gammaproteobacteria bacterium | reverse complement strand
CCTCTATACGACATAGTCCTATTATAATTGGTGTGTAGTTTCGTATATAAGTCCCCTTCGATACAAACCCTTCAATTCAAACTCACGATTCAATTTGCGTCCTCCTTTCACCCCAGCCGATGCGTCAGCAGTCTTAATCTTGTTGAGTTTCGTCGCCAGGCAACAAGACTGACGTCCAAATCATGCTCTTTCGCTTCTCGTAATCCAAGGAATGTATCTATTTGTTCTATCGGTGTATGCCACATACTCGTCCCCAAACACGCGCACAAGGTGCGGCTCTTCAATCTTTCGAACTTGCAAATCTATACCTATATACGCCAAGATGAAGCAAATTACCATGAACGCGTGCGGAACTAGAACCACGAACCCTAGACCCACAATCAGCATACCAAAGTAAATGGGATTTCGACTGAACGTAAACAGTCCGTGGGTGACTAGTTCGGTCTTTTCGGTTTCATCAACGCCAATTCGCCATGACTTCCCCATCTGGTACTGCGAAACCATGGTGATTGCAGCTCCCATAACACAGAGTATTACGCCGACGATATTACCCACAGTCGCAAACTCAAAATGAGGCTTAAGCCTACCCAGAGTATCGAGAATCGCTGTCGCTAAGACGGCCAGAAGAACAAAAATCTGCAGATATGTGGCTATTTTCTGAATTGGCGAGGACAGTTGTGTCGAAACTCGAAGCCCAGTATCTCCCGTGCGCTTCTTTTAGATCGCAACACGAAAGCCAAATATTAAAACCGTTAGCACAACGTAGCATATGAGAGCCATGTGCGTTCCAATTACTGTTAGGCGGCTGAATGGTATTTCTACCAGAGTCGCTTTTATTCCGAAGGTCTTTCATAGAGAAGCACGCACTTTTTCAACACTCAACATCTTAATCAAATGATCGGTCTAGTTTCTCAAGAAAAATCGACTAGAAACTCAACACAATAGATTTTCAGCCTCGAAAACGTTCTTGTTGATACCAGCGACAAAGCCATCAACAGTTTAACCGTCAAACCGATGCAACTTGAGCAACTACTCTAAGCAATTGGTACTGTATCTCAATTACCAATCATATGATTGTATTTATCGCTATCAAACTGGTTTTAAATGTGCATAATAATCATATGATGATATTTCACGAGTAGTAGAACAGTCGCGATGGAACAATCCGGTGAGCATCGAAAATTCGATTCGCCAACAGTTAATCAAATTAGCGCGCAAGCCGAAAGCTCAAGTTGTCATGCACACACGGTCTAGTCCAACAGATTGGCGACCTGAAAGCGTACGCAAACCCGATGGAGATTTCTAAATTCATTACACATCCGAGAGTGCTTGGGAACTGATCGCGACACTATTAGAGGCTGGATGTGAAGTCACGACAGTCAATCTTCGAAAACCCGCTGGCAAGAAAGCATACGTCAAAAAAATTGACTTGGGAGAGAACGAACGCGACATTTACGTTAAGGTTCAGCTCGGAGCGGGAAAAATCATCGGTCGCGGCTTTCATTACTCAGAACATCCAAAGAATAAAGGAGACCAACATGGAAACAAATAAGTTAACAACCGAAAAACATACGAAACACAACCAACAGAGTTCGTGTCCGCAATGCGAGGACAATCGAGTAGCTACCTCAATTCAGGATTATGAGTACGTCTATGGCACCGGAGAATCCGCCGTTAGACTGAAAATCAAGATTCCAGTTCACAATTGCTTGGAATGTGAACTGCAATATACAGATTGGGAAGCAGAGGAGATTAAACACAATGCGTTGTGCCAGCACTTAGGTGTTCTAAATCCCAACCAAATTAAGCAATTACGCGAGAGATACGATATGTCACGTAGTGCTTTTGCTCAACTGACAGGTCTCGGAGAGGCGTCGTTAAACCGATGGGAGAAGGGCATAAACATTCAAAATCTCGCACACGATCGGTTTCTTCGTCTTCTGAATGAACCTTCGATCTTAAAAAAGTTGCAACGAACTGTTTTGAGCCTCGAAGCAAAAAGAGAGGGATTACCTGAAAACATCGAACCATTCCGACACATTAAAAATCGAGAAAAACTCAGGCTGGATCAGAGTGTATTTGAACTAAGAACTACTGGTTGATGTATATCACCACTTTTTACTCTTTCAAGGGAGGTGTCGGTCGTTCAATGGCTCTTGTTAATGCGGGTATAGAACTCGCCCGACGCGGCCGTCGTGTTCTGTTGGTTGACTTTGATCTGGAAGCGCCCGGTTTGGACGCGTTCAAGGCATTGACGCCGAAAGAACCAAGCTTGGGTGTCGTGGACTTTGTCGACTCCTATCTTTCGAGTGGAACTTCAGATGACGTCGTCAAATACGTGAGCGAGTGTCACTTTGAGCACACTGGAAAGGGTGAGATTTGGCTCATGCCCGCGGGAGGAAAGAAGTCTGACTATATATACATGTTTCAGAACATTGATTGGGGAAATCTGTATACGAATCAAGATGGCTATCTTCTTATTGAAGATCTCAAACAACAGTGGATGGATGAGATTAATCCTGACTATGTTTTCATTGACTCACGTACTGGACACACCGATGTGGGCGGAATCTGCACACGCCAACTCCCCGATGCAGTAGCAATCTTTTATTTTCCGAACGAACAGAACTTGCGAGGTGTTAGCAGAGTAGTACGAGACATACGATCTGAACGGGATGGTCCTAGGAAGAAAAACATTCAGTTACATTTCATCATGTCGAACATACCAGACATAGACGATGAGCACCAGACTCTAGAAAGAATGATTGAATCGTTCAAGACAGAGCTTGATCTCAAACAAGAGCCAATGATGGTCCATCGCTACGATAGCCTTTCACTTCTTGATCAAGCCGTCTTCACACAGAACCGTCCAAAGAGTAGGCTAGCGCGAGAATATCGAGAAATCGTTGATCAGATTGTTTGTAAGAATTTGGGTGACCGTGATTGAGCACTAAAGTTATTGAACTATGTTGAACGAGGCTGGCAAAGAAGAAATTCGGGACATTCGCGACGACTTTACTTTTTCATGCTCGGAACGGGATGTTAGTTGTAAATAGACGTTCTAGAAACTTCAAGAAGTCAACTTAGTACTGTCAACAAACACTCGACCCAAAGGACAAAACAGGTACGAAGAAAATGAGGTTGGGATTGCGACAACTCGTACACCGAACGTGGATGTTAAAATTATCGTTTCACAACACTGAGACATGCTCAAATGCGAAAAATCGGCAGAGATGAACTAAGAAAACTCCTCGAAGACGCTCTAGGTCAAGCAATGCGAAGTGCCAACGATGCGCCAGACAATCAATCGAAGAGTGCGAAATTCGTCGAGTGTCTCACAAATAAATTTAGGGACTACTATTCAACGGATGACTTGATCGTTCGAGTAGCATCCAAAGGTAACCCTCGCGAGTTCCTACATGACATATCTATTTGTCAAGTGGAAGAAATTTCGGGTCCCGTGAACGAAGTGGAGATTGACCGAGTCGTGAGCGTGTTGTGGCAGATAGAAGTCGAAATGTCTGACACCGGAAGTGAAGCCATGCACGATTTGAATAAACTTCGCGCGGGTGCTGTGGATAGCGACAAAATGTTTGTGGTGAGCAAGTCCTGGTCCGATACAACAAACCTCACGTGGCTTACAGAACAAGTACTTGGAATTGCTGAACACCAAACTGGTCGATTGTTTGTTGCATTCATAGCACATCCAGCGGATTGGGGCGACTCCGATGCTTCTGTCGACTTACTAGGATACCCCTATATTTAAGTACTAGTTTTCGGGTTTTTCGAAGTGATACTAAACAGGTAGGGAAGAGCTTCTGCCTAGCCTTCACCAACTTAGATTGGGAACACTGAATACAACTCTAGAACTTCTTTAGGGCTTCGAGCAATCTTACCATAGCCAGCGTGTCGCGTTCGCAGTACGCGCGGAGATGTCTGAAAGTCTTTTCTCGATCACGGCTGTCGCTGGTCTTCAACGCTTGCATGTAGTGGACAGAAGCCGATTGACCATCAGCCACTTCAAGATCGTCGTAGCCCATTCCCGGCACCAAAACGGGTAAGACACTCTTAATCGAAAACGACCCACGGAATTCTGGATGATAGATCGAGTTCTTTACGACTCGATGTAAATCAAACAATCGAAATGAGATTGCTGCGATTTCTTCCGCCCGCTCAGGTACAGCTTTGGCCAAAGAGTTCAGTACCGTTCGTTCGTAGTCCGAGTAAGTACAAATCGATCCTTCGTCTCCTACCGCTTCAATCAGTTGTGCGACGATATGAGGGCGCGGATCGTCGTCGTGTTCGTGCAGATAGTCTACATGCATTATCTCATCCCGTTCGTGTTCCGTGTGAACGGAGAACAAAAAAGGAACAGCGTCGTATGGGCTAGTCCCGACAAAACGAGGGATCGGAGGTGCGAAAGTTTCGAAGTCTAAGTATCGAACAGGCGATTTAATCTCAGCTAGCATGACTGAAATCTCCCTATGGACCACGCTGTCTTGGTTTAGCACTGTTTGATGTACGATCTTCTGTAAGTTCGTCAGAGGAAAGTCGTCCGGAATGTCCCGAATTTCTTCGATGCCAGCCTTGTTTAGTTGCGCGCGTCGAGCGCTGCGTAGTGATGGAAGTTCATCGATCCCATGGTCCGGATAAACATCATCTCTGGAGCAGTGTTCATAGTAAGGGCAGTCGTAGGGAGTAAAGCAGTGGTCTCCCGTTTGAACGTTGGGCGGTTTCCCAGCAGAAAACAAAGCCTGCATCTCGCGCGCGTCCCCACTGACAGAATCAAGTAGATCTTCGCACTGTTCCAAAACATCGTGTAGCTTGAACAGTTTATTTAGGTCTAGCTGTTTTCCGTCGAAAACGTACGGCCGATCCAAAGTCATTACTGCTGCTTCCCGAACATCCAACCCAGTTCCACGTAGCACCGACAATTGAAACGCGACATCAAGAACAAAGACATCCTTCAGACTCGTCGTGGACTTGACTTCAATCAATCGCCACCCACCACTAGGGAGTCGTTCGATTATGTCAACGCGTGTCAGTAATCCTTGATATTCAAAGGCTGCCTCAAACAACGCGGGCGCGTTACCCTGTTCGAGGACTTGACGAGTCTCTGCTAGTGCTTCGGCAATTTGTAAGTGGGTTTGCGCAACGAAGTGTCCGCCTGGATACCGTTTGCAAGCCAATTCTCCGACTTGATACCCAGTGTCTAAGATTGCTTGAAGTGAGGTACCGGGATCGCTAGCAAGATCTCGGGCGTGAAAGTCGTACCATAGACGTAAGTGGCATTGAGAGCCCGATATAAAGCGAGACTTAGAAAGGGTGGAAAGGTTTCTCAAGAAAGAGTCTTTGGTATTCGGGTAGTCAGTCTCGCTTTCATGCGCGAGTATGCTTTAATGTACCAAAACACCAGCAAATCGCGCGCAAAAAAACGTGCGTACGTCGCACCGCTAGGTACAACGCTTGGCTTTGTACCGAGTATTCTTCGACGCGTTCTACTTAGAGGCTTTCAGCTTGCCTTGGATGTACGCGAACATGCCGACAAACGCAGCAAATAGGAATGCTAAAGCACCCACGCCATAGTACGGTAGCTGCCGATTGTTCGCGACAAGCTCTTCCATTTGACTTTCCATTTCTTTAGATGTCCGTGTTATTTCAACAAGAGCTTCATTCACCGTACTAGCTACGACGACGGCGATCGCTTCTTCGTCAGGCTCGCTAAGACTGTCAAAACGCGCATTCAATCGACCTTCCAATTCGCGGCCATCTGCTTTAAGCTCAGCCTCCAAATCAAAAAGTTCTTGTTCGATGGGATGTCGTTCTGGGCCTGGGTGTGCTCCCGCCGAAATGACGAAAAGCGTTGCTAAGACCGAAAGGACTAAAAGTTTTATTGAGTTCATTTTTCCTCCTCAAACTTCTTTACTCGCGCACGTGTCATTGAGTGCACAAATTTTCGGTGCGCGCTTCATCTAGATACCTCTTAGTATATAGTATTTGAGGCGATTGCACGAGACTGAAGCGAAATTCTTTAGATACTAAGCTCAAGCACCAAAAATGGGCACTAGGTAAACGACCCCGCTCGTCTCGTCCGTTGTGCCGACTATGAAGAAATATTTGGGATGATCGAAGTTGCGGCTAAGGCTGCGGCCGCAGCTTCATCTTGATCCTCTTCCCTCTTGGTCATGGTGAATTCGACCCGCTCCCACGAGTCTCGAAACTGTAGTTTGAAGAAACCGCGATTTCTTAGCAACTTCATACAGCTCGTAAGTGTTTGAAGTGGGTTTACCTCTGACGCAGGTAGCCCGCCACGACGTTCATGTTCTCGCAGAATTTTTTCTAAGTACGCTTCGAGCCCATCCGTGTGGCCCACAGGAAAGAGGTCGGTGTCAAGTAGATATTTGTAGAGTAGATCGACATTTAGAGGAACGTCATTGATGTCTGTGTTCACATGTAGCCTTATTTTGGTTTAGTGCCGCTTCAAAGATGGAATTCTCGATTGGGTTCATTTTAAAGTTAAGCGTAGAGCCGTTGTGGCTCTAAGTAAGTTCCGTATGGCAAACAACGAAGACGGAAAATGGCCGTCCAAAAGCACCGTTACCACCGCATTTAAAGGAATGTTAGTGGTTAACTAGGACTTGTCTCGAATTTTCTGTAGTGTAGATGAATATCATGTCCCCATAGAAGGATGGAAATCTAGCAAATTCGCGACTAAAATTCTTGGGATTGAGTCTGAAACCTGTCAGTCTAAGTGGCGATAGTCTTGTTGTATTTAATCGGGTTAATAGTCTATCACGACTTCTTTACCGGTCGAAGTTGATCGTCAAGATGTGGTATAATAGTTACAAGTTGACAATGCAATTTCTCCGACCTCGCTTTCTTGGGAATTGCATTCACAAAATTTATTATGACCCAAGTAATCATCGCGAAATAGACAGATAATTAAGGAACCTATCAACTGAGGGAAAGTATGATCGACAATCTTCAAACGCAATTAGCGAACGCAACCAATGCACTCTCCGAATCAAAAATAGATTGGGAAGATTTAATCAGGAGGGATCAAGCAAAGGCAATTCAATCGACGATCAAGTTGTACTCGAGAATACTCGAGGTTCATGTTCTTGCTAGCCACCTAATGATGGACACGGAACGGTTGATTGTGAAGGCCAATCCACAGAAACGATGGTGGCGCAAAGAAGTAGTTACATCGGGACCACAAATCGTCTCGAATCGGGAATTGAAGCAGATGCACCGAGTTCATAATCAGATATCGGATAAAGTGTACGAGAAATTGAAGAAAAGAAGCTTGGAGAAACAAATACCACTGACGCGTGACTCTATACTTCAAGTTGTCCGGCAATCCGCGGCCGTCATTGGAGCTGGAGCCGCCGCTACCGGAGCGGTAGTTGGTAGGTAGCGGGTATCTAACTGCGACGACAGCTTGTTGTGGGATAACTAGTTCGCCATTTGGTAAACGGTGTTAGGCGACTCACAAACACATTGTTGGTGTCTAAACAACTTTCCGACTTTCGACCATCCGACTGATCGAGTTTTAGAGCTAATTTTTCGGACAGTCTTGTTTCAGTACAAATAACCTAGCGCCGAAAAGACTGTAAATCGCCTGTTTCCATAGTAGCGATACCACGTGTTGCTTCCCAAAAGTTGTACAGACTGTCAACTTCTAATACGCCTTTGAACCAAGGTGATATTGGCCCCTTCTTGGTGAACTGTTGGATGTAGAATTTTGTACTCGCTAACTCTACCTCTTCAACGGGAACGCGGCCGTCCGTAACAAATACAAAGGCGACGCGGAACTCCTTCTGGGAGCTTTCGAAATTTTGGGAACGTGGACCTAATTTTTCGACAATTTGCTCAACGCTCCACGTCGCAACCTTACGAGCGGTAAAAATTTGATTGCCTTCTGCATCCTTCTGTACGTGGCGGCGTCCTTTGATCCAATTGCTCATCAACCAAAAACCATCCTCTGCTACCCAAATATCGGGCACTTCACTCGAAGGTATAAAGCCAGCTAAATACATCTCCAATGGGCTGTAGGGCACTGACTCCAGTGCTCGTTGTGGTTCGAAGTGCTTACCGCACCCGTTGCAGTGACCGCCCTGTTCTCCGTAAAGAAGTTTCTTGTTGCGCAGATCGTTGTACTTCAGAATCTCACCGATATCCGTTCTCGAAGGAACGTCAGTGCGAGATTGAATATCTTGGAATAGTCCCTGGTCCGCTTTAATGCGGTCCTCGACCAGCCGTACCGCGACGTCCGAAATATCAATCCCCACCCAGTTTCTACTATGTCGATCGGCAGCAACTAAGGTGGTTGCACAACCGCAAAACGGATCGAACACAACCTGGTCTAAATTAGAACTTGCTTTGATAATGCGCTCCAACAGAGCTAGGGGCTTTTGTGTAGGATAGCCCACGCGTTCACTTTTGATCCGTCCTACTGGAGAAACGTTCGACCACCAGGTTTCGGGCACTTTACCTTTCTCTAAATATCGATCACGTTCTTCAGACGTAAGCGGAGCACTGATCGCCGCGCCCTTCGAATTCGTGTTCAACTGCTTGTGCGGAATACGGACCTCGTCTCGATTGAACGCCCACAAAGTTCCTTTCGAATACCAAAACACAAGGTCATGCTTGCGATTGAATTGTCGCATATTTGGACTCCCTGGTCCCGTGTAGCACCACACCACCTCGTTGCGAAAATTCTTCCGGCCAAAGATCGCGTCCATAAGCAGTTTCAAGTAGTGGCTCATAGTCGGATCGCAGTGCAAGTAAATCGATCCGGTGGGCTTGAGTACGCGGTGCATTTCCAAGAGCCGAACTGCCATGTAAATCAGATACGACTTGTCGCTCTTATTCATCGCGGCGTGAATGACTTTGTTAAGACGCGGGTGCTTCGCTTCAATCAGATCGAGCCACGCAATATCCACGTCTTGCAACGTCCAGGTGTCCTTGAACTCCGCCCCTGCAGCTTCACTCCCTATAGGTGTCGCGTAGTTCGCTTTCGAGTTGAATGGCGGGTCTAAGTAAATGAGGTCGACGGACTCCGAGTTCATCCCCCGCATGATGGGGAGATTGTCACCCGACCAGTTCGAAGGCATGAAACACTCCTAGTAAAATGCCCCGAACAACGCGGGGCATTAAAGTAGATCTAATTCGCTAACTCGGACTCGGTTGCGGTTTACTTTGCGCGAATGCAATAAGTCCGGTTCCTACTAACGAGAGTGGAACTTAATCCTGGCCCTCGTAATTTTTCGGCTTACACTTTACATCACTTAGTTCCCCTTTTGTATACTTGATGGTAGGCCACATCCACTCAGGCGCAGTAATCCACCCCTTCCAAGGCCACGGTTTAGGTATCATGATTGGTAGCTTAAATTTTACTTTGGTGACGTCAAATTCCATACCGACCGTAATTTGCTCCTTCAAGACACACGCTACGGTATCATAAATAGTATCTGTTACATCTATGGTAACCTCGTGCCACTTTCTATGTCCACCCACAATAGGGTTTGGGTTACCGGCACATTCCGTGATATCCTCAGATAGAGTTGCGGAAGCATTGAACCAACCTAGAATAGAAGCACCAGCTGCAGTTGCGAGCTGACCAGTGCTTCTACAAATAACCATTGATTTTGGATGCTCTTGCACTGTATTCCAGGCGATTTTTCCATCCTCATCCTTTGCGGTGTGTGCTATAACTAAAACCGTGCAGAACACACCGAGTAATACACTAGCTGTTGACAGTTTGCACCGTCTTTTTTCTTTTGAATTTTGAAATGTTCATATATTCCTCCAGGTTAAAATGAACTTTGAATTTGAAAGTAGTTTTTGAGTTGGTCGCCTATATTAGGATTGAACGGGAATGCTGATGCAGGATTGATCACCATCGAATCAATCTCAAGGGCCGCCATCATACTTCTACGGTCAACCATCTCTCTTAAATCCTGTGTCGTTATGTATGGTCTAACCTCGTCTAATTGCTGTTCCGTCAAAACGTTATGACGATACGATTCGGCATCGACAAGGTGCATAGCTGCCCTCGATCGGAGATACTTTGTCGGTAGCGACGGTATTTCCTTAAATAAATTAACTGGGTCATGTATCGCCCAACTAGGCAGAATGCTGTCGAAAAAATCTCTTTTACTTCCGTCATCTGTGATATGTCCCCCCAACTCCACAGCTCGGTCAAATTCATACTCGCGTGACAAGTGTCTTCCAATAACTTCGTACGCGTAGTTCTGACTGTCTCCTGCTCGAACGCGAGGCAACATTTCTATCGCCTGATCAATATCTTGCGCAGCTATATGTGCTATTAAAAATGCCTCCGGCCCCCTACCGAAATCATCCTCAGGCTCACTAGTTGCAATTTGCAGAGCACGATCAAGGTCGGTTTTGGCTATTTCATATAAAACATTCCCCAATGTTCTATTACGTATTCTGTCATTTGTGAATTCATGGTTGAGAGCCCACTCTAATGCACTTTCAGTATCGCGCGTTTTCCAATGGTTTGTGATTGTTGTGATTAGCAGTTCCTCGTAGGAAGTGCGAGCAACGTTAGGAAGGTAAGCCAAAGCATCGGTTGGCGATTGTTCGGCGGTTGCCATCATTACCATCAATTCAGCATGGTTGATGACGACGCTGGGCATAGTGTGTAGCCACTTCTTTAGTAATTCAATATCTGTCTTAGCCCATATTTCGGCTACTGACTTCAATGTCTCCGCACGGACGTGTTTGTTTTCTATTTGCGCAGCCGTAGCGAAAGACCCTACTGGGTTTAACGGAGCCCACATATTAGCCAATCGCCACAAAAACTCATGGCGGAGTTCGTCGTCTGAGAATATTTCTTGCGCTTTGTAAAAGAGAGCTTGATAACCGATCTCCTTTGCAGCAGTGAAAATAACATTACCAAAAAGCGCGGAACGGAGCTCTCGATCAGTCACCGACTCATGAATTTCATTGAGGACGCCTAAACCATCTCGGGCAATCCACGCATTAACAGTATTGATCAACTCCACTAGCCGACCGACGTGAATCTGATCGTTTTCTTGTAAGTCATTCCACGCAACCTGCGGGTCCCCTTCAGCAAGTTCATAGTCCGCAGGAAAAAATTTTGTTTTATCCGTTATATTGTCAGATCCCCCGACACCTGTCTTGTTGTCATGTACAGAGGATGAGTCGTTAACAGCACCTACCTCTTGACTCAAAAAAGTTTGGGAGACGGTGAAATATATCGGAATGCCCACCACCAAACCAATCGTAATACCTATTGCATAGTGTCGCACTAAATGCCAACGGGGTAAGTTCAAAGCACTCATAAAAACAAACTCCTTAAGATTGAAAGACCCGACTAAGCTTACATGATACTTTCATACTTCAATCTCCTAGTACGTTGCGATTGACCAACATGGTGTCGGGGATCCTTTAGAGAGACACGTAAAAACACTTACTCTTCCGAGCGACCTATCAACCTTAGGGACACCAAACCCCATCTCTCCTCTTTCTTTTTTCGTTTCAGATTCATAGGAATTGAAAAGGGGGGACCCTACAGAATGCTCAAAAGCACCAGAACATCCCCTAGTTTTTCGGACTTAAAAGGTGTGTGAATTTCTTGTTTTTTGTTTGCTCGCTTGCTTCCGACATTGTAATTTGAGGGAAAATAGTGCCGAAAAGCTGTGTCGTATGCACGTACACTGTATCGTTTTTTGTGTTGTTTGCACGTGTCAATTGAGCCGATCTATGTTGCAAAGGCTTGGATTGTGAGCATACACAAAGGACACCCCCACCCTTTGTTAGCAACATGAGTTTGCAATCGCACCCAATGTTTGAGAATGGCACAAAAGATAGGAATTGAAATAAGCCCAATAGAGAGCTAGTAAGCACTGAGTTGATCTGTACCCATTGTAGAGCCATATCGCTTGAATTTAGGCAGGTCTCGTTTGAGGACAGGCACAAAAAAGCCCCGCGCAGTGTCGAGGCTTGATTGTAATTGTGTGAATAAGTTAGTAGACTTTCAGCGCTTTAGCTTCCGCAATGTCTAGACGTCGCTTAGCCGAGTTTAATTGAGACGTGTAGAGCTCGACTAAGTCAGCCCGACCAATCCGAACAGCATTGACTAATTTAACATTGAGCTCGTTAATTCGTTTCAATGCCTTGTGGATTTTGCGTTTTGATTTTCTCATTTTGTCGCCCCCTTTGAGCGAGTGAATTACTGTTATCTCAAGTGTAGTACGAAGTCATTGTTTATTGCAAATGAACCGTGTTGAGCACGGATTTTGTCAGCGATCTCGCGACCGCGCCCGACCGATCGCGCTAAATCACTATAAAACTATGCGACAGTGGACACAAAAAAAACCGCGCGATCGCGGGGAATTTCTAGGACTGGACTGAGTGAGCTAGAACCCGAAAATCACATTGTCGAGAACATCAAAATTGTTGTGTCGTTGCGACCCGCGAAAATTCGACGCGTCGACCGGATTGAAATTCCAATCGAAGTCGACCATTCGTTGAATGGACTGTTCCACATTCTGAGGCACGACGTCGAGGTACAAATCAATGAGTTTGATCGCTTGTTCGCGCGTGATCTTGTAGCGTAAAGGAAGGGACATAGCCGCATCCACTCATCAGCACCGAGCAGATCAGCAGTAATACGATACTTGAAGCGCCGTTAAACGCCTTACTTTTAAAAAGTCGTCTCAAAATCAATGCTATCAAAATGAACTTCCAAGTTCACGAGGAATTCAAACAGTACTCCTGTTTCACTTCCTGAAGGACCGAAGATCGCCCAGGTCCAAGGAAGCAATACCTCGCGTTGCTTCCCAAAAGTTGAGTATGTCATCGCGCGCTTCCCTTCTAAACCAAGTTGATACCGGGCTCTTCTTAGTAAACTCTTCGATGAATAATTGAGTTGCGTCTATATACACTTCGTCAATGGGTTCTTCACCGTCCGTAACGAGGACGAAAGCGATGCGAAACTCTTTCTGAGACTGTTCAAAGTTCGGTGTCCGTGGACCCAATTTTTCTATGATTTGCTCTATGCTCCATGTTGAAGTCTGACTAGCGGTAAAAATCCAATCGCCGTTTGCGTCTTTTAGATGTTGGGGCCGTCTACCAGACCGTTCACGCATTAACCACGAGCCATCCTTTGCGACCCATATGTCGGGAACTTCTTCAGGTGATATCCACCCTGCTAAGTACATTTCCAGCGGACTGTAGGGTATCGAAGTCTTTGCGCGCTGTGGTGCAAAGTTACCTGCCGAGTATTTCCCGTCTCCTAACGACGTTAGATCATCTAGTTGGAATCCACCAAGTTGTCCTCCGACACTACTGAATCCCCAGTGTGAGTACGTCGCAGTCGGAATGACTTCGAGATCGTTATACCACAAATGCATGATCTCATGCAAGAGCATAGAATCGGTGAATATCAGTTCTGGATGTATTAAAGAGATTACTCCTCTCAGTCTATGTTCTGAACCAAAAACTCCCCCAACATCAACTGTGCTCGAACCAGTTCCTACTTCAGCGTTCCTGACCAGGCTCATTGTGCCTCTACGGCCGACCTCCCATTGATCCATGATTCTGTAGGGATTGTGCGCCATAAAAACTAGTAAATCAAACTCGTCCTCGTAGTGTCGGTAAAACTCCCGAGAAAGAGCGATTATTCGTGATTCATTAGCTCCAAAGTCTGTCTTCGAAGTTCTCATCACAACGAAATTTTTTTTGTGATCAATGATGTCAACTCGTGGCAACACATACACTGTAGCACACGCGCTCATTAGTGTTAAGGAAGTCAGTACGAGTAACAGCCGCGCTGAGAAACCACCGAATACTGAGTGTGAAAATCGTTGCATCTCAGACTAATTCTAAAAATATTCTTGTTATCGTTGGGACGTATTCCAAGCTTTCACGGAATAATTGCATCATGTTTCGCGGGCATATTGTTCATGACTCATATAGGAATATTTACTATGCCCCGATCTTATTTAGCAAGACTTCCACTATGTAATTTGTGGAAGTGTAAAGTTGATTCAGAAACAAAATTCAACACATTCACGCCCTAGCCGCGATTCTGTAGAAGGAGAGACCTAGGTATTAAAAACTTGATCCTTCGCACTCTTAAATCATCAAAAAACGCGCGATGACAAGAGAACACTTTAAAACGTCGTTATTCCAAGAGCTAGAATTCTGTTAGCCTCGGGATTAACGAGATATCTGTCTGTTATTAGTTTTAAAAAATGTCTTTGAATTTCCAATGTGGTATAATGG
>VXUA01000013.1 GCA_009837185.1 Gammaproteobacteria bacterium | reverse complement strand
TGGACTCCTCAACATTTTCTAATTGTAGGTGTCCATCAAACTGAGGCAGCTTCAAGATGCAGTGCTCCGCATGATATAAAATGTTCGCGACAATTCTAAACCGAGACCGTTTCTTGAATCACGTCGGTAAACTTCTCGAGTAGTAACTGAACGAGAGCCACTCATTTCAGTTGAATTGATTCATCTTGAGTTGCCCACTACTATTACAGGAAAACTATCATGAAAAAAGTTCTAATAACCGTTCTTGGTCTGATTGCTATTACCTTGACGATCTCAGGGTGTCAGATGTTTAGTGACTCAGGCTCACAAAAAAATACATTCATCCTTACTGGCGAAGTAATTTACGTCGCCGATGAGCCGACTAGCATACCGGAGCTCCGTGCGACGGTTGTAGCCGATGGAGTCAATGAAACCGAAGAGACACCAGGGATGGAGATAGCCTCTGGGGAATTCAAAAACCGCAAAGTCAGACTGCGAGGTTCGATAGACCAACCGGTACCGGTCACATTGAGTGTCTGGAAAGAAGAGGAAGTGATTGGCTCAACGAAATTATTACTTCAACCTAATTCACGGAATGAGTTTAAAGTACTCGACAACATGGAATCGCAGGAAGTTTATTTAAAAGGCTCGGATCATCGGTCGACCGAGCCTGAACGCAAATTTACTTTTTCCGGCGACCTTAAACAGTTTAGGAAAAGAGACTATCACCCTGAGTTAACAATGGTACGAGTTTATGGAAGAACCTACGAACTTGATGGCTCGACCGAATACACGTCGTACGGTCCAGTTTTAGTCGAAAACGGTAAGTTCTCGATAGAAGGAGACCTCGATAAACCAACGCTGTTTTCAATGTGGATTGAGGAATTCAATAGTTACTCCATGATAACGCTGATGCAAGGGATATTCGAACCCGGTTTCAATTACAGTATCGAACAGGTCGAGAATACAGAGGCGATCGTAATATCCGCTGACCGAGAAGGGCTTCACACTCAGTTAGTCACGAATTGGATGAATGATCCGGAGTACCTACAAATTCTTGAACAACAGCACCTCGCTTACGCAGAATTTGAAAAGTCGTTTGAAGCCAAGGACGAAACAAATCAAGAGTTAGAAGTAGGCGTGGAAGACATTGAAGAAACGCCAGTTCTTGCTTTCGCAACCAGTAATCCACCAGCTACAGAGTGTCAACATGTTGACTTGTCTTCTGTAGCACCCGATACTGGTAGTACATCACCGTTTCCAGCAGGTTATGAACGTGTTGAAGAATTTCACCAACAAATCAAAGATAGACGAATCGAATCATTACTACCGACCATACAAAACTCTGACGACCTTGTCTTGGCATGGATGGCATTTCAACTCGATCCTTTTGGATACGATCGCGACGAAGAAAAGCTAGCAACACTTAAGGAATTAGAACCCCGCTTCAGCGCGGAATTTGTTGAGCTACACATCAAACCAGAGATTGAAGAAGTTGTGCAGCGAATCTCAGTCTCACAAAACGAAGACACGGTCGTTCCGGGCCAACTCGCGCCACCGTTTACGCTTGATAATCTCGATGGTGAAGCCGTGTCGCTTCACAACGTTTTGAAAGAAAACGAGCTAGTGTTAGTCGACTTTTGGGCTTCTTGGTGCGGTCCGTGCATCGACAGCTTTCCAGCACTTAAAGAGATGTATTCGAAGTATCAGAATGAAGGTTTTGAAATTATCACAATCTCTATTGACAGTACATTGGAAGATTGGAAAACCGGTTTCGAAGACAATGAACTCCCATGGATCGATGTGATAGACGCAGCGGACGACGGCGAGTTGAAGGGATGGCAAGCTCCGATGGCAACAGCCTATGGTGTGAATTACATACCTAAAAAGTTCTTAATCGACACAGAAGGATGTATCGTACAACTCGATTTACCAACTGCAGAGCTTGAGAAGGTGCTCGCCAGTCGATGGGAAGAAGAGTCAGCTGAATAACTCTGTGATTAACAAGTAAGGCATTTAACTACATCGGCCACAACAGAGCGACAATTTCGACAGCTTGCTTCACAAGCCGCCAACACACTCAATGAAACAGCGGCTGGATCGACCTAGAAGCAACTGCTTGAGCTTCTGAACCGATCCACTGGAAAAATCCGTCACTTGCATGATCGTCTTATGTCCCAGTATAAGATTTTTGTTTAATGACCGTTTTTAAGATTCTCGTCTTGTATGTGGTTCCCATCTGACAATCTGCTTCCACCACGCAACATTCAGTTTCAGACGATATTCCTCGTGGAGAAAAGAAATAACAAATCATGCTTTCGATGGAATACGAGGACAGATTTTTGAGAATAGCAAGTTATAATTCAGGTGGGTTTGTGAAATAAGAACAAGAGTAATATGGCGAAGTCATCGGCAGCGGAACTGTCGGAATTTTTTGGAAACAGGAAGTTTGGTACGACTCTCGCTGACCCACCGTGGCGGTTCGTAAATCGAACGGGAAAAGTAGCTCCTGAGCATCGTCGATTAACTCGGTATGACACACTTTCTGTAGAAGAAATCTCCCAACTTCCCGTCATCGAACATACCGCTGATAGATCGCATTGCTATTTGTGGGTCCAAAATGCCCTTTTACCAGAAGGCTTACAGGTGCTGAGTGCATGGGGATTCGAGTACAAAACAAACTTAATCTGGCACAAAATCCGAAAAGATGGGGGCCGGACGGGATAGGTGTTGGATTTTATTTCCGAAACGTAACTGAAGTGATCCTGTTTGGAGTTCGAGGAACAAATGCACGTACGCTCGACCCCGGTCGGAGTCAAGTCAATTTTGTTGCTAGCCGAAAACGAGAACACTCCCGAAAACCTGACGAGCAATATCAGATCATCGAACAGTGTAGTTGGGGTCCTTACTTAGAACTGTTCGGCCGAGGAGTTTGCGAGAATTGGACCGTTTGGGGCGATCAAGCAGAAAAGGACTATCAACCCGATTGGCCGACCTATGATTACAACACTGCCGTTATGGCAGGTTGAATCTGACTGATTTAGAAGACTCAGGTTTCGACAATCAGGCAGAAAACTATGCGATTGTAGTACTTGATACACTGAGAACGCACTAGCAAAAAAGCGCGACAGAAAACCTCAACGTTTTTAGGTTATTAACGATCAACTAAAAAAATTGTCTTAGTTCGAGTAAACGATAGTTTAATCGCCAATTGAGTCCGACTGGCTCTGCTTTAAAATTCAACTCGCAACGTTTCCTCAGCAATTGAATGGTCATCATTTCGCCGCGACGTGCATTAGATAGTACAGTCGGGTTCCTCACGTTCATGCTCAATTCCGTCGCGACGATTTGCATAGACTGTCGGTTCTCCACACCATCGCCTTCTTAGAACATCCAGGGATTCGAGAACGCCTTCGTCTAATCCCAAACAGCCCACCAAAACAGCTCTATCAAGCCGAATTCTGACAGGGTCTCGATAAGCTAAGTGCATAGGCTCAAAGTTTAGTAGTCTAAATTCCTCAAATACATCTACGAAGGCATTGAGTCGATCTTTTCCAAGTTGTCGTACATTTAGTGTTGGTACGTGAGCATAAGTTTCCAGTCCGTGTCGAACACGACCAGCATATTGTCTAGGTCCAAAGTACCAAGTCAGCAAAAGTCCTAACGTTGTATTACTCCATAAGACGAACGCGGTTTCCATGAGACGATCGCCAAATTTGACATTCGGCCAACCACTACCCCCCAACGATTCATCTTCCGTAAAGCAAGCCGCTAGTGCTTGAGAATTTACTCGAATGTTCGAGCCAAAGTGAGCCCAAGAGCGTGTCGACCAAACATTTTGAAGTCGGGCTTCGTTTTGAACCACGCCTTCGAAATCAGGTTCAAGTACCATTGACGTGTCTCGTTTCCCTTGGCGTAACCAGATCATGGGATAAAAAGTTCCAAGTTTACTTCGAGGTGTTTTGCGAAATGCTGCGGTTGAACCACCCGCGATATTGGCAGCGTTCAATCCCAATTGCGCTATCAAACCAACTTTCGCAATCGGAATGTTAATCGAAGATTCCAAGCGAGGCAATCTCAAAATTCCCTCTCTTAAAGAGTGGATTACTTGTGAAAGTAGTAGGTCTTTAATTCCTGCGGGTCCAAATGTTTCTAATTCCTGAGATCGGACTTTTATCGCGACACCCACGATCTCGTCCCCTAAGATGACGGGGGTTCCTCCAGATAGTCGTTCATTGACATCCTGTACTTCTAAATCTCTTATAGTGCGTGCAATTTCAGCCGCAACCATAGAACTTGCGGGTCGTTCGTACAAGTTCACGAATGTACAAGATTTATTATTTTCTCCTTTGGTCGCAATCAGTAAGCACTCTGCCATATCGGTATCCGCGGAAAAAGATCGTCGAGTGTCGTTCGGCTGAGAGATGGAAATAACTTTTGTATTCCCATAGTTCTTGCTGATCATTTCTCTAAACTTACGCCAACGAGCACCACACAGACTTGTAAATGGAAGGACAAACGCCATACATCCGTGATTTCGCAGCATTGCGTCTGCAATAGCAGGAAATGCACTTGCCAGGCCAGCGTAACCATCAAAACACGTGCTACGGAACAGCTTGCGTTGGCGTTGCGCCATTAAGTCTTGCACATGTTGTGTCGTACCCAGTCCTCGATATTGTTTGACTGCGCGTTTAGTGTGATCCCAGTCCGCGGCAGCTCTAGTGAATGGTGGATTCATAATAACAAGGTTATAGCTTTCCCTGTCTATAGTTACATCTAGATCTGCATCGTTCACTCGTCGACCCGAAATTTGCGTGTATTGAACTTGACTAGGAAACAATTGTTTAAATTTGCTCTCGGCACGAATCAGTTCCAACGACCCCAGTGCGACATCTTCCCAATTTTTAACTTTGTCGTCGTCTGCTCCGTACCTCGGAATCATCACGTTTGTGTTTTCATAGGGTTCTGAGGGAAAAACACTAGACAGCATGGATGCTGTTAGGTGCGCAGCAGAGGAAACTATGTCCAAAGCAACAATGTTCTTTTCGATCATTTGTTTATGGCAAGCGCGCGAGTCTCCGCCACTCAATTGATTCAATACCGAAGCTCGGGAGTACGCAGCATGAATTAATGTTCCTGTTCCACATGCAAAATCGGCCATTTTGAAGTTTAAATACTCGTCCGGATCGAATTTACCGGGTAATGCTAAGTTCGCAAGTAAAGTTGCGGACTCGGTTCTCGTGTAAAAGGATGCTAAGTACTTTCTGTCAACTATGAACCGCTGAAATACAGTCCCCGCTAAATCGTGTGATTCGTGCAAGCCGAGACTGGCTAAATTTTCCGAAGAAGATGCCATGTCAAGCACAAATTGATCTGCAAGCACAGGAATGCGGATCGATTCCAGTAATCGCTTTGCTAACGCGAATATCGACCAGTAGTTGATGTCGAGTATTTTTTGCCATTCGACAAGGATTCCAGACTGATTCAAACGATCTGTAGAGCGCATTCGAGCGATGCTTTCAATGTTGTGAATTCCAGCAAGTTGTTGTTGAAACGCCATTGCGTTCAAAATAATTGTCGCGACAATGCCAAGGGCCTGACCAACCGTCTTACGTCGCTGGTCAACGACTTCCGCATCGAAGTCTTGACATAACAGTTCAGCCAGTTCTTGCATCGTTGCTGAACTTTGGTCAACAACTTTCACGAGATGCTCAATACCCGTCGATACCGCTTTTTCCAATATGTGAATTGCACGATTGAGAGTCTCACTTGGAACACCTGCCGCTCGTATAAATGAAGTCAAATCATCGATGTTGCCTCTGAGGTATCCATTGGTAGGAAAACGTACATATTCGTTTGAATTTAGTCCTGAGAGTAGAGCGTAGCGAAAACCTGGATCTCTATGAATGTAATCTCTCGCATCGTTACTTGTAAGAAGCTCTCGGTACAACTCGCTAGTTCTCAGTTCTACTACATTGGTTATCTTCTGTGATCCAATGCTAGTTCCTAGTCTCGACTCTGCATCCTTTCGAACAGTTTGTGCTGGGTTTATTTCATTTTCTAGAGCAACGGTGGCTCGTCCTTGTTCTGATATGACAATGTCAGGTATGCCGGATTGGTGAGCATCAACAAGTTGGGCCGTTACCGTCCAACTCAATTTGTCGTTGAGTACTGCTGCCAAGTCTTCGTTAACAGAGGGTTCAGTTCGTCTCCCCACCCTGTGGGTCAAGATTTCCCGTTTCTCTTTTCTATCCATCAAGTCAATCGATCAGTAAAAATGACATGTTATGTTCTATGTGCACTTTCACAATTTTTTATGACAAATTGTAATTGCAAGCGATTTGGTGTAAGTTCAACAAATGGATTTCGCAAAAAATTTAACTGGCTCTCATTCAGTTGAAATCAGGTATGAACCACGTTGGAGAACGCGGAACGTGGGTCTTATAACCGTGAAGCTCGATTATGCTCAGGATGTTTGTTCTTGCTTTCGTACTCGGGAGATTTCTTTCGCAACTTCATAGACTGCTTCTACTTCGGAACATCCGAGTTCGTCCATAAATTTTCGCCTTTGCGCTTTTTCGTGTTTTTCAGTCATCGCAAGAGCTAACGACAATGAAGGCGGCACATTTCGAAACAATGTTTCTAAATTGTCGGACAAAACTACACCCTCGACGTATTTTCCGGGTTCCTTCTTAGCCGATAACAATAGAGTACGTTGTGCCGACGTCAGTTCTCGAAAGCGCGCGATTTGATCGATTTCTTCTTTTGGCATGACCAGACACAACCACCATTCCATCATATTCAGCATTCGCTTACTTGCGTCCGGAAAATCTGCCAGGTTTTGAGTTGCAATCCAGAACCAAGCTCCAAGTTTACGCCACATCTTTGTAATCTTTACAACATAGTTTGCCAGTAGAGGATGTGTCGTGATCAAGTGTCCCTCGTCTGTCACGACTAATGTAGGCCGATCCGAATGTTGCATCTTTTCGACTAGGTCATTGATATGACTCATCATTGATAAATATGCAACAGTAAGTTGATCTTCATACCCTTCCCTCGCCAATAATCCCATTTCCAAGATAGTTACATCCACATCTGGCCACGGTGTACCTTCGCGATTAAAGAAGTGATTCGCGATACCAGATGTGAACAGAGCCATTGCGTCTGCCATCTCTTGCGCACGTAACTGTCGAGGTGCTGGAAGATTTACATCTTGGGCACTCATCGAAAACGCCTTGACCAGATCGGAGATCAGAACTTGCTCCCTACCCTCATTTCGAACCTGTTCTGCTGCTTTAATGATGCTACTCCTAATGAGCAATCTATCTGCTCGCGAGACTTTGCGATCCTCGCGTGCGTCGCCACCAGTAATCATGACACGAGCCACGATCTCCATTTCGCCCAGACGATCGCGACTGGATGGTTCTCCATCGCTTTGTTCGCTATCCAGCTGTGTAGAGTCGGCGTCCAACACTTCGATTGCATCCGAAAACGGCGGTAAAGAGACGTTCGCGTCTGGATTGAGAGTGATTTGATTCACCGATAGCCCATGCGCCTTGAAGTGTTCCCCAAGCAACGTAAACGATCCACCAGCTTCGATGATGAAAACACGAGGACGGTGTCGAGCTACCATTTGCTGAAGTAAATACACCAACATCGCCGATTTCCCAGCTCCCGTTGGCCCAAGAATCAGCATGTGGGCGTTCTTCTTACGATCCTGCGGGTGCAATGGATCAAAATCCAACGGTTCTGCACCACGATTGAAAAACAAAATACCTGAATGACCGGTTCCGCGAGAACGTCCGTAAATAGGTGCGACATTGGCAAGATGTTTGGAGAAAACGTACCGAGATCTACGTCGAAGCTTGTCGAGTGCTGGATCATGTGCCATTGGTAGATTTCGAATGTAGCTATCCAGAGGTAGTAGATCCTGTTCTCCACTAATAGGCTGAAAACCATTCGATAACAATAACGCATTAACTTCAGTCATGTTCTTACGTAATTCAATTAAATCATTGCCGCGTACGAAAAGACCCATCGATGCTGGAAAGAGTTTATTGCCTCGAGCGATCTGACGATCCACCGCATCTGCATCTTCGCGAGTCAGAGCTGCATCAGCACTGTCTCCTACCGCGGCGCGTTTTATGCGAGCCACATGAGTGCGAACTACAGACTGGGATTTGATCGTCACGTTTAAACACAAGATCGTGTGCTCTGGCAGTCGATCGAATAGAGCATAGGTGTGGTTGCCGAACGTCTTTTCTGCGGTCAAAATCCCTATTTCAGGAATATTCCTGAAATTCTGGATCGAAATAAATGCGTGGGGGAGATTGTCGAACCACCATACTCCCTGCTCCGCGTCCGACCGGGGACACGACAACAACAGACTTTCGGCAAAATCATGTCCATAACTTGCTTGTTCAGGTGCAATAAACGGTGCGAGTTTTACAAACTCTTGAGGACTATCACACTTTGTAGCCGTTGGATGCGGATTAAACCACGAAAGCAACCAACGATAAAAATCTTCACCAGTACCACGGCTGCAGACTAGACCGGCTACTTCGAGCGAGGCGATGACTCGCGACATAGTATCGTTTAACGCTACTTCTGCATCGACTAACGATGTTTTTTGCTTCTCAGCCTTTGCACTTCGTCGGTAAATCATCACACGTACCCGTCGAAACTGACCGCGCCAGCGAGTCCCGGTTACCGCGCTATCTATATAAAGCCCTCCTGGACTGGTGATAGTTGCAAGATGATTTCTACACTCATTGAGATAGAACTGGTGGTATTCGCTCTTTAGAGCTGCTGGAGATCCATAATTTGCCAGACAATCTTCCAAAAACGAGAGATCGTGCTCGTTCTGAACAAAGAATTGGATGACCCAAGGAGCAGAATCATGCTCAGGTATGGAATCAGTTAAGGTCGCTTGAATGCAATCGCGAAGATTGGTAAGAAAGCTATCGTCTCGAGCTTCTGTACCTATTGGAGTGAGCTCTAGAAACGCTCCAAGACTGGATCCGTCTTCTAATACAAAACACTGCGAATCCTCGATATATTCCATCCACGGTAAGAAATCGGTAAACGAACGTGGTCGCTGATACAATGAAGCCACTTCTTGCTGTGGCACCGCACGATCGTCTTTGCTTCCTTTTTGGGAAGCTTTATTAGATTTTTTTGTACTGTTGAGTGCGCCTAGCAGGGACTGAAAGACATTCAATCAGTGTCACCACTAAAAACCTCTTCTCCGGGTAGCGCAAATTCGACTTTATCGTAAAGGGGAAAGGTTGTCCAATACCCCGGTATTGGGGTACCGTCTTCGGTGTTCAAACGCGGGAAAACGTACATTACAAGAAACGGGTTCTTTAATGTCGGAAAAGTCTTCTCAACTTCGTTTTTGATCGTTTGAGAGTATTCCGAGGTCTCTTCCGAACTAAGCGTGAATACGAACTCATCCGAGTCATACTCTAGATTCACGAAATGTGCGTCGTAGATTTCCTGCATTGTCGCAGCATTTTCGGATTGCTCGATGGTTTTCGACGACATGCACCCAGAAAGCAACGCTAATGCTAATGTACAACAACAGAGGAAGTTAGTGCTCTTGATCATGATTTAGTTTGCGTCCCTCTCGGTCATAGTTGATTTGAAGTTCTTGTTCCACATGAATCGCGACTTTGTGTCCAGCTGGTAGTAATACGGCATCAAATTCTTGTTTGGCACGCCTTGTAAGCCAATCTGAGGTTGATTGCAGTCCGCCAGCAAGAGTATTTCCTAATACGTAGCGCGAGGCGTCACCGGTAACCAAGGATTGGAGTGCACCCGCGGGACTTAGACTCTGTGTCGTTTCTAACGCTGCGGCGGCATCACTGGCAGCCATGGAAGTATTCAGTAACGATTGTTGAAGTAAATACGATGAGGCATTACTCTTGCGTTCTCCAGGAATACATGGATTACCGTATGGATCGGAAATCCAACCTAGAGCTTGACTACTGTCTCCTGAACTCTGTGTGGACTCGATGGAATGGATCGTACCGTCAGAAAACACGAAAGTTACAGAATCAACATATCCGGACACGCAGGAAAGAGTCCAGTCGCCGACTGCCCAACCGCTCCACATCATTCCTTCGATACCCTCGATGGTCGCACCATTTGCAGCTAGGTTAATGTTTCCAGTTAGTACCTTGAATGGCATTGGATCTTGTACTCGACCATTCGATGGAACGCGGCCAATCAACGCAGTTAAAGCTGTTGAGTCAATAAGGGTCGCATTGATCGGGATAGTGATTACAGGATCAATGTTCACTTCGGAGGGCAGCCCACCAAACGACGAACCGCTGATTTCTGTGTCCAATGGATTTAACCACACATACGACGAAGAGACGACTGCATCGATGCCTTCAATACCGGCAACAATGTTGCTTCCGATCTGATAGGATTCAGGAACTGAGTCTCGAGCGAGTGCATCCAGTGCAGAACTAATTTCTTCGATACGATCTTGAACTCTTTGCCAATCATCTGGTGTAGAAGCTTGCAGGTTTCGTTCCTGTCGTAAATTTCGAAACTCCGCAGCAAATTGTCGTGCAATGTTCGCTTCGATGTCATCTCTTTCTGCCCTTAGAGAAGCATGATCTTGACGCAAAGCGTCTACTTCACTGATCAGTTCTCCGACATTTGCTGTCAGGGTTTTGATCGTATCTGCAGGAGAATCCGCATCGGGTGCGGGAGATTCCGGGACGAAATTCATGACCGGATCTTGAGGGACTTCATTGTTGCATGATTTAACGACGATGAACATCACTCCTAGTACCGCGAGCACACTGATAATGGGAATGAGTTTGTTGTTGAATTTCCAAGGCATATCAAAATTCCAATGCTTGAGCAAATGGTTGCTCAGAAATCAAGTACAGAGCAGTGATATTTGCATTCGTTGTAACTGGCAGCAGACGATAGTGATGAAAGGTCGCGGCGACCCACCTACCCCGCAACATCAAAGGATGTAATTCAATGGGTTGATTGGTAGGATTAGTTAGTATCAATACGGTGACAAAAAGTCCCTGTTCAGTCTTCCAACTTGCGTATGGACGTACATGGATTCGTTCGTGTCTTATCAGAGAGACTGCCTGGTTGGGCAATGACACTTCCGTAAGTCCGTTCGAACTCAATCGCAATCGTTGTGGTGCATACAGGACTCGCGCAGCGAATTGAGTCAATTGAGCAGGAGTCCATCGTTTTTTGGGCTGATTCGACTTTGTCCTAGAGGCATCGTTAATGTAAACGTGTTCGGAACTGACCTCGGTGGTATCCGCCTTTATGTCTACTACCATTACCGTACCGTCTTCCCTTGAACGAAACAAGAATCGTTGTCGATCGAAGTCCTGGGTTGCAGTCAGATATACGGAATTTCCTACTACCTGGATGCGTGCATGTTCGACAAGGTTATCGGGAACGCCAACATCAACCGGGAAGGAAAAATGAACAAAACGCTCTGTTCCAACTTCTAGATCAAGTTTGAGGGGGACTTTGTCCCATTCCAAGCGGTCGGCAAAGGCCACGACATTCGATGACATGAAAAAGAGAACAATAAAAAATTTGCACCAGTTTCGCGGCCTCCGACCTTTTCCGTTGTTTGAGTATTTCTTAAGAATTTGTTGCATCTGAATTTTCTTCTTCTGTGTTTGAGTTGAGTTCGTCCTCTTCTAGGCGGCGCGGCCCCTCGTCGGTAAACCCGTCCAAGGCTAACTGCCATGGATTCTTTTCGGGATCGACTGCATAACGCACAACGCGAAGTGGATAGCGGATAAATGTTCTCTTAATCGACATACCCTTGACTGACTCTTGAAGTTCTAAGTCGAGCCACACGACCCACGTACCCGCAGTCAATACTTGTACGCGTAATTCATCGAAAGTGTGACCAGGACGTTCTTGCATCCCGCGAACGCGATGAATTAACTCACCGCGTCGACCTTTGAGCTCAAGTTCTTTTTGTAATGCTGTTCGATACTTTGGTGTCAAATAAGCTGAAAGCGAAAAAATCGCATTTCCAAAGTCCTCTGCACCGTCATTTGGCCAACGATTGAGTTGTTGAAAAATGTAAAAAGCGAAGGCGTAGATGTTTGCTGGATGAATTTGATCAGGGGTCAAAGTCGCACCAGAACGGAGATCTGGAGGTAAATGTACTACGACGTCGTCTTGAGCTTTGACTAGACTAAAGCCCAGAATAAATACCGTGAGTGCTTCAATGCCGATGACTACCCACAGCGAACGGACATGGGACCGAACATTGTCGATTTCATGTCGATATTTACGCACTATTTGTTCGTCCCAGATCCCAGTGCGTTGACTTTAAGATTAGCGGACAGGCTTGTACTCCTTTGTTGGCGAGCCAAACACGACAGATTTGTTGGTAGTAACCGTCTGGGCGTCCATTCTTGATCTTCTGAAAAAACGAAGCCACAATTACAATGGTCGCAACTACGCCCACTCCTGCTATACCTAGACCCATGGTGATCGCGCCGAGTAGTGCGCAGATGAGTATGCTCGCAGGAAACCAGAACGCCGTTGCACCAACAGCGATAAACAACAACTCTGAAGTTGAGCACCCCTTAAAGATTGGTGGCTCACAGTTCATGCGATCAGCAACCCGTTCTTCGTGCGACTCGTTCATCGGTCTAAAAGATCTTTGAAGCTTCAGTTAACAGGTAGCTCGCGAAGATCAATACGACAGCCCCCACGACACCTAGAACGCCTACTTCTGCCCATTCCGCTTTGCCTTGTCTTGCTTCATTGAATTTAGCGAATCCAACATACGCAACCCAAAGAAAACCTACGGCCGCGACAGCCAGTCCAAGAACCAGCGCGCCATCTTTGATATAGCCTGAGATAAGCGCGATCCAGTCGCCTTCATCCGGAGCTGTACTAGGCGCGACGGCCGTTGGAAGATCTGCTCGAGGCGTTGGAAAAGAATAGGAGACTAGATAAGCCCAATAGTTAGAGATTAATTGCACATTTCACCTCGTTGATTTGCAAAAAGATGTTGATCATTGAATGTAAAAACCGATCACGAGAAGAATGATGGACGCGCGCATCACTTGCCAAAGAAAGTCATAGACTTCCAAGTCGCCAAATCGCCAAGCTCGAAAAGCACCGATGGCAACCCAAGTAGTCCAAATTAAGATCAGCACGATCAAAGAACTCTTGATTGCAAGTAGCATCGCCGCAGACTCTACCCCGGAACCAGCCAAGAAAGCTTGTTTTTGAACGCCGTTCATTGACGGTAATCTCCTTGAAGAGCTTCAAATTCTCGAGGTTCGCTGGAAGGGGTGTCTAGGTGATCTTGAATACCTCGTCGCACGAGCTTTAAATCCCGTCGCAACCAATCGTATTGGAAACTGATGCGTGCGGTCGGATTAGCTTCGTTTTCCGCGCGCTCAATCAGCTTGTCTAAACCTTTCAGTTCAGTAATAATTTGTGCGAGTGCGGCATGCTCAGCATCCGTGTCCGCAAAGTGAAACGCAAACCCGTCGATCGTTAAGACGATCAGGGTTAGAAGAATTAGTTTTGAAGTTCTCATCAGCAATTCCAAATTCATGGAAAGCGTATGATGAGAATTTCACATAGGGAAAGGAACGAGTTTTCTCACCTAACAGCGAGGTAAAAAAACTGTTTATATGTATATTTTTATGGGGTCGTATGCTATAGACGCGGTTTTTCGGTCAAATCTTTTGACTCTTGCCACATGTACCTAAGCGGCGTATCACATTCAAAGTTTGAATAGGTCACCTCGATTCTTTCGTCTTGTTTGCCTCGCGTAGGTGCTGAATACGCGAACTCGACGGCTTGATTTGGAATCAAGAACCGTTGCAGGTTCTCATCAAACTTGTAGATGTATTCGTGACGGATTTTCTTGACTCGTGCTACTACCATCACTCTCGTTGGTTTGATGAGTTCTAAGACTAACTTTTTAGGTGCGCCAGTTTGTGTATCAACTGTGAGATCGTACCGTAAATTCCTAGCTACACGTTTTAGATTACCGAGTAGTTCGGTGGTATTTTCACTCGGTGATTTCGCCTTTTTATTGAATTTGAACTGAAACGTAGCTTCAGTCTCCGTCTCTTCGATTAGTTTTGCCGATGAATAGTCCATCCCTACCGCAGGAGGAGCTGAGAACGGTGAATAATTCCACTCACTAAACACCCTCTTACGGGATTTGTCGTCAGTTAACAATCCGTTTTCATGAACGGTAACCGAGCGGGTCTCACTTTTTTCAGTATCTTGGCGATACAAAAAGTCTTGACTGAAAGAACACAGCGGTATTCCTTCTAAATCTTTGCTCAAAGCAGTCGCGACTAACTCTTTCTGTTGGTCTGAAAGCGAGCTTGCAACCTCAAGTCCGGTTAATAAGCGCGCTTTATGTAATTTCGCATACTCTTGCATTTCTACAAGATCGCTGGCTATTATGTCGCCAGAATCCGTCGCAGTTACAGTACGTTCGCCGAATACCGAGCCCGGTATCACTGTTAACAATACGACACTAAGAAGCAGATTTCTCGCATGTGGTAAAGTATTTCTCATGGTACTACGACTAAATACTTGCGTAAAAAACCGGCCTTGAGTAATCGTAACAATTAATTGCTCGGTTGTGATGTCTTATCAGGATCGTCGAAAGCACATCGCCTCTCCTCAATGGAATCGGCGGTAGCTGTACACTTTTAGGCTAGTTTACAAATTCCACTGAAAGCCAATTTCGAAACTAGTTTCTGGATCGTCATCCGTCTGTATGAACTGGTATGCAAAAGTTAGGCCTGCGGCCCCTTGCCGTAATGGAATGCGCGCGCCGATTGCACCATAGAGTTCTTGTGTGTCTTCTTCGTCGGTAAATGAACTTGGGATGATGTTTTCAAAAGCTGCATCCGGTAGACTCTCGGAGGTAATAGTTTGGCTTGATTTATGTCGTACGAACGCAATTCCGCCTTTTCCGAACAGTGAGAGATTTTCATTGAGGTAAAGATCGTAAACAGCGCTGACTCCGCCAATCGTCTGTTTGACTTTTGCATTCCAGGTCAAAGAGATAGGATCTCCACCGGGTTCAAACGGGGGAAACGTCCAATTGTTTCCTGAAATGACTCGTTCCGGGGTCGAAACGTAAAACCCTTCAAAGCTCCACCGCTCGTCAAGGTGAAAGCCCACTCCTAAAGAAAGTTGGGCTCGAGAATCCTCTAGTTCTTGTTCGATCGAAACGCCTGGTAACGTGGTCTCGTCATCCAGCGACGGCGCATCAAAGCCATCCCAATAAGTAACTCCACCGTGAACGTAGAAGCCGGTCTCTTTAGCCGAGAGTCCAGCGGTAAGACCAAATATAAGCGAGCATGCAATAATGGTGAAAGGGAGCGAAAAGCTTGAATTCTTCAAATTTAAGTTCTCCAATAAGTTAATTTCAAATTTCTGCTGTGACAGCAGGATGATTGATAAGTTCTAACGTTGATCGCAAGTCAGGAAAGTTTGAACAGAACAACTACAAGATGTTCGTTGGTCAAAGCTGAGCTAACTGTACAAAGAATGAAAGTAGCAATTCTACCAATTGATAACTCCTGGTGTCCAATGTGGAGATATTGTCTGGAACAGTACATTGGATTTATGAGTTTAAAGGGGTCATGAAATTACATGGAGAGATCTTCAGAGTAGATCAATCTCATGGGATTGATCAAACGACCGAAAAGCAATATTTCTGCACGCGAACAGCGTACTGATATCGATATACACCGTCGCGCAGGTTCTATATCTTTGTCTGCTCTACAAGAATACAGTTAGTTGCGATCAGGAAAAGATCTATAGGAAGGTATAGCGAGATTCAAAATTTCATTTGAATCGCCACTTCAAAGCTTGATTCTCGACCATCAGAAGTTTCTACAAACTGATAAGCGAGGGAGAGGGAAGCAAAAATGTTTTTCAATGGTACTCTTGCGCCGATAGCACCACACAGGTCTTCCGTGTCTACTTCTTCAACGAATCCATAGAGAGCTTCAGGCACAGGATTTGTTCGACCACTATAGGTCAAGCTAGAGTCGACCACGTGCGAAGTTTGCGCGATGCCCAGTTTGCCAAAGATTGAAAAATTATTTTTAATGGGAATGTCGTAAACTACGTTAACACCATAAGTGGTATGCTGGACGGTGTTACGCCATGTGAGTGTTCTCTGTAAGTCATCGGCATCACCAGGTTCAATCACTTGGTTGAATGAGAGCATCCGCTTTGGTGTAGATAAATAAAGCAGTTCTATTCCCCAATTCTCGTCAATGTTGTAGCCTACCGCTATCGAAGGTCGAGTACGGGAATCGACAATTTCATACTCGATAAGCGAATCTCTGAGTTCAGCTGGATCAATGACTTCTGGTATTTCTAGGTCCCGCCAGTATGTCGCACCACCATGCAAATATATACCTGCTTCCTTAGCATTGACTGGTGTCGTAAAACCAGCGACAAAAAAAGTACTAATGATCGTACAACTTAACACATTGTTTAATATTTTCAATTTAAAGTATTCCAATATCTGAAGGTTCAAAAAGTGATTGTGAAACTGAAACATAGAGAGTCTTCATCGGCGGCGACAGAGAATTGTACTGCAACGATTCCAACTTCACTGTGCCGCTACATTGTCATAAGTTTGATGAGTCGAAGACCCAAATTTCAACTCATCCATCGCAGAAAGTATGCTTCACAACTCCCAACATAGACCCACATAAAGACCGGATTCAGAATCTCTAGGAGTCGAAACAAATTTATAGGTTGCAGTGACAGACGCGGGCGAGTCTTGTATGGGTAATCTGACACCAATGGCGAAGTACATGTCAAGCGTACTTTCATCGTCGCCGATTAAGTCGCCGTAGTAGTCATCATCGCCCAAAAAATTTTCAATGAGACCGTCACTATCAAAAAGATCGTCGAAGTCGTCATCTCCAAAATAAATCGGAGGACTCGGAAATCTCGGAAATGATACATCAACTTCTACGTCTTGTTGCGTGAAGGCGACACCAGCCTTTCCGATTAACGAGATTCGTTCGTTAATGTAAAGATCATATACGGCACCGAATCCAACAGTCGTAGTGTCCGTATTAGCGGTGAGCGACACACTCTGTGGCAAGATTAGTCTAGTACTGTAAATAGAGAATAAATCCGTGCTAAATTCTGTCGTTGGTAGTCTGGAAAAGAACGCTTCAAAGCTCCACGCCTCATCTACACGATATCCTGCACCTATCCAAAGATCCGTACGTCTATCGACCGCACCGTCATCGCGACTACCGATTGGAAAATCGTAGAGAGTAAATTCCGGTGCATCAAAACTTGGCCAATAACTTGTGCCTCCTTGTAGGAAGAACTGTCCAAAAACACTGCTCGTAGCGAACAGCACAGCCGTGCCGATGAGAAATTGTTTCAATGACATCCATCTGCGTTTATGTATCTTTGCCATTTTTTAAAAAAACCTATTCTAAACTGTTGTAACAAAGGCTCGGTCCAACGATCACTGAACTGACCCGAATCAATGATAGTCTTGGATTAAATCTTCATTCTAAAGTTCCCAAACAATTGTACGAGGTCAGAATTCTTAATGATTATCGAAACGCCTAAGCCTAGAAAAACAGATCTTGTGATTCTCGAAACTTTCTGAACTAAGTGCTAGAAGCTCTATGCGTTGCAGATCATGTTGATTCTGCGTCGAGCTCTTTTCAAACCGTAAGCGTTTTTCTTTTCTTGCTTTTCTTTTTGATGAAAGCTTGCCGGTCGAGCTCAACCCATCTTTCAGTTAACAACCAAACAGACCGGAGGGGAATATCTAATTCGCTCGCGAGATCAAGATATTGAATAGGATCTAGAAGCCTGCCTTCGGCATCTTTGTCGTTAGTCGAGAATCGCTTGAACCATATTTCTAGTAATGAATCTGTTTCCGAATCAGATGGTTCGTTTGGTCGACCCACATTGGTTAAGCCTTTCTTCGCTCGTCGTCGTTGTGTGTACTCTCTGTTGCTGATACCAAAAAACATTTCGAGCATACTGTACGGGGCATCGTTATTAATGAGTTGTTCTAGCTGAGTTTCGTTGTCACGCTGTTCTTTCATGTAGTTTATCAGCGTCCAAAATACTTCTCGATTGAAGCTAATGGACAAACAGTGAGAACGGAACGAATCGATTCGATAAAGATCAAGGATGCCAAGCGTACGAAGTTGTTCGATTTCTCGTTCGCCAATTTTTAGTTGCTGGAGCGCGATGTGATCACTTTCGGCAATACAGCGGAGCACATATAGGAAGACAGCCGAAGTAAGTTCGGCTTCTTTAGTTTTCACCATAAAAGACCCCCTCGAAGGTAGTGAATTAAGACGTATTGAATTGCATTGGGTTTGCACCTTGTCTGTGCTTTAGATATGTTATATTGTACAGTTTTTAGTTTACATGTCTACAAATCAGGTACACTTTTTTTGTTGATGTAGTGACTTGTAAGAAATCGAAAAAATCCTTTTCGCTTCTATCACTGTGAATACTACTAAGATTGAGACTCTCTAAATCGGATAGAATTGAGGATTGGATGCATGGATGTGCGTGAAGCCAAGATATAGTTCTGGAAATTCTTGTAAATGTTCCTAATTGCCGGCTAGGGAAGTACTAAATGTTCGATCGAATAGTCGCGATCATGCTGGTCGGTGTCCTTTGTGGCGTAGGCGCACAGACCGTCGGTAACTCCTCTGAAAAACCACTAAAAGTTCGCGCTATTTACCCCGAAGGGGAAGAAGTAAGTCCCTACAACCGCATTACCATCGAGTTCAATCAAAACGTTGTGGGTTTAGGTATCTCGATGTTTATTGAAGACGAAGTTCCCATTGACATAGAACCTGCGCTTGATTGTGAATGGAACTGGGTTAGTCTGGACACTTTGAAATGCGAGTTACCGGGAGATACCGACCTTAACGGTTCAACTGAATACACAGTGAGGGTGCGTCCGGGTATTAAAGCACCTAATGGTCGAACACTAGAAGCAGAGTACGTTCACTCCTTCCAAACAGTTCTACCATCAATCATCAGAACAGAATTAGTTTCGTGGGCGTCCCCTACGCAACCGATCATTGAAGTTTTCTTTAACCAACGAGTGGATCTCAGTTCATTAAGGGATCGACTTCGTTTCAACGACTCTGTTTCCGGCGAAGAAGTACCCTCAAACGTTCGAGCATACTCCTGGGGTCTTTATGATGCTCTCCGAAGAGATTATTTTGGTAGATCGAAAAGATTCCAGAGCCGAAGTTTTGGGGGTGGCAACAGTCGGTTTGATAGATTCTTAAGAAACTCGGCATTGGTCAGTCCCCAGAGTACTCTCTCGCCCGGAATCAACGTAACACTCACTCTTTTAGCTGGTCTATCGGGCGCGAACGGTAACCTAGAGTCAAACGAGGACCATCACTTCGACACCGCTATCACTACCTTCGACGAGTTCCGCATGCTCGGTATTGGGTGTCAAGATATTTCGGGTACCGACATTTTCCTCAAGGTAGATGAACCTAACGAAAATGCGTGTAGCGTTCTTTCCGACATACATCTTGTTTTTTCTTCACGATTCGCTGATCCAGACATCGACAACTTTGTACATACTGAACCGCCCACGAACGTACCCGATTGGAGCAACGTTTGGGGAGGCGTTCGTAAAGCCGAATATGGAGGATTTGTGTATAGCCTTGTCGGCGATTTCAAATCCAGTACGACGTATCGACTCTACGTTTCTCAAAAAAAAGAAAGCAATGATGGGACAGTTACTCTAACCCCAGTCCGAGACGGATTTGGACGGACCTTAATAGGGAACAACGAAGTGACGTTTCGAACTGGTCCACCCGCGCCCAAAGCATATTTAAATGGAACGAATGTCGTTGTCGATTCCAGAGGCAAACTCGACCCACAAATTGTGATCGGGAATATTGACAAAGTAACTGTTGCGTATGACGTGCTTGACGAAATAGGAACACTACAGAATCAATCTCAACAACTACAAAGTCCAAAACAAGACGATGTCTGGCAAGCTCAGTTTTTCAATCTTAGGGATTTGCTGCGTTCTCCATCGGGTGTACTAATTGGCAAGATCGATGGGCAACCGAGGTTTGACCATCCGAAAGGCGAAGAGCAAGAAATCTTTTTTGTGCAGGCGACACCTTACTCCGTATATCTCAAGCTAGGCACTGTCACTACGATTGCGTGGGTCGTCAATTTCCATTCAGGGGAACCTATAGCTGAAGCCAATGTTGAGTTCTTTATTGGCGATCCAAGTGATCTCAGCACGGTCAGTGAATCAATTCACACGGGAGTCACCGATCAGGATGGCTTGGTGTCGTTACCCGGCTACGAGTCGTTTGATCCACACTGGAATCGTGCCGTCCACGAGATTAACCGTGCTTGTCCCGACGAGGAAGAGTGTTTGATGTACTTTGTGCGCGTGGAAACAGACGAAGGAATGTCGCTATTACCACTAGACTCTGACTTCATCTTAAACGGAGAAGATTCGACTTCGTCCATTTATCGAAACTTGGATCACTGGACCACGACATCGCAGAGTTTGTACACTCCAGGAGATACGGTCCATATCAAAGGCTATGTGCGAAGTGTTCGAAACGAAGTACGAATCATTCCTACCTCAGGTCATTACGCATTGTGCGTAAAAGGGCCAGTTGCGAGAGAATACGAGATCGCACCGATTTCTCTTAATCAATTCGGTGCGTATGACGTGTCCTTTAAATTGAACGATCGCACGGAATTTGGGAAGTATGACATTGAACTGTTGTACCATCCAACGCGAGCGATCGCTGAACCCTGTACGATTACGTCTGATGCTCCTAGAGTGTATACCGCTACGAGCGGCTTATTTGACGTATTCGAATTTAAAACTAATCCTATTTACGTCACTCAGCAGTTGAACGCCACACAATTCGAGCGCGGTGACGACATGTCGATCACTAGCAGCGCCGAACTGCATGCAGGCGGACCTTACGCTCACGCAAAGGGGCAATTAGACATTCGGTTGCGGTCGAGCTGGCTGCCTTTTGAATCAGTAGAAGCAGGGATGTATCACTTTGATTTCAAAATTGAGAAGATTCGTCCCTTTGGTAGAGAGTTTGGGGTCGAGATCGAATTAGATAATCACGGAAATCACACGCATACAATCGAATCGTTAAACAATGACCTCTACTACGGAGAGTATTGGATCACAAGTTCAGTTATCAGCGACAGAGGTAAGTCCGTTGCAGAGCGAGTCTCGGTACCGTATTTTGGTGTGAATCAATTCGTGGGGATTCAAAGGAACCGTCAGGCATTTGATCATGGTTTTGACTATTCCCATTGGGCTAGCGTCAATGAACCTTGGCCGATTCGAGTCGTGGTCTTATCAAAAGAAGACGCGGTGGTGATCGGCAAAGAAGTCCAGATCACGGTCTCTGAAAGTATATTGGACGTCGATGAGCATACCTCTCTTTATGACCCCGGTATTCTGTGGAGGGAGATATTTGACTGTACTTTAGTTTCAGGTCAAGATCCTGTTTCTTGTGACTTCATTCCCGAAAAGAAAAATTTCTATCGCGTCATAGCACAAATCGTCGATACTAATGGAAATACTCATCGCACCTCTGTTCGATTTGAAGCGCACGACGAAAAACGTTCGCCGTTTTCAATAGCGCAACCCACGGAGGAGATCCAGTTAGAGATTTCTTGCGATTTCATTGAAGTTGCCGTTGGGGATGACGTTCAGTGTACGGTCGAAAATCACCTCGGCAGTTCGCCCGCACTTGTAACGATTGAGCGCTCAGGAGTCATAGATAGCTGGTTGGTTCGATTTGACCCTACAAACCCCATTGTCGAGTTCACCGTTCGCAAAGAGTATGCACCACACTTTAATCTATCAGTTTTAAGCGTGTCTCCTACCAAAATCGCGAATCAGTCGGGGGACGCTAGATATCGTTTGGGGAGTCAGAAGTTCACCTTGAACAATCCCCTTGTTGAGTCGATCCCTATCGAGGTTTCAGCGAATCAGGAGTTCTACGGTCCAGGAGAACGAGTCGAATTGTCTCTGTCAATTGATAACCAAGAAAGTGGGGACGTTCCAATAGAGTACGCAATAGCAGTGATCGATGAATCACTCTTAGATTTAAGTAGTGCGGAGGATGGATACTTTGATCCAACCAGCAAGCGTTGGGCTTTAAGAGCAAGGGGTCTGCGAACATATGGCTTGATCGACTCTTTAATGGAGGATTTTGATCTGCTATCCTTAACTCCGGAACCCTATTGGGATCACCGATCCGTCCATCCTTACTACGGTGAAACAGTGGTGGCAAGTGCGTCGTCCGCTCTCGGGGCCGGGATGGGAAGCTCTGCGAGACCGCTTGCCAACATTCGAACACTTGATAGATTCGTCGCGTATTGGAACCCTTCAGTGATCTCGCAAACTGGCCAAGAGATCATAACGTTCGATCTACCGGACAACCTGACTAGTTGGAAAGTAGTGGTTTTGGCCGTTTCAGCCACCGATAGATTTGGCTATGCCACTACGTCATTCGGTTCGATCAAGGATACGGAGATTCGAGCGGTTGCACCCAACGTAGTCACTGAAGGAGATAAGTTTCACGTCGGAGCATCAATCCTCAATCGCGCAGACAGTATTCGTGCGATCACGATTGAACTGCTAGCATCGGGTTTACTTGACGAAGAATCCGCAACAGGAGTTCGACAGGAACTCGAGTTTAAACCCTTTGAGAGAAAGGTTGTCACGTGGGAAGTACAAGCTGGAGTTCGTCCGACCAATTTGCAAGAAATTTCTCGTAATTCAGAGATTAGAGTTATTGCAAGTGCTGGTGATAGTCGGGATGCAGACGCTCTAGACATTCGAATTCCGGTCCGTCCGAAACGCGTTAGAGTGTCGAGCGTTGCATACGGTGCACTCGTAGAAGATACGACGAGCATTCCTATAGAGGTCCCGGCGAAGCTTGCTACAGAAGATGGACAACTCGATCTCACACTGACCACTAACGAAGAGGTGAATTTTGATGGGGTTTTTCGTCATGCGATCGAATATCCGTACACATGCTGGGAGCAACAACTAACACAAGCCCTCCTTGCGATGCAATACGTAGAACTCGAAGCACGAGGTGTCAAACACGGAATTGAATGGCCAGATCCAAAAGCCACGATCGTTCGCGTCCTTGACTCAGCAGTAAATTTTCAGATTCAAAACGGCGGCATGGTTTACTTTGGCGCTCAGGATGACAATCCCTATGCTGTCTTTGGCTTTGGTGGTGACGCCTACTTATCCGCTTATACCGCTATCGCTTTCTCATGGTTAGAGAATGCTGGCTACGAGGTACCTCAAAAAGTACAAAGAAAACTCATCGATTACTTGCGCGAATATTTGGATAAACAAAAAGAAGAAACAGAGCTTTCCAACAGAGACGCGACCATTAATGCAGTCATATTGAACTCGTTAGCACTTGCTGAAGAATTGAAGGAGTCAGATCTCGTACATTTTTCTCACTATGCAAACCAAATGAAACTATTTGGTTTAGCTCATTATTTACAAGCGTCTATATCGTTAAACAGGTATCCTTCCATGAGTCAAATGATTTATGACCGCATCATGAATTATCGATCTTTGGTCGACGGGGCGGTCGAGTTCGTTGAAGCGATCACCCTATCCTACACACAGATGCTCCATTCGGGCACTAGATTGCTTTGTGTCGTGTTGGATGCTCTTACCAAATTCTCAGATTCAACTTCAAACGGGGTCGACGTTGGAGAATTGAAAGAACTCTCAAATTCCGTACGCTACGCTCGCGCCAATTCACCTCATTGGGTGAATACGCAAGAAAATGTATTTTGTACTCGCGCTCTTATGGATTTCGATGACTTTGTGGAGTCCGACGCTCAAGATTGGATCGCAACTGTAGACCTGCAGAGTACCGACACCGGCAGTTCAATCAAACTGGCAAATGCTTGGCAGTTCAATTCAAACAATACTAAATTTCAAAAGTTACATCCCATGAATGCTCAAAGTTTTGGTTTGACAGGGGCATTGGAAATCAATCGCACTGGGAGTGGACATGCCTTTTACAGTGTTGAGTTAGCGTATTTAACGACAGTTGATGAAAAAATAAATCGGTTCTCAGGGTTTGAAGTCCATCGAGAATACTTCACTATAGATAGTAACGGCCGGGGGCACGTTTTAAATCCTGGAGACTACATAAACAAAGGAGACTTTGTCTTTGTCAATCTCTTTCTCAATAATAGGTTTTTGCGCTACCACGTCGTCGTCGATGATACCGTTCCAGGCGGGCTAGAACCAGTGAATCCAAGTTTAGGCACGGAATACCGTCCAAGCTATAGTCAAGAGGAGTTGGAAGCAATCCTGTCCCAAAGTAAGTGGTACAGAAACTTCCGGGTCGACGAAGGCATATGGCCTCCCCGTCGTCACAGATTTCACAGTGAATTAGGTCTTCAAAACGTCCGGTTCTACGATGAGGCATTGACTCGGGGCAAATACCATTTGACGTGGCTAGGACAAGCGATTGCTGCGGGTGAATTTACAGTTTTGCCAACTCATGTTGAGGAAATGTACCGTCCGATCATGTTTGGTAAATCCGAAACTTGGACTCTCAAAGTAAAACCGTAGTCATATCGCCCTGTATTTAATCGTCATGGACTCGTCATATGCTGACAACCACCAAAGCTGTGCTGAAATTTTTGGTTTATGAACAGATGTTTGCACATCTAAGAGTCGCGTAGATGTTTATATTTAAGAAATACTGGATCGATTACGTTACACTACGATTCGTTGGAATAGGAACTTGAACATACGCTTAAAACTTGTAGTATTTATGTCACTCTGCATCTGCTTGAGCATTCAAGGCGAAGGAGACTCATCAGAGAATCCTCTGAAGATTAACGCAATTTATCCTTCAGGCGAAGACGTGGACTCTGAAGCGCGAATCACTATTGAGTTCACTCAAGTCATGGTTGACATGAGCCCTTCCGTGTATGCGGACAAAGTCGTTCCAATTGAAGTTGATCCCGCCCTCGATTGTGATTGGATTTGGATCGAATCTAATGTGCTGAGGTGCGATCTACAGGAGGATGAGGACCTTTTTGATGCGACGATGTTTACTGTAACAGTGCGTTCGGAAATTACATCGTTGTTGGGGCATGAGTTGGAGGAAGAGTACCTGCACACTTTTGAAACCGCTCTTCCCAACATTAGGAATACGAACCTGATTTCTTGGATCTCCCCCACTCGACCGATCATCGATGTTTCGTTTGATCAAGAAGTTAAACTGCAATCGGTGCAAGACCGAATTCATTTAATTGATTCACGTACTTTACAAGAGTATTCAGTTAGAGTATGGCCTTACTCCAGAAAAGTGCGGTATGCGCTATCTGATGACAAATATGGCCAAAAGCAGACTTTTCAAAAATTCAATCATTTGAATGAACAATCAAATACTAGTGTTAATACTGACCACGTGCTATTGTTTCCGGACAAACCTTTGCCTGTTGGGATTACTTTGTCAGTACTCTTACTACCGGGTATTGAAGGTGCGCATGGCAATGTAAGGTCCCGTAAAAGACACACTGTCGACGCAGAAGTCTCAACGATTGGAAAATTTCAATTACTTGGTCTTATTTGCCAAGACGTTCATGGAAAGAGTGTTGTCGTGACTCCATCCCAATCGGGGAACGTCGCTTGCGACGCTAGTGCTGATTTTGCAGTCCTCTTATCTTCTCCTTTAAAGAGAGAAATCCAAGAGCTTGTTCAAACAGACCCCCACACACAAGAAGTAAAAAGTGATGAATGGCCTGGGTCGTTTCGACGAGTAGACTGGTACTCCGACGGGGAACTGTCCGGCTTCAAATACTCGTTTCGCAACGATTTCAAACCAAGTACGGAATATCAACTCTATGTTGGTGAGACGAGACGCACGATCAACAAAACTCACCCTGATCCACGGGTCCGAGATGGATTTGATCGGCCGTTGATTAGTACTAACAAAATTAGTTTCCGAACTGCTCATTCATCGCCAAGAGTCTTGTTGGAAGATTCATGGATGGTCATCGACTCAAACAGTTCGTTTGATCCTCTACTCTACACACGGAACGTGGAAGACATTATCGTCACCTATGACTTATTCGACTTAGAAGGCGAACAAAGAAATCTAACACTGACTAAGCCGAGTCCTAAATACGACGACATATTTGAATCTCAAAATTTAGGCTTCCGTTCTGCTTTACGTTTATCTTCTGGTGCGATGTTCGGTTCAATCTCTGGTCGACCACGATTTGATCGACCAGAAGAATCGGTAACGGATTACTTTCAAGTGCTAGCCACTCCTTATTCCATTTTTGTCAAAGTAAGAGACTTTAAAGCCCTAGTGTGGGTGGTTGACCTCCGTACAGGGGAACCTGTTTCGAATGCTGAAGTGAAACTATTTCAAGGTGATATAGATGACTATTTTGATACTCTGGAATCCTTTGCTTCAGGAGTGACCGACACAAACGGTTTGATCACATTTCAGACCCGTCAATCAACTAACCCTGAGTGGTTGTTCTCGAAACGATACTCTATTCGTGTCGAAGGAAAAAAGGGTATTGCAATGATGCCTGTCATTGATGATTTCGAGTATCAGGAGCAGTACTTTTCTGATCCGAGAGACATCAATATTGAGGCATGGATCACAACACTTCAACCCTTGTATGAACCGGGTGATACCGTCCACATTAAGGGCTATATCCGGGATATATCAGCAAACAAGCTCGAAATTCCAGATGGAATGGATTTTGCACTCTGTATCCGGGGTGGAGATCTGCATGATCATCGGGATATTACTTTGAATCAGTTTGGAGCGTTTCATCTATCGTATGATTTACACGAATCTACCGAATTTGGTGAATTCGACATACGGTTGGTTTTTTCACATAAACGACCAATAAACGATTCCTGTTCTTACCTTTACGACGAGAAAAACTACGATACACCCGGAGTTCATGTTGCAGACGGAAGTTCGTTTGAAGTGTACGAATTCGAAACAAGTCCCCTACAAGTCTCCCTGGACTTGAATTCAAAAATTTTTCGTCGTGGTGATCGTATGTCAATCCACACGTCATCAGAGTTTTATGACGGAAGACCGAACTCTCATGGTGTCGGTAGCATGGACGTGGTTCTAATTCCTGGACCCCCACCTATTAAAACCGTCGATATCACCGAGTATGAATTTAGTGGTATTCCGTTAGTTCCGTTGGACAGTGATTGGTTTCAAAAACGAACCGACTTCGATATCGTGTTGGATGACGAAGGTAAGCACACATTGACGTTTTCTTCTTTAGGAGCGCCCTTTTATTTTGCTACGTTTCGGATAGAAGGCTGGGTGAGTAGTAGTAACGGCGACGTTGTTACTAAACGAACTATGGCAGACTACTACGGTGTCGATCAATTTGTCGGAATTCGCCATCCGGTGGCCTCTCCTGAAATAAGCTATCAAGAATGGAAAAATACTGAAATTAAAGTCGATAGTGCGTGGCCCGTAGAAGTTTTGGTTGTGTCCAAAGATGATGAACTAGTTGCCGGAAAAAAGGTTCAAATAACGGTCTATTCCCGCGGGCAAGAATTGAGTTACTCTACTTACGAATGGCGTCAAGTATTTAAGTGTGAAGTAGTGTCCGCCTTGACACCGATTTCATGTGACTTCATTCCAACTGAAATAGGCCACTACAGAATCGATGCCCAAATAGTTGATTCCAAAGGACATTCTCATCAATCGAGCGTATTAGTGGAAGCCGTCGGTCTGACAGCATGGACTTCTTTGCTCAGCGAACGCCCAAAATTAGACGATCTAAAGTTGCTGTGTGAAGCACAGGAAGTTAAAGTTGGTGACACTGTTCGATGTACTGTTGAAAATAGTATGAGTAACGCACCGACGTTGGTGACCATTGAACACAATGGCGTGATCGACCAATGGTTGGTTCGACTAGATCCCACAAACCCTATCATTGAATTTGACATCCGCGAGGAATATGTACCGAACTTTACACTGTCTGTACTAAACCAGAAACCTTTAGATTCCCCAAACGATCTCGATACTGCTATAGCTCGTATTGGCAATGCGGAATTTATTGTGGAACATCCTTATTACAAACCGCTCGAAATTGCGATCTCGACTAATAAGAAGTCCTACGATGTTGGAGATCAGGTGATGTTGTCAATATCGGCAGAAAACGTGAGTGGTGTGGTACCAATTGAGTATACCGTAGCTGTACTTGACGAGACTCTCTTAGATTTCGTAAGCGAGCTTGAAGATGAGCACAACTTTGTAGACTTTCCGGTCCTGCACGAGTTGCTGCCGCCCGAAAAGGATACAGCAAACAGGTATTTCGACCCGACTAAGAAACTGTGGCATTCGGTTGACAGCGGGGTACACACTCTTGGTTTGCTAGTTGCCTTTAGGGATCAATCGGTCGCGCCTGATACGACACCAGAAACTAGAGACCAATCGCACTTTGTAAACACTTGGCGTCCCTTAAGCAGGTACCCTCGAATACGCTGGAGTCCCACCGATATGTCTGACCCAACACTGCAAGAAACAAAGAATTGGGTTGCGTACTGGAATCCATCTCTTGTCACGCCCAGCGGTCAAGCGAAATTGAGCTTCGACTTGCCGAAAGATAGCACTAGTTGGAAAGTCATGGTGACTGCTGCATCTAGGGATCATCGCTTCGGCTATGCGACTACTTCATTTACCTCAAAGAGAGACATCACTAACCACGACGTTCAAACTAAAGTAATAGTCCGTACGGTCCAACCTAACGTAGTCACTGAAGGTGATACATTTCAGGTTGGAACATTGATAGAGAATCCTACAGAACGCAGACGTCGATTCACGGTTGATCTAAAAGCCTCAGGGTCGCTAGTGAGCGATTCAGAAACACAGATCAGACAACACGTTGATGTGGCTCCCTTTGAAACCAAGATCTTGACGATGGATGTGAAAGCTGAAGCAGTACCTCTTGGTATGAGTCAACTAAACGATCCCTCGGAAATTCGAGTTGTTGCTAGTGTCCGTGGTCGTAGAAACAACGAGGAACTAGATATGCGCATTCCTGTGCGTAGTAATCGAATACGTATCTCCAATGTAGCCTACGGCACACTCAAAGATACTGAAACCAACGTACCCATTCTATTTCCAAGCGACAGCTCGATCAAGGATCGCAAGATAGATTTGACCTTGACTTCAAATGACAGAGTGAATCTCAATGGAGTTTTTCGAACCGTGACTAAAGAACCATATTTACTTTGGGAGCAGAGATTGTCTCAAGCAATTCTCGCGATGCAGTACATACAACTAGAAGAGCGTGAGGTGAAGCACGAAAATCTCTCAGTTGAACCTGACCAACTGGTAGCTCAAACATTGGCATCGATTTCCAAATTTCAAAAACCTAGTGGGGGTATGGTTTATTCTCAGAGTCCGGAAAATTCATCCGTCAGTCCTTATTTATCGGCCTATACCGCTCTTGTGTTGGGGTGGCTCAGTGATGCAAATTATGACATTCCGGAAACGACTAGCCAGAAATTAACGGCATACATCCATGATTTCTTAGAAAATGAAAACGGTGATACGTGGAGTCATCTGGCAGATGAAGATGAAGATCTCAGGCACAGACTACAGGCAACCACGAGCGCGGTGATGTTTCATGCTTTAGCACTTGCAGAAGACCTAACCGAAACAGACCTAGACAAGTACTCAGATCGAATTGATCACATGGACGTATTTGGCATGTCTCATTATCTACTAGCGACACTCGAACTAAACTCCTCTCATCCACTCAACGACAAGGTAATGAAACGCATCATGCATCATCTTTCCGCTGATGACGGAACAGTAACAATTCTCGAGTCATTACCTAGCACATTCACTCAAATACATCATTCAAAAACACGAACGCTTTGTTCAGTGTTGGAGGCACTTACAAAGTTCTCTAAGTCCAAATCCAATAGCATTGATATTGGAATCTTAAAAGAACTAGCTAACTCAGTGAGATTCGTTCGGCAAGGTTCTTTCCACTGGGCTAACACTCAGGAGAACGTCTTTTGCACAAACGCTTTGATTACGTATTTCGATCATGTGGATTCTCAAGCGAGTAATCTGCAGGCAACGGTTGACTTGTACATGGAAGAAAACCAAAAATCTATCCGGCTTGTCGATGGATGGCAAATGAATCAGGAATTCACTCAGTTGCATACCGCGCACCTCTTGCAAGATCAAAGATTAACGCCAACGAGTGTTCTCAAGATTAATCGCCAAGGCACTGGGACTGCATTCTACGATGTTGAGTTGTCGTACCAAGCAATCCTCAACCAAGAAATTAATCGTTATTCTGGTTTAGAAATCCATCGAGAATACGTAGTGTTTCGTGAAGAGGGTTGGGAGATTCTTGAACCTGGCGACCATGTCAAAAAAGGCGATACAGTACTGGTCAATTTATTTTTGAACAATAAATTTAATCGGTTCCACGTTGTACTTGAAGATCCAGTACCGGGTGGCTTAGAACCAGTGAGCTTCGAAGAATTTGGTTGGTATCCAGAATCGTACTTTAATTCCACATCAGAGTTCGAAGATGTCCTACCCACTAGTAAATGGTATGAAGAGTTCAAAAAGGATGCTTTAAGAGGTTGGAACGGAGAACTAGGACTGCAAACAGTGCAATTCTTCGAAGAGTACTTACTTCGAAATAAGTACCATGCGGCTTGGATTGGTCGAGCGATCACCTCGGGTGAGTTCAGGGTATTACCTGCTCACGTAGAAGAAGTATATCGACCGGTGATGTTTAGCAAGTCTAAGCCATGGATTTTGAAGGTTGAGCCCTAATTTGCTTTAATAGTTGTAGCTTATTGATGGGATACTCAAAGAGTGTAGAGAATCATGCAACGAATTAGTGTCGAGGAATCAATATTGATCACAAACGATGCATCTTGGAAACCAATTCACAGTCTAGGTTTGAGTTTGTCACAGTTCATGACACTCACTCAAAAACGTAATAGGGAAGGACCATGAAGAAAAGAACAGTCGCTGCTGTTTTTTTGATTCTCTGTAATTTTGCCGGAACTCACGGTACCGACGACTCGAAGGGTACTCCGTTAAGAGTCTCGGAATTTTATCCCGTGGGCACCAACGTTCCGGTCGATAAACTGATTGAGATCGACTTCAATCAAGACGTCGTCTCTTCTCTTACCTCCCGTTACGCCGATGACGAAGTACCTATCGACATAAAACCAACTCTGCCGTGTAAATGGGAATGGGTCAGAGCTGACAGGCTTCGTTGTTCGCTACCAGAAGCGACAACACTAGATCCTTCAACTAGGTATGTGATAAAGATCAATTCTGGACTAGTTACGCTAAACGGGCATACTTTAAAGGACGATTACGTTCATGTCTTCGATACAGTCGTACCGACAATTAGGAGAGCTCGGCTACACTCATGGATCTCTCGCGATAAACCTATCATAGATGTTTACTTCGATCAAAACATTGAGATCGCTTCGCTCAAGGATCGAGTCTTTATGTACGACGTTGTTACTGAGCGAGAGATACCGACAACCGTACTGCCTTACACGTGGGCGTTGCGCCAAGCTCTTTTAACAGACTATTTCGGAATACAGCAAAGACATCAAAATTTCGCTGGTCGCGACAGACTACGAGACGATGAAGACGGTACGGGAAATCGCGTATTTGTATTACCACGCGAACCGCTTTCGCCTAATGTAGAAGTTTCGGTAGTTCTCTTGCCGGGGGTGAAAGGAGCACAAGGAGAATTAAAGACTACCGAACGAAGACTAATTGACACCTTCATTGAATTTTCCGATGCTTTCAGGTTTTTAGGTCTTCTTTGCTACGATTCAAATGAAGTGTCTCATTTCTTGGAGGCTGGTAAATCACACGATGAAACTTGCAATGTAGATTTAGAAATCTCGCTAGTGTTCTCGTCCAGCCTCGAGAATCACACGCTCGATGAAATTGTTCATACTCTTCCACAGACAGCGAAGGAAGACAGGTTCTTATTGGTCGACAACGAGTACTATCGGTCCGGCATGAGAGGTGTCAAGTATCGCATTCGTACGAAGTTTGAACCAAGCACAACGTATAAGCTCTTTATTGCCGCCACCGACGATCCCAAAAATACAACCCCGGTGAAAGACGGTTTCGGGCAACCGATAATTGGTCCTACGGACATCACTTTTAAAACTACAGACTCGCCAGCATTGATTCTACTAGCACAACCCATTACCACCGTCAATTCTTACGGACAGTTTGAGCCAATGATTTATGTTCAGAACGTTGATGAACTATCACTCAATTACAGTATCCTTGACGAACAAGGAGCATTGTTAAATTAGACGCGCCCATTACCTGGTCCAGAGCAAGTCAACGTCTTGGAACCACAGACTATAGACCTCCACACTTCGCTCAGAACTTCTTCAGGATTAATGTTCGGCAAAATCGTTGGCCAATCACGAATTGAACGGTCGGACGAACAACTACAACAGCACTTTTTTGTGCAAGCAACACCCTATTCCGTATTTTTTAAGTTAGGCGAAGTTAGTTCGTTAGCGTGGGTTGTGAATATAGAAACAGGTAGACCTGTTGCTAACACCGATGTAGACCTTTACATCGGAACGCCAAAAGACTTTTCTGAAACGAGCGAAACTATTTTCTCAGGTACAACCGATAACGACGGCCTCGTTAGTTTACCGGGGTACGAAGCCTTTGATCCAAATGGGGATCAATTCCGAAATGTCACCATCCAAGACGGTACAGAGGACAGAGACTGTAGCGGACATTTTCTGAGAGTACGAGGAAAATCTGGACTAGCAGTGTTGCCTTTGTAGAGAGACTATCTTTTGAGCGGCTGGGGACGGATTGATTCCATTTATGAAAACGTGGAGAGTTGGATCGCTACTTCTCAAAAGTTGTATAGACCGGGTGACACTGTACACATTAAAGGATACGTTCAAAGCCAACGCGGAGAGGTTCCGTTCATTCCTTCCGATTATCACTTCGCGTTGTGCATCAAACAGTCGCTTTTTAAAGAAATTGAGATCGCGCCGATCTACTTGAACCAATTCGGAGCATATCACGCTTCGTTCAAATTGAGCGAACACGCGAAATCTGACGATTACAGAGTGAATCTGATCTATGACCTTAATAAACCGGTCACTAATCCTTGTTCGCACACTCGGTCGCACACCTTCGGAAGTAAAGCTACTTCTACTCCGGGTGTATATGTTGCGACCGGCGGATGGTTTGAAGTAAATGATTTTCGTACAAATCCAATTCACGTTTCGCTAGATTTCGATGCGCAAACATACTACCGCGGCGGCAACATGACGATCACAACAGCTTCAAAGTTGCATTCTGGGGAAATGCATGCTAACGCTCTGGGATACTTAATGATTGATTTGTACCCTAGGGAACCGCCTCTAGTACTTGATATCGCAGGAGATTGGTTGTATGAATTTAGTGGTCGAGACTTTGTAACTGAAGGCTACTGGGGTTTCCGCGATTCTCGTATTGAGCATGCATTTGAACTCGACAAAGAGGGTGAGAGTACATTGACCATCGATTCTCTAGACAACAACATCTATTATGGAAAATTTGTGATTGAAGGTTCGGTTTTCAGTGACCACGGTAAATCTGTTAATACATATGCGATCGCCTCGCACTACGGAGTGGATCAGTTTGTCGGAATTCAAAAACCACGAAGTTGGCAGCTGGACTTACGAGACGGACAGATTAGAGTTGGGGAAACTTGGCCAATTCAAACATTCGTAGTATCGAAAGACAGTCAAGTAGTTTCTGGAAAAGAGGTTCAAATTTCGATTCACCAGTTTGATCCTGAGGATCGTTTGTGGGTCGAGGTCCAGAGATGTGAGCTCGAGTCCAAGAACGAACCTGTATCTTGCGACCTGACTCCGACCGAGGAAACAAGTTACCGAATTGATGCAAATATAGTAGATTCGCAAGGGAATCCACAACGATCCACCATCAAAGTGGAAGCCGTTGTCGATTTACAAAGCCCTCCGGAACGACCCGAGTTTGTCAAGCGCAGCCAATTGAAATTGATCTGCAACGAGCAAGCTGTCGAGGTTGGTAGCACAATTCGTTGTATCGTTGAAAACTACTTAGATCCCGGACAGACACTGGTTACTATTGAACGTGCCGGAATTATTGATCACTGGTTGAACTTCATTGACCCGGCAAATCCTGTAATAGAGTTCATTGTTCATGAAGAATATGCTCCTCGCTTTGTATTATCGGTTCTCATGGTGTCTCCAAGACCACCTGAAGGTAATCCAGATCAAGCTCTATATGGCTTTTCGGCACAGAGCAGTTCACGTTGGAAGTTCCTGATGTTCCGCTCAATATTAGTGTTTCATCGAATCTGCAAATAAATCAAACCAAAAATAGAGTGTCTTTGACTCTTTCGACAGAGAAACAAACAGCACGACACCGATCGAGTACGCGGTCGTAGTGGTCGACGATCGACTAACAAACTACATAAGCACGGAATACAGAGAATGGCGACGCGCCCGCGCCCAATTCTATGACGATGAATTCAAAGCAATTGAAACACACAGGGGAGTGTCCATTTTTGACTCTTCGATAGTGTCATTTGAACCTAGCACTAACAAACTCGTTCGAACTTTTGGTTTGATCGACGTATTGCTTGAATCGTCTGTAGTTCCAGTTCCTCCAGAACCATGGTTTTTTGAAGACGATTTTGAATATGTTACAAGCTCTCACGGCTCGCGCTACCCTCCACACATTGCGCCCTCCTTCTCCTCAACCACGGTTGCTGACCCAGAAATCGACTCTGTGGACTCGTTTATTGCGTACTGGAATCCTTCCATCGTTACTAGTGATGAAAATACTCAATTAGATTTCGCCTTACCTGATAGCATCACCAAATGGAACGTGATGGTTTTGGCTACCTCTGCTGATGGTCGTTTCGGATTTGCGACTACATCGTTTAACGTGAACGCAAACTCACATCAACATTGATGCACCGCTCAATTAAAAGGTGCGTGAGGAATCTGGATTGGGGGCAACATACTATCCCTGCCGATCACCATGCTTTCTAATGCGGTACTTCGATTAAACGGCCCTTCAATCTGAGTTAGTTTTTTTTGCCCTGTGCTACGGGATCGGATCCATGAGACGAGGACTTTTTCTAGGGACCAGCAGCAGAATTGTGGCATAATTTCATGATGACTCGTAGAGATACCTCGACAGTTACTGAGACCGTCAAGAACATTCAGCCAACCAACAATTTGATTGAAAAACTTGGATACAACCCACATCCAGATATCGAAGTTTGGCATGGGACCCCCATACCTCCATGTGATAACCCCCTGCCTGCGAGCGATAAATTGGTCGCAATCGCGAAGAAAATGTGGTGGAACGGAGATCCGTGGACGATACTTCGCAATCGAAATGCCTTTCTAGCTCACTCGATGGACTGGGCTACCCACGAAGATTACCTTTACCTTTGGAATCAAATTGATCGAAAAGACTGGATTAATATGTTGCAACAACTCCAACCCGGTCAAGTTTCGACGCGGTCGTATCGACTATGCATGCGACTCGCGGGTCTAATACCTTTAGGTGCACCAATAAGTAAAGAGTGGCGAGCAAATAGGCACGTCAAAGATTTGATGTTCATGAATCAACGTTCTGCGTGGGAGATCAGAGGCGGAAGACATTGAGAAGTGGGTAGATGTTCCTATGGATTTCTCAACTCTTCAAATTGAAGGATTTTGTGATCCTCTGATAATTAAGGAGCGAACGCTAGGTACCCATCCAAGAGTACCCTCTTATCTATATTCGCGACGAAACGTCCACACTGATTTTGTGTTGAATGCGTAAAAATTTGACCGAAAAATTTCGTTGCTAAACTTTGCGTGATCAACGAGATTTCAACTGTCCAACATTGAACCGTTACCTTTTGGTTCTTGGTGGAAAGTCAATAATATTCAAATCAGTCAGAGCCAATGAGTCTGAACGCCATTCCAACCTGCGCGTCGTGCTGGAAAGAGCAGGTGCAGCATACACAAATCGTTCATCATAGTTTCTATAGAGATCTCTCATAAATCGATTGAAATGAAGAGGACTGTCCTGTTGGGGATAAGATTCAAAGATTTCTCCGTGTTGATTACGTTGAGCATTCGCTGCTAAGATCGAAACAGCTTCATATCTGCTAACCTCTGCGCGAACATCGTTACGACCAGTTAATCGAGACATGACATCGTGGTAACGAACAATTTGATCGGCAATTCGATCATCGGTATGAACAAAAACATCGTTGGATCTAACACTCTTACTCTCTCTATTTGCTTTTAGTACATGAAGAAATCCGTAAACGAGCGCGGGATACGATATGTGCAGATTCGTGCAATCTCCGGCTGCTTCTTCCATTCTATTTGTAAGATTTCGAAACGCTTTTATGGTGCCTTTCAAGGATATAGCAATTACAGGACCGATTCCTTGTTTTGCCACTACTACATCTACTTTTTTTGTTTTGAGGCCTCCTAACAGAGTGCACTCGCGACCTTCCCCTTCACTCGACACATAATGAAGAAAATAGCCGGTTTTTGTTTTCTCCGCAGTAAAAGGAGGTCTAGGAGTAACATCATCTGGATGAAAACCACCTTCCAATACTAAGCGACATGCTACATGCCAATGGAGTGGTTTTATATGTCTAGCACTCTCAGTCGAGTGAGTTTCGGAAACAAAATTTTTAATCGCATCATTTAGCGTGATCCAACGACAACGATCAGGACGAGGCACTGTGCCTCCAAGATCGTAACAAATTAACTCCCTCTCGGAGATCAGAGTGCTCGGAAGAATTTAATTTCAACTGCATTGGTACCAAAACTCGGGATGCTTCCCTAGGTTCTAGCTTTAGCAGTCCTCCGCCTAAAGGATGTCCTTCAAGTTCGGTGCTTAGGGTAACTAGATCGTGAGACCAGACTCGCTGCACAGAATCGAATCGAATGCCGTTAGATAAACGAACCGCATGAACTGAGTTAGTACAGGAGCAATCAGCACGATTGGCTACGAGCATAGGTCCTGTACTACTCAAGTAGGATAGGAATCCATCGGGGATTGATACGTTGGGTACCGAGTACCAAGGAGTTCTGGTTCGACACTTGTACGCAGCTTGTGCCTGTCTAGCTCCTTTGGTGTTTAAATATCTTTTTACAGACTTTGGTAAATCTTTCGTGCTAGCTAACTTCAACAACAGTGATGGCTCATCTCTATCAAGCCAATTTGCAACCGTTTTTGGAGTCACGGCTACAGAGGGTAAAAATCGACCAGCTCGAACGGTTGGCTGAAGAAAGCTCCACGGGATTTTCAATCGTTCCACGGCGGACGGACGGAGATGGAAAAAGTCGTTCGCACCCGTAACGTATCCAATACCAACCTTTGCAATGTCTCCAAGTCGTACCGTCTCGCTCGATTGCACAAGAGAAAGATATAACTTTCTTAGAACAGGAGGTAGAAGAAATGGCCGTAGTCGTCCACGCCAGTGTTCCAGCTCGCAAAAATCTAATTTCGTCCCACTCTTCGGTGGAGTTGCTGAAGGTCTAAACGTATTCAGAACAGTAAATTTGAGCGTACACGTTTTTTGCGTGTCGGCATACCCATCAGCATAAAGAAGCCATACATCTTCAGAGAGTTTTGGAAACAGCTTCTCTTTAACTGCTACAAAGTGTACAGTTCGAAAATGTTGCTTTAAATAGGTTAGAAGAGGTTGGGCGTATGGCGCATGTCCGATTTCGGCCGGAACTACAAACGCCAAGCGTCCTCCCGGTTTAAGAAGATTAGCGGTAACAACGAGAAAGGGTGCCCAAGAAGACGTCAGCCCCGAAAAACTTGCTCCGAGTGTCCGACACAAATCTAAAGCCGTTTGGCGAGTACGACCGGAGAAGTGTTGATATCGGATGAAAGGAGGATTACCAGTGGCAAAGTCAAACCGTTCTACCGTCGAATTCGCCCAGGTAAAGAAATTCCCTTCGTGCACCAATGCCCAAGGTGCATTCGCCACGGCTCTAGAGTAGATTCGATGATCCTGTTCGACGCCAACGCTCCTTTTGTGAAGCGCGAGGAATATTCCGTCTCCACACGATGGATCTAGCATACGATCCTTCTGAGACCTCTTGGCCCACGCCACCAACGATCGCGCAACAGGCTCAGGAGTGAAATATTGTCCTAAAGTCTTCTGGCCGTTCATGCTCTCCGGTTCATGAGTCTCCATTTGAAGTCCGTTTGTTTTACTCCGAAACTGTAAACATTCTCAATTCTGCAATTGCCCAAGTAGTTCACGACATCTAATTGGCTACTACTTATATAGAGTAGTGAAAACTTTTGACTACATGTTAATATTGTATTTTACGGAAAATACGATTGAACAGTATCCAATTCGTACGCATCAATGAACGTCGTTCTACTGATCTCTCGGAGTCAAAATTCAAACTGAAGAAACCTTCATGAGTTGCGTGTCTCCGAAATTTAATCGGTATTACCAGTTGCCCGATTCTCTCTCAATCGAGCTGATTTCACCAATAGTGAACTATCGGTCACCACGACTATATGAACAGCAACGCAAGGTACAATATGAGTACGACTGATATTTAATAATCTCTTGTCAAATTGGGAAAATTTCAACCCATGAAAGCAACTCCACAAGCAACCAAGAAATTCCCAGACGTATTGTCGTTAGTATTGGGGGCTACCCTTACTGCAGTAGTACTCATAGCAGTTTACTTTGTTTTACCGGCAAAGAGAACTGAAGATCCCGTAGACCCTAACACGAGCAGTCCACCACCTTCATCAGAATCATCCAGCAGTTCCAATCTAAACAGTGAGTCGGCAGACAGCACACCTGACTCAACGACCATCAGAAAATTTTCGGATTTGTTGGACAAACACTCGAGCAGATTTCTGCGTTTTTCTACTCTATATGAACTCGCGAATCGACTAGATGAAGATCGTCTCGTGTTCCTCATTGACGAAATCGTCGACTTTGAATTCGACGCGACGACTCAAAATTGGAGAACCGATGCACTTTTGATCCTAATGTCTAAGCTTGTTCATTTCAATGAGGAAAAAGTTCACTCAATTTTCTGGGGCTTGAATGAAGACACACAAAGGAAACTTGCGTACGGTATTGCCAGTGAATGGGCTTCTGTGAATTTAGAACGAGCTACGAACTTTGTAAATAGTTTTTCAGACTCCGACTTGAGGATGACTGCCTCAGATGGAGTATTGGACGCACAAAGCTCTGTGCTCCCCATAGATGAACTGAAAACACTCGCTGAACGATTTAAAAACGAACAATATATTGCTGACCTTGCAGAAAAAAATCTCTTTATTGAAGACGCGAGACATCCTGAACAGTCTTGGAATGAACTCGCTAGGGATCCAACCCGGTTGACGTACGAAAATTTAAGGCGTATTACGAATATTGCTGAGGCTTGGATCAAAGAAATTGGGGTAAGTGCCATCCCGAGAATAACCGAGGTGATCGAGGATCAAGGATTACGAGATCAATTAACGTATCTATTACTGCGTGTTGCGGAGCTAAAGGATGCTAAATCAACGTTCGAATACGCGATAACTCTACCAAATGTTGGATTCTCGAATCCGGCCTCTTCAGTCTTATACTCGTGGGCTGAGAGAGATCCAGTCGCCGCTTGGGAACGTATATCAATTTTGGAGCCCCCTAGTGAACGAGAGGATCTTACTAAAACGCTATTTAGTGCGTGGGTCAGCAATGATGCCCAACATCTGATGGATTCATTGGGAAAATTCCCCAACGACGTACAAGATATCGCTCGCGCAACACTCATTTTTGACTTAGTTAAAGAGTCGCCACAAGCAGCGCGAGCAATGTATGATAAAATCGAGAACAACAGTTCTAAAGAAGCAGCCGCACGCACGATAGCAAACTATTGGAGTCGTAAAGACGGAGTTGCAGCACTAGACTGGGTTCTAACTGACCCTTCCACAGAATCCCAGAGACCTACTCTGATACATATCATCATTTCAGAAATGACCAACAAGGATTTTCAAACTGCCTTTGAGGTCGCTCGAGATCAACCCGTCGGTGTCGGTGGTGATGAAGAACTTGGATTAGAAGCGACTGTAATAAACATACTTGCTTTTCGAAACCTCGAAGATGCCATGAAACTACTTCCTTTAGTTCGAGGGGGACCGACTAAATTATCTGCTTATACAGACGTTGGACACTCGTTAGTACGGAATGAACGGCTAGATGAGGCGATCGCGAACGGCGAAGAATTTTCCGGAGAAGATCAAATACTTTACTATACCAGCGTAGGCTCAAACATTAACGTTATGAGAGATCCTGAGTCAATATTTGCGAGGCTCGACATGTTACCCTCGGAGATGGCGCGATCGCGAATAGCAACCACGCAACTCGCTAGTAATCTAAGTTCTAACCTATATGATGACGACCAGACCGATCGCCTGAAAGAATACCTAACTGATGAAGACCGTGAGTTGTTGATAAAAGTCGAAGAGGAAGGAATTAACGTTCCAGACTCTTACCATGGGTACTAATAGTCACTGATTTACTATCAAGAACCCGTTTATCTAATAAACGCGGGTTGTCTAGTTAGTCGTTCATTCTGCCTCACGGCAGCAACGATTCGCTAGGACACTTCCCAAATTGCTGTCCTGACAGCCTTACAAGTACTTCTTGAACTTTGCGATTGCAAGGAAGAGGGCAACGCCCCAACACACTCCCATTAGACTATTTATCCATACAAACGAAATACTCCAAGGCCAGAGTGCATAAATTCCCAAGAATAATATGAACGTAGGGAATAAAGATTTACTGGCAAAGGTAAAAATCCATGCACTCTCACGTCCTCCTCCCCAACGGCGAACTTCTCTCCTAACCAATCCGTCGATTAGCCCTACAAATAGCAATGGTGATATCGATACGATTCCGAACATGAACGTCAGCATGCGAAACGACCATGCACGATAGACTTCAATACCTTCCACAAGATGCGAGTTGATTGCGTGTCGGATGTGTGCCGTAGCGTTAACTACGGAAGACATAGACTGTGGCGTCTCTTCTAGTTCTTGCTGCTGAGCTTCAAGATACTGTTCGATAGGTACAAGGAGACGATCGCTCAAAGCTGAACAGTACGAAGTAGCACGTAGAAACCAGTGCTTTTCCAATCTCGTACCAATAGAGCCTTCAAGTCTATGGATTTCAAGTTGAGTGCGCTCATATAGACGAGTTTCACTTGCGTTCTTCCACCAAGAATGCATTCCACCCCACTCCAAGATCGTTGCAAGAATGAACGTACCAATTACAAAGGAAATCGTTTTAAGAACACTTCCCAACGCGCTCAGAAACGGATTGACTTTGAGATTGCTGTTTTTCACGATCTAAGACGAGATTATTTGTCGAGTTTTTCTGCTCTGTCCTCAGAGATTTTCGGTTGAGCGAGAGGATCTTGACGTCTCCTCTTATAACTCGAGTGCAACGCTTCAAATACTCCTTCAATACTGCTAGGGGCAAAGGAATCGCTCTTTTGGGGTAGCGGGAAGCGCACCTTCCAAAGGCTATTACCGTCAAGAATCGCAAACGCATGACCTCGCGGCAACCCCATTAAATTTGGAGCAGTTAATAGAGGAGTATCTGACATGGTAAGTTGATCATCGGTTCGAGAGCTAAATTCTGTGCTGAGCCGATTTGTATCTGTGTCTGATGCGCTTGATGAAGTTCTCAGGCCCCGAACTTGGATTTGAGGTAATTGTTTCGTGAGATATTCAGCAGTCGCAAGTTCTTTAACTCGGAGCATGACGAGACTATTGAAATTTCCCAAGATCTGGCCAGTCTTTGCTTTACTCCCTACCCTCGCCTCTAGGTCTGAAATCGTTTGGGTGTAGGCGGTCACTTGATATCCAGCACCACCGGCTTTGTTAAGCAATGGAATAAATTCATCACCGATGAGTTCGTTGAATTCGTCCGCATGAATGCAGACTCTCGGTGGTTCGACGTAGATCTCTTTCTCCCCGTTAATGCCATACTTGTAAAGGTACCCCGCTATTGATACAAGATCGGCGAACATTGAATTTCCAACAGCAGCGGCAACAGTGGTGTCGGATAGTGCGTCGAGACCTACGTAAACGATACCTTTATTGCGAATGACGTCCAACCAACTGAAAATCGGACGAGGATCGTCGGAGACGGTGGGGGCTATAAGATCAGCAACTGCACCGGTAGTGAGTTTTTCCATCAATGGTCCTACGGAACTCACAATCTTGTCAAAATAGGTTCGATCGTATTTAAACGCCGAAACCAATCCTTCAAGGACTGGGTCGTCGATGTTTTTCTTTTGTACGTACTTGTAGAGTGCAACAGCGGTTGGATCCCTACCCTTCAAAGCACTCGTTAAATTTCGATCGTTCAATGAGCGCGCAATCTGTTTGATATCCCCTGCCCAACCAGCTGGTTGAGTTCGACTCAGCAGACTTTGTGCATATTCGACAAACAACGGTTCAATGTCATTGATGTACTGCCGAATCTTACGGTAGTCGGGCACTTGCCGCAGTTCGTGTAATGCTCGCGCGATGATGTTCACAAAACGCCAAGCGAATTCCTTGAACGCAGAGGAACTACCTCCGCCTGGTAACTGATTGGCAATGCGCGTCGCAACTTCGGTGATTCGAGAGAATCTACCGATGGCGTTGTATCGACACGATACCTCTGGATATCCAAGATGAAACACGTGCAACTGATCTTGTCTTCCAGCACGATAAGCCTCGGTATATACTCGCTGCAATAATTCGATATCCCCCTTCGGATCAAAGACAAAGACCACTTCTCCCATCTGAATGTCTTGTGCTATTAATAATTCAGCCAAGCGAGTTTTACCGACCCTAGTCGTTCCAACTACGAGCGTGTGTCCAACTCGATCTTGAGAGTTCAACCAGACGTTCTGTTTCCGAAGTTCGACGCCGTGTAGTCTTACGTTTCCACTCATAGAAAGATGTTTGACCGACTTTGTCAAGTCTTGTTTTGAGCAAACACATTGAAAATTTCCCATTAATCTCGTCCATTTCGTTGTGAGATACTGTTGCGCCTCTGGAATCTCGGTATCTTTGAGACGTTGCGTATGTTTGTAGGTCCAACGAAAACCACTACCTAAATACAAGAACCCCTTTTGCTTTGGGATGCGCGCGAACGATAGCGACCAGGGGGTAGAATTGGATAAACATGTTTGATAAGCGATGACGTACAGGCCGCCAACGAATCGATAGCACCCTAGACATGCAATCACAACCGCAGCGACATAAGTGATCGATCTCGGGAGCAGTAATTCGCTACCAAAAATCAAGAGTGCGAAGCTCATAGCGCAGCAAACAAACGCCGACCAGAGTTCTACAGGAGCGCGTAAGAGTGCTTCGACCGGAAATTTCATCTATTTAAGCACATTGCTTAAATCTCTTGTGTGTCAATAAAACATGCTATACGTAAGCTTGTCAAGAGTGTTAAGCATGACATTGCTCAAGGTAGTTGGTCAAGCCTCAAGGATTTGGTCTCATCGTCGTTCAGAAGTTTTAAACTTGGCAAAGACTTAGCGTCTGCGTCGATTGATTCCAATAGCCCATTGTCAAAGTTGATAGTTACTTGACCAGATTGGACGTGCTTAATGTCGATGGCTCGAGATTTAGCCCAATCTTGAATTCGTTTCTCATCTTTCTCGTTCGAGTCAACGAAATAAAGATCAATACCATTCAGTTTGGGAATGAGGTTGTAGACTTCGTCAAACACGATGTCGCACAAAGTACAGTCGAGACTCAAGAACACCAACACTCGATCGGAATCGGTGAGTATCGATTCTTTGTCATCGGTGGGCTCAGGGAGGAGACTCACATCAATCAATGGCTCGTCTTCGTTTAACGCCGTTGCTTCGATATCGTAAGCGCGCTGGAACTGTAGTACTCGTATCGCATCTTCCCGCATCATGCGAGCCCAGAGTCGCGCATAGTGTGAGCGCTCTGTCTCCGAACGCGCGTGAATCCCTAGTACTTCGATGGGAGAGATGTTCGACTGGCTCAATCGCCCTCGGATTCCTTGCATGAGTTCTTCGTATCTGTTCCATTCCTGTTCTGTGAGTTCCCATTGATCAAGAAGCGATAACTTAACATTTGTCTCTTCTAACAAATTACTTGAAGTATTGATCGTAGTTGTTGTTTCTCGTTCGATTGCGCCGATCAACGTACCAAAGAAGCACAGGTAAATGAATATTGCCCTTTGCATTAGTCTTGCTCTTCCTCGTTTGGGCTAGTGAGTTCTAACTGATCTTGAACTTCTTCAATTTTCTCAGAGTCCTTTTGTTCAGTTATTTCGGAGCGTTCCTCGTTCAATTCGCCGGTTGATTCAGATGAGATCTCTTCAAGAACCACATAGTCGCTTAGGTCTCTGTGGGGGATTGATTCAGCTGTATATCGACAATCTTCATCCGAATGCTCATCTTGCTCTACTTGACGTTCTACCGGTACCGTAGAGTTTTTGAATTCGAACCCAGGATCGTGCTCTTTGTCATCGTTTGGTGCTAATACAAAAATCAAGAGAATGCCGAGTATCGTCTCAATCACTCGTCAGTTCCCTCCTCTACTACTTCGTTACACAATTCAAAACTCACCAAACGATGAATCGGATCTTGCACCAAACGCCACACAGGACCAGCTAAAGTTTCCAACGCGTGTCGAAGACTGATCGGGCCAAGTTGTCGGTGAATTTGAGGCAAAGGCAACGCAAGCAAGGTGTGGACTTGATTCTCTTGGGTTCTAGGTACAGCCAATCGGATTCCTTGGTTTTCCAATAAGTGCCGCATAGCTTCCCCAACTGTTGTAATCGAAGAGTCGAACTGAACGTTAGTCACCGTAGCGAATATGTTCTGTTGTGCTTCAGTGGGAAGTGTTTTCATTGTGGAATATCGACCAACTTGAATCTCATATACGGCTGATACGGTTAGGATGCACGTTGTGACTAATACAAGTCCAAGCAAATATTTGATAGACATCATTAGGGGGTTGATCCAATAAATGAGGAAGTGCGAAGTATCCAGAACACTACAGCTCTATGGAAGTGAATTTCCGAACGACGCGTGAAGTGATAGATGTTGGGGGTGCTCGATGTTCCGTACTGGAAACATCGAGCTTGGGGTGGTTTTACTACTGAATCTGAGAATTCAAAATGGAATTAAGCGGTTAGTGGTGCTGACCAGTTTAGGACTTCAAACCTAAACAGCGCTTTTGCAATCTCGTCCCGAGTCCATTAGCTCGCGGAATTCTCCATCTTAGAGACACGCTTTGAAATTGGAAATCTCGCCGCGTACATTCAGTTTGCTTACGTGCTTTGGTTTACAAATCGAAGGATTTGAACATGATGTGGTGGAAACAGTTAGATCCGTCAATCAAGACTTCGTTTTCAAGGATCTGAACGATCTGTCCGCGAATTCCGTGCGGTACGGTTTTGTTAATGCAGGATTGTGATGATGAGTAGTTCGATGTGCAATGTGTTTTCCCAACGTATCTTGATCGGAAAGTCCTGTTTGAACGAATTACTATCCTATTTCTACATTTCGAATGGTGCGTTCGCTAAGCTGCGTTGCGAAAATAGTAGTCGACCATCGCAAACAAAAGCGAGTTTTTCCCAATCAGTGGCGTTAAGTTTTTGTACTGCTCGATCTAGATCAACTCCCAATTTGGGAAACAAAGCCAATACCGAACCGTCATACGCCTCGATCTCACTTATATAGAACGGTTTTTTGTTCCGAGTCTTCGAATTGACGTAGATTCGTACCCCCTGTCTTGAGCAGTATTTCCTTCCCCACTCCCACCAGTTCCGCTCGTTGAATCGCCGTATTTTTCTGTTCAGCAGTCGATCTTTGTGTGGTTCTAACGCTTTGTGGTAGCGATCGTAAATCATGCGGCGCAGATTGCCCTCTCTTACCGTCGTGGAACAAACCATATCGGTACAACCGAATCTTCGGTCAGCAAACACGTCATCCGCGCCACTAACAGCACCGACCTTGACGTCGAAGAAGTCATTGACCGTCGTCCTTGCTGATTCACCGAAATAAATTTGACCATTAACGCACTGGAACTTACCTCCAGTCTCCATCAGTCTGTCAAAGTTGTTCTTTTCCCATCGCCAAATCGCGCAATTCGGAGTCACATCGTCAAATACTGAAGTGTCTCCTAGTTCAAAGTAGTGAGTCATGGTCCCTTCGCGAAACAGAACTTCGTTCAATTTTTTCGCAGATGTAGCTTTAAGAAACTCTCGCGGCGTGATGAAAATTAGTTCGCCGTTAGGCTCAAGGTGTTTAATGCTTTTCGCAATGAAAAAAAGATAAAGATTACTACGACAGTCGAAAAGTTCCATCGGTAGTTTTTCTTTAGTTCTCGGAATGATGTCTTGAAACCGAACATACGGTGGATTGCCCACTATCGTATCAAACTTGTGCCGAGTGGGGTAATCAAAGTAGTCTACAACAATCAACCGAGGATCAGTGTTTAGGGACTCGTCGAACTCAATTGCGACTGCGTTCTTTTCTAAAAGTCTTAGAAATACACCTTTTCCCCCAGCAGGTTCTAGAACAGTCCCGAAATTTCGTCGTAATCCCAGCATATTCGATGCAACTTTGGGGGGAGTAAAAAACTGACCAAGATTTCGTTTATTGCTGTTCACTTCAGGTAACCTGCAAATTAGACATACCGATCGAAGAACTTACTCGCTCGACTTGAGCTAACTCCACAGTTGAAAATACCATTTTGCTGCGAATTTTTTGTATTATACATATTATCATAATGTAAAATTGTGTTCATTGAATTATATCCGTCTATCTATTTCTTAACAGGAAGAGTAGAGTTTTTCGTTCAAATACGTATTTATATACTTAATTCCAAAAAAGAAACAGTATAATAATCCATGGAGACATGGAAGAAAACGTTCAGATATCAACCAAACACCTGTTCGATCATTTCCCTAACGCTGAATCCGGAAGGCTCTACTTTGAACGCCAACGGTGGAACGGGCGTATAGTGTGTGCTCATTGTGGTGCGGATGACAAAATAACCGCCCGCAAAGGAAAACGTGCCGGGTATTATTGCTGCGGTTCCTGTAAAGAAGAATTTTCAGTGCGAACTAATACTATTTTCGAACGATCTCACGTTCCTCTTCACAAGTGGATTCATGCTATCGTTCTCACTGTTTCAATGCACCATGAATTATCCAGTACTCTGCTCGCCGCTCAAATTGGAGTAACCCAGAAAACAGCTTGGAAGATGCAGGCAAGGATACGTGATGCCTTAATCGACGGAGGTGACGACGTGGAGTTGGACTTATTTTCACAGTAGGTTTAGAAAATGTGCGAAGCAAACAGACGTTTAACAGAACATCCGTGAAATTGTCTCGTAAACAGTTTTCTTTCGAGGAGTGGACTTCATGAACACCGATATGGTACAGTTGGACGCCGTGTCTGCTAAGATTATTTCACATCGACCAAAGTTACCCACACCTGACTTAGACCGTTACTACGTCGGTGATGCTATTAAGAAACTAAAAAGGTGGAAGAGCGACTTTGTCGACCTAACCGTAACAAGTCCTCCGTACGACGACTTGAGGGATTACAAGGGGTATCGGTTCGATGCAGAATCGATGTTGTCGGCAATTTTTCGAGTAACCAAACCCGGTGGCGTGTGCGTGTGGGTTGTAGGAGAAAAAATTAATAAAAAGAGAAGTCTATCCAGTTTCCGACATGCTTTTATCGGCCAAGAGTGTGGTTTCAATATTCATGACGTCATGATCTATCAAAAGAAAAATACTCCTTTTATGAGAGCCAACGCTTATACGAACTGCTACGAGCTGATGATTATTTTTTCAAAAGGCAAGCCAAATACGTTTAACCCTATCAAAGTTCCCACCGTTCGTAATGGGTGGGAAACAGCAGTATTTAACAAAGGGCCAGATGCGGTGAACAAAAAACGTCCAGTTGAACTGAAGAAAGAAAAGACCAAGACCAACATATGGCAATATGCAGTTGGATTTGGAGGGAGCACCACAGATAAGATTGCGTTTGATCATCCTGCAATTTTTCCCGAAAAGCTGGCAGAAGACCATATCCTCTCATGGAGTAATCCTGGTGACGTGGTAATGGATCCAATGTGCGGAAGCGGTACTACATGCAAGATGGCTAAGAAGCACCGTCGTAAATGGCTTGGTATCGACGTCTCTGAAGACTATATCAACATCGCGAAGCAGCGAATGCTGGTATTGAAATGACTGATTGGGTTTATTGCCCTAAAGGTCAGGGCTTTCTTCACGGGGGCTTATTGCACGAAAGTAGCGCAGTTTCCCCACGAAAGAGTCATTTCAAAGTCAACGCTGTTGGTATTAGAACAGATTTTGATGGCGACTTCGCAGTAATCTGGCTCATCGGTACTAATGAAACGTGGAACGTCCCCGTTAAAGATGTTTTAGATGTCGACGTTGTGAAAACGGGCGACAAGTGGGAACACAAAATTTGCAACAAGTGTCATTGTCTGTTACCGGTCAAGGAGTTTGAGGTAAACCAAAGAAACAAACACGGACTCGTTCGAAGACCGTCGTGCCGAGAGTGTCGAACAGACATCGATAAACGAGCCCCAAAATCTCTTCAGGCTAAGCGAGCGGCAAAAAGAAAACCAAAAATAGGGACACCTTTTCAATGTCCGATCTGCAAAAAACGATCAATCGTTGGTATCACTGCAAGAATAGTCGTCGATCACAATCATCACACTGGTGATATTCGAGACTTCATTTGTGATAGTTGCAATACTGGTCTCGTGAGGTTCAAGAACGGTAAAGACTGCTTGAAGGACGCTCTTGCTTATATAGAAGAGCGAGAGTGGATGGTGGATTCGAGCGCATGACTCGTGAGAGAGAATCAGTACTCTCTCTTTTCCTCGAAGCAAATTTGGTTTCAACACGACTGAGTTTGTTTTCCACGTTCTTAATTTCAACTCAACCGTGCCCGCATAATAAGACGTGTAAGCCTAAATTTTGTGTGTGACCCTAGCACGGTCTCCTATCATCTTTGTAATTTTGGGCTGTTTCAATTTAACAAGATTGTTAGAGTAATCGACTAATATCTGCCACAGAACATGAAGACCAAACTTTTTATAGCTGCTAGTTGCATTGGAATGGTGCTAGGCGGTGCAGGATTTTTCGCGGCGCAGTGGTCATTTGCGTTGTTTTCTTCAGACACCGAGGACAGTGAAGTTCATGTATCTTCTATAGGCCGGGACTCACAACACACAATTAATAAACCGACGGATGTTCAGGAACTTGTTTCAGAAGAAAAATTATTAGTCCGCAACATTAAGCTACGCAAACAATTGGACGGACTGGATATTTCGCAACTGTTGCAGCTATTAGAACAATCCATCGAACTAGAAGAAGACCAAAACTTAGCTGATGTTCAGAGTCTACTCATCGAAAGTATCGCTCGCATAGATCCCGAAATTGCGTTAGACAGAATTTGGCAGTTCAAATTCGATCGCTGGAATAGTCTAGTGAGTTCGGTATTCACAGAGTGGACGTCCTTGAATCCTGACCACGCACTACAGACTGCTGCGACATTGATGGGAAATCCTCGAAGAACGGCTATCAAGACCATTCTTGAAACAGTTTCCGATACCGCCGCAGTACTAAAGATAGCAGAGTCCATTGGGATTGTGAAAGATGTCGAATTCGCTCGTATTGAGTTGGAAGTTATGCAGTCATTACACGATCCGCATCGAGCATTCGATATCGTATTTTCGGATACCTTAAACGATGTAGAACAGGAAAGACTCTTGATAACGGTCGCCGAATCTTGGGCTAGCAGAGAAGGATCTAGTATGTTTTATCCCTTGCTAGACGAGATCATAGAGCGGTTCGAAACTACGCGAGAAAATGACCGCGAAACTCTGCGCATGTTGTCTAATGTTGTTGCCAAAATTACACGATACCACCCTGAATCTATGTGGAAACTCGTGCTCAGCAAATCCGCTGAAATACGAAATCAATTTGCTTCTCCCGTATTAGTAGCATGGGGACGAGATGATTTTGAAAAGGCACTGAGAGCTCTCGAGAGACTCGATGACGTTGAACTACAGGGACAGATTTATCGGTCATTGTTCCGAGCTGAGGCGATTCGAGCGCCACTGTCTGTGTTGAACAACCTCAATGACGTATCGATCGAACATCGTCGATCCACAATTGCGTGGGCTATTCGGCAACTATTTCGAAAACAGGGGGCACAGGACGCAATTGTCCATCTAACCACCTTGAAAGAACAAGGAGAGAGTGTTGAATTGGCAACCCGATTCTTAATCGAAGAGTGGGCAAAACAAGATGTTGAAGCCGCAGTTGCTTGGATTCTTTCAACAACAGAAGAGGATGACCTCGTAAGGGCTAGTTTGCTGGATGAAACACTGTCGGAACTCTCCCAAATCGATCCACACCAGGCTCTAGAGATTGCACAAGCGAACTCTAGCTTAACCACTATACCACTTGAAGCGTCAGTTCTCTATTACGTATCGTTGCAAGGTGATATAGAAACCGTAAAGAGTCTGTTGAAGAACGTGAGTAACTCGGAAAGACGAGTGGCATACCAACAGGTAGGAAAAAATTTGATATATTTCAATCAGCTGGATGAGGCGGCAAAGCTGGTTGACGATTTACCTAGTAAATTTCAGATCGAATATTTCGAAGAACTAGCTTTGGCTTGGTTTCGCGAACGATCGGAAACTCTCGTTGCTACAGCGTCGAAACTTTCCAACGAGAATGCCAGAGCACTTGCGAAGGGTGCGTTACCTTTCAATGCACTCTATCCTCGGTTGACGGAACAAGAAGTGGAGGAACTGAAAAGTTACATTACTGACGAATAAAAGAACAAATTGTTGTCAATGACAAATCACAAATCTAGATCGAACTTTAACAGGGTCATAGAGATGTTAGAACTATGAAATCTATTCTAGCTTCGAGTACCGCGAAAATAACTGCGAGTTGTGGGTTCGTATTAGGTGCATGCATTGGAGTAATTGCTGTTTTCCTGATCACTCAATTCGTTTCTACAGAACAGGACCCTGAAAAACCTGAGCATCGTCAGTTCAATACAGAGCAGAATGAAAGCGACATCAATGGACAAAAGGTTGAAGCCGCACGACAACTACAACGATTCTTGACATTAAATGACGACGTTTTGCCTGTGTTCGAACGATTTAGTGGAGAAACATTGGTTGGTATCGCCGACTTTATTAACGAGATGGAACAACTGGACGGTCCAATGCCTCCTCAGTCGCTGGAGAGTTTGTTGATTAGAGAGTTAGCTCGAAATAATCCGGATGCGACGTTGGACTTAGTGCCATATTGGACTCTGTCCGATGGACACGATCTTGTTCAAATAGTCTTTGAAGAGTGGTCAAACACAGACCTAAATGCGGCTTTACAAGCTACAGAGCAGCTGAGCCCTTCACAATGGCAAACTGCGATCCGTGCGATCCTCAGAACTCAACCGAATCAAAGTCACCGATCAGAAGAGCATGTGAACGCTCAAGGAATGGAGAGTGAACTTGTCAATCTGATCGAAGAAAATGAGACTCTAGAACTGTTAAATCAACGACCAGAGGAAGCCTGGCACGCTGTTTTGGATGATGACATATCAAACGAATTGCAAACAGACCTAATCATTGAAGTCCTAAATACATGGATATATCAAGATGGGTATCAAGTATTGGATCAAATTTATGAATTTCGACACAAAATTGATCGGTTTCGTTTGAGAGAAGTATTGTCCGAAGTCGTTCAACAACAACCGGAGGAAGCTTTTCGTGATATTGTTGCGTTATCAAAAGAGAAACGCGACTGGCTTTTACCAATCGTATTGGAAGCTTGGGCAAAACGAGATCCAGAAGCAGCCTACTATGCTCTTGAATCGGTCGAGAAATTTAGCGGAAGTTTTTTGCGTTCAACAATTGTTAGTGAATGGGCAGGTAGCGACCCAGTAAGGGTACTACAAGAGCTCGAGACTCTACCGAGAAGTCTGCGCGAAGACGCCGCTACTTCAGCAATGTCGGAACTCACTTCTCAAGACCCGCAAATAGCAAAGGAGTTGTTGTCGAACTGGAAAGAAGTACTAGGAGTAGACGGCCACAACCTCGAAAAAATATTTGTTAAGGATTGGGCGCGCCAAAACCCTGAAGATGCCCTTACTTGGATTCAAGAAAACGTCGCCGAAGCTCACCCCGGTTTAGCGGACATGGTAAAGGATGTGGTATTAAATATAGCACCAGATGATCCAGAACGAGCATTAGAAATCGCCCTATCCCAACCAAGTCGCTCCATCTTCACTCAGGTCTATTTTGAAAGTCTTGTTCGAACGTTGGGTACGCTCGGACATATTGACCAGGTAATGTCGATTCTCGACCAAATACCTAAGGCCGCGGAACTTGGAACTTTCTCGGCGATTGCTTGGCACTTAGTCGGTGATGAAAGATGGGAAGATGTTGTTCAGTTGACAGACAGCGTTCCAGAGGATTTACAAACTTGGTACTATAAACGACTAGCATTCCATGGAATCCAAAATAATGTGCACACTTTGATAGAAAAGCTCGACACCTTTCCATCAAGTGAAATGCGCACCACCATGGCGCGAGAAATTTTACGATGGCATGAGGATGTACAGAGTATAGTTTCGGATGAACAAGTCAAACACCTTCGGTCAATTGTTGCCGATAGTAACTAAATCCAAGCGGACTATTAATTACTAGGATCGCTTACTTCGTCGGCATAATCCTCTTCGAACCAGACTAATCGTTCTTGCAACTCTTCCTTAAGATTACGATCTTCTGCGTCATCCGTTGGCACCGTGTCCAAAGTCTGTTGCATCAAAGCAATATGAGGAACCCCATCCTCCTCGTACTTCATAATTGAGTCAACGATTGTCATCTTTGTAGGCACGTATCCGTGAATACCTCTTTGAAGCACTGTTACTAGTCCTTCCAGACCTTCTTCCGACCGAAACACGCCCAGACTCTTCGCGGCTAGCGTTGCAGTTACCTCTTCTGTGTCGGGGTTTGTAAGAATATCGATTCGATGCTGTTCACCTTCTGGAGTGTCAAATTTTCCTTCCCGCAATTCACGAATCAGACCATCCGGATTAACTTGAGGCATCTGCTTCCAGAGGATCTCATGAACTTTCTCGTCTCCAGGAAACATATAGACCAAAGGACCTAGCAGTGATATCCACACTGGATCTCCATCGGACACAATACAATCAGTTTTGTTCATGACTCTGTCCCAAAACACGTCTGCAGAAGGTTCTGAGTTCGGCACTATGCCGCCAGATGTCGTCCAACCTTCATCCCATAGCCCTATAAACAGATCATAGATCCCCGGAATTTCCGCCAATTGTCGATCTATCGGACGAGGGTTTCCAATCACAGCGGCAGTATCCGATATACTGACGTACCAAAAGATTGCACTAATAGAACACGCGACAATCTCTGGTTTTTTGTGGTAGAGACCTTTGGTCAGAATAGCGTGCACTTCACTGTTGGGTACTTCTGGATCAAACATGCCATCTCTTTCGAGCCAAATGAGTTTCTTAACATTGACTGAAGTGCGATCAAACAATGAGCTGCAGGCAACGATAGATGATGCCACTAACAGAATCACGAGAATTCTAAATAGAGTCTTCATGCAAAAACTTGTACCTGTAACAACACAGTCTGTGCCCTACTTCATAATATTGTAAGTGGATGTTGGTGATTGTGATTGAGCTAGGGACGGATGCATCGGTGAGCATGCGCATGCTCCGTTGAAGAAATTGAATGAGCGGATTACATAGTAGAAGTTTCGAGTCCAATTACTGCTTGAAGCACGGTTGTCTCAGCTGGAAACTCACTGGAATTGTTCGATCCTCCCGACAGTTCATACCGATTGATGGTGAGAAGTACTTCGACTCATATCAATTGGAGACCGAAAATAAGAAATCGGAAAGGACTTTTATCTGGACTCTATCAAAGTCAAGGAGAGTTGACATCCTCCAACGGATCGCTGCTGGGAGAAATATCGAAGTAGGAGTTCAAAAAGCCGCGTAAGTCTGCAAGACGAAGACTCCTTTGAATTATGCAACCATTGGAGTCGATAAAGTAGTTCACATGACGGTGTACTATCGCGTAAGACTTCGCTAAGTCCGAATCTAGAGGAACGTGTGGATCGAATAATTGAATCCATGTGTTGTTCTGGTTCGCTACGAGTTCCTGCTCTTGGTCAGAATCGAAATTAAATAGCACTGTGACGATCTCCAATCCCGCGTCGTTATACTCGTCGTAGAGTGATGAAGATAGAGTTGGACTGTCATCGACGTAGTATTCAGGACTTCTTATGAATTCCAAGAATACGAGATCATTCTCTTTAAAAATTTCACTAAGGTTCCGAGCGGTTCCGTGAAGATCGGAAAGTTCAAAGTCTGGTGCTTTTTGACCAGGTACTCTGAGGGGTTCATTTATTTCCGATTGCATTATCGCTGACAGAAATCTGCGCATCGGTGCGATTCTCTCTTCAGCTACGATTGGCGGTACATTTAGAGCCAATCGATCGAGAATATTTATAACTTCGGAATGATCTTTTAGCGAATACCAAGCTCCGAATTCTAATGCAAGCAAAGAGTCGAAAGGGTCTCGTGCTCTTCGTGCTATGTCATTCAGGTTCGTGAACTCAATGTTGAAAATTTCATCATACAACGCGCTCGATTGAGAACCATTAGTATCGCTTGATTCAAGCCACATATCCGGACGGACTTTCGATAAGTCAACGTGCTCACATCCCTCCATGGGATCGGTCTTCACCCAGGAGGTTTCTGTATGACTCGCCAAAATTTCTTCACTTTGAGATTCGCTAGCTTCCTCGACATGTGGTCTCATAGTCATCTGCTCATTGAAACGGATCGATTCCTCTCTTAGGGCTTCGTCTAACAATTTTTGCTTTAATCTGTAGGTAAAGCTCCTATGCCAACTCTCCACAATCCTCTTGTGTCGTCCGGTATCGGCGACGGCGACTAACACTTGGCGCTGTGAACGTTCCGAAGTGTTTTCTCTATCCTGAAACCATCCTGTTGTCAAATATTCTGCGGTGTACGCAGTACGCTTCGAAGGTTCTAGACGAATCGTTGTACCAGGTTCAGCAATCAAACGAGTACCGAAATAATATGAGCGCAAATCCGCAATTTCTATTGAGAGGACAATAGGATCGTCCACCTCCATTTCAACTTTAAACCTTCCTTCTTGAACAACTATCGATGATATCGGTCTCCATTGTCGCATCCCCCTCTCATTCCAAAACGCGATGTTTATCTCTGCGATTACGTTTTGAGTGTCGAAATTTGATAGGTTGAAATCCGCCAACAACGTAAATTTCTTTGTTTGGTCCTGCACGTTAGACGATGTCCCAACATGGGCAATCGTGTCGTCGTAGAAAGGGATCTTGAAATCTACAACCGCAATAGGGACACTCTCACCAGGTTCGACAAACGATCTAAGTTTCAATGGTGTCGCAGCGTTTTCAGATACGACGTGCACCTCCACCCACATTGGATGCTCAATCTGTCCTCGCAGGTCTACCCTGCCGTTTCGGAAAGGAGACACTATGAGTTCACTATGGGATTCCTCATCTGTTTCGGTCACATCGACGCGTGTGATGGAAACAGTTGCAGTTGAATAGTCAGTTGAGTCTTCTACACCTCGTGCATTAAGTTCAATTGGAAGGTACTCCACAGAAATTGTGTATTGCTTGGAAGGATCGACACTGCAAGCAGAGACTACAAACGATAAGAGCAACACTACGCACAAGCTAATCGAATGGCTTGGTTCGTAGTGTTTCAGTCCAATAGTTCGTTCCATGTGCATAAGTAAATTTTATTATTCCAATTCTGTGTGGATGATGTATAGGTACATCCTATTTGACAATTCACAATATTCGATCGATTTTGGGGGAACTCGGAGAATTGATCCAATCGATGTACAAATTGCTAGCCTCCAGAAAATTCGGTAGGCTTGATCGCTACTTCAATTTAATGGCAATGAATTTTTCCGACATTAGTGTATCCATTCCCTTTAATCACACCCGTCGTTCCTTTGATCTACTGACTCGGCCAGTTTGAACTCAAGCCCGATTAAGATTTCGTTAGTTGTTGTAAGTCAGGAATCGCTCTGTCAAGAATGATCTCTCTAATTTCTACATTTAGGTCGTGTATGTCCTTGACGAGCGTTGGATACCAAATATAGTCGTCAAGAATGTTGCCATGTATGTCATAACAACAATCTTCATCGGACTTCTGCGCCGCGAGAAGCGAAACTAAAAGATTATTAAAGTTTTGGACTTTTTGATTGAGAGACTCTATTACTGGAGTGAGCAGCACGACATTGTTAATCGTCGGAGTTTTAAGGGACTCGAAGTTGCGACTGTCAAAGGCTGCGGTCAATAATGAAGCGGGGATTGCGCAGTTAAGGGGTTGAGCGGGAATTTTGGGACGATTTCCTTTTCTAATTTCTTCCCGAGTACTTGTGTGCCAAAGCATATGTTCCTCTTCTTCCAAAAGATGCTGAACCACCCCACTCAATTCTACAATGAGGCTTTCGTAGAACTTTATGCGAATTTCCCCTTTCTCAAGTTCCTCCTGATAGTCGGTTAAGAGAAACGCGAGATAGACCCCTATAAACACCACGGCAAGTTCAGCGAATAACCTCACGATAGTTGAAGAAGCTGTCTTTATCTTTGTCTTGATCCGATCAAACGTCTTGCCAGATTTGGTGTGTTCTATGTCATTCATTTCTTGATCTCACTGTATTGGGTGTGCGAGCTCATCCCTTCAACAGACTGTACTACTGTTTAATTCAGTTGTTAATTCCGATGGGAGTTTAATTGAAACGTAAGTCTCGTCAATTTTATCATGTTCAAGAACACGTTTGAAACAGGTTTCCGTATTTTTGCACTGAAATTTAGAGGTTAATCGAAATGAAGATCAGATCAATAATGAGTAGGAATTTAAGAATCGTCCTAGCTAACTATATGTAGAAAAGTTGGGATAGAGAAGCAACAAATGTGTTGGACCGTATTGAAACAGAATCACGTTAGTTTGAGTAAAGAACTACTCAAACTAACATGCTCTGATCCTGAGACACAGTTAAGAAACTGTGTCGTTCCTACGCGGGAATTCGGATGGTTAACACCGGTTCTCCATCATCGCCCGGATGAGCGACGACTTGTAGGAGACGTTGTTGTGCACCCCGTGATACTCCATCGCGTGGAATGCGGTTAATGCGAAAACGCATTCGGTCCGCCTTTGGTCCGCGAGTTCTGACATAGTCAGCACACGCACCGACGACAGAAAACAAACGAGATTTCTGGTTCTGAGGAACCTGTTGCTCGCTGTCATCATCGCTCCAAGATACGGAATCATCCCAAACAGCTTTGGTCATTGCGACCGGCCATTTGAAACCGACTTGGCGACCGAGATCACTGACATCAATGATAGTGCCCTCGGTAATTGCTTCAGCTCTCGAACCAGTGTATGCTGGGTCAACAGCCAATTGTTCAGGATTGTTGTCGAAGAAGTCTGACATTGCTATTCTCCTAAAAGAAAAACGGCCGAGTCGACCTCTCGCCCGTCGGGGAGTGGTACTCCCCGGCCGGGTGGTAAATATTTGAGGTGGAATCCGAGTTAAATACTTGGTAACTGAATCAGTTAGAGTACCTAAGCTGTTTCTTCCAGCTCGGCATATGCAACACCATTGACTCGTGCCCATTCGATGCCGATCAGTTTGGCTTTCACGGTTACCCCGACTTTGCCCTGTTTCGGGCCTTGTCGATAAGTAAACGTTTCCGCGAACATATCGTGCGTTCGAAAGCGAACCAGGACTTTGTCGCCTGCTTCCACGTACGGTGCTAAACTGGTCACGTACGCGTGACAGGAACGGCCCGAGACACGGCAGTCCATGTACGTATACCGAACTTCCTCGTCCCAGCCTCTGAGGGCGGAAATAGTTACTACAAGAAAGGGTAAACCTTCGTTGGGTTCGATCTCTCGAACTCGACTCAGGTAGCCAATCCCAGTAGTAAGCAGTGCGAACTGCTTCGCATTTGCTATTACTGACATAACGCTGCCTCCAGGTTGGTCGGTTAAAACTCTTCCAAGCGAGCTTGAAAAAGCATGATTGCATCAATCTTGAATTCTTCAAAATTGACGGTGACATTAGGATCGCATACAAACCCCGTAAAGTTTGTACGTGTGCGTCGATTTCACGATCCGCCGACGCTTCTACCACTGAATCGCAGTGGTGCCGAGTATCTAGAAAAAGACTGATCAATCTCCCAGTCCTTCGTAGGCTTCGTTGTTTTCGGTGACGGGAGGAACATAAGGAGGTAATCCCTTGATTATTGCAGGCGCGAGTCGAGCACGTCTAGTGCCTGCTCTTACGTCTTCTGGTAGTTCGCCCATGTATCGTCGAGCGGTTTTGCCATCCGCTTCAAACGATAGAGGGTTGTTTCGATCGATACCCAGATGACGGTACCGAGTTGCGAGCGCGAACAACCCTCGAATAAGGCGGGCTACTTGATAAATAGTGTTTTTCGCAGTTTTGTTATCGATCACTCCTAGATGTTTGCAGCCTAGAACACAACGTACGAGTGAGTCAAACTTACTCAACAGTTCTGCTGCTTGATATGCGTAGGGAGTAGCGAAACTTAATCGAATTCGAAACGGATCTTTATCTTCCGGTGGAGCGATTTGAAATGTTTCGCGAGCTGGCAGTTTGGCTAGGAACTTTGCCATGAGGTTCCCTATCCGATTGTCAATGACGTGGTAAGTGTCTTGCAGTTTTATGAGCCACCAGTCTGCATAAGGATCATTAGCTTCAGCTGCATGCCAGATAACTCGAAGCGAATCGGCAAATCGAAGCAGTCCAACAATCGGTGCTTTTCCCTTAACCTGTCGCCCGCGAACTAACAGTTGTGCATATCTAGTGTGCAAGGAAAGCCAAACGTCAGTCTGGATGCTTTGCGCTCGATCGTGGGGTGAAGTTTTTCCATTAACTGAATCGACCAGTTTTAAATCTTGATTTAATAACATGTTTATATGTCCATATATTATACAGGAATTTTTAGAGACTCAACGATGAGACTTCAAGACACAATCAACTCGCTATTCGATCTGATTTTGAGTCTTAATTCGCTGTTATTAAGCAAACCGCGAATATAAACTCATTGGTATATATGTATTTGTTGCTGGCTAGTGTGTGATCACTTTTCCCCACGGCAGCAAATCAGTGAGATCTATGCCGCGATGCGAAACTGCTCACCAAATTCAATCGGCAGTTCTGTATCCCCCAAGTCGGGTCTAAATTCTGTATGTTCGAACACTAATCTCCAGAGATGGAGTAATAGTTCAAAGGATTCAGAATCCACACGCCACATCACAGACAGATCTATTTCTTTGGCGATCTGAAGAGACGGTGAAAATTCCTGATCTTGAAACTCGCCGTAGAGCCTTGAATCAGGTTTGAGGTTCGGAATTAGTTCATCCTTAGACATCTCACAGGTTCCAGAAAAATTCACCAAGTATTCCCAAACCAAACGAGTAGTCAGTGAAGATTCTTCTGATGGAAGATCTACGACAAAGAATCCAAACTCTCCCTTATCTCCCAGTACTATACATTCACGAAAACCAAAACGACGTGCTAACTCCATTGCTAAATTTCGGATCCGTTCGCTGGGTTCTTGATCCATGCACTTGTTCAAGAATTCACTTGCTGTACAAAATTCGTCCTTAGTAACTACATATGTAGAAGGTGTATCAAATTCAGGTGCGATGTCGCTCTTTTGAGGGCAGTGTTCTGTGGCTGAATTTTCTTTTGTTACAGTCTCTCTTGATAACGTATTCACTGAACTCTCTTCAATGTCTTGCAGTTCAGCTACAACCTGCTCTGTCAGTAAATCTCGAAACGTCTCATAATCCAAATCCTCGTGATCGCAACTCTGCGCGACCTCGATGAACAGTTGATTGAATTCTGACTCTGATTTTCCTTCTGCGACCCAGTCACTTTTTAGTCGGTTCTCAAGTCTTTGAATATGTTTGACATCAAGAGTACTAAAAGAACAGGCCAACGACAACGGTAAATAACTATTGAGAAAGTCCACCGCATACCTCATTGCGGCATAGGTACTGCGATACAGTGGGAAACCGTGTTCCGTGAAAAACTTGGAAACTTCCCGATCACTGGTGGTATGGTCTATTGGAAGATCTGAGTTTCCATCGATGAATTTCAAGATTGCTTTGGCACGTTCAAAAAATCTTGCTCCATTTACAAGATCATTAGTAACGAGGTGACTAATCTTCGCGATACAAATCCCTGGCCAAGACACAACAACGCAATTTATGTCGCGAAATCGCGATCCCCTACTCTCCTCGTGTAATCGTTGAATGATTTCAAGACGGGTATTGCCACCAGCAATTAACACATAGTGTTCAGATTCTGGTGGTCTTGCTACAACGAGAGGTTGCTGCACACCTTCCTCTTTGATGGACTGATAGAGCCTTTCGTAATCTTCCCGCATGCTCTCCCGAACCGCGTACGGTAGACATCGAATTTGATCTAACGGGATCAGTTCTTCGACGATGTTGGTTTGGTTTGGGATCTGCGATTCGCTAGATGAAAGATATGAAGTTTCGGACAAGAAATGCGTTTAAGTTGACTGGTTAATTACTGTTAATATGAACATATATTAAGGACAGAGACAAGAGAAGCAAGAAAAATTCCTACTTCGAATGTTCTGAAAGATTATTGAGCGAATAACATCAGCCTGGAACCGTCGCATTCTCGAATATAGACATTGACTGAGATCTACTCAGTGCCGCGGAAAACTATTCACCTTAATGTCCGCGTGATAAACTATATCCGATGCGACATGCCTTGAAAGCACGTACAAGGGAATCCGGCTACTGATCCTGTACGTTCTAAGAGTGCTGAAGATTTTCTGTGGGTGTTGTCGGTAAAACACCAACTTGGATAGGAGGACCTTGTTGAACGACTTGTTGTTTAATAAACGCGTTACCACGATGGTTTTCTACGATTTTTACCGCAGGAGTCCCTCCAAAAGTGAGAGTGGTAGCATGAAATATCGTAAGTACAAGATCTTGAAGCTGCTCGTCACTTTCTAAACGCGATGTTTTTAACCCATATGCTTCAACATCCTCTCTAGGAATGTGCCGACTATGACTCATGAAGTTTTGATGATCTGCAAGCCAATTAGATATTGTCTCGGTCCGCCCTTCGCCGTCAACCGATTCGCTAAACATGTAGCGCTTTAACCAAGTGGTGACTAATTCTCGTGACATTCTCAAAGCAGATTCACACTGTTCGAGTAAATCGGGACCAAATTGACTCAGCATTGGAATCCAAGCAGCGAGCTCATCCGGTCGAATTCTACACTCTCGTTTCGATCGATCGAATTGATCTAATACTGCTCGTGCCCCGAGCGGAGTATGAAGTACAAGTTGAGGATCGATAGGACCGAGAAAAGAATGCTTTCAGAGAACAATTTCATCCGCAGCGCATGCAATCATAGTTGCAGCCGACATTGCAAGTTGTGGCACAATCACTCTAATGTACGAAAATCTCGATCTTAAGTAGGAAACGATGGCTTCTGCTGCTTCAGGGGATCCCCCAGGACTATGTAAGATTAAATCTAAAGTTGTACCTTCAAGCCCGTGAGTGACTTCCATAAGGGCTTGGATGTCTTCATCTCCAATGGATACAAGAATAGCTGGAGATTCTTTTTGTAGCCACCCGGAACAGTAAAGAATGGCATTACGATTAGTATGCCGATACAGTTCGTAGAGATATTCTCGGCGAACTTCGTCATAGTTCGGTGTTTGTTGCCTCGCTAACTCTGCGAGGACTTCACTCCAAACAGGCATCTAAATACTCAGATTTAGATCAGTTCATAAAACATCTGACGAATTTGACGCTGCAGTCAAGCGACCATATGCTGTTGTACCAGCCCGGTAAGCGTCAAGTTCCCGATCTTTCTCCTGCCAATGACCGTAAATTTTCATTAGTTCACGAACGCCAGGTTTAGCAAGTGCTTCCTTCAAAAGTGCTTCTTGTTCTCGCTGACGAACTGATTCTGAGCCTCGTTTGTTTTCTTTTTTTGCCATATTGCGTATCTATAGATCTTTTTAAATTTAGT
>VXUA01000021.1 GCA_009837185.1 Gammaproteobacteria bacterium | reverse complement strand
AGACAGACGGCGGGTGCTAAGGTCCGTCGTCGAAAGGGAAACAGCCCAGACCGCCAGCTAAGGTCCCTAAACCATGATTAAGTGGGAAACGATGTGGGAAGGCCTAGACACCCAGGAGGTTGGCTTGGAAGCAGCCATCCTTTAAAGAAAGCGTAACAGCTCACTGGTCAAGTCGGCCCGCGCGGAAGATGTACCGGGTCTCAAATCATGTACCGAAGCTGCGGGCTTGCAACGCAAGTTGTGAGCGGTAGAGGAGCGTTCTGTAAGCCGTTGAAGGCACATCGCGAGGTGTGTTGGAGGTATCAGAAGTGAGAATGCTGACATAAGTAACGATAAAGGGGGTTAGAATCCCCCTCGCCGAAAGACCAAGGGTTCCTGTGCAACGTTCATCGACGCAGGGTGAGTCGGCCCCTAAGGCCAGGCCGAAAGGCGTAGCTGATGGGTAGCTGGTTAATATTCCAGCACCGATATTTGTTGCGATGGGGTAACGGAGAAGGCTGGGCGATCCTACTGTTGGTTATGTAGGTTTAAGCCGGTAGGCTGAGATTTTAGGAAAATCCGGAGTCTCTTAAAGCCGAGAAGTGATGACGAACGGATGAATTTCCGTGAAGTCGCCGATGCCACGCTTCCAAGAAAAACCTCTAAGCTTCAGGCAAATATTGACCGTACCCTAAACCGACACAGGTGGTCGGGTAGAGAATACTAAGGCGCTTGAGAGAACTCGGGTGAAGGAACTAGGCAAATTGGCACCGTAACTTCGGGAGAAGGTGCGCCGCTACTGGTGAGAGGACTTGCTCCTTGAGCTGATGGCGGCCGAAGTGACCAGGTAGCTGCGACTGTTTACTAAAAACACAGCACTCTGCAAACTCGTAAGAGGACGTATAGGGTGTGACGCCTGCCCGGTGCCGGAAGGTTAATTGATGGGGTTAGCTTCGGCGAAGCTCCTGATCGAAGCCCCGGTAAACGGCGGCCGTAACTATAACGGTCCTAAGGTAGCGAAATTCCTTGTCGGGTAAGTTCCGACCTGCACGAATGGCGTAACGATGGCCACACTGTCTCCACCTGAGACTCAGTGAAATTGAAATCGCGGTGAAGATGCCGTGTTCCCGCGGCTAGACGGAAAGACCCCGTGAACCTTTACTACAGCTTCACACTGGATTTTGATTTGGTTTGTGTAGCATAGGTGGGAGACTTTGAAGCGTAGGCGCTAGCTTGCGTGGAGTCATCGTTGAAATACCACCCTTGCCACGTTGGGATCCTAACTCAGGCCCAAAATCAGGGTCGAGAACAGTGTGTGGTGGGTAGTTTGACTGGGGCGGTCTCCTCCCAAAGAGTAACGGAGGAGCACGAAGGTGCACTCAGCATGGTCGGAAATCATGCGGTGCGTGCAAAGGCAGAAGTGCGCTTGACTGCGAGACCGACGGGTCGAGCAGGGTCGAAAGACGGTCTTAGTGATCTTGTGGTTCTGAATGGAAGGGCCATGACTCAACGGATAAAAGGTACTCCGGGGATAACAGGCTGATACCGCCCAAGAGTTCACATCGACGGCGGTGTTTGGCACCTCGATGTCGGCTCATCACATCCTGGGGCTGAAGCGGGTCCCAAGGGTATGGCTGTTCGCCATTTAAAGTGGTACGCGAGCTGGGTTTAGAACGTCGTGAGACAGTTCGGTCCCTATCTGCCGTGGGCGTTTGAGAATTGCGAGGAGCTACTCCTAGTACGAGAGGACCGGAGTGGACGAACCTCTGGTGTTCCGGTTGTTACGCCAGTAGCATTGCCGGGTAGCTAAGTTCGGACGGGATAACCGCTGAAAGCATCTAAGCGGGAAGCCTCCCTCAAGATAAGTTCTCACAAATCTTTAAGATTTCTGAAGGGCCCTCGTAGACTACGAGGTTGATAGGCGGGATGTGGAAGCGCCGTGAGGCGTTAAGCTAACCCGTACTAATTGCCCGTGCGACTTGACCATATAACCGGACGCGCGAGTTGTTCCGGAGAAGTGCTAACTACTAAATTTCACGCTTGACATTGTCGTGATTCTTTAATTTCAAACGTCCGTTCTCAGTTCTCTGAGGACGAAACAGTTTGTCTGACGATCATAGCGAGGTGGAACCACCTGAATCCTTTTCGAACTCAGAAGTGAAACGCCTCAGCGCCGATGGTAGTGTGGGGTCTCCCCATGTGAGAGTAGGTCGTTGTCAGGCTCCCCTTTTTTACAGGATTACCTCGAACTCCAAAGTGGGAGTTCGAGGTTTTTCTTTTTTGGGGTCTCGTTCTACTTTGTTCGTCTTAAGTAATTAAGCGATCGCGCGACAAGAGGTCGACTTCACACAAGCTTAAAATTTTCTCGCGTTTTATCCGTCAATAATTTTTTAGATTCGGATGAAGGAAGGTTTGATATGTTTCTTGTACTAGTACGTTCTCCGGATTTTGCTTTGCGGCGATACCTAGCTGTTTGAGCATTGCATTGATCGAAACACAGGATCGAAGATGAATTCATATCAACGCTCTCGACTAATCTTCATGACCAAATCAAGATAGACTTGACATCGACCGTCTTAAAGGAGACACTCAAACGCGACAATGAAAAACTCTCACCAAACACACCTTGAGCAGTTTATGGCAGAGCTCAGGAGACAGAACCCCCATGAAACTCACTTTCATCAAGCGGTTGAAGAAGTTGTAGAGTCGGTGTTGCCATGGTACTTACAACACGATGAGTACCGCAAAGCACGCATTCTTGAGCGTGTCACTGAACCCGATCGTATAGTGAGTTTTCGAGTTACCTGGGAGACGGACAGCAGAGAAGTGGAAGTAAATCGAGGTTGGCGTGTTCAGTTCAACCATACGCTAGGACCGTATAAAGGCGGACTGCGATTTCATCCCGCCGTAAATCAGAGCGTATTAAAGTTTCTCGCTTTTGAACAAATATTCAAAAACAGCCTTACCGGATTACCCATGGGGGGTGCGAAGGGAGGTGCCGACTTCGATCCGAAAGGGAAGAGTGATCGAGAAGTCATGCGATTTTGTCAAGCACTCATGTTGGAACTGCATCGCTACATCGGTGAGGATGTGGATATTCCTGCTGGCGACATCGGAGTCAGCGCTCGCGAAATAAGTTATTTATTTGCTCAGTATATGCGCATGTGTAACCGCTGGGCTGGTGTGATTACAGGCAAATCACTAGCGTACGGCGGGAGTGCTGTTCGAACCGAAGCGACAGGCTACGGGTGCGTATATTTTTGCGAGAATATGTTGAATCACATTGGAGACTCATTGAGGGGTAAGAGTATTGCTATTAGTGGTAGTGGGAACGTCGCGATTTACGCAGCGGAAAAAGCACTTCAAATGGGTGCAAAAGTCATCACGTTGAGCGATTCAAGTGGCTTTGTGCTCGTGCCCGACGGTTTGAACGAGGAGCAACTCAAGTTCGTTCAAGTTCTCAAAGAGAAACGCAGGGGAAGAATATCCGAGTTTGCGAACGCCCATGATGCGGTCGAATTTTTTGAAAATGCAAGACCATGGTCGGTACCCTGTGATATCGCCATGCCATGTGCTACGGAAAACGAGCTGGACTTGAACGATGCCCAAACTCTACAGAAGAATGGGGTTTTTGCAATTTGCGAGGGTGCTAATATGCCGTTAACTGCTGAGGCAGTACGATTCTTCACTGAAAAAGAAATTCTGCACGCTCCAGGAAAGGCGTCCAATGCTGGCGGAGTAGCTGTAAGTGGGCTGGAACAAAGTCAAAATTCGCTGCGAATTAGTTGGAGCAGAGAAGAAGTGGACAAACGATTGCAAGGCATCATGACCGATATTCACCAACAGTGTATTCAATACGGTGCACAGCTTGGTCAAGTGAACTATGTTGCGGGGGCAAATATCGGTGGATTCAAGAGAGTTGCCGACACCATGCTTGCGTATGGTATTGTCTAATCTGTACGGTAAGTCTTCATACTGTTTGTGTACCGATTCGGACTCGAAGATGTGCAAACCTATATCGTCCTAAAGGAATTCTTCGATTAGAAGGCCGATAAATTTGAGGAACTCGACTCCACTCAATCACATTGCACAATTCATACTCTATCTTCAGTTCTCTCTTAATAATCCTTCACGCTAACTTCGCAGTATTCAAAGCGAACTTTAGTGTTGGCTGAGTCCGGAAATGTGCTTTTAGAAATTTTGTAGCGCCTAGATATCTTCACGTGTATTGCACTAACAGACCTCTCAGGAAAAACCTTGATAGCTGACTCTTGAGACAAAAACCCTCTTATAGTTGCCGGAATGACCAAAATAAGTGTTTTTGGTCATGAGCGTGATTTAGGTATACATATGAACGTTAGGCGTATATTCGGTCTTTTACTATTAGTTATCGTGTCTACACCTCTTGGAGCTGATTCCTATGTCAGTCTGCAATTGGGACTAGCAACCACTCAATCTGAAATCGACGTTGACGTAATACACATCGGGCATCCAACGTATTGCGACTCGGTGTTATACCCCGATTCAAGCGACGCACCTACCGACGGTGCATGTGCTCTGAATCAACGTCAACGAGCTTATGCGGGCTTGTTCGAACCTGAAGGAGGTTGGTTCACCAGTATAGCATATGGTCGGATCTTTGGGTCCTGGCGGGTCGAAGGTTTTTTCGAGCGCAACCAGTTTGGAAGTTCAAAGCAGCTATTACCCCTTGCAATTAGCGGAGACAGTGCGATTCTCAGCAAAACCAATGAATGGTCTCAATTTCAACTTCCTAACAATTCGTACGACGACCAGGGAACTTCTATCTTTGGTCTGAATGTGTTGTTAAATTTCGACTTGGCTACCGGTTCGGGTTGGTCCGGATACCTAGGAGCAGGTTTGGGAGTTGCTTCTCTGGATTTCAACTACGAGCAAGAGTTCCTACGAAAAACTGTGGATGAAGGGTACCTAGACGTGCCGTTTCCCGTAGATTGGCCCATCGAAGCAAAATTGAATGCAGCAGGTTCGCTGAGTGCCATCGAGGAATCTATCCAAGAAAGTACGCTAACGCACAGCTTTATCGCTGGCGTCGACATAGATGTTGGACAGGATCTGACTCTAGGTGTACGGGTTACCTGGCGGGTTGTAGACGATGTAGAGCATGATAAGGCACTGTGGACGACTATTCGAAGTCATGCACCGGTAATCGCCGATGGAAGGACCCCTTTTGAATCAGATTTTGTGTTTAAGTCTTGGTCGTATCTCACGATCGGGCTAGTCGCAACTCGACATATCGGAGGTAACTCTCGGTGACGTCACTTCCGATTGTGAGGTCATCGTTCGGACGACTGTGCTCGATATTTGTTTATTGAATCCGAAACGGCGACGATGTCAAATCAATAAGTGCATTTAAAATTATCGACCTTGCAAACGAGAATTCACTTAGGAGACTATATTTGAACACGCATACCGAACACGAACATGAAGTGTCTGAGAGGGGCGTACAAGAATTCACGAATGTACTTGTAGTTGGAGGAACGCTACTTGCGCTATTTGCATTCATCGTCGCACCTGGATTTGATGCTGTATTAACCAAGACATTTGCTTTGGTTTGGATGATTTTCGCGTTTGGAATGAGAAAAGCGTATCCAGTGTCTCTCGTTATGAGTGTCGTCGCCGTACTGTTTATTGTCGTTGCGTCGATTTTTGACACGCTCCCCGGGTGGTTGGACGGAAATTTCGAGCTTTGGTGGCGTTGGTGGTCGTAACCAACGAGTGCTTCTAGACACCACTCACCATCCAAATTTGCAGATACTTTGATGTGTCTTCAGGTGATTCAATTTGTTCTTAAATTTTTGTACGTCACGCAGGTAATTTGAGTACAATCAACGCTATATTTACCAAGGATAATCAACTATGAAATACTTTGACGAGTTTTTTCAACGAACAACGGTACGTATGGGCTCTGTTTCAAAATGGGCTCTCGTATTTGTTGTGGCTTTTTGTTTGTCTAGCCTGAGTCTTGCCCAAGACGAGGACGCCGAAACGGACGAAGACGAAGAGGAGGAAGAAGAAGACATGCCGACCGTAGTCGCTACGGGGTCGAATGTCGCAGAAACGTTAGGTGAAATTGCTGGTCAGATAGTGATTCTCGACGGGGAGGAAATTCGTGCGTCGGGCGAACAGACTTTGGAGAGAGTGCTTCGCCAATTACCGCAAAACTTGAATCCTACGACGGAACGCTTTGGAAGTGATCTCAACAACGTAACAAATTTTGCTGCAAGTTCCACCGTTAACTTAAGAGGACTCGGCAGTGAGTCGACCTTGGTTCTTGTGGACGGTAAGCGAGTAGGTCACCATGGAATTCTCGGCGGCGTAACTGACGTTTCGTCGATTCCGCTTAATCAGGTAGAGAGAATTGAGATCGTGCTGGATGGAGCATCGGCGATTTACGGACCTGATGCTGTTGGTGGTGTGGTCAACGTCATCATGAAGAAACAATACGAAGGCATTGAAGTGACCGCGGACTACAATTCGCCAACCACCGCTGGTTATAACGAATCGCGTTTCGGCGTGAACTTCTCCGAACAAGTCGGAGCGATGAACATTAGAGCTTCGTTTCAGAAGTCTACCCACACCGGTTTGGACGCCTCCGATCGAGAGGATATCACCATCTTTCAGCAATCTCTATTCCCGGGACCTTTGTTGGATGTTCGGTTTTGTTGTCTATCTGACGGAACAGCACTGCCTATCGCGTATCGCGTTGATTTGGGTAGCTGGCGTGGACCTGAAATCGTTACCGTGCCAAGGTTTAATGGCTTGGCCGATAATTTCAAAGAAACTGGTGAACCGTTAACTCACGCCATTTTACCGGAGGACTTTGACGCTGCCACAAGTATCAATGACATCAACATTTGGAGAACCGCAGCACCGAATTGGGGTGCAGAAACCCAAGAAGGCTACACAGTACTACCGGACGTTAATCGAGAAAGCGTTACCTTTGGCGCGTACTGGGAATTGGATCAATATTGGACTGTCGAAGGGCAGATCCGTCAGGAAACCCGAGATGTATTAAACAATCGAGGTTATATTGCGTTCAATGGAGAAACGCTTGCCGCGAATAATCCTAATAACCCATTTGATCGGGCCATTCATTTACGTGGCCAGCGCCGGGATTATGAACAGCCCTATACCGAAACTGAAGCAGTCCAACTCGATTTCAATATTGAAGTAAGAGGCAGAATAAACGACAGGATCACGGTTGAAGCAAATTTGGGTCAATCGTCAGATGATTCTACGACATGGCGACACTTGGACTTCGACCGGGCGGGGCTCCGCGCAGGTATGAACTCCGATGGAGAAACTCCACAGACGCAGTTCTTATTCGGTGAAACTCAAGAATCATGCTTAGCGAAGGGTGGTACGTTTGGTTTTGGTTTGTGCCGAGTGTCCGTCCCGCCGCCGCCGGCAGTAGATCCTTTTGGAGACATTTCTGCGTTCATTTCTGATGAACCATTGGTGGCGACCGGTTTAAATCGTCAATTCCGTCTAGAAGGGTTGATCCGTTCGGTACTGTATGAACTACCGGGTGGAACCGTACGAGCGGTTCTTGGTCTTTCACGACAAACTTTGACGCTCGAGAGTTCCTCTGAGTTTCAAATCGGCGCAGTTGATGCTTCTCCCATTAGCGACATTTCTCAGTTCAACACCGAAGCTGAACGCACAAACTCAGCGATTTTCGCAGAAGGAGTGGTACCGCTTATCGGTAGTGCAAACGCACAACAGTGGGCACAACGCTTGACGATGAGTTTATCGTTGCGTCATGACATTTATGACGATCCCGAGGTTACCTATGTCAATCCTATTGAGGGTAACGTCACGCCGGAAGGTTTACCTGACCCCGGTGCGGAAAGCTCTTGGGGTATCGGCATGGTTTGGGTTCCGCACGAGATGGTTGAAGTCAAATACAACTTTCAAACTGCATTTGTCGCACCACAATTAAATCAACTTTTGCGACAATCCGCGATGGGTCCAAGTCCACCATTCCGTGGCCTGTTCTTGCAACAACCAGATGGTAACTTGCAACAAGTAGGAATCACCATCATAGAAGGTGGGAACCCCGATTTGCTCTCTGAAACCGCCGACACTCAAAGTCTCGGCGTAACGGTGATGCCGGATTTCGTACCAAACTTAACGCTTAACGCTACTTTTAGCGACGTCCAATATTTCAATCGAATCAATAGATTGGCGAATTTCATTGTCGATCCGAACAATTTGCCGAGTGACGTGACCTATATTCCAGAGACTGATGAATATGTCCAAGAAAGACGTTGGATCAATGTGTCCTCGGTGGATCGTAATGGAATCGACTTTTCTGCTCGGTGGACTAAATCCACTGACTTTGGCGAGTTTGATGTTCGTGCCCGACATTCAGTGATAAATTCTTATGACTATGTCATTGATCCAGACGACCCAATGAATAATGCAGTCATTAGTGTCGTAGGGGAAGCTGAAGGTACGACCGCAGTTGGTGTAGTTTCTAAGAGTTCCACCAACCTGAATGCCGGTTGGTATTTTCTGGGAGTGGAGTTTAATTTCGACTATTCCACCAGATCAAGTACTAAGACTATATTTGGTGGGGTCTCGCGTGAATACACACCACCAAATTTGGTTGATTTAAGTGTGACGTATCACATCATTCCTGATGGATTTTTGGAAATGCCTGCGTTCTTGGAAGGTGGACGAGTCTCGGTTGTCGTCAACAACGCATTTGACGAATACGGGGTAACAGACATTAGGAACGAAGCGGGTGAAAAACTGCTGCCGTCAAGTCCCGATGCATCACCGCTTTATGGGCGCGTCTTCAACTTTTCGGTGTACTTTCCATTGGGACGACGCTAAGAAGCTTGGCCAAAACGTATGAATATTTTGAGTAGAAGAGACCAATGAAATCACGAGAACAGTCTGCGTTGTGCGTTGGTGTAGTGGTACTCACTTGCACTCTGTCTCTTCTACTCAATGGCTGCGGAACCTCGAATGAAGAGGAGTCATCATCGGTAACGATCTCTGGAGATTTTTCCGAAGCTTATAGCAACGGACGGTTTGTCGTTTGGACGCCGAAGCAAAAAGACGACTCAGAGAGTCAAGGTTCATCGATGATGATGGCAGCTAGTACTTCAAGCGGTGCAGCGTCTTCGATCGAAGATTCGATAGATATCGTCGCTGAAGCTCCGATCAGTGCGGATGGAGGGTTTACCTTGACCGCAGAAGTTGCACAACCGCACCGAGTGTACTTTTACGTTTTGGATGCAACCACAGCAGAGGGAATGAAACTCGCGCCGACGAAGGGTCAACAGTTTATATTGGAACCGGGTGAATTGACGATTACGATGGACCAGAATCGTCAATTCGAAGTCGACGGCGGACACTACAATGATGAAGTGATCAATAGTTGGAAACTGAGCGACGAGTATGTAACCGCGCAACACACCCAACGACAACTTCGCGCCTCTCCAGAGGGAGAAACTGAAGAACAATATCGAGCTCGAATTGATGAACTGTCCGCAGTTGCGAACGAGTTGCTTGAATTAGAAGTTGCGGGGTTGTCAACCGTCGCAACCACACACGAGGAACCGCAAGTTCGCAAACTCGCGCTACAAGTCAGTTGGCTGGTTGGTGACTGGTACTGGGAAGCACTGGTAGCACTAGCCGATGACATGCCAAAGGACGAATGGGTAAAGGCTAAGTCTATCGAGGCACAAGACCGTATTGCTAAAGAACTCGCACAGGATCAAATCGCAGTTGGTACCGAGATAGTTGATTTCACCGCTGAATACATTAATGGTGAATCGGTGACGCTCAACGAGCTCCAGCAAGAAAAGAGCCTAGTGTTGTTGGAGTTTTGGGCTTCTTGGTGCGGACCGTGTCGGGTGGAAATACCACACATGAAAAAAGCGTACGAGCGATTCAAAGACAAGGGATTTGAAATCGTGTCGTTCACGATTGACAATTCCAAGGAAGACTGGGAATTAGCTTCTGAAGAGGAAGAATTACCTTGGCCAAACCTTGGTATGGGTCAGGAAGCTGACGCTGCGAAAAAATATAGCGTGACTGGGGTACCAGCGAACTACTTATTTGATGCCAGCACCGGGAAAATTGTCGCGCTCGACTTACGCGGACACAAACTAGACGAAGTACTCGAAGACAAGCTACTATAGTTCAGCCTATCGACTGTAGAGCTTCATGAGATCAGCAGATTACTATAAACCTTTGTTGATAGAGGTTCATAAACGACTATGAGAACCGCATTCTTACCGGCTTTTCTCAGCGTAGTTTTGCTAACACTACTGACTGCTTGCGGGTCGAGTAAGGGTGTTTTGTCAGGAGATTTCACAGAGTATGAAGGAGCCTTCGATGGAGTCGCAGTGGAACTTAGTTACTACTCTCGTTTGTTGGAGGAACCGGTTGTATTTGGATCCGGTGTTGTAGAAGAAGATACTTTAAAAGTAGATCTTTCTTACGACGAAAAAATACCACGATGGGCCTATGTCTCTATAAGACATCCTGACCCAGAACGTGTCACCCTCTCGGGCCGTTCGTTAATAATTGAAAGAGGGACACATTACACCCTTGATGTTGTCGACGAGTCTGACTTCTTATTTCGGGTAGAGTCGGAAGGAGTGTATGCCCACCTTTTCGTTCGGTCCAAAGAAGTTGAACTGGAAGAGCGTGAATTGCAGGAGAAACTAGAGAGACTCAGGCAACAAGCTGAAATTGACAGATTGAGTGGTTCTCATCCTCCGGACGAGGATGATTCGTCCTCTGATACGGAACGTGAACCTTCGGTACACGCAAGAGTATTGGACTGGGAAAACATGAACTGTACGGATTATGCTGGCGAATATGAGCGATCCTGGCGCAGCAGGTTTTTTAATCCTAACCTCTTAGAAGAGTCGGAAGCAATCAATGAGGCACGAAAACAGTTGGACGAGTTTTATGAGCGAGAATACGATCAGTACGTCCGCACTCTGCTAGATTCATCGACGGACCCTATTGAACAACTACTGCTCATTGAACGAGGTTTTTCTATCGAGGAAGGAGAGCTTGTACAGATTTTTACGGAGTTGGAATCAGAGCTTCCAGATCACGTTGTTGAGGAACGCGTTGAACTTCCTTTGACCCGATTCCACAGGCAACAAGAGCGACGATTGGCATACGAAGCTTTGAAACTTGGAACGCTCTTTCCTTCTGTCGACGTAACTCTGATGGATCAAAGCACAACTTCCCTTAGTTCGATCTTACAAAAAAATACAGTTGTACTTCTAGATCTATGGGACAATTACTGTTTGACGTGTTTAGTAGGACTTGAACGATATCGCTCCTTTTATCCAGACTTTGTCGATCAGGGTTTCGAGATTGTGAGCCTTTCGATTGAAGACAATCAGATTGATTGGATTGAAAGAAGCGAAGAACTGAATTTTCCGTGGACCAACGCGCATGCGCCAGACGGTTCCGACGGGCAGATCACAAAATTACTTGGTGTTCGATATCCCCGCGCGAACTACCTGTTGAATTCAGAGGGGTGTATCTTGAAGCGAAATTTAACACCTGATGAATTGCTAGATTTTCTCGGAGCACGTCTAGGTTCGTAAAGTAAAACATTTAGCCTCCTAGGGTTACTCTTCATCAATCCCAAATGAATGCGCGGTGTTATTGGTTCCTAGAGTGAATGTAGGATTACACGAACATACTTTAGATCACAGCTTTGTTGTTCAGCAATTGCATTGCGGCTAGCTTCTCTAACGATCTTTCGTAGAAGCTTGAAGCTATGAAAATATACTAACAAGCCCCGATAACAGAACTATAATCTCATTCCCATGACTATTTTGAGTCAAATATTCTTAGAGGAGAAAATTTCTATGAGAAAACTAATTTGTGCAGCGGTGGCAGTAGGTGCCATGATTTTCATTCCCATGTCTAATGGAGAAGAAGAGTCGAAAGAAACAAATTTTTCAATCAACGGGGACTTTAGTAACGCCATTGCTGTTGACTTTGCAGAAGCGACTATTACGGTAACATCAACCGGATTGTCGGAAGACGGCGATCCAACGCAAGTCACGCTTGCAAGTGCCGATCTGGTTGATGCGAAGTTTGTGCTTGAAGGCTTCGTGGATGAGCCGACTATTGCGAATATTTCGCTTCAACTGCCAGACGAGCAATATCCGTCGTCGGGCCGAGCGATTATCGAACCAGGAAGTGAGTTAACCCTCGAGTTTTTCGGTCCGCGCCATAGCCTACTAGCTAAGGGTGAAGGTTTACATGCTGAACTCATTTCGAGTTGGGAAAGTGATCCAGAGTACCTAGATGCTAGCATTGCGTACGGCTTTTACATGGAGAGCATTTACGCTCGAATGGATAAGCAACAAGCTGCAATGGAAGCAGAAGAAGTAGTTGCAAACGAGGAAGAAACTGAAGCCGTAGAGGAGGAAGAAGAAGAGCTTGCAGAAGAACGCGAACCTTCTGAGCATGCCGAAGTACGTGATTGGGCGTCTTTGGAGTGTAAGGATTATGCGGTAGCAAATTACGTCGGTGTTCTAGATCGCGTCTACGACGATCACGAATATCCTCTTCTCACACAATCTGTGAGACGAATGAGTGACATAATGACTGAAAAGCGAAATGCTGTGCTAGAAAAAGTCGTTTTGGAATCCGATGACCATACCAAGCGATTGTTCGCGATGAAATTAGGTGCTTTCGGAGGAATGAATCAACAAGCAGAAGCCTTGAACATATGGCGAACACTCGCGACTGAATTGGACGACCAGATTGTGGCAGCTCGAGTGCAACCAACGATTGATCACTTGGAACATAGAGTTATGATCCAAACGAATGACGAGAATTTGGTACCCGGTGTATTTGCACCAACGTTTACTTTATCAAGTTTTGAAGGTACAGACGTCGATCTAACCTCAATCCTTGCAGAGAACGAAGTCGTCATGATTGACTTTTGGGCTTCGTGGTGTGGTCCCTGTGTCGCGCAATTCCCACATCTCAAAAAACTTTACGCCGAGTATGCGGCGAAAGGTTTTGAAATCGTCGCAATATCGTTAGATTCCACGCACGAAGACTGGGCTGGAGCGATCGAAGAGCATCAACCCCCGTGGCTTCAGTTAGGTGAAATTAACGAAGACGGATGGGGTCCTATTTCACAAGAATACGGCGTTCGATTTATCCCGCACACATATGTGCTTGACGACGAAAGTTGCATCATGAAGAAAGATTTGCAACCTGATGAGTTGGAAGACTTTTTGAAAGCGCGTTTCGACAGCTAGAAGCTCACTCGCACTTTTAAGCGAAACGACCGCTCTACGCTTTGCGTTGAGCGGTCTTTTTTGGGGGCGTGTTACTTAAGATGCGACTTGAAACAGTGTCGAACACACTGTTGGGACGTCAATGCATCGAATTTCTAATTGAGAGCAGTGCGCCTAACCACACCCCTTGCGGTCAGGATAGCGGGCAGTACAGTCGGTTCGTTGATGTTCCCGTCCGGTTCGTAATACAGATATAACGGTACGCCCGCGCGTCCGTGTTTTTCAAGTTCTCGCTTGATATCCGCGTCGTAAGACGTCCAATCTCCTACAAATACGATAAATTCATTTTCTTCAAAATGCCGTTGAACCCTATTCGTCTTTAAAGCAAATTGTTCGTTGTATTTACAAGAGACACACCAATCCGCAGTGAAGTAAGCAAAGATCGGCTTCCCTTCCTCATGTCGACGTTCTACTTCTTCAACGGACCAATCGAATTCCTCGACAATGGAGGTTGCGCTGGTGGGAACAGGTGGCAGCCAAATAAAGATAGCAACAATACCGGCGGTACCTAGCGCTGACACAGCGTACCAAGACCCCTTGGAGGACTCTCTTCCCTTGGTCCATGACCATAACGCAAATGCCGTTATCAACGCTATCGAGAGGAAAGTGACTACCGCCATATTACCTGCTTGTGAACCCAATACATAAACTAACCAAATCGCTGTGCCGTAAAGCGGAAACGCGAGGAGTTTGCGAAACGTCTCCATCCAAGCACCCGGTTTGGGAAGCAAGTTGCGAATAGGTGGAGCTAAAGTAACCAGCAGATAAGGTAGTGCAAAACCGATACCGAGTCCGAGAAAGATGGTTAACAGCAAAGGCCACGGTTGTGCAAGTGCGTATCCTGCGGCCAGAGACATTCCAGGAACTGTACACGGAGAGGCGATGAGGACAGCTAACAGACCGGTGAAGAAGTCGCCCATACCACGCATGTTGGTCAGTTTGGTAGTCAAACCTCCCAAATTCGCGAAAGACCCTCGAATTTCAAACAAGCCCGAAAAGTTAAACCCAACCACTACGACCAAGAGAGCGAGTAAAGCGACAATAATTGGGTCTTGTAACTGAAATCCCCAACCGAGTTCAAGTCCTGTGGCTCTTAGCAAGATTAACGCAATTGCAAGAATTTGGAAACAAAGCAGTACTCCAGCGGTATATGCCCAACCGGCGATGTTGGCAGCTTTCGCATCCGAACCTGTCAATTCCGCTACAGACAGCGCTTTTAGGCTGAGAATCGGTAACACGCAAGGCATGACATTGAGCACGAGACCGCCCAAAAAAGCAAACATAAACGCGTTCAAAAAGGCTTGTAGGGCACTTGGTTCTTCACCGCCAAAATTAAACGGCGTCCTTGCTTTACTGGAAGAAAACTCAGCACTGGGCAACGTATCGGCTCGAGTGATGTGTATGCGAAATGACTGACTCCGATCTTCGGCATCCGGTACAGTTTGTAACAACGCGTAAATCTCGTCATATTTATCGTACCAAACACCCGCAACAGTTTCAATTCGGATTCGTCCCTCGTCACTGACACGAATGGTCTGTTCCGCGGCATGGTCGATCAGTTTCTCTACTTCTGGAAAAAACCAAACATCTTGTACTAATGCAGACGCCTCCGGTATTTCAACATCGAGCATTACTTCCGTTTCTGTTGACGTAAACGTTGAGACCCAATCCACCGCGATAGGATGCAAGGAGCGAGACTGGTTAAAGCGAGCTTGCCATTCGCTATCGACAGAACCGTCTCCTTTGGGTAACGTAATCGAAACCTCACCGTCCTCGGGTACGCACGTGGAGTCATCGCAGGCTAACCACTCTACTTTCGCGGAAATGGTGACATCACCATCAAATGACTCGGGTGAGTCTACGTCAACGATGAACAGCGTGGAATCGTTGTAACCATACTGTATTTGAGTCCGCAATGGAACGAAATGCGGGGCTTCGAACTGTAAGTCTCCGATAGTAAAGTTTTCGGGGTGAACCCAACCCTCTGGCATGCGTGGTGGATAACCAGCGTCGCCACCATTGATCCAATAGATGTGCCACCCTTCTTTGGGTTCTAAATGTAGCGCGATCGAGAAGGTCTCGCCTTCGGCAACACTCGTAACCTCGGACACGAGTTCAATGCTAGTATCGGGAGTATTCGTCTGCCCGTGCAACGCCGAAGTAAACATGAGAAAGACTGCGGAAATCAACATGAAGCGGAGAGTCTGAAAAGAGTGGTATTGAGAATTCATGAAAGTGCCGTAGTTGTGGAAGTTGATAAGAAGTTACACTGGTCTAGATATGGGGCTTGTGTCAATGTGAGGCTGAAAGTGCTTTGATGTCAGTCGGCGACCGAGTACTCATTTCATCTAGATCCCGTTCTGTCAATTGCTTGACGCGTTGGGCGTGAATTTCAAAAGATCTTGGTTTTTCTTTCGCTGAGCTTGGAACGGTACGTAAAACTCCCACAATCTCTTCATAGCGATCATAGCGAACTCCGGCGACCGACTTGATTCGAATTACAGAATTTTTAACGCCGATGGATTGTGGTTCTGCATGGTTGATCAACTTTTTCACGGCTGGAAAGAACCAAACATCCGATACATCTCCTACATCTTCTGGAATTTGGATCTCTAGTTCAACGGACTCTTCAGTAGCAATAAATTCTGCCGTCCAGTCTACTTTTTGTGGATGTTTAGCGCGGGCAGCTTCAAAGTCGTCATGCCAAGTGCTCAAGTTTTCGCCGCTTCCCTTCGGTATGGAAAGAGACACTTTACCTCTTTCAGGAACACACACGGAATCATCGCAAACTAGCCAACTCACCGAACATTCAATTTTGATCGGTCCATCGAATTCGGCGGGAGAAGTGATTTCGGCAATGAATAGCGCTTTGTCGTTGTATCCGTACGACATAAACTGCATGAAGGGAACGAAACCCGGCTCGGTATACTGCAACTCACCAGCTGTAAATCCTTCAGGAAGGGTCCAAGTTTCACTCGGAGCATTACCGTTATCGCCAGGATTCTTCCAGTAGACATGCCAACCTGGATCTGGATCCAAAGCAATCGCGACACTAAAGGTCGAACCTTCAGCAACGCTTGTAACTTCAGAGATGAGATCAAGTTTTGAGTGTCGCATTTGGGATTGACCAAGTGCTACCGAACTGAGTAAGACGACTAGGAGAGACACAGTAGTCAAGAATGTACGTCTAAGAAAAACTAATTTAAACATAAGAACTTGTTTCCGATATGTGAGAGAATTAAAACTTGCAAACACACGTAAGACAACGAGATCACGACTAAGTTACTCACGTTGAATAGTATCCTAGCATTTTAAGAAGAAATGAATTTCGGGTAGCTTCAATCACACTAATGTCTATACAGCCACTAGAAGACCACACAGAATTAATACAAATTTGCGAGTGCATTTTTAAGACTGGAGAGTACCTTCCTAGTACCGTTGCTGAGGCTGAGTGGCTCTTATCCTTTGGTTTTGAGCAGAAGGGAAGTGCGTTAGTGCTACCTGCTGGAATCGAATATCTAGATCAAGAATGCATCGAGCAAACTGTTCGCAATATCGGTGTGACGTCGAATTTGCCGCGCATTCAGCTCAAAAATTGTGTCGAGAGCACGAATCTAGAGCTACTTAAGGCGACCGGCGACGACGGTGTATCAGGTAAAGTAGTTCTAGCAGAGATGCAAGTCGCAGGCCGCGGTCGATTCGGTCGCGACTGGCACTCACCAGTCGGCCGAAATCTAGCAATCAGCTTAGGTGCTCGACTCGCTCGAACACCCGACGATCTCGGAGCAATCAGTTTGGTCGTGGGTGTCGCGGTTGCAAGTGCTATTCGCGAACTTGGGATTGACGTGGTTGCACTGAAGTGGCCTAATGACATCTTACTGCATAATCGCAAAGTAGGTGGTATCCTTGTTGACGTGGTGCGCGCGACAACACCTATAGATATTGTTGTGGGAATCGGTTTAAATGTCGGTGGAGGTGCATCAACTGAAAAATTTATTGACCGACCTGTTGCAGATCTCTTGGACTACTGCGTGCTTCCGATTCGAAATATATTAGCGGGATCGATTGTTCGCAATGTCTATGATTCCGTTTACACATTTGAAAATAGTGGCTTTATGACATTTCATGAAAATTGGCATGCTCTAGACGCACTCAGAGACCAATCCGTAAGAGTCTCAACATCCGATAAAGAAATCCGCGGGATTGCACGCGGTGTGAGAGACGCAGGTGAGCTTTGCATAGAACTAAAAGACGGGGAAATTCACTACGTTAACGCTGGAGAGGTTTCCCTAGAGTACACCTGATGAGCGATATCGTACTGGATCTTGATGTAGGAAATTCTTACACCAAATGGCGCGCAGACAAACAACGCGGTCGCGTGGTCACGGGCGAATTGCCCAAGCTCGAACAGAGTGTCGTCCGAGTTAGAGTTTCCGCAGTAGCTCATTCAGAACATCAATTGAGTCGACAGATTCAAGCTACCTATAGCGTACAACCAGAGTTCGCAAAGACGTCTCAGGTGCTTTCAGGAGTTCGCAATGGCTACGAAGACATTACGCAATTAGGCGTGGATCGTTGGCTCGCGCTCGTTGCCGCGTGGCAAAGAGTCAAGAATGACTTAATACTGTTTGACTTGGGGACTGCCATGACCGCCGACTACGTTCGTGCTGATGGAAACCATCTCGGTGGGTACATCGTACCCGGATTGAACGCGATGAAGAATGAGCTTGGGCAACGTACTCGGGACGTCCAAGTTCGTGAAAGTGACTCTAGTTTTCTTCGTAGCGAGACCCCGGCAACTAGCACTGTCGACGCGGTTAATTTCGGACTCGAGCGCGTCCAACTCGGTTGGCTTAAAAGTTGTATTGACGTTGGGACTCAAAATTTTGGCAATACCCCAACGCTCATCCTCACAGGAGGGGACTTGGCAGTAAATGAATTGTGTCAACTGTTTCACTTTCAATACTGTCCCGATTTAGTGTTGGAAGGATTGGTTATTGCTCTACCGTAAACCAAGATTTATATCAGTTGTAGATCGACACTCTAGAAAAAGCTTAACAAATCTGACTTCACCGCCTTAGTTAGAATTCCATTTCCTGTCGTCATTTGGCCGCCATAGCTCAGCAGGTAGAGCAGCTCACTTGTAATGAGAAGGTCCGGGGTTCGATTCCTCGTGGCGGCACCAACTACACTCACGAACGGGAATGCTCCATCTGTTTTTTTTGATCACTCCTTTTCATTTCTTGCAGTAGGTTAACGCAATGACAAAGTATCGCACACGAACTCAAGCAATTCACGCGGGCGAAAGCATTGATGCAGCAACGAAAGCCTCAGCTCCAAACATCGCGATGTCGAACAGCTTTGTCATGAGTGAAGTCAGTGGCTTTTCGATTGATGCTTTTGGGGACAACAAGCCCTACGTGTACTCCCGCTGGGACAATCCCACCGTGCGAATGTTGGAGGACAAGTTAGCGATACTTGAAAGTGCGGAGGCGTGTTCCTGTTTTGCTTCAGGAATGGCTGCAACCTCGGCTGTCCTCAATTCAACCCTCAAACGAGGAGACCATCTCGTCGCAACAGACGTACACTACAGTGGTACTGCAGAATTGATTAGGTTTCTCAGAGATTCCGCTGGTATTGAAGTGACATTGGTCGATCCGACCGATCTCGGGATGATTGAAGATGCAGTGCAGCCGGGGCGAACGAAATTGTTCTGGTTTGAGACACCATCAAACCCACTATTGACCATAACAGACATTTCTATCGTGGCTCAGCTCGCACACCATGTAGGAGCTCAACTAGTTATTGATTCGACGCTTGTTACACCGATTGCGACTCGACCGCTCGAACTAGGTGCGGACTTCGTCGTCCATTCACTGAGTAAATACATTGGCGGCCACGGGGATGCGCTCGGTGGTGCGGTCTTGTGTACCGGTGCAAACATGAAGTCGATCAGGGATCACGAAAGGGTTCACATTGGTGGAGTCCTGAGTCCGTTCAATGCATGGTTGATCGCTCGTGGATTAGCGACACTCCCGCTTCGTATGCCCGCGCACACGGTAAGTGCGTTGAAAGTAGCTCAATTCTTAGAAGCTCATCCTCGGGTTACTCGCGTGCTTTACCCAGGGCTTGAGTCCCACAAGGGGCACAAAATAGCCAAACGACAAATGCAAGAGTGTTGGGGTGGATTGCTTTCGTTCTCGGTTGTCGATGGAAAAGTCCTTGCGCAGCAGATGCCCACGCAGGTAGAGATCATTCATTATGCGGTTTCGTTAGGCAGTCATCGTAGTTTAATATTTTGGATGGAAACGGACGAAATGTTGCGTTCGTCGTTTGTGTTACCTCCATCTTTGGAACGACAGTATAGAGAGACCACCGGCGACGGCATATTTCGGTTCGCAGTTGGTTTGGAAGATCCCCAAGATTTGTGTGAGGAATTGTCGAGGTGCCTAGCACTTTAGAACGCGCACATTCCATGCGCGATCCTGCAACAATTGTCTGCGTATTTTTCGAGCCGTACAGACGATAATTCCGAACGAAATCGGTGTTGAAATGCCCTTGACAAACACGCGAAAATCAACAAAATTCGCAATCTTTATTCGCATGGAGTAGTGTATCCGTAGCCGGGAGGGGTTCCCGAGCGGCCAAAGGGATCAGACTGTAAATCTGACGTCTACGACTTCGGAGGTTCGAATCCTCCCCCCTCCACCACAATTTAATGATGGGTAGAGAGTACTGTCGCGGGCATTGTTTAGTGGTAGAACCTCAGCCTTCCAAGCTGATGGCGCGGGTTCGATTCCCGCTGCCCGCACCAATTGCTAAAGACGTAGTATCAGTAACATACTAAGGTTGTTTACATCCCTTACGCTCACATAGCTCAGGCGGTAGAGCGCTTCCTTGGTAAGGAAGAGGTCATCGGTTCAAATCCGATTGTGAGCACCACTAAAGCCTTAGCGCAACGGGTGCTGTCAAACGGATTAACCGAAAGTGTTAAGCAGATGTCTGTGAATGCTAGAGAATTTACAGTACACGATAGGTTTAGATTACGTACGATCTCCGGACTTCAAGAATTGGTACACGATTAAGGTGTTCATACACGAAAGGCCAGTAGCTCAATTGGCAGAGCGGCGGTCTCCAAAACCGCAGGTTGGGGGTTCGATGCCCTCCTGGCCTGCCAAACGCTTCTGATGTCCCGTGTTCCGACAACCAATCATTCCAGTGGAGGAATTAGAGTAGGTGGCATTACAAAAAATTAGACACGAACAAGACGAAGTAAGCATCTTAGACCGCATGAAGTGGTGGTTCGTCTACTTGGTAGTCGCGGGTGGAATTTTCGGAAATTGGTACTATGGAAATCCTGATTCCACATTCTTCATACCAGCATTTTGGCGCGCTCTAATTTTGGTTGGATTGGCAGTCGGTTCCGTTGCGCTTTTGCTCACGACCGAGCGTGGTAGAAATTTGTGGATTCTGATACGGGATGCGCGCTCGGAGCTTCGTAGGGTAATCTGGCCGACACGACCGGAAACTCTACAGACTACGTGGATCGTGTTGATTTTAATCGTGATTTTTGCACTCATTTTGTGGTTGTTAGACTCTGGTTTGTCGTTATTAGTGCAATGGATCATAGGCTAGTTCGTGACTGATCAAACCGCCGAGACTGGCTCAAGCGAAGGCACCAAATCCTGGTACGTGGTCAACGCGTATTCTGGTTATGAAAAAAAGGTAGCTGAAGTGTTACGTGAGCGAATTGAACTCTCCAAACACAAAGATTGCTTCGGCGAAGTGCTTGTACCTTCCGAAGAAGTCGTGGAAATGCGCGCGGGACAAAAACGCCGTAGTGAACGAAAGTTCTTTCCTGGGTACATTCTTGTTCAAATGATGATGAACGAAGACACATGGCAAATTGTGAACTCTACACCACGTATTAAAGGCTTCGTTGGTGGTAAGTTTGGGAACCCTACACCCATCTCAGATGTTGAAGCTAACTTCATTTTGGATAGAATAGAACAGGGGAACGACCAAGCTACCCCCAAGACATTGTTTGGGGTAGGGGAGTTTGTACGCATCATTGATGGGCCCTTCGTGGATTTCAACGGTATCGTTGAAGAAGTTAACTATGAGAAGAGTAGGCTTGTAGTTTCGGTAACAATATTTGGTCGCTCAACCCCGGTTGAGCTGGATTTCTCTCAAGTCGAGAAAGGATAAATTCAAGAACTTCATTAGTGCTTGTTGCGCGCCTAGCTGGCTCGCGGCATTTTTGGATCTGTGAACTTTTATGGCAAAAAAGATTCAAACATACATTAAGTTACAGGTACCTGCAGGACAGGCGACTCCCGCACCGCCGGTCGGTCCAGCTTTAGGGCAACACGGTATCAATATCGTGGAGTTTACCAAATCGTTCAATGCCCACACACAGAAGATGGAACCAGGTGTACCAATACCGTGCACGATCACAGTGTACACGGATCGTAGTTTTACTTACGTAACAAAGAGTCCGCCAGCATCATTTCTTATTCGAAAGGCCGCCGGCGTTGAAAAGGGAAGCGGCACTCCAAACACCGAGAAGGTCGGAAAGGTAACAAGAGCCCAATTAGAGGACATTGCGAAGATTAAAGAACCTGATCTTACATCTGCCAGCTTAGATGCGGCGGTACGAACATTAGCGGGAAGCGCACGCAGTGCAGGCATCGAAGTAGAGGGTCTGTGATGAGCAAATTGTCAAAGCGAAAGAAATTATTTGCGGAAAAAGTAGATCACACCCGTCGATACGATGTGGAAGAAGCTGTAAAAATCCTGAACGAGATCGCCACGAAAACGAAATTTAAAGAATCTTTGGAAATCGCGATCAACCTAGGGATCGACCCACGACGTTCCGATCAACTCGTCCGCGGTTCGACGATTCTGCCTCATGGGATTGGGAAAACTGTCAAAGTTGCAGTGTTTGCAGATGGAGATCAAGCTGAGGCAGCGACTGCCGCCGGTGCAGACCTCGTAGGACTAGAGGACCTTGTTGAGAGTGTTAAGAAAGGCGACTACGATTTTGATGTTGTGCTAGCCACGCCCAGTAGTATGCGACTCCTCGGACAGCTAGGTCGGGTTTTGGGACCTCGAGGATTAATGCCCAATGCTAAATCCGGCACCGTGACCAACGACATGGCAGTGGCAGTAAAAAATGCCAAGTCGGGACAAGTCCAGTTTCGTGCCGACCGGGGTGGGGTGATTCACGGTTGCGTTGGTCAAGTCGGCCAAACCCCAGAGCAAGTGAAAAACAACATCATCGCACTAGTTGACGATCTTAAACGAGCACGCCCTGCATCGGCTAAAGGAACTTACTTTAAAAAAGTCACTCTATCCTCAACGATGGGACCAGGAGTGATGCTAGAAGAAGCGTCGATAGGATTGTAGGGCGGAACAGACACACGAATTAAATTGAGAAATTAGATGCCTCTAGCCTTTCATGAAAAAGAAGCGATCGTTGCCGCAACGCGAGATAGCGCGGTCAACTCAGTATCGACTTTGCTAGCAGATTATCGAGGGCTTTCTGTACAGGAAGCCACGAGCTTACGGAAGCAGGCTAGAGAACAAGGCGTACAGCTTCAAGTCGTCCGGAATACTCTAGCGCGTTTAGCGTTGAAAGATACCGACCACGAATGTTTGGTAGAGAGCATTGACGGTCCAACTATGCTGGCGTTTTCACCTAGTGATCCAGGTGCCAGCGCGCGTTTATTCAAAGACCTACTAAAAACCGGTACGAATATTGAAGTCAAAGCAATCTCGGTAGCTGGGACACTTTGTTCCAGCGAACAATTGGACGCAGTCGCATCCTTGCCCACTCGTGAGGAAGCCCTTGCCCAACTGATGTCTGTCATGCTTGGACCGGTCACCAAATTAGCACAGGTACTTCATGCAGTACCCAGCAAGCTTGTGCGAACCTTGGACGCCATTCGAGAACAGAAACCAACCGGTGCCTAGCACCATTTACCCTAATTTTCTACTGCGATTAATCAAGGAGAACCAATCGTATGAGTCTTAGCAGAGACGAAATACTTGATGCAATTGCTGACATGTCGGTGATGGAAGTCGTCGAGCTTGTCAGCGCGATGGAAGAAAAATTCGGTGTTACCGCGGCCGCGGCGGTAGCAGCTGCACCAGTAGCAGCCACTGTCGACAGCGGTACTGCAGACGCAGATGAACAAACTGAATTCGATGTGAAGCTCGTCGCGACACCCGAAAAACGAGTTGCATTGATTAAAGTCATCCGCGAAATCACTGGACTTGGACTGAAGGAAGCAAAGACCTTAGTAGATGAAGCTCCTTGTACTGTGAAGGAACAAGTTAGCAAAGACGAAGCACAAGAAATCAAGACGAAGCTTGAAGACGCCGGCGCGACGGTCGAGTTCAAGTAAACCTAGTCGTCAAACTTCTTCATTTAATACTCCTGAACCTAGAACGTACCTCGCGTTCTCTTGCCTGTAATCCGGCCAATGCTGGATTACGCATTTTTCTGAGGAACAATTAATGGCATATTCCTTTACGGAAAAAAAGCGTATACGAAAGGACTTTAGTCGGCTCTCAGTACCTGTTGAGCTACAGAACTTGCTGGAAATTCAGACAAAGTCGTACGCAAAATTTTTGCAAAAAGACACAGACCCCGAAGAGCGCGAGGAGATTGGTCTCCACGGTGCTTTCAGCTCGGTTTTCCCTATGGAGAACAACGCCCAGACCGCGTATCTCAATTACGTCTCATATCGTTTGGAAGATCCTCACTTTGATGTTGAGGATTGCATCTCTCGTGGTGCCACCTACGCGGCCCCAATGCACATGACTGTTCGGCTGATTCTCTATAGTCGGGAGACCGGGAAAGTGAAATCTGCGACCGATCAAGAAGTCTTTGTCGGAGAGATTCCGCTCATGACACCCAGCGGCAGTTTCATCATTAACGGTACCGAACGTGTGGTCGTATCCCAACTCCATCGTTCACCCGGAGTGTTGTTTAGCCACGATAAAGGTAAAAGTCACGCATCTGGCCGGCTACTTTATCACGCTCGTGTCATACCCTATCGTGGGTCTTGGCTCGATTTTGAATTTGGATACGAATCCAAGGAACAAAAAGAGTATTTGTACGTCCGTATTGACCGGCGGAAGAAACTTCCAGTCACCCAGTTTTTGCGTGCCCTCTACTACGTCGATGGCATCGAATACTCGGATGAGAAAATTCTGAGCTTGTTTTTCGATTTCAACCACTATACGATTCGGCGCAATGGACTCATATCTTGGAACTGCGAACCAGACCGGCTAATAGGTTCTCGAGCAAGTTTTGATATCGTTGTTGATGATCAGATTCTTGCAAAGGCAGGCGACCTAATCACTCAACGCCATGTCCGTCAATTACGGAATTCAAACATCAGAAAGATGGAAGTTCCGCGCCAATTTCTCATTGATCAAACGGTCGCGAAAACTATCGAGGATCCAGAGACGGGAGAAATCATCGTTCTGTGCAATACCCAATTGACGGAAGAAACGATCGACCGCATTATTTCGAGTGGGGTCAAGAAGCTTGAAACGATCTACACCAATGACTTAGATCAAGGCTCGTTTATTTCTGACACGTTACGAAAGGATCCTACCGACAGCAAGATCAGGTCGGTGTACGAAATTTATAGTGTCATGCGACCAGGCGAACCGGTGACTGAAGATGCTGCAATTTCGCTATTCCGCAAACTGTTCTTTGAAGACGAAAGATACGACATGTCCAAAGTTGGGCGCATGAAATTTAACAAACGGTTGCAATCAGACGATAATGCCGATTGCCATTATCTTACGACCGACGATGTGATCCGAGTGTTGAAAACACTGATTGACGTACGTAACGGACGCGGTTTTGTCGATGATGTCGATAACTTAGGTAATCGTCGAGTGCGTTCCGTCGGTGAAATGGCTGAAAACCAGTTCCGCGTTGGTTTAGTTCGGGTGGAACGCGCAGTGAAGGATCGACTGTCTTTAGCAGACAGTGAAGGTTTAATGCCGCAAGACATCATCAATCCCAAACCGATTGCAGCTGCAATTAGGGAGTTTTTCGGCTCCCATCAACTGTCGCAAATCATGGATCACAACAATCCGCTCTCGGAAGTGACCAATAAGCGGCGAGTGTCCGCGCTAGGGCCAGGCGGTTTGACAAGGGAGCATGCGGGCTTTGAAGTGCGCGACGTACATCCGACTCACTACGGTCGCGTCTGTCCCATCGAAACGCCTGAAGGACCGACTATCGGTTTGATTAATTCGATCGCTACGTACGCAAAAATCAACGATTATGGGTTTATTGAGACCCCTTATCGAAAAGTGAAGAACGGAAAAGTAACTAAGACCATTGAATACCTCTCCGCGATCGATGAAAGTGAATATCGGATCGCGCAGGCAAGTTCTCAGGTCGACAATCAGGGGAAATTCGTTGATGAATACGTCGATGTACGCTACGACAACGAGTTCATTAAAGCACAACCACAGGACGTCCAATACATGGATGTGTCCCCAAAACAGATTGTCTCGATTTCTGCAGCGCTGATACCCTTTTTAGAACATGACGAAGCCAATCGAGGTTTAATGGGCTCGAACATGCAACGTCAAGCAGTGCCGACCATTCGTACTGAAGCACCATTGGTTGGCACGGGTGTGGAACGACAACTTGCACGCGATTCGGGCGCTTGTATATATGCAAAACGTTCTGGAGTCGTAGAACTTGTCGATGCACGCCGCATTGTCGTCCGAGCGACTTCGACAAAACGATCGGATCCGAACGACGGTGGAATTGACATCTACAACCTCATGAAGTTCACGCGTTCCAACCAAGACACGTGTATCAATCAACGACCAATAGTAAAGCCCAAAGATCGAGTACAAACGGGCGATGTACTTGCCGATGGTCCGGCTATTGATGCCGGTGAATTAGCGCTTGGACAAAACATGCGGATCGCATTCATGGTTTGGAATGGATACAACTACGAAGATTCCATTCTTATATCGGAACGGATCGTGCGGGAAGACCGCTTTACCAGCGTCCACATTAAAGTGTTGGAATGTTCGGCGCTCGAAACCAAGATTGGCCCGGAAGAAATTACTGCTGACATTCCCAACATCAATCCTTCTGCACTCAACAAACTTGACGAATCCGGTATCGTCCACATCGGCGCGGAAGTTCAATCTGGTGACATTCTGGTTGGAAAAGTCACGCCAAAAGGCGAAACTCAACTAACACCCGAAGAAAAACTTCTACGCGCCATTTTTGGCGAGAAGGCACACGATGTCAAAGATACTTCACTTAGAGTAAAGTCAGATGTACAAGGTACAGTTGTTGATGTGAGAGTCTTTACTCGGGACGGTATGCAAAAGGATGCTCGGGCGCGAGCGATCGACGAGGATGAGTTACTTGCAATTGAACAAGACTTAAACGATCAATATCGAATCTTCGAGAATGCAACCTTAGAAAAGTTAGTTCAGTCCGTGAATGGTTCCATCGCCGTTCAAGCTCCCGGGTTGGAGGCAGACAGCAAATTGACTTCCTCTTACCTGCGTTCGTTAGAGCCGAACGAGTGGCGCAAGTTGCGAGTTGCCGAGGATAAGGTCAATCGTCAAATTGAAGCAACGATGCGGTTGTTGGATCAACGTCAAAAACAACGCGACGAAGAGTTTAAGCGCAAAAAAGAAAAACTAGAACGACCGGATGAATTACCCCCGGGTGTCATTAAATACGTGCGAGTCTATGTCGCGACCAAGCGCCGGATTCAACCCGGTGATAAGATGGCTGGACGACATGGGAATAAAGGCGTGATCTCTGTAGTTATGCCGGTCGAAGACATGCCCTACGACGAGAACGGCGAGCCGGTTGATATAGTCTTGAATCCACTTGGCGTACCCTCCCGGATGAATATCGGTCAGGTGCTAGAGACGCATTTAGGCTGGGCTGTCAAAGGGATTGGCGACCAGCTAGACGTACTGTTGCAGCAACAAGCGAAAGTGGAACAGATTCGTCAGTTCCTGCACTCCGTTTATGACAAAATGGATGGCAAACCGATCGATTTTGATTCGCTATCAAATGCGGAAATTGTTGCACTTGCACAGGATTACCGTAGAGGTATTCCCGTCGCAACTCCGGTTTTCGACGGGGCGCGAGAGCGGGATATCAAACAGCTTCTCCAATTAGCAGGACTGCCGGATACAGGACAGGCTTACTTGTACGATGGTCGCACAGGAAGACGATTCGACCGACCAATTACCGTCGGTTATATGTACATGTTAAAACTCAATCACCTAGTTGATGAGAAAATGCATGCGAGATCCACTGGTTCGTATGCACTCGTGACGCAACAACCACTCGGTGGTAAGGCGCAACAAGGTGGTCAACGCTTTGGCGAAATGGAAGTTTGGGCACTAGAAGCGTATGGTGCTGCATACACGCTGCAAGAAATTTTGACCGTCAAGTCTGACGACGTTGAAGGCCGTGGCAAGATATTCAAAAACATTATTGATGGCGACTTTCGTATTGAACCCGGTATGCCGGAATCATTTAACGTGTTAGCGCGCGAAGTGAAATCACTCGCTATCGATTTAGCGCTGCAATCGGAATAAGGAGACGTACATTGGTAGATTTTTTTAATCCCCCGAGAAGAACGCAATCCGTCGATGAATTTGACTCCGTAAAGATTGCGTTAGCGTCCCCGGACTTGGTTCGGGCATGGTCTTTCGGTGAGGTTCGAAAGCCTGAAACAATCAACTATCGGACTCTAAAACCCGAGCGCGATGGTTTATTCTGCGCCAAGATATTTGGACCGATGAAGGACAACGAATGCTTGTGCGGGAAATATAAGCGCATGAAGCATCGAGGCGTGATTTGTGAAAAGTGTGGAGTCGAGGTCACCACTAAAAAGGTTCGACGCGAACGAATGGGACACATTGAACTCGCGGCCCCCGTCGCTCACATCTGGTTTTTGAAATCACTACCCTCGCGGATTGGATTGATGCTGGACATTACTCTTCGCGAAATTGAACGGGTACTGCACTTCGACTCATATATCGTGATTGATCCTTTAATGACGGATCTACAGGCCGGGACGCTCCTAACCGAGGAAGAGCATGAAGAAGCGGTCGAGCGGTATGGCAATGGTGAATTCATCGCCAAGATGGGTGCCGAAGGAATCCTCGAACTACTTGACACCATCGATTTAAAACAAAAAGCAGCCGAACTGAGAGAGGAGATTGACAGTACAACTTCAGAAGCAAAAATCAAGAAGTTGTCCAAACGTCTCAAGCTCGTGGAAGCTTTTATGAACTCAGGAAACAAACCCGGTTGGATGATTCTGCGAACGCTACCGGTCTTACCACCAGATTTACGACCATTGGTTCCAATGGAGGGTGGTCGCTTTGCCACTTCCGATCTCAACGATTTGTACCGGCGCGTAATCAATCGCAACAACAGACTTGAAAAGCTGCTGGAACTGAGTGCTCCGGAAATCATCATTCGGAACGAGAAACGAATGCTCCAAGAAGCAGTTGACGCACTGCTCGACAACGGGCGTAGAGGTCGAGCAATCTTAGGTACCAACAAGCGACAATTGAAGTCATTGTCGGACATGATTAAGGGTAAACAGGGGAGATTTCGCCAAAACTTACTCGGTAAACGTGTCGACTTTTCAGGTCGTTCAGTCATTGTGGTCGGTCCAGAACTCAAACTACACGAGTGCGGGTTGCCGAAGAAGATGGCTTTAGAACTGTTCCGCCCATTCGTTCTGGGTGAGCTACAGAGGCGTGAACTCGCTGACAGCATCAAGCAAGCCAAAGCACTAATAGAGGAAGAACGTCCTCAAGTGTGGGATGTACTCGCAGACGTTATTCGCGAGCATCCAGTGTTGCTCAATCGGGCACCAACGCTTCACCGACTCGGTATTCAGGCGTTCGAACCGAAGCTCATTGAAGGTAAAGCGATTCAGTTACATCCATTAGTGTGCGTCGCGTTTAATGCTGATTTCGATGGTGATCAAATGGCTGTCCATGTACCGCTAACGATCGAAGCGCAACTTGAGTCTAGAGCCCTAATGATGTCGACAAACAACATTTTGTCACCAGCTAGTGGCGAGCCAATCATCGTACCAAATCAGGATGTTGTTTTAGGATTGTATTACCTTACGCGGGACCGGATTAATGGGAAAGGCGAAGGTATGATTTTTGCAGACACTCAGGAAGTTGAACGGGCATACTACAACGAACAGGTCGACTTGCATGCGAAAGTGAAGGTTCGTCTCACAGAAGAACAAGCTGGCGGTGAACTTCATACTCACATCGTCGACACCACAGTTGGACGTTCCCTGCTCGCGGACATCTTACCAGCGGGGCTAAGCTTCAAGTATGTGAATCGAGTCTTAAAACGTGGTGAGATTTCTGACTTGGTTGATATTTGTTATCGCCGTGTAGGACTGAAAGAAACAGTAGTCTTCGCAGATCAACTTATGTACGCCGGTTTTAAGTACTCTACCTATGCGGGATGTTCAATCGGTGTCGGAGATTTAGTTGTTCCTGATGCAAAAGAAGGTGTCGTCAACGCAGCTCGGGAACAAATCGAAGATCTCGAAAGGCAATTTCAAGACAACTTATTGTCGCCTACGGAAAAATACAACAAAGCAGTTGACATTTGGACGCGCGCGAGCGATCAAATTGCTGCGAAGATGTTAGACGGCATTTCCAAAGAGCAAGTACCCAATCGCGAAGGCGAATTGGAAGAGCAAGACTCGTTCAATTCCATTTTTATCTACGCCGACTCAAAGGCTCGTGGTTCTCCAGCGCAGATCAGACAGTTAGCTGGTATGCGAGGACTAATGGCGCGACCGGACGGTACGATTATTGAAACTCCAATCGTTTCAAACTTCAGGGAAGGATTGTCAGTTAATGAGTACTTTATCTCGACACATGGTTCTCGGAAAGGATTGGCTGATACCGCACTCAAAACTGCAAATGCCGGCTACTTAACACGCCGGTTGGTTGATGTTGCACAAGACTTAGTGATCACAGAACAAGACTGTGGTACCTCTGAGGGGTTGCGTATCACAGCAAAAATTGAAGGTGGTGAAGTCGTTGAAGCACTCTCTGAGCGAGTACTAGGACGGATTGTGGCAAAGCCGGTCCACGACACTCACACCGGCGAGGAAGCAATCGCAGTCGGGACTATGATTGACGAGGATTGGGTGCAACGGGTCGAAGACATGGGCTTTGATGAGATCTATGTTCGTTCGCCCATCACGTGCGAAACCAAATTTGGTCTCTGTGCGCGCTGTTACGGTCGAGATCTTGCTCGAGGTCATCTAGTGAACGTCGGCGAAGCGGTCGGTGTCATTGCGGCACAGTCCATTGGCGAACCTGGCACTCAACTAACACTACGTACCTTCCACATCGGCGGTGCTGCTTCCCGTGCGACAGCAGACGACAGCGTTCAGGTAGAACATGGCGGGTTGTTGCGTTTTCAAAATATCAACACTGTTCGCAATCCAGATGGTCATCTGGTTGTTGTATCTCGTTCTGGAAAAATCATGATATTTGATGAACGTGGTCGAGAGCGCGAGCGCTATTCGGTACCTTATGGTGCCACGTTAGCGGCTGAAGAAGGTGATAACGTTATTGCAGGACAGATTGTCGCTAAGTGGGACCCACATTACCACTTGATTATTTCTGAGCAAGAAGGGATCGTACACTTTGACGACATGGAAGAAGGACGCTCAGTTCGTACCCAAACGGATGAGGAGACCGGTTTGACAATATTGAGCGTTATTCCCGATTCCGAACGACCTGAAGTAGGAATGGGACTTCGACCGGGTATCCAGCTTTATCGTCCGTCAAAGGACGGAAAGAAGATCCACCCTGACGAAGAAGTACTCGTTAACTACAGCTTGCCTGCTGGCGCGAATGTTCTTGTCGAAGCCGGCGCAAAGGTTCATATTGGTGCTGTGATCGCCAAAGCACCACAAGAAAGTTCGAAGACCATTGATATTGTTGGTGGTTTACCGAGAGTTATTGAACTCTTTGAGGCACGCAAACCCAAAGAAAGCGCCGTTATGGCGGAAGCAACTGGAGCCGTTAGCTTCGGACGAGAAACTCTGACGAAGATTCGATTGACGATCACACCTCATCAGACCGATCCTGAGGAAGAGGTCGAACCAGTTGAAACTCTGATTCCGAAGACGAGAAATATTTCCGTATTCGCTGGCGAACACGTTCAACAGGGCGAGATTGTCTGTGATGGTGCGGTCGACCCGCACGACATCCTTCGATTACGCGGTGTCGCCGAGCTATCGGAGTACATAATCAGTGGAATTCAAGATGTGTATCGGTTACAGGGTGTCCCAATCAACGACAAGCACATTGAAGTCATTGTGCGACAAATGTTGCGTAAAGTGGAGATTGAAAGTAGTGGAGAATCTCGTTTCGTCCGAGGTGAACAAGTAGATTTCTCCGAGCTACGAGAAGAACTCGACAATTTACGTGCCGAAGGAAAGCAAGTACCTGAATTTCGTCGCGTGTTATTGGGTATTACGCGTGGTTCGCTCGCTACGGACTCGTTTATCTCCGCCGCTTCTTTCCAAGAAACCACTCGCGTGTTGACTGAAGCTTCAGTAACTGGAAAGGTTGACCGCCTTCGCGGGTTGAAAGAGAACGTCGTGGTCGGTAGACTCATTCCTGCAGGTACTGGTCTTGAGTATCACCGTCGTCGCAAGCAACGCCGGCGTGAAGAAGTGATCATTCAAGAGGGAAGAAATCGCAAAGATTCGGTGGAAGAGATCGAACGTTCACTTGCCGAAATGCTCGCTGAGCAAGATACCACTGAAGAGCCTTCGGAATAAAACATAGAAAATTCAAGAGAATCTCTAAAATACCGTGCTCAAAACGCAGTGCGTCCATTGATTCATCATGTGTTGGACGAGCACTGTAACTTGATAAGGGAGGAATGTAAACTTGGCGACCATTAGTCAGTTGGTTCGAAAACCACGGAAACGCCGTGTAAAGAAGAGCCAATCGCTAGCATTGGAGTCGAATCCGCAGAAACGCGGGGTGTGTATTCGTGTATATACCACAACACCACGTAAACCGAATTCAGCAATGCGTAAAGTTTGTCGTGTTCGCCTTGTCAACGGGTATGAAGTAAATTCATATATTCCCGGTGAAGGTCATACTTTGCAGGAACATAGCACGGTGTTGATTCGCGGCGGTCGAGTTAAAGATTTACCCGGCGTTCGCTATCACACGATTCGCGGTACGTTGGACGCAACCGGGGTAGACGATCGTCGCCAAGGACGTTCAAAGTATGGCGCGAAGCGACCGAGTCAGATTTAAGTAGGAGCAGTAAGAAATGTCGCGCCGACGGGTCAGTGAAAAGCGAGTGATTCTCCCCGATCCAAAGTACCACAACGAAATAGTAGCAAAGTTCATCAATCATGTGATGGTGAGTGGAAAGAAAGCCGTCGCTGAGAGAATCGTGTACGGTGCGCTAGACCTTGTGCAAAAGCGCGAAGCTTCCGATCCATTGGAGGTTTTCGAGAAAGCACTTGAAGAAGTAGCCCCAATTACGGAAGTAAAGTCTCGGCGTGTCGGAGGTTCGACATTGCCCGTACCGATCGAAGTTCGTCCCTCACGACGTATGGCGCTCGCCATGCGATGGCTCGTGGACAGTGCTCGCGCCCGCAACGAAAAGACGATGGCATCCCGTCTCGCGAGTGAACTGATCGATGCCGCGAACGGCCGCGGTGGCGCGGTGAAGAAACGTACTGACACGCACCGCCAGGCTGAAGCAAACCGAGCGTTTGCACACTATCGATACTAACCACCGTTTCGATACCTATTCTTTTTTCTTTATTCCTTAGTTAGAGTTCTCGGAGTTCTTGCATGGCCCGTAGCACACCGTTGGGGCGCTACAGAAATATAGGTATAGTCGCACACGTAGATGCGGGTAAGACGACGACTACGGAACGTGTGCTCTTCTATACGGGAATCTCGCACAAACTCGGTGAAGTTCATGATGGTGCCGCCGTGATGGATTGGATGGCTCAAGAACAAGAGCGCGGAATCACGATTACTTCTGCGGCCACGACTTGTTTTTGGAATGGAATGCACGAGCAGTTTGATGATCACAGGATCAACATCATCGACACTCCAGGACATGTCGACTTCACCATTGAAGTTGAACGCAGTCTACGTGTACTTGATGGTGCGGTGGTAGTGTTCTGTGGAACGGCTGGAGTAGAGCCACAATCCGAGACTGTGTGGCGACAAGCAGATCGCTACGGTGTTCCGAGAATCGTGTTCGTTAACAAGATGGATCGTGTTGGCTCAGACTTTGAACGAGTCGTCGAGCAGATTCAGACTCGCCTAGGTGCAACGCCTGTGATGTTACAACTTGCGATTGGATCGGAAGAAGACTTCAGTGGAGTTGTCGATTTAATTTCCATGAAAGCTTATTACTGGGATACCGGCGACTTGGGTCTCAATACTCGAGTTGAAGAAATTCCACCAGAACTACAGGAGCGCGCGACTGCGTTTCGAGAAAAGTTGGTTGAGACTGCGATAGAGTCGGACGACGGACTCACGGAACGATTTCTGGAAGGTAAAGAAATCAAGGAAGATGAGATTCGACGCGGTTTACGAGCCCGTACTCTAGCGAACGAAGTTGTACCTGCGATTTGTGGAACTGCGTTTAAGAACAAGGGTGTCCAACCGATGCTTGACGCGGTGATACATTACTTACCCGCTCCCAACGAAGTCGTCGCTATTGAAGGCGTAGCTAAAGACGGTTCAGCGGTTTCACGTCATTCAGATGATGAGGAACCGTTCGCGGCACTTGCGTTTAAGATTGCGACAGATCCATATGTCGGCACGTTGACGTTTTTCCGTGTTTATTCGGGTGTTCTGTCAACCGGCGATCGGATTTATAACGCGACCCGAACACGGCGCGAGCGAATCGGTCGAATGGTACAAATGCACGCGAACAGCCGTAAAGAGATTTCTGAAGTTCGTGCAGGTGACATAGCCGCTGCAATCGGATTAAAAGACGTCACTACAGGCGATACTTTGTGCAGCGAAGATTCAGTGGTGATGTTGGAACGAATGATGTTCCCAGAGCCCGTAATTCATGTCGCGGTCGAGCCCCGGTCCGTTGCGGACCAAGATAAGATGTCGCTTGCGTTGAGTAAGTTGGCTCAAGAGGATCCGTCGTTTAAGGTCTCAGCAGATGAAGAATCGGGTCAGACCATTATCGCTGGGATGGGAGAATTGCATCTCGACATCATCATTGACCGTATGAAACGCGAGTTTAAGGTTGACGCAAATATCGGAAAGCCTCAAGTAGCCTATCGAGAAACTATTCAAAAACCGGTGGAAGCTGAAGCAAGGCACGTGCGTCAGACGGGCGGTCGTGGCCAGTTTGCCCATGTATTGGTGCGACTCGAACCCTTGGAGGACAGTGTTGAAACCTACGAATTTGAAGATCAAATCTCCGGTGGCGCTATTCCTCGGGAGTACATTCCTGCAGTCGACAAGGGGATTCGCGAACAGATGACGAACGGTGTTGTCGCAGGCTTCCCGTTAATTAATGTGCGAGCTACTCTGTACGATGGCTCCTTTCACGAAGTGGACTCTAGTGAAATAGCATTTAAAATTGCGGGTGCCGCGGCGGTACGCGAGGGCGCGCAACGCGCCGATCCAGTGTTATTGGAACCTATCATGGCCGTCGAAGTTGTAACACCTCATGATTTTCTTGGCGATGTTGTCGGTGATCTAAACCGCCGTCGCGGAGTAATTGATGGCATGGATGAGAACCCTGCGGGTAAAATTGTCAAGGCTTCGATTCCACTTGGGGAAATGTTCGGCTACGCGACCGACCTGCGATCGACGACTCAGGGTAGAGCTACTTTTACCATGGAATTTGATCGGTATGAGGTAGTTCCGGAGAATGTCGCAGACGCGATCAAAGCGCGTTAAGGCAAGGCCGGAATCACGATAGTAATCTATTTGTTATTAGGGAGAATGAATCACAATGGCGAAAGCTAAATTTGAACGAACAAAACCGCACGTCAACGTCGGTACGATTGGTCACGTCGATCATGGCAAGACTACGTTGACAGCGGCGATGACAATGATTTGCGCGAAAGACGCAGGTACAGGGGATGTCAAAAACTTCGAGGAAATCGACAACGCTCCGGAAGAGAAAGCGCGTGGAATTACGATTGCTACAACCCACGTCGAGTACGAATCACCAAATCGGCACTATGCTCACGTAGACTGTCCTGGTCACGCCGACTACATCAAAAACATGATTACAGGCGCTGCACAGATGGATGGCGCGATTTTGGTGGTATCCGCAGTTGACGGTGCTATGCCGCAGACGCGCGAGCACATCTTGCTGGCGCGTCAGGTTGGTGTACCAAGAATCATCACTTATTTGAACAAAGTCGACATGCTGGACGAAGCTGATCGAGACGAGTTCGTCGAACTAGTAACTATGGAAATCCAAGAGTTACTCGAGAGCTACGAATTTGATCCCGAGTCGCCAATTATTCCTGGTAGTGCGTTAAAAGCGATGGAGGGAGACGAAGGCGACGACGGTGCCGGTTCGGTTCGCAGCCTCCTGAAGGCTCTAGATGAATTTATTCCGGAACCAGAACGGCCGGTCGATGCACCTTTCTTGATGCCGATTGAGGATGTATTCTCGATCTCTGGTCGTGGAACCGTGGTAACTGGAAGAGTTGATCGTGGTATTGTCCAAGTCGGAAATGAAGTGGAAATCGTAGGGATTCGACCCACACACAAAACTACTTGTACTGGAGTAGAAATGTTTCGTAAACTTCTCGACGAAGGTAGAGCAGGGGAGAACATTGGAGTACTGCTGCGCGGGATCAAACGAGATGAAGTAGAACGGGGTCAAGTTCTTGCATTGCCTGGTTCGATTACTCCTCATACTAAATTTTCAGCCCAAGTGTATGTACTGTCGAAAGAGGAAGGTGGCCGGCATTCGCCATTTCAGAGTCACTATCGACCGCAGTTTTACTTCCGTACAACCGACGTAACTGGTGAGGTTACCTTGAAAGAGGGTGTCGAGATGGTTATGCCAGGAGACAATGTCGAATTAAATGTTGAGTTGATCAGTCCAATCGCGATGGACGACGGCTTACGATTTGCGATCCGTGAAGGAGGTCGCACGGTTGGTGCTGGCGTCGTAACCAACATTATTCAATAGACTAAAACTCTCTCTAATTAACAGTCCCTCAGCCCTGCCGTGAATGGTCGCCGCAGCAGGGCTGTTGTAGTAACGGCCCACACGTCTTCGACAACGCTCGACGAGAGCGATTGTTAGGGCAGTTTCCAAAATATTTCGAGAAATAAAACTTATTGATTAAATCCGATTGCAACAAGGCTTGCAATCTGTAAAATTTCTATCCTTTATGTATTCGGGTGGGTTGCTCCAGTACCGAGGCATCGAAATATTGCAAATTTCCGTGAGGTACGGGGCTGAGTGGCCGAAGAAAATCGTATACAGATCAGACTCAAAGCGTATGATCACCGACTGATTGATCAGTCGGCAGAAGACATCATCGCGGCGACGAAACAGACGGGTGCGAGAATACTTGGGCCGATTCCTCTCCCAACGAAACTAGAGCGCTTTACGGTGCTCATTTCACCGCACGTGAATAAAGATGCTCGAGATCAGTACGAAATACGTACACATAAGCGTTTGCTCTACATCGTAGACCCACCAGAACGAACGATCGATGCGTTAATGAATCTCGAGCTTGCGGCAGGAGTAGACGTAGACTTAAAGATAGATACGAAGTAAGCAGGACTTAAAACCAAGAAGTTCGGCCCATTCTTTTGGAGTACGCGCTTTGGTTGTTTCTGCGAAGTTCAAGCAACTAGAAAAAGTCGCTTGCGAACCTGTGAAAACTCACGGGTAAGGCGAGTATGAGCACTAGTTGCTATGTCTGAGCAAGCGATAGACACAAAATGACGATTGGAATTGTTGGCATAAAAAGTGGCATGACGCGTGTTTTCGCACCGGATGGTGGTTCTATACCCGTCACGGTAGTTCATGCAACGCCAAACCGTATTACACAGATTAAAACGGAAGCCAGTGATGCCTATGAAGCGGTACAAGTAGTGCATGGTGAGCGACCTCGCAAGTCAGGTCGACATAGTCGAGGATTGAAACCGGTTCTGGGTCATTGGGCTAAGAGTGAGACTGAGGCGGGCGATAGTATGCACGAGTTTCGCTTGGATCGACATGCGGTAAGCAAAGCAGATTCCAAAGTAGAGCTAGGCGGAGAACTTTCTGTATCACAATTCTTTGAAGGTCAGCTTGTGGATGTCACAGGAACTTCAAAGGGTAAGGGATTTGCTGGTGTGATCAAGCGTTGGAATTTTCAAAGACAAGACACAACCCATGGTAATTCACTTTCACACCGAGGCGCAGGATCAATCGGTCAATGCCAAACTCCAGGACGGGTTTTTAAAGGCAAAAAAATGGCAGGTCGCTTAGGAAATGCCCAATCAACTACGCAGAATTTGGTAATCGTCAAACTTGATCTAGAGAGAAATACGATCTTGATTAAGGGTGCGATTCCAGGAACATCCGGTTCTCGCGTAGTGGTCCGACCCGCAATCAAACAAGGTATACAAACACCCCCTGAGCCGAAAGCGGAAAACGAGTAAATCGTCATGAAAGTTGCGCTAAACACAGGGGAAAGTTTGAAACTCAATGACGCAGTGTTTAACGTAGACTTCAATGCGCCGCTAGTGCATCAAGTCGTGCAAGCGTATCTATCGAATGGGCACAGCGGAACCAAGGCGCAAAAATCGCGATCTGACGTTCGTGGAGGAGGTGCGAAGCCCTGGCGTCAAAAAGGCAGTGGTCGTGCACGCGCGGGTACGCGGAATAGCCCCATATGGAGAGGTGGGGGAGTCACGTTCGCGACCAAACCGACGGTGACTTGGCAAAAAGTCAACCGAAAAATGTATCGCGGTGCGATGCGTTGTATTCTTTCAGAATTGATGCGGCAAAAACGGATCACCATTACTGAATCATTCGACATTGACCAACCCAAGACCAAACTCCTCCAACAAACTCTTCACGATCTCAAACTTCAAAACCCCACCCTCGTCCTAAATCAACCGTCCGCAAACTTGCAGAGAGCGGTCACCAATTTAAAGCACATCTCCCTAGAGACTGCCAGCAACGTCAATCCGACGTTGTTAGTGGCTGCTGAACAATTACTGATCGACGTTGAGTCGATTCGGGCGTTAGAGGCTCGACTAGCATGAATCCGAAAAGACTGTACGGTATTCTTGACCGCCCACACGTAACCGAAAAGGTTACTCGCTTGGGTATGCGTTCGAATCAGTATTGCTTCGTCGTCGCCAACGACGCGACAAAAAAGGAAGTACAGACAGCAGTAGAACAGATTTTTGACGTGGTCGTCGACAATGTAACGACAGTGAATGTAAAGGGCAAACCGGTTAGTCGCATGTTGCGAAATTTGCCATCGGGCAAACGCAAAAGTTGGAAAAAAGCATACGTGCGCTTGAGAGAAGGCGAACGTATCGACTTAACCAAGGAGGTTCGCTAGTGCCTGTAGTACGAACGAAACCTACTTCACCAGGACGACGCTTTGTCGCGAAAGTCGTTGACAAGTCTTTGCATACTGGGTCACCGTACAAACCCTTGCTCGAGCCAAAGTCATCGCAAGCTGGTCGTAACGGAAATGGCCGAATTACCGTGAGACATCGTGGTGGAGGTCATAAGAAACATTATCGAAAACTGGACTTTAAACGTGATAAGGATGGTATTCCAGCGATCGTAGAACGTTTGGAATATGATCCAAATCGGAGTGCAAACATAGCACTGTTGAAGTATGTCGATGGCGAGCGTCGGTACATCATTGCGCCTAAGGGTTTGAAACCGGGCGCGGAACTTCGCTCCGGTTCAACTGCCCCAATCCGTTCCGGTAATGCTATGCCGTTACGAAATGTTCCTATCGGTAGTTTGGTACACTGTATTGAACTCAAGCCACGTAAGGGAGCACAACTTGCTCGAAGTGCCGGAACTTCTGCTCAGTTAGTTGCACGCGAAGGTAACTACGCGACTCTCCGACTTCGGTCCGGGGAAATGCGTCGGGTACTGAGTGAGTGCCGCGCAGTACTTGGCGAAGTAGGAAATACAGAGCACAACTTACGTTCCTATGGTAAAGCCGGCGCGAAACGCTGGCGCGGCATTCGGCCAACCGTTCGTGGTGTTGCAATGAACCCTGTCGATCATCCGCATGGTGGTGGCGAAGGTAAGTCCAGTGGCGGCCGCCATCCCGTATCACCTACAGGAGTTCCCACGAAAGGACACACGACACGCCGCAAACGACCAAGCGATCGTTTGATCATCCGCCGCCGAGGACGTAGTTAACAATGGCACGCTCTATACGCAAGGGTCCTTTCGTAGACATTAACTTACTACGGAAAGTTGAGAAAGCTCAGGAAAGCAGGGACAAACGACCGATCAAGACATGGTCCCGACGTTCAATGATCGTACCGGAAATGGTTGGTTTAACCATTCTCGTACATAACGGACGACAACACATGCCAGTGTTCATTACCGAAGAACTTGTGGGGCACAAGTTGGGTGAATTTGCTGCAACGCGAACGTTTAAGGGCCATGCCGGCGATCGAAAGGCGTCAGCTGCACGGTAATTCGGTAGGGTCGCGAAATCATGAGAGTACAAGCTGTAGCCAGAGGATTACGTGTTTCCCCGCAGAAGGCAAGGCTTGTCGCAGACCAGATTCGAGGTCGCAATATTCATGAAGCACTCAGTATTCTTGAACACGACGTTCAGAAGAGTGCAAAGTTTGTCAAAAAAGTCCTTGATTCCGCGGTGTCGAACGCTGAACAGAACCTAGATGCCGACATAGACGAACTTTCGATCAGTGAAATCTACGTAAATGAAGGCTTTCGGATGAAACGATTTCGAGCGCGCGCCCGGGGGCGAGGGAGTCGAATAATTAAACGCACTTGCAATATCACTATAGCAGTGTCGGATCACCTAGACGATGAATAACTCAATAGGATAAACATGGGCCAAAAAGTAAATCCAAATGGATTCCGTCTAGGAATAGTTCGCGACCATAGCTCGATTTGGTACGCTGATAAACAAAAATACCGCGAGCTATTGAAGAATGATCATGAGATTCGTGAGTTCATTGCAGCCGAATTGAAACAAGCGTTTGTCAGCCGCATTGATATTCAGCGACCGTCCCAAGACGCACGTATTACGATTCATACTGCTCGTCCGGGAATGGTGATCGGACAGCGAGGTGCAGATGTTGAACGTCTACGAGGGCAGCTGCAACAACGCATCGGCGGTCCTGTAGTTATTAATGTCGAAGAAGTGCGAAAGCCAGAATTGGATGCTTATCTCGTCGCATGCAATGTCGCACAACAACTAGAGCGTCGAGTTCAATATCGTCGCGCCGTGCGCCGGGTACTCCAAAATGCAATGCGTCTAGGTGCCGAGGGCATTAAGGTCCGAGTATCTGGTCGGTTGAACGGACAGGAACTTGCTCGCTCCGAAGTTTATTCAGAAGGCCGGGTACCGCTGCACACGCTTCGTGCTGATATTGACTATGCGGTGGCCGAGGCAATGACGACCTATGGAGTCTTGGGCGTGAAAGTTTGGGTCTTTAAAGGAGAAGTCATTGGTCCAACGGACGAGAACGCTCCAAACCCTCAAAGAGGTCAATAGTTCTAACCATGCTTCAACCCACGAGAACAAAATACCGTAAGCAACAAAAGGGTCGCAATCGCGGTCTCGCGCAACGCGCAAACAAAGTGTGCTTCGGAGAATTTGGTTTAAAGGCATCAAGTCGCGGTCGAATGACGGCACGACAGATTGAAGCCGCGCGTCGTGCTATGACTCGATCCTTACGCCGAGGCGGTAAAGTTTGGATCCGAGTATTTCCAGATAAGCCAATTACGAAAAAGCCCTTGGAAGTACGACAAGGAAAGGGGAAAGGCTCGGTCGAGTATTGGGTCGCACAGATTCAACCTGGTAGGGTGTTGTACGAAGTAGCTGGAGTCAGCGAAGCTGACGCACGAATCGCGTTTCGACTTGCGGCGAGCAAACTGCCTTTTACAACGACTGTAGTAGCACGGCAGGCAATGTAATGAATACAGATGAATTGCGAGAAATGTCCCTAAAGGAACTCCAAGAGGAGTATGTGAAACTCCGTAAAGAACAGTTCAACTTGCGCTTTCAACGCGCCTCCGACCAACTTGCCCAGACGCATTTGATCAAAGACGCACGCCGAAACGTTGCCCGAGTGAACACCATTATCCGAGAGAAGCGCGATGGCTGAGTCACAAGCAACCAAAGCACGGACCGTTAGCGGGCTCGTAGTATCCAATACAGCCGATAAGACGATTGCCGTTCGCGTCGACAGAAGAGTACGGCATCCGCTGTACGGCAAGATTATTGGACGCTCTTCAAAGTTTCAAGTTCACGATGAAAACAACGAAGCCCAAATTGGCGATACCGTGAGTATCCAGGAATGTCGCCCACAGTCGAAGACGAAATCTTGGAAGTTACTGACAGTCGACGAACGGGTTAAGAAGGCTCAAACATGATTCAGAGTGAAACTGTACTTGACGTTGCCGATAACAGTGGTGCTCGTAGAGTGCAATGTATAAAAGTGCTCGGAGGATCGCGACGACGGTATGCGCACATCGGTGATGTCATTCGTGTGACTGTTAAAGAAGCGATGCCACGAAGTCGTGTCCGTAAGGGTCAGCTCCTGCGTGCTGTTGTCGTACGGACCAAAAAAGGAGTGCGGCGACAGGACGGCTCAGTGATTCGCTTTGACCAGAACGCTGCAGTGCTGGTGAACGAAGCTAAAGAGCCAATTGGGACGCGAATTTTTGGACCGGTGACACGAGAACTTCGAGCCCGCGACTTTATGCGCATTATTTCTCTAGCGCCGGAGGTACTGTAGCGATGCGACGCATTCAAGTCGATGACGAAGTGATCATTCTGACTGGTAAAGACAAAGGTCGTACCGGCGATGTGGTCGAATTTAGGGGAAAAGACCGGGTGATCGTTAGTGGCATTAACGAAATTACACGACACACTCGAGCACGAAAACCAGGAGACCGGCACGGCCGACTACAAAAGGAAGCACCGTTACATATTTCCAACGTTGCTATTCTCAATCCTGAGACTGAAAAAGCTGATAAAGTGGGTATTCGCATAGAAGACGGAAAGAGAGTACGCTACTTTAAGTCCAACGGTGCTGTAATTGAAGACTAACGGTCAGATGAATAATCTGCAACAAAAGTACGTCGAAGAGATTCGACCTCAACTAATGTCGGAACATGGCTATACGTCGGTCATGCGCGTACCGAAGCTTGTAAAAGTTACGCTCAACATGGGTGTAGGTAAAGCGATCGCTGACCGGAAATTACTGGATGGAGCTGTGGACGATCTCACAAAGATCGTGGGACAAAAACCGAAAATTACACGAGCTCGCAAATCTGAAGCAGCGTTCAAAATTCGTGCTGGTAATGCTATTGGTTGTAAGGTTACTCTACGTCGGACCATCATGTACGAGTTCGTGGAGCGACTCATTGGAATCGCGATCCCACGGATGAGAGACTTTCGTGGCCTGAGTCCACGTGCGTTTGACGGGCGTGGGAACTATTCGCTTGGTATTACCGAGCAGATTATTTTTCCTGAGATCGACTATGACAAGATCGATTCCCTACGCGGTTTAAATGTCACAATTACGACCACGGCTCGTGACGATGCCGAGGGACTGGCACTATTGAAAGCCTTCAACTTTCCATTTAGGAGCTAACGATGGCGAAAAAATCCATGCTTGAGCGCGAGAAGAAGAGACAACAGACTGTGGCAAAGTACGCGGCGAAACGCGCTGAATTGAAGGCCAAAATTAACGACCGCGTGCTCGATGACGATGCACGCTGGGAAGCTCAGTTGCAATTACAACAGCTTCCACGCAACGCGAACCCAGTACGACTTCAGCGTCGGTGCGAAATTACCGGTCGCCCACGCGGTGTATATCGTCGCTTCGGCTTAGGGCGGACGAAACTGCGCGAGGCCGCGATGCGCGGTGAAATACCGGGACTCAAGAAATCTAGCTGGTAATTCCCATGAGCATGCAAGATCCTATTTCCGATTTTCTCACGCGCATTCGCAATGCTACGATGGCGGCGATGTTAACAGTGTCGATGCCGAGTTCAAAGATTAAGGAAGCTATCTGTCAAGTACTGCAAGACGAAGGCTACATTCTCGGTTTTTCGGTAGATCAATCCACCAAACCGACGCTCACTGTGGAATTGAAGTACATTGAAGGAGTACCAGTAATTGAAGAGTTAAAGCGCACCAGTCGTCCAGGTTTGCGTGCGTACAAAACCAAAGATGAACTACCAAGTGTAAATGGCGGCTTAGGCATCGCCATTGTGAGTACGAATCAAGGTTTAATGACTGATCATGCAGCACGGCGCGCCGGTGTCGGCGGAGAAGTATTGTGTACGGTCTTCTAGGATGATTTGAGATGTCACGGATTACAGAACGAGAAGTAAACATCCCTTCAGGAGTGGAAGTGGTGGTTTCAACCACATCCATACGGGTCAAGGGGAAGCACGGAGAATTATCGGTGCCACGTGCCGATGGTGTGAGTGCGAAAAAACAACAAGACACCTTATACATAAAGACCAAAGGAACTTCCAGACACGCTCGCGCGATGACCGGCACGGTTAATGCCCTAGTGCAGAACATGATAAAGGGCGTTTCTGAGAGATGGGAAAAACGACTGCAAATCGAAGGAGTGGGATATCGCGCTCAACTTCAAAATAGTCGACTCGTAATGCAGTTGGGATACTCGCATCCTGTCGAGTTTGAACCACCAGAAAACATCGAACTGACGCTTCCTTCACCTACAGAGATCGTGGTAACTGGTGTTGATCGTCAGCTGGTTGGTCAAGTCGCTGCCGACATCCGAAGTAAGCGGCCACCGGAACCTTACAAAGGGAAGGGAATACGCTATCAAGGCGAGTACATTAAACGAAAAGAAGTGAAGAAATAAGCGTAGTTGAGTTATGAGTAATAAACAACGATCTAGGCTAAGACGAGCGAAACGGTCACGTATCAAGATGCGTGAATTAGGTGCGGTTCGTTTGAGCGTGCATCGAACCTCACAACATATCTACGCTCAGATAATCGACAGTTCTGGCCAAGAAGTCTTGGCTCAGGCTTCAACGCTAGACAAATCCTTAAAGTTGAAGAAGACGGGTAACAAAGAAGCAGCCAAAAAGGTTGGAGAGACGATAGCAACGAGAGCCAAAGACATTGGCATATCTAAAGTAGCATTCGATCGTTCAGGCTATTTATATCATGGTCGGATTAAAGCGTTAGCGGACGAAGCGCGTAATCAAGGGTTGGAGTTCTAAGCATGGCATACTCAGAAGAAATTCGAGAAGAAGGATTGGTCGAAAGACTTGTTTCCTCGACTCGTGTTGCGAAGACTGTCAAAGGCGGACGACAACTTTCATGGACAGCTCTTTCCGTCGTGGGCGATGGCGCCGGTAGAATTGGGTTTGGTCGAGGAAAAGCTCGAGAACGTGCGGAAGCAATCGAAAAATCGGGACAGGTAGCTCGACGAAATATGTTCGACGTCGAACTCAACGGAGTTACACTCTGGTACCCGATCGTCGCGAAGCATGGTTCTTCCAAAATATTCATGCAACCAGCTTCCGAAGGTACCGGAGTAATTGCAGGGGGTACGATGCGTGCTGTGCTAGAAGCAGCCGGCGTGCGCGACGTGCTCGCAAAGTGCTATGGTTCAACTAACCCAACGAATGTAGTACGCGCAACAGTCAAAGGATTAGTCAATATGCGCTCGCCGCGGATGGTAGCACTTAAGCGCGGTAAAACCGAAGAAGAAGTTCGCGGTCATGAGTAAAAAAGCTACAGCGAAAAAGTTACGCGTGCGTCTCGTGAAGAGTAATTCAGGCAGGCTTAAGAAACATCAGGCATGTGTGCGCGGTCTGGGTTTACGACGTATCGGACACGAAGTAGAAGTAATAGATACTCCCGCCGTGCGGGGGATGATAGATCAAGTTAACTATCTACTCGAAGTAACGGAAGCATCAACAAAGTGAAACTAAACGAATTAACACCGGCACCAGGTAGTAGAACGACGCCGAAGCGTGTTGGACGCGGTGGTTCGTCTGGATATGGGAAGACCTGTGGTCGTGGTCACAAGGGTCAATGCTCACGTTCGGGTGGTGGCATACGCCGTGGCTTCGAAGGCGGACAGCTACCTTTACAGCAACGAATTCCGACCTTTGGCTTTCGCTCTCGAGTTCAGCGGATTACAAGTGAAGTCCGTTTACACGAGCTTAACACTGTCGAAGGAGATGTAGTGGACTTGCAGAGTCTGAGACAAGCCGGGCTAATCACCGCGAACATCAAACGAGCCCGAATCGTTCAATCCGGCAACGTAGACCGAGCTCTAACCATACGTGGGGTTAAGGTTACTAAAGGCGCTAGCAAAGCAATCGAAGCAGCTGGTGGGAAGGTAGAAGAATAAAGACCTAATGGCTACTTCTGCACCAGCATTAGCCGGAGTTCAAACCGGAACGACAGAACTACGAAAACGTCTGCTTTTCGTATTGTTCGCATTACTGGTGTATCGCATTGGTACCCATATTCCGGTCCCAGGGATCGATCCAGCAGCGTTAGCGCGTCTCTTCGATCAACAACAAGGCGGAATTCTCGATCTATTCAATATGTTCTCTGGCGGTGCGCTAGAACGAATGAGTATTCTCGCGCTAGGCGTCATGCCTTATATCACATCAAGCATCATCATGAATTTGCTGACGATGATGTATCCGCGCTTGAATCAACTTCGTAAGGAAGGGGAATCAGGTCGGCGCAAGATCACCAAGCTGACACGCTATGGGACGTTAATAATTGCGATCGTCCAAGGAGTTGCGCTTACAAGCACTTTGATTGCCCAAGGACTACCGTTTGAGGGTAGTTCCACGTTTGGATTTTTCTTTATTGCTTTAGTTACTTTGGTAACTGGAGCTCTATTTATGATGTGGCTTGGCGAGAAAATCACCGAACATGGAGTTGGTAACGGGATTTCGTTGCTTATTTTTGCCGGAATTGTGTCTGGCTTTCCAGCAGCTATCGCTGGAGCGTTTGAATTAGCTCGCGATGGTACTATCCACATGTCAGTTCTCTTGGTGATCTTGGTCGTTGCAATAGGTTTAGTTGGGTTCGTAGTTTTCATCGAAAGAGGCGAGCGCCGCATCACCATTCACTATGCAAAGCGTCAACAGGGTCGCCGGATGGTGCAGGGTCAGACGAGTCATCTGCCGTTCAAAATAAACATGGCCGGGGTAATTCCCGCGATATTTGCTTCAAGCTTGTTACTTGCTCCGGCCTCTATGTCCCAGTGGTTTGGGCAGAACGAAGGCTTAGGCTTCTTGCAGAACATCGCATTGATTTTGAGTCCTGGGCAACCGCTATACATCCTGTTGTTTGCGGGGGGAATAATTTTCTTTAGCTTCTTTTACACCGCAATTGTGCGCGATCCCAAAGAACTTGCGGACAATTTAAAACGGCAGGGAGCATATATTCAAGGTATTCGGCCGGGTCAACAAACTGCCGACCACATTGACGATATTACCACTAAATTGACAATCTTTGGGTCCTTGTATGTCACTTCGGTGTGTTTGCTTCCCGAGTTAATGCGCGCGTTTTTTGACGTTCCACTTCAATTAGGCGGTACGGCGTTGCTGATTGTGGTTGTGGTCGCGATGGATTTCATGTCGCAAGTTCAAGCACACCTACTTTCCAGTAATTACGCAAAGTTGATGGAAAAATCGAACTTACGCAACTACAGTCGAAGAACGCGCTAGGTTGTCGTCGAACGTTTGGTAAATCATGAAAGTTAGAGCATCCGTAAAAAGAATGTGTAGAAACTGCAAAGTTGTGCGGCGCAAAGGTCGCGTCTACGTGATTTGTAAAACGGAACCAAGACATAAACAGAGGCAAGGTTAGAGTCAATGGCACGATTTTCTGGAGTAAACATCCCAGACAACAAACACGTTTCTATATCGTTAACCTACATCTTCGGTATAGGACGTAGTACTGCTCGTAAGGTGTGTGGTACCGCACACGTAGAACCCGACAAGAAGATTCAAGATTTGTCTGAGGATGAACTGAATCGATTACGCTCGGCTGTGGACGAACTAACGGTAGAAGGAGACCTTCGTCGAATCAATTCAATGAACATTAAGCGCTTGATGGACTTGCGTTGTTATCGGGGATTACGCCATCGACGGAATTTGCCCGTCCGAGGACAAAGGACACAAACGAACGCACGTACCCGAAAAGGACCACGAAGAATCATCAAGAAGTAATCATGGCAGAAAAAGGAAAAAGAGGATCACGCGAGAGTGTCGCAGCACGGCGACGTGGCAAACGCATCGTAACGGACGGTCTTGCACACATTCATTCGTCTTACAACAACACCATTATTACGTTTACGGATCGTCAAGGTCGAACTATTGGTTGGTCGAGTGCTGGTGCTGCAGGGTTCAAGGGGACCCGGAAGAGTACAGCATTTGCCGCACAAACCGCGGCTGAGGGTGTAACCACAAATATGATCGAAAATCACGGGCTTAAGAATGTAGATGTGTTCGTCAAAGGACCTGGTCCAGGTAGAGAATCGTCAATCCGTGCGATGCATGCCGGCGGACTTCGGATCAACAGCATAACCGACGTAACACCGATTCCGCATAACGGCTGTCGCCCGCCGAAAAAGCGGAGACCATAGGGGATCTAGCATGGCACGATATACTGGACCAAAATTGAAGCTCTCTCGTCGGGAAGGTACTGACTTGTATTTAAAGAGCGGTGTCCGTCCAATCGACGAGAAGTGCAAAGAGAACAAAATTCCTGGGGAGCAGGGGGCACGCCGCGCCGTTGGTGGCGGTCGAATGTCCGATTATGGGATTCAGCTTCGCGAGAAACAAAAGGTACGGCGCTTGTATGGCGTCCTTGAAAAACAGTTTCGCAATTACTATAAAACGGCAGACCAACAATCGGGTGCGACTGGCGTAAATCTACTACTGCTGTTAGAGTCTCGATTGGATAATGTTGTTTATCGCTCTGGGTTCGGGTCCACCCGTGCTGAAGCCAGACAACTGGTCACTCATAAAGCGGTTAGAGTGAACGGTGCGGTGGTGAACATACCGTCGTATCAAGTACAACCCGGAGATGAAATTTCTGTCGGTCCCAAGCAACGTCAACAGCACCGTATCGGTATGGCGATGGAACTTGCAAATTTGCGTGGTTATGTTGAGTGGATTGAAGTGAATGCTGAAAACAAGAGCAGTGTTTTTAAACGCCTACCCGATAGAGAAGAACTACCACGCGAGATTCAAGAAAATCTCATCGTAGAACTGTATTCCAAGTAATAGCACAGTCTACACTGAATAGTTGGAGGAATATTTAACCTATGAACACAATGGGTACTGACCTATTGCAAGCAAGCGATCTAGAAATTGAAACGCTCAGTCCAACTCGAGCACGCGTCGTACTCACTCCTTTAGAGCGAGGTTACGGCCACACGATTGGAAATGCGCTTCGACGAATTCTGTTGTCGTCGATGCCCGGCGCGGCGATTACAGAAGTTACCGTCGACAACGTTCTGCATGAATATTCGACGTTAGCTGGCGTTCGAGAGGACATGTTGAATATTTGTCTCAATCTCAAGGGAGTCGCCGTGCGTCTCAACGGCCGCGACGAGAGTTCGATGCGCTTATCGGCTACGGGTCCAGGAGAAGTGTCTGCTGGGGATTTCATCCACGGTGATGACATTCAGGTGGCCAATCCAGAGCATCATTTGTGTACTTTAAACGAGCATGGATCCATTCGAATTGACGCTGTCGTCGCCAGAGGTCGTGGGTATCAACCTGCAGATCAACTTTCGCTCAGCGAAGAAGACAAAGTCATCGGACGATTGCGGTTAGATGCGTCCTACAGTCCAATGCGAAGCGTTGATTACAAGGTGGAAAAAACTCGCGTGGAACAACGTACCGACATGGATAAATTGATTCTAACACTGGAATCAAATGGTACGATTGGTCCGGAAGAAGCCGTTCGACATGCAGCGACTATTTTGACCCAACAGCTAGCGCCTTTCGTCGACTCCGACTTGTTAAAGGAAGTCTTTCAAGCTCAGGAAGCTACAAACATCGATCCGTTCTTGTACGAGTCCATCGACGCGTTAAACTTGAAGACACGATCGATCAATTGTTTGAAGGGAGAGAACATCGCGTCTATTGGAGAGTTAGTGCAACAGACTGAAGAAAGCCTCTTTCGGACTCCTAATTTAGGGCGAAAGTCTCTTACTGAGATCAAAGAAGAACTCGCCTCTCGCGGACTCTCTTTGGGAATGACAATTCCAGGTTGGAAACAGCAGTCCTAGTTCACCTCTAATTCGCCACGTAGACTTAAGACACAGTTGATAGCAGAGACGCCCTATGCGACACTTAAAGAGCGGCAGACACCTTAATCGAACATCTTCGCATCGGAAACGCATGTTTGCTAATATGTGCGTGTCCCTCATCGAACATGAGCAAATTAGAACGACCGTGCCCAAGGCCAAAGAACTTCGCCGGTTCATCGAACCACTCGTTACCCGTGCACGTGAGGATACGGTTGCCAATCGACGGTTAGTATTTGCAAAGTTACGGAGCAAAGCGGCGGTAGGGAAACTGTTCACTGAACTGGGTCCTCGTTATCGTGAGCGTGCGGGTGGTTTCACGCGTATCGCCAAAGCTGGATACCGCCAAGGAGACTCTGCCCCAGTGTGCTTTATCGAATTTGTCGATCGACCTTTAGAGGAATTGGTAGAGGAAGAATAGCCTTCTTTTTGAAGGTATTAGGCGGTTTGTGCCAGCGACTGTGCGCGTATCAACGCTCTCTTTAGAAAAGAGCTGGTGTGAGACTCCGAATGTCCGCTAATTTCTTCAGGCGTACCCGTCACGACAATCTCGCCTCCCTGTGCTCCTCCTTCGGGTCCCAAATCGATGATCCAGTCCGCGGTTTTGATAACATCCATGTTGTGCTCAATCACAACTACAGTATTTCCGTGGTCTCGGAGTCGAGTCAAGACACTCAACAGCAGTTTGATGTCGTGGAAGTGCAAACCGGTAGTCGGTTCGTCGAGAATGTATAGATTTCTCCCTCGATCTCTCTTCGAGAGCTCTCTAGACAGTTTGACTCGTTGAGCTTCTCCACCGGAAAGCGTTGTTGCACTCTGTCCGAGTTTCACGTAGGAGAGTCCTACATCCAATAGTGTCTCGAGTTTGTGCTTTATGTTCGGAATCGCGAGAAAAAACTCGTAAGCTTCCTCAATCGTCATACTAAGTACTTCGTGAATGTTCTTGCCCTTGTATTTGACTTCAAGTGTCTCACGGTTGTAGCGCTTACCGCCGCAGGTCTCGCAGGTGACATAAACATCGGCCAAAAAGTGCATCTCCACTTTAATTAGCCCGTCGCCCCGACAAGCCTCACAGCGACCACCTTTTACATTAAAACTGAAACGGCCCGGTTTATAACCTCGAATCCTAGCCTCATTCGTCTTGGTAAACAATTCACGAATGGGTGTAAAAAGCCCAGTGTAGGTTGCAGGATTAGACCTAGGTGTCCGACCGATCGGGCTCTGATCGATGTTCACTACTTTTTCTAAGTTTGATAACCCTCTGATCTCACTATGAGGCAATGCGCTGACGCTTGTAGTTCCGTTGAGTTGTCGCGCGGCGACAGGGTAAAGCGTGTGGTTTACTAAAGTAGACTTTCCGGAACCGGAGACCCCGGTCACACAAGTCAGGAGACCAATAGGAATTTGGACACTGACGTCCTTTAGGTTATTGCCTTTAGCACCGTTTATTGAGATAGTCTTCTGGTTCGAGTACTTCGCTCGGGAGCTCGGGATATCGATCGACTGTTTTCCGGTCAAGAATTGTCCGGTCAACGATCTTCGCTCATGAAGAACTTTTGGTAGCGGTCCTTGTACAACAATTTCACCACCGTGCACACCAGCTCGAGGGCCTATGTCGACGATGTTATCGGCAGTTCGGATAGCCTCTTCGTCGTGTTCAACCACGATTACGGTATTACCGATGTCTCGTAGATGCGTCAGCGTTGATAGTAACCGGGCATTATCTCGTTGGTGGAGTCCGATGGACGGCTCGTCAAGGATGTACATGACACCAACCAGTCCAGCACCGATTTGGCTCGCCAGCCGAATTCGTTGTGCTTCGCCACCAGACAAGGAGCTAGCGGCGCGATCTAGCGTCAGGTAGTTCAATCCTACGTTCACTAAGAAACGCAACCGGGCTTTAATTTCTTTAAGTACCTTTTCGGCGATTACTGCTTGTTGGCCGACTAACTCGATTCTTGTAAAGAAGTTCAGTGCTTGCTCGATAGAAAGCGCGGTTATGTCTGCAATGGAACAGTTACTCACAAATACATGCCTTGACTCCTCACGTAAACGGCTGCCCAAACATAGGGAGCAGTGGGTAATGCTCATGAACGGATGTAACTTCTCTCTCACGTCTTGCGACGTAGTGTTTTGATAGCGTCGCTGCATCGTGCCAATGATGCCGCGAAAGCGAATTTTGTGGGTTCTCATACGGGACCTGCCTTTAAATTGCACCGCTAATGGCTCAGGTGCCCCGTAAAGTAACACTCTCGTAAACTTCTTCGGTAGCCTTTTGTACGGTCGGTCAATATCACAATTCATACGGCGCGCTAACGCTTCGACGATTGCCCATTGCCAGGTAGTTGATCGATCCCAACCAATGACAGCACCTTCTGCGAGTTTCAAGCGTGGGTCTGCGACTACAAGCGCTGGGTCAAACTCAACCTCTGTACCCAAACCGTCACAAGCAGTGCAGGCACCCGTAGGACTATTGAAAGAAAACATTCTCGGTTCGAGTTCACTGATGCTATAGGAACATTGGGAGCAACCAAACTTCGAAGAGAACGTCTGTTCTTCCCAAGACTCTTCAATGGGTGCTACGATCGCTACTTCATCGGCAAGTTTTAGTGTTGTTTCAAACGACTCCGCTAGCCTCTGTTCGATCCCTTCACGTACGACCAAACGATCAACTACGACTTCGATCGTGTGTTTCTTGTATCGATCGAGAACCGGAGGGTGTTCCAGTGTAGTCACTAACCCGTTTACTCTCGCACGGACAAAACCATTTGCGACCAAATCTGAAAACACATGGACATGTTCTCCTTTACGCTGGGAAACGATTGGCGCTAGAACCATGATTCGGGAATCCGTAGGAAGATCCATGACGGCGTCCACCATTTCACTGATGGACTGCGCAGTCAACGGTAGATTGTGGGTCGGACATCGCGGCTCGCCGGCACGCGCAAACAACAACCGGAGATAGTCGTAGATTTCAGTGATCGTTCCAACTGTGGAACGGGGATTGTGTGACGTCGACTTTTGTTCAATTGAGATAGCCGGTGAGAGACCTTCGATGTGATCTACGTCTGGTTTATCCATCATTGAGAGGAACTGCCGTGCGTAGGCTGACAGTGATTCCACGTACCGACGTTGTCCTTCTGCGTACAACGTATCGAACGCCAAGGAAGATTTCCCCGATCCTGACAGTCCGGTGATCACAGTGAGTTTATCCCTAGGGATATCGAGGTCGATGTCTTTTAGATTGTGAGTTCGCGCACCACGAATGGATATATTGGCACTGGGGTGGGTCAATGTGGGTACTTCAAAAAAAATAGGGACTTATATACTTTTCTACACAAATAGTGAAGCTGCCTCAGCTTGCTGGACACCTACAATTAGAAAACGATGAAGAGTCCATATTATGGTAAAAAACTACTCTTTGGAGTATTGAGAACAGATCGTCGCCTCGCTCTTCCTTGATCTTCTGAAGTTCTCCAAAAACCAATCTGAAATACTGTACATAGAGAACTGTGTTAAAGTTTCCACTCTCTCCAATACGTGCACTCCAAAGTAGACTCTCAAGTATTCTATTTGATTGAAATGACTCACTATTGGACTTGGCGTGGCACCTACTTTGGCTATCGTCGCGACAACTGTTTGTTTACACATAAGGGCAAGTGTATTGGCCATTTTTCCGGAGAGGAAATTTATGGACGTGATGGCCGATACCTCGGAGAGGTTCGAAACAAGAACCGTCTGATAACAAACAAGAGCAAGTTCAATCGTCGCGGTCGATCCGCTCCGAACCTCCAGGGTGGTGCTTATGCACGATATGCGAACTATGCGGGCTTTGCAATGTACGCGGGATTTGAGGATTTTCCAGAACCAGAGAGTTTCTCTCGCTAATCTCAAATTTTTTCACCAAACTCAGGCTACTCTCTACGAAATAGTTCGTGAGATACAACTGATAAATTCGCAATTTAGTTCAAAGACGAGTGCATAGCTGAATTCAAGGCCAACGCGACTTGGCTGCGTAACCAAGGTCGTTGCGGCTGACCTCCCCAAGGCTTGAGTTAGGGGGGGCGGAATTCTTTGTATGCGCAGAACTCATGACAGTCCCTTTTCTCTAGCTTTAGTTGCTACAATCATGCGATACTTGTGACGGGCATTCGCGGTCTCGGGTGGTCCCTTTACGCGGCACAAATTTGGCCGATATTCGAGAATTGAGTGAAGGTCATTCATACTGGACATACAAGCGAGCGGTTTAATGCGGATGCTCTAACTTGACTCAAAGTCGAAGTTAGTTAATCACTAGAATCTTGTTCGCGAGTAAAAGGTGCATCTGAATATTCATCAGTCAATATCTCGTTCGGCAAGATTATCTCGTCTAAAATTACAACCGAGTTCTTCATCGCATCTGCTAAGTTACCGATAACAGCAGTTGAGTCTAAATTTATGGGATTTATATACAATAGTGCCGCAAACAAAAGAAGAGGAAGAATTAGAGGTCTTCTCGGACATCGGTTTGACGGAAAATAGCCTTTGCTATTCGTTCCATTTTTTCCTCAACAGTCTTCCCCGGTACCTCAACCCTAAATTCTTCCTCTATCTCTGACTTTCTAGGCTGATACCGGTTCGGCTTGATGTGGATTGGCTTTTTCTTTGGTGTATCCATGATTCTTTACCTCTTAACCCTCCTTATTCATTAGTTCTTGATGTCGGCGTTCTGCCACTTCTTGATTAAATTTCTCCACTCTATTATTGTGTTTCTGACACGAAACAACATTGGTGATCAGTGCTGATAATCCCAATATACCCATGTAAGGAATAAACAAAAGGATGAAACTAACACCAGCTCCAGCAGCAGCGCCCATTTCATACGCATCTGCATAGAGTACATCTACTTCTTCCTCTAATTCAACCATTGTTTTATCGTAAGCAGAACTGGTGATAGCAATAATGCCAATTATGCCAACCAAAAACAGAGCCATGAAAACAAGGAATGTTTTCCATCCAGTGTAGAACGTTCCAAATGGGCCTAGAAATAAGCCAAGCAAAACAGCGGCAGTGACTGATTTTTTCTCTCTATTATTCTTCATTTGTTTTCTCGATTAGTGACAAAATTCCCCGACAGAGCGTCGGGCCGTTGTCAACCATCGAGAAATACAGTTTCTGCCTATTTACCCGTTCGGGCTCTTGCATTCGGCAAATGACCCGACTTCGGGTCTCGATGATTGACAACAAACATTTTACTAAATCCTGTTGATTTATGTTGATTCCTAATAAACACTATTGGTCTTAACTAAACAGTAAATCTCCAATCGCTTTTTCGCTCAATTGCCAAAGCGAATATACTTCATCGTCAATAAACAGGTCACACTCAAGCGTGCCAGAATTCCATTGCGGAACCGCCTTGAAAATCAAATCGTTTCCGAAGTATGCCTTAATTGATCTAGTCTTTCGTATGACTCGTACACAGCTCAGTTTACGACCATGCAAAAAATTGTTTGAGCCATCTATTTCGCCTATTGTTGCAACCGCTTCATCGGATTTGCACTTGTACCTACCAAGCCCTTCTCTCTCTTCATATGGTAATGCGGCGAAGGTTTCAATGTCCTTTTCTATCACACACACCAATTCCCTGAACACACCTTTGAGATTACACTTGGCACGGTGCCTCACCCAATCCTTGTGTTTCTTTGAAGCCATCACTCTTTCTCGACAAGATCGTTATAGCGGAGTTGTCGTCCTTCCATTTTTCGGGCGATAACTCCTAGTTGGAGCGCGGTGTCGCACCTGCGAAGGTTGTGGCGCATTGCAAACTCGCTCACATAACGGAACAGGTGCTGACGGCTCATATGATGATACGTTCCGTGATAACCTCGTTTGAGCAACGACCAGAACGACTCGATACCGTTAGTATGAGCCATGCCATTGACATACTCACCAACGGAGTGTTTGACGGATTGATGTTGCAAGGGCATTCCGCGATATGCGAGAGCATCATCAGTGAACACCTTGCTATTCGGTTGAACTTTACGAAGAATAAATCCTTGTAGCGTGGGTCTATCGGTATCTTCAATGACCTCTGCTACGATCTCATCTGTTTTGCGGTCTTTCATCCCGATAACCGCAGTTTTTCCTACTGCACCACGTCCAGCGTTCAATCTTTTGGACTTGTGCTTATTGCGCTCTTTGCCACCGATATAGGTTTCATCAACCTCTACGGGTCCAACAAATTCCTTAATCCCGTCCGCTTCCAAACACTTGCGGAGTCGGTGGGCTAGATGCCAAGCGGATTTCTGCGTGATGTTCAGGTCTCTGTGGAGTTTCATACTGGATACTCCTTTGATACCTGTAACAATCAAATAAATGGCAATCGCCCAAACCTGATAGTCAAGTTTAGAACTCTCCATTACGGTACCATAGCGGACGCTAAATCGTTTGCTACATGACCGTACTCGACAGCGGTACGGCATGGACTTATGCTTGGCTCCTGTTTGGACGTTGTCAGAACCACACTTTGGACAAGTGATATAACCACCCCAAAGTTGATTGACAAACCACTTTTCAGCGGTCTCACTATCGGGGAATATTTGGAAGATTTCTCGCAGAGAAATACCTACGCGAAAATGCTTACCGGGTCCGCTCATAACGGTGTTTCCTATTAGTTAGATTCATACTATTATTATAGTTATTTTCGGCACTTTTGTATGAGTTTTTCAGAGATATTTACAACTTTTTCCTGAGTAAAATATCAGTATGAAACTGCACAAAAAACTGGTGTTCAAAATCCTTGAATACACCGAGCGCAAAGCGACCAACGGAAACGAAATACCTTTGCCAGAATTTGATGACTACAACATTTATGAAGTCCGAGAGCACGTGAAGTTGTGCGAAGAGGCTGGCTATATTGATACCTGCTACTCGTTGGATAAAAAGATGCCGAGCGGTATTGATCGACTTACGTGGTCTGGTCATACGGAATTGGAACGAATGAGAGCCGAAGGTAACGGCAACTAGGCGTATTTCCAGCGCGGCACTTTGGTATATAATTACCAAATTTATCGTTTCTAGTGCTGATGACTCATAAAAAGCGAGACTAGCAACTGTGCTTGTGTTGTCAATGTTCATCTTGTTTCCTCCATCCTTCAAAGCGCCGTTCATCTTTGATTCCTTGATGGACGACCTGCTGATTTGAAACCTGCACTCGACTAAGAGTGCCTTCTGATACAAATGCATAGGGTTCGCTACTCGAACTCTCAAGCAGGCCTCTAACCATTCTGTAGTCTAGTGAGTTTTCAGTCAGTAGCACGTTAGGATTGTAGGGATTCAATAGTTCAAGCTCGCTCGAATTGCTTTGTATCCGCTAACATATAGACGATTCAACACGTACTCGTTAGACAATAGACGGAAATCTAAAATTCTTTCTTCCACAAGCCTTTCAATTTCTGACAGCTGAGGTTAAGTATTTAAGAACTCAAATATGGAAACTAAACTAATTACACCATTAGAACTCTTTCGATTACCAGTCCGATACGAAATTCCGGAATTCCAACGTAGATATATTTGGGATAAAGATCGGCAATGGGAACCCCTATGGGAGGACATAACAGACATTGCCGAAAACATACTTGAGAGTGCAACCTATAAAGAAAAACACTTTTTAGGGGCGGTCGTTCTTCAACCGAAACCGAGTACGGGTGAGATTGCTCGGGGTATAGTCATTGACGGGCAACAGAGACTAACAACGCTCCAACTATTGATGGATGCAGTTCAAGAAGTCATAACAAGCAACAAACACGTAAAAGAATCCCAACGATTAAGGCGGTTGATCGAAAATGAGGAAGAGGATATTGGTGATGATCCCAATTGCAGGTTCAAGATTTGGCCCACAGTTTTTGATCGTGATGCATTTCGACATGCGATGCATGACGAGTTAGACGCTATAAACCCCACCGTGATTCGTTAGTGGTAAGAGCACACGAGTATTTCAAGACGCAAACTCAGAGTTGGTTAGACGCTCAAGAAGCACGTGAAATTGAAAACGAAAAAATAGCGGATGCAATCGGACAAGCTATACGACTACACCTCGAATTGGTAGTTATCGATCTAGGAGACGAAGATCCCCACCTTATTTTTGAAACGATGAACGCAAGAGGCACACCATTGCTTCAGTCCGACATGGTTAAGAACAACATACTTCATGAAGCTAACAGGCGCACAGAATTTTTTGAAGGGGGACATGTACGGAAATTAGAGCTTTGGAATTTTGATGAAGATAGTGAAGGATATTGGGCACGAGAAATTGGACGTGGGTTTAATAGGCGTCCTAGAATAGATGTTCTTCTGAATCATTGGCTGACGTTTCAAAGTCGCAGAATAACAAGACACTACCGAGAGTTTGAAACTTTTCGAAAGTATTCAAAGAGCGAACGAGACAGGGGCTTATCGATTTTAGATGTTGCTAGAGATCTTCGCGATGTCGCAAAGTTGTACCGCGAAATTGACGAATGCACAATAGAGGAGATTAGCCCGTTTTTGCGAAGGTGTAGAGTAATGAACCTTGGTGCCGTGACCCCGCTATTGTTTTGGCTCCTCACTAATGAAGCACTTAAAGGCGACGAGCCAGTATTGTCTAAATGTATAACAACATTAGACAGTTTTTTCGTAAGGAGAGCAGTTTGTGGTTTCCACACTCGCGTATATGCGAAAATCAGCGAAAGACTAATGGGGATATTGGATGAGAGTTGCGAACCCGCGGATCAGGTGCTGATCGACTATTTAGGAAAACAGGACGCGTTAGGTGAAATTTGGCCAACCGACGAAGAGTTTGAAAAACGGTTTTTAGAAGCACCGCTTTATTATTGGATTGCACAAGGCCGTTTACGTATGGTACTACTAGCGATCGAAGAGCAACTGCATACCAAGCACTCGGAAGTAGGTAACGTATTGGATGCAGGTAGTTTACAAATCGAACACATCATGCCAGTTTCTTGGCATGCACATTGGCCTCTTCCCGAGAGTGAGAGTCCTGAAAGTTTGCAAGAACGTCGTGAATCACTGCTCCATACGATTGGTAATCTCACATTAGTTAAGGCTTCGTTCAATTCAGTTTTGTCGAACAGAGAATGGACAGTGAAAAAGAATGCCTTCGAAGAACACAGTGTGCTGTTTCTCAATCGAGAGCTAGTAAGTTGTGACTCGTGGGACGAAGACAGAATCCGAGCGCGATCAGCGCGACTGTTTGAACAAGCCAGAAGTATTTGGCCGCGTCCAAGTTCAGTTCGAGAATCAAATTAGCGATTTATCATTGAGTTCTTGAAAATACTGCAGTAGTACCCTTGACACGGAACACTATAGAAATGCCAAAATGAACAGGTATTCAGCTGGTCATTACGATTGATGGCCGTTAGATCTCGGTCTTATGTAAGTGTCTGAATTAAGATAATACCGAAGGTATGGAGCAGATCTTAATACTGCCACCGGACTTTGATGTCGGTGTGAATCTAGAAACGCGAAAGGGAAGTAAGATACCAACACAAAGATACCACTCCAGACCTCCGGACGCGATGAGAGAAGCTGATAGGGTTCAGCGAACCAAGTTCTCTCGTATCAAAACGCGATCGCTGGATTCGACCTACAACTGTGTAGGTATGGTATTCGCTTTTCGTCGAGCTTGGATTGAGCCCAAGTATGTACCAAAATTGCTTGAAGAGGACGAGTACCGTGAAGTGCATCGTAACGAGGCGGTTCCAGGTGATTTGATTGTGTACTACAATAACAATGATCGAACAGCCATTCGACATGTTGGTATAATCATGAAAAAAGAAGGAAATGTAGAAGCTGGGGATTGGGTTATTCGCGTCCTGAGTAAGTGGGGTCAAGACGGTGAGTATCTTCATTCTGAGAAAGATGTACCGATCTTATTTGGAACCACACGTGTGTACTACTCTGAGAGAAAATGAAATTTACTGAAAAGCAAGAAATAGAATCATTTTCTTTTGCTGCGCGGGCGAATGTCGCATCAGATTTAGATACATTTTTAGAGGCGATAAAGGCAGAGCCTTCAGTTCTGTCTCTTCAAAATCGATTGCAGGAAAATCCCTCGATGACGGACGCTCTAGTGAAGGAGATTGAGTATCTATGTGATCTAGAATTTGATGAACAATACGCGAATCCTCATGACACTGTAGTAGCTACCTACGGGTGGATTCTTACTAACGTGGATTCCGTAAATGAGTATATAGCCATTGACTTGTTATGCAAGCTTAAAAACTCTGTATGGTCTGGTCGATTAGCTGAACGACTTTTGGAACAAAGTAGAGACAAAGCCCTAACATGGGACCCGTTTCTGAAATTGTTTTCACAATGTTTAAATACCAGTGTAACCACGTCGGTTTTACGCTCTTACGTACTTTGGGATGAATCTAGAAAGCAACTAGATACTGAACATTCGCAAGGTCCGTATTCAGATGTCAATCCTATGGGAAACTTAGTAGAATCGCAAATGAGGCCGCGCCGCACAGTTTACCAAAAAATTCAGGCAAATTTAGAGCGTGACACAAAACAGGAAGGAATTGATACAAGCTCCCTGACACTGATCTTAAGTTCACATTCAGATGTAAATTTTTGCGGCAGTGTTTTGAAAAAATATGGCGGCTGGCCAGCGATACCCAAGCCATCGAAAGATCAGGATTCAGTTTCATTCCATAGACCAGAGCGGTTAGTAGCGTGAAACATCGTTCAGCAGTTCTGTGTCTAACGACCATTGTGGACCAAAGATCTAAAAACATTAGCTTGATCAACGTTATTGATCAAGTTACAGTTGAAAAAGAAAGTCAAAGACCATTTCCTAACGAACAACACTCTAAAGGACTAGTCGTTCCGTTAACCGCGGACTTCGTAATTCATTCTGAACGGGAGAAAATCGATCAATCGGAAATTCGTGATGGTCGTATTCTGATCAAAGGCCCCGATGAAGAAGAGATTGACCAGATTGATTTTGACGTAGATTTGACACAGCACATGCGAAGTCGAAATGTTGTGCAGTTTAGTGTTTTTCCATTCGTAGGTGCAGGTCTCTATCGGCTTGAGGTGCTCTACTCCGATGTTGATAGCGGTGAATTTAAACTAGTCGACAGTGTTCCGCTCGAACTGGTTGTCGCAGAAAACGTCTCTCCAGAATCCTCCCCGTAAGCTCTTAAACAGCAAAAGTTAAGAAACTAACTTGGGTTGGAGGTAATTTCTGAGTTTTCGACTCGGATTGACCCAGCTCCTAAAATCCTTGACTAGTGCACGAATTCAGCAACCACTCTTATCTAGGAAGTAAACACTCTCAACATTCTTAAATATATCTGTCTTGCTCGCTAAATATCGGAATAAATAACACCATATATACCATAGAATCATCGACGAGGGGTGAAGATTGTGAGCAATGCAATCATGCACAGTAGCTACTCTGTGTTTGATATCTTTTCTCTCAACGATCACATAGGACGAGAGGAAGGAAAGGAGCAGTCATTGAAATCAGACTACGGTGTCTAGCTACGGTAAATTGTTGGAACATTCTCAAAAGAGAGTTTTCGTCGCTTTTGTTCATGCCGCGAAACGCTCGCCGTTGGTTGGGTCTGAGCACGGTTTGAGGGACATTTTTTTAGTCACTTTTTGATCAACAAACTGCACCGTTTGTCCTCTCATCGAGTGCTACTTTTGCGTTCGGTTTTGGGGTTGAAATTGGCATTCGTCTCCACGGATTGTAGATGTTTAAGAAGTACTGGTTGATTCTTTCGATCGCTTCTTGTCGAGTGCGGAATCGGCAACGATGCACCAACTCTCGCTTCAACTGCGCAAACACACTCTCGGCTGAAGCATTGTCAGCACAGGTCCGAACCCGTCCCATGCTCATTCTCAAGCCATAGCGTTGCACGCATTTTCGGTATGCGTGGCTGGTGTATTGACTCCCATGATCGGAATGCAGTATCGTCCGTTTTCGGTCCTGACGTGAAGACTTTTCGACCGCCCATTGCACCGTGGAAACCACTAAATCTGCAGTCGGTCGAGCCTGGGTTTTCCAACTCACAATCGTACCATCGTAGAGATCTTTAATCACACACAAGTACAACTTGCCTTCTCCCGTTCTGAACTCGGTGATGTCGGTGACCCATGCCTGGTTCGGCTGCTGCGCCGAGAACTCCCGTTGCAACAAATCGGGGACACTTTGGTCGGTTCGGCCCGGTTTTCGGTAGGGTCGCCGTTTCTTCGGAACGCCCGACAATCCCGCACTTCGCATTAACCGTCGCACCCACCGGATACCAATCGATTCCCCGTGATCCTGTCGCAACCGAACGCATATGCGTCGATAGCCCAAGATTCCGTTCCACTCCTGGTGGAGACTGCGAATCAGCACCAATAAACGACGATCGGATCGCGCCCGCGGCGACTCTCGACCGAGTTGTCGCCAAGCGTAGTACTTGCTCCGACACACATGCAATATCGGACACATTACCACCACGGGAAAGTGCGGACTCCATTGGTCTAGGAATTGATACCGTTCGACTGTTGAGACGCGAAGTAACTCGAAGCCTTTTTTAAAAATCCAATTCACGACGCGTACGCCGCAGCTCCTTCTGCAACTCCTTGTAACTGGGTTGGTTTGCCTCGGGCGGATCGTCCCGAGCGTCGCGCACCCAGCGATACAATAGCGACGTCGATATGCCCAGTTCAGCACTCACCTGTTTGGCGGAAACACCAGAACCTTGAAATAGCTCCACCGCTTCGCGTTTAAACTCATCGCTAAAGCTTCTCCGAGTTCGTTTTTTCTTAGAATCAGTCATCAATTAATTTCTCCTGAAAATTATCTTAATCACTGTCCCCAAAAGCGCGCTCAGACCCGTTCGATCCAGTTGTTCCTCAAATTTCCTTTAGCGGCTCTTCCCAAAATCTTAAAAGTCCGGTTCGTTTTAGTATGCTGTTTGCAGTTTGCCGAGATTTCATTTTGTACGGAACCGAGAGTGTAAGTTGTGAACGGTTCTTATGCAGGTAAATCTTGTGAGACAGTTTGCTGCCCATCGGTCAAATTGCCATCCCGCTTTCTTAATTCGTTCTTCTACTTCCTTTGTGTAATCAGAAGCCACGTCAAACAGTTGCTACCTGTTGAGGAACATGCTGTACATTTAGATTGAACGATCGAAGGAACTCTTGTTCCTTAATACACTCAACTTCAACGATAATTTCCGACGGAAGTGGTTTTCCTGAATAAGTCCATATATCGCAAAAAGTAATCACCAGCTGTGTCGCTAAATCATCGCGCGAACCAACTTCAACAAACAGTCCGGTAGTGGCTCATTTTGAATTTGAAAATTATATAATCGGGGACACACTACAAACT
>VXUA01000068.1:50493-63941 GCA_009837185.1 Gammaproteobacteria bacterium | reverse complement strand
AGTTTGTAGTGTGTCCCCGATTATATAATTTTCAAATTCAAAATGAGCCACTACCCTTCCTTCCACATCCCTCCAGCGCAATAACCAGTACAGTATTAACTACATAACATGCCCTCTATACCCAACGTGCACTTGATAATGGACGCTAGGTTCTTGTTTAGACCTAAATCTATAGTTCACTGCGAATGTTGCTGTGAATTGTTCACTACTCGCGTTGTCGTAAGGTTGGGAAAGTAATCCCTGTTTGTGTTCGTGTGTAGGAATGTAGCGCACAATCATGTGACGACCAAAAGGGTTGTAGGCGTTATTCGCGGGGACCAGTATCTCAACGTCCGTGAAATTTTTTCGCTGAAATGACGTGTTGTCATAGTAAAAAATATCTGTTACCAATTCCAATGTATCGAAGAACTCATGCCGAAGGTTGACTGACGCAAACTGCCTGTCTGAATGTGCTCCATTTTCAAACGGGATCTTGTTGTAAGGAACTACATTGTTAACTTTAAAGTCGTTCACCGATGAACCAACACCACTATGATTCGCAGGCAATTGATAGGTTATCGGGTTCCACCGATCTAAAGTTGGATTAAAGCGATTACCATTCCATTCGCGCACAATGCCGGGCTGGCTGTGGGTGTAGATCCGATAATCAAACTCGGGTCCAAATATAGGTCGAAAATCTCGTGATGTGTCCCCGGTCTTTGAATTGATGATTGGTTCGTACTCGTTGTTAGATAAGGTGATTAGAGAACTTCCGCGACCCCCAAAGACCCAACTAGATCCAACGGCTAGACTTAAGGATTGAACATCAGCACGTGTGTGACTCTTTTCTGTTTGACGTTTAAGGTAATCCCATGATGTTCTGTCTTCGTGATGAAATTTACCACTCCACCGATCGCATCTGCTCCATAGACCGCAGAACCGCCGTCGAGTTGGACTTCCACTGTTTCGATCGCATCAAGAGGAATACTCAAAATATTCACAATATCGGACTCTGCGTGGAATTTTAACTATTAAAATCGGATTCGTTTTTCGGTTTGACTTTCTGGAATAATAATCGTAGGTAGGCTCTCATCGCCTTTCTCATTGTAAAACATCACTGTTTCTATTCCCATAGAAAAAGGACTTCTTTGCGTAATAATTCCCTCCAATTACAATAACCGTTATGCTCCGTGACAACGGGTTTTAAATGTCTTTGTTTCCAGCGACACTTTTGCATTCAACTCCCTAAATATAAGAAATACCGTTATGCTCACATTCGAACCTCACCAACTGTACCGTTCAACGTATAAGCGTTATCCTGAATTATGGACAGCTGTTTCTTCGCCTAAAGCTTGTTTGTTAATGCGGTCTGCTACACTCGCTGGGTATCCGGCAGTACTTCAACTCGATACAGCATCGGATATAGCGAATTTGATTACTTTCATAGACGAAAAGGAACCCAGTTGGAGCGACCCCGTCCGAAGTCTAATTGGATACATGTGTCGTCAAGTTATGGAACAGCTTGACTATGAACTTATAAAAGAAGATGTCCCAATTTCTGACTCCACCATATTTAAGTCCGGCGCGTTATATCAGCGTATCGACCATAAAAAGAAGAACCTGGAAGCAGCTATACCTCCCAAATACCTGTAAACTTCCCAGTTAATCTCGCTCACATCGGGATTAAATATCCCGAACACTTTGTCTAATCAGCAGAGTAATCCCCTTTCTAATCTCGTGAACCGGGGTTGTTGGCGTTGTTCAGTATTTACAACTTGCAACGTTGTAAATACTTGGCGTTAGATTTCATGGCTAATCAGCTCGTAACTTCTCAAACTCAATGCTGCTATCATTTGCTTGGATGGCGATTTGCAAGTTTCTCTTCGTATTCACAATGCCGAGGGGTTAAACGAATCGACTGTAAATTTGACACTAATCTGATATGTACTCTCGTCTGTCAAGAGTGTCATGAAGTGTTTTATGGCTAACATTGTAAATCATTCCCATTTTTTAACGGTACACGATATTGTGCGTTTCGCGCGGGAACGCGACATACTCTGTCAGGGTAGGGGATCAGCAGCAAATTCAGCCATTTGCTATTGTTTATTTATCACTGAAGTCGACCCGGACCGAATCCATGTATTGTTTGAACGATTCGTATCGAAGGAACGACATGAACCTCCCGACATTGATGTGGACTTTGAACATGAACGACGGGAAGAAGTCATTCAATTTATATATTCAAAGTACACTCGCGAACGAGCCGCGCTAGCAGCAACGTTAATCACGTATCGGCCGCGTAGTGCCATACGCGATGTGGGGAAAGCACTTGGCCTAGATTTAGATACGGTTGATTTATTAGCTAAATCCATGTCCTGGTGGGATAAACAAGAAGAAATTAATGAAAGACTTCAGAAGTTGGGCATGGATCCTCGAGCGCGAACCATGCAGCTCTTTATCGCGTTAGTAAATGAAATCATGGGCTTTCCACGCCATTTATCGCAACATGTGGGAGGTTTTGTGATCTCACGCGGCCCACTGTCTGAGTTGGTGCCGTTAGAGAACGCTGCCATGCCCGATCGAACTGTGATTCAGTGGGATAAAGAAGATCTGGAAGCGATGCACTTACTGAAAGTCGATGTTCTAGGCCTAGGTATGTTTACTGCGATACGCAAGACGCTCACGTTAATAAATGAATTTCACGGTTTTCGTGGGACTCAACAATTGACGGTGAGTGCCATCCCGCCAGAAGACGCAAAGACTTATGAAATGCTCCACCGAGCCGATAGTTTAGGAGTCTTTCAAGTGGAATCGAGAGCGCAGATGTCGATGCTACCGAGACTCAAGCCGGTGTGTTTTTACGATTTGGTGATCGAAGTTGCGATCGTGCGTCCTGGTCCTATTCAGGGCAACATGGTGCATCCCTATCTTCGTCGTCGGCAACAAAAGGAAGAAGTCACTTACTCTAACGACGCCGTCCGCAAAGTATTGGAACGCACTCTGGGTATTCCTATCTTTCAGGAGCAGGTGATTGAATTAGCCATGGTCGCGGCGGGTTTCACGGCCGGTGAAGCAGACCAGCTACGACGAGCAATGGCTGCATGGCAGCGTCGCGGTGGTCTGGAAAAGTTTCAACAAAAACTCATTGATGGGATGCTCCAACGCGGACATCCACGAGAATTTGCTGATCGCATATTTGAACAAATCAAGGGCTTTGGAGAGTACGGATTTCCAGAATCTCATGCGTCCAGTTTCGCACTTTTGGTTTATATTTCAGCTTGGTTGAAATGCTATGAGCCGGCGGCGTTCTATTGCGGCTTATTGAACAGTTTGCCCATGGGTTTTTATTCGCCATCTCAGATTATTCAAGATGCCACTAGACATGATTTAGAAGTGCGCGCGGCCGATGTCCAGTTCAGTGGCTGGGATTATCGTTTAGAGCCGTGCGATAAAGCGTTGCCGGCTTATGATCGACCACAAGGAGCTATGCGTGTAGGACTGCGACAAATTAAGGGATTAGGAGAAGATATTGGTTTACGCATTGAGGCAAACCAGCCCTATCAAGATATCGATGATCTGGCTCGCAGGGCAGAACTTACTACTGCGATGCTTATTACGCTAGCGCGTGCAGGCGCACTTAAGAGTATTTCGGGGAATCGATTTCAAGCACATTGGGATGCGGCAGGAATTGCACAACTACCTGTCTTATGGCAGGCTGTAAAGACGACAGAACCGTATCACACTGAGGTCGAAATGCCGGAACCTTCCCTCGGGGAAAGTATGATGTCGGATTTCAATTATCTCGGACTTACTTTAGGCGATCATCCAATGAAATTGTTACGGGGCGATCAAGAATTCCGGCGGTGCATTACCGCAGCAGACTTGCCTTCCGTGAGGCCCGGCCGCCTAGTACAACTTGCAGGTCTGATCACGTGCAGACAACGGCCAAGTTCGCGAGCGTTGGGGTCGTTTTTCTCTTGTTAGAAGACGAGACGGGGAACAGTAATATCGTAGTTTGGAAAGCAGTACTGGACAACTATCGTGCGGAATTATTGCAAGGACAATTAGTTCGCATCAAAGGGGGATCGTCGAGCGAGAAGGCGAAGTTATTCATGTTGTGGCCGGTCAAGTCGCAGACTTTAGTCAGAAACTGGCGACGATGGCGACTCGGAAATCTCATTCTCAAAAAATTGTTCAGGCGAGAAACTTTCGTTGAGCGGATCATCAGAAAAGATGCGTTCGGCAACCCAGCTCAAGGAACGTACGTGTCCCAAGCGAATACCATGGTATTTTTTGGGTAATCGAATCGTGAGACCGTAATCCCGAGTTATTTTTTGGGGGTCTTTTGGAAACCACCAAAACACACTATCTTTGTCTTTTGATGTACGCCATTGCGTCAAAGTCACGTTGTCGGGTAAAGTTTCCGGTAAATTAGGTCTGCACACAGTGAACAAACCCAAGCCGTTCAATGGGGACGCTACGGTATGAATGTCAAAATTTACATCGTGCGGCAAGTCGTTGATGGCCGCAGTAACCATTACTCCGCCACAACTGTGGGCCACAATCACGACTCGTTCGAGAGGCGCGGTTCTTTGCTCGATTAGTTCGGATAAATCCTCAAGTAATATCCTCCTTGCTCTGGAGTTTTTCTCCAAAAAATCCCAGCGAAAGTAGTGTGTGTGTATTGAGTCGTTGTCCATGACCAAGAGTGGGTAGACCCACTCAAACCCGCGAGCCTTAAACCCGTGAATACCAATGAGTACTGTAGGATTTGCTTCCTGGCCTTCTTCAAGGGAATGAAGTCCGAACGGTATTTGACGAAATGGCTTGCCAGTACGGACTACCTCATCGTTGGTTTTAAAGGTAGTCGGCCATTCACCTACCTCTAACGTATGCAGCCAAGGGAAGTTGTCAGGAGCAGGTTCCGACTCTTCTGCTCCCCGAGTATGGATACTTAGAATGCTAAGAATCGGTACGACAAGCCAAAGGATTAGTAATTGACTCCTGCTCGGACCGGTTTTCTTCATAAATTTGCTTTTACATCAAGTGGGTGCTGTAAACCACCGATTTAATGCAATTTTATCCACCCTAAATTTATCAATGACATTTGCTCTATGCTCGCGATGATCCATCGCCAACCTACCTACAGTCATCGAAACCATTGTCTTGACCTAGTCGTTGAAACAGAACTTGCCAGGTGATTCTAGACTAATTCCTATGGCAACCCCCAGACTATTCAGACGATTTCCCGCATTGCTTTATCCTTCATTTCGTCGATATTGGTACGGTTCATTTGCGTCTGTCTCAGCATCCAATTTTTTGTATGTAGGCCAACTCTGGCTCATTGAAGAGATGACCGGTTCAGAAATTAATCTTGGTGTCCTCGGTGCGATGATGGCTGTGCCCGGCATTGTCATGAATCTCATAGGAGGGGTGATTGCAGATCGCATGAATAAACGAACTCTCCTAATTTGCACAAGTCTCTGTAATACAGTTTTGGTGGGACTTCTAACGATTCTTGATGTCACAGGGATCGTTCGTGTATGGCATGTTTACGCGATTGCAGCAGCATTCTCTTTCATAACGGGTATAGATTGGCCGGTCCGAGCCTCGATTTATCCCTCATTGGTTCGGAGGCAGTCTTATTTGAGTGCTGTTTCTCTCAACGCATTTGTGTGGCAGTCTAATCGCATGCTCGCACCAGCGATCGGCGGATTGATTCTCTGGATCGGCGGCACTAGCGTAGTGTTTCTAGTCTGCACGTTGGGGTTCTTGGTCATGTTTTTTGTCTTGCTAACCATACCGATGCATGATAGTGAACTATCAGCCAAGACTTCACCGTGGCAAGAATTACGTGATGGTGTGCGATTTATTCTCACACATCCGATTTTTAGATGGTTAACTCTGCTGACGTTTTTGGGAATGTTTTTTGTGCAATCTTATGTCCAGCAAATGTCGAGATTTACGGCGCTACTTGGACAAGGTGAACGCGAATTTGGGTTGTTACTAGCCGCCGGTGGATTGGGTTCAGTGATTGGAACAATAATCGTGGGTAGCATGCGCCGGAGTCGGAGGCTGGGTCATGTAATGCTTGGTGGTGGGATTACTTCAGCACTGGCTACTTTTGCGTTCGCTTTCGCTGCGAGTAACCAACTGTTTTACTTAGCTTTTACCTGTGCGGTCGTTGGCGCACTGCTAGCTACATTCTTTCTAATTAACGCCATGACTACGATGCAACTCGCGGTACCGCATCATCTTCGGGGTAGAGTCATGGGAATAAATACCATCGGCTTCAATCTTGTGCCTCTTGGTGGTTTATTCTTGGGGCTAGTGGCTGATCGAAGTTCCTTGTTAGTCGCGGTAGGGGTGGGAGTAGCGGTGTACTGTGTTTTTGCCGCACTTTCACTTATCAGTAGCTCGTCGTTGCGTCAACTGGGTAGAACTACAATTCGTGAAGTTCAAGCGTAGCTAACATCCCCTGAGAGAACTACCGGAGCTACTAGCAAACATCCTGATGGAGTTATCTACCCATACAGAGACCTGCAAATCAATCTAAAATGGTATAGAACATATTGCTGGAATATCGGACTAATTCCCTTAATTCAGACTATCGATAAAAAGTTACTCTTCGTTCATGACGACATTAGAACAGCAACCAAATAAAGACACCAAGTGTGACAACTGTGGTGAAGAACTGCTGGGTGCGTTTTGCTGGGTGTGCGGTCAGAAAGACTCCCAGTACAACCGTTCTGTGTTCAAGGTCATCGGTGATTTCTTTAAAGAGATGTTTGATGTCGACTCTCGTGTGTTCACGACGTTATCGACGCTATTCTTTCGTCCTGGGAAGTTATCGATTCAATTTCGAGATAACAAGAGAGCGAGTTATGTAACTCCCATTCGGTTGTATCTGTTCAGCAGTTTGGTCTTCTTTTTTCTTGTTGCGATCACATCTCGAAGTCAGAATATCCAGCTCGGCGAGGACAGAGTCGTAGATAGCACGAATACAACACAGGAAGAGAGCTCACTGACGCCCGCAGAGACTCCAGCACGTTCACAAAAAGAGATTGACGAATACCTAACTTCGATCGGAAGTTTAGTTCGAGATCAAGAAGGCGCTTTTGAAAGTGCGAAGAATGTTTTAAAGGGCAGGATTGTGACTCTTGAGAGCGATCCATGGAGTGAACGTATATTCGAGAGAACGGACTACCTACAAAATCTAGTAACGCTTGGAGTTAGCGATTGGGGATTGATTGAAGAAATTCAACACGCCGAAGAAGCGCATCGACGTTTAAGAGTTTTGCACGAGTTCTTCAAAAAAGACCGAGTAACAAGAGTAATGGGAGAGGAGATTGTAAAGAGCAGAGAACAGGGGCAACTATTAAGAGCGACGAAGATGCTATTGTCTCGCATGTATGCGGAACATGTAGATTCTGAATTTGCATATATTCCTGCGTGGGAGATTCATTTATTACGGTGGGATATTGCCGCCGCATACAACGGGAAGGACTTCGTCGAAGATATGGCAGAAAGCTTACCTTTAATGATGTTCGTGTTGCTTCCAATTTTTGTGTCTGTGTTGGGTTTGCTCAGTCTGGGTAAAGGAATTCGAGTAGTCTTTCAGTTAATTTTTGCGATGCATATTCATGCTTTGACGTTCATTACACTGACAGTTAGCATATTGTTATCGTTGTTACTGACTAGCATACCGGTCGTAGGGACGACGACCGCAGGGTCCATACTGACACTCATTCTTACATTATTCATCGTCGTACATATTTATCTATCTTTCAAAAATTTCTATGGAGCCGGACACGTTGTCTCACTTTTGAAGTTTTTCGTTTTGACGATTGTGTATGGGGTAGTACTCTTTATAAGCATCTTAACGATGGTTGTCCTCACGTTGAATGCGAATGCATAACCAATCTCTGGACCGGACGTCAGGATAGACGGCGTCTACGAGATTATGTGGCTAAACGTTTTTTGGGGGTGTTTTGTCGAGCGAGAACGACCCGATATGCGTTCGGGTCAGGTATCGAGAGCATGACGCGCACTTGCTCAATGTTCAACTGTAGCATTTCTTCATAAGGTTGCGCTAGTAACCAACTCGCACGCTTACCGTCTCCATAGGCGCGCCACAGGGCGGCATAAGTACCGTGTCCATATTCACGATAGAGGCGAAAACTAGCTAGCAACAGTATCAAACGGATTCCAGGATTCTTCGTTTGAGCGTAGGTAAATGCAAGTAGACATGTTTCGCCTAAAGTGTCTCGTCCATATTGAGTGAGTGTGTGCCAAAGGTCATGACTATCTCGATTTCTTCTCATAAACAGCAACAAATCTGGATCTTGCACATTTTGATAGTAATCTTCACTGGCATAGACTAAACCACCAGACTCAAGCTTAGCTTGGTCTAAGAAGTTGAGATATTCTTGCCCAAAAGAGCCAGAATCTAAACTCATAAGATTGGCGTGATCGTTAAGGACATCCAATAGTTCCGTCCGTTGCAGCAAGATGGTCTCACCTGTTTTAGTTGCCTTAAACTTCTTGAAAATCCGAACTAGGGATCTACCACGCATCGTAGCCATAACCTCGAACACTTTTTTAGTGTCATCGGGATCGGCTATAAGTGCGCGAACTGCTTTATTTGAGTGTTTGAGTTTCGAAAACCAACTAGTAACAGAGTCGATGAGACTCTTGACGTTCGTTCGCACTCGATCCAGGGTGCTTCGTACGTCAGTCGTATCTTCTTTTTGATTCATCAGTGACCTGAGATCTCCCTTTCTCATGATTACTTGTTTTTATTGTGTGATAATTGTAGCGTCTCTGTATGTGTCATAGGTTGTCTAATATTTGTTTACTCAAACTGGGAAACAAAACCAGCCACTGGTATCCCATCATACTGTTACAGATATGACCACCATCTATGCTCCAAAGTTTCGCGGAGCATTGAACAACGGACGTTTTCATACTCGAGATTTTGCTTTCCCAAGACTATCGTGCAACTTTGGAACCAATGTGGTTCGCTACAATTTGTGGAACGGCGAAAAACACTACTTCTGAGGTAACTATGAACGAACAAATACAAAACGCTTATGAAGCTCTTACACAAAAAATCGGAAGCAGTGAGTCCCCTTCGGATTGGTTTGAGATCACCCAAGAACGAATAAATACCTTTGCCGACGCAACGTTGGACGATCAGTGGATTCATGTGAATCCGGAGCAAGCGAAAGCAGGTCCGTTCGGTACGACCATTGCACACGGCGATCTTACGTTGTCGATTATGAATCAGCTACCTCGCGAGCAACCGTTATCTATATATCGTATTGAAGGCATGAAACACATGCTGAACTATGGATTTGATCGAGTTCGGTTTCCAGCTCCAGTTTTGGTTGGATCTCGAATCAGAGCGCACTCAACACTGAAACGTGTAGAGTTCAAAAAAGGCATGATTGAAGTCATGGTAGAGGTATCGGTTGAAGCGGAAGGTACGCCCAAACCGTGCTGTGTAGCTGAAAATCTCTTTTTGCTCGTCTTTTAAGTGGCGTTTTCCTTAATATGACATTTGTAGTCAATTTGCGGGGTTAGAAGCGATGACACAGATCAAAGAACTCAGTACCGCGGACGCTATGTACTGCCTTTTGATTCATCTTGCAGTTCTCTTTCTTGTGATATTTCCGGTTGGAGTCTTGGTACTTTTCGTTATCAAACTTCTCATCCAAGCTCTTTTTTCTGTCTTTGGATACGAGGCTACTTGGTTTCTTGGCCAATGGTTACAAGATCCCTTGGAGTCGAGAGTGGAAGCTTGTACCCTCTTGAACTGTACCGCAGGCTTTGTAGCGTTAGTAGTCTTTATGGTTCGAGCATTACTCAAGATGGGTGAATTACCAAGTTCGACTGACGGAATATTCGCTCTGCATGTGCGATTAGGCTTGAGGATGATTGCGTTACCGATATTAACAGCGCTGATTTGTACACTTACCTCGCTAGCAGTATTTTTTATCTTTTCAGGCGTAGATAGCTTCGTTGACACGTACCTAACGATTGCATGGATCGTGTTATTTCCAACGGCTATTGGAACTTGGATTTGGGTATGGCGTGGTGTTTGGATTACCTCAATTCCATCTCCACCATCAACATGACCAGAGGAAGCCCTTAGGTGAATATACATATCCATGGTTGGAGGTGTTCAGATTGTGGCTAGCCGCTCAATGTGATTCTGCGGATCTACCATAGCTGTTGAATTAATGTGTCCTCACTCTAGACCATGATCCATCATACTTACTAACTTGATAGGGTATTGGGAACGGGAAACAATCTGGAGTTTTTATTTGCGTGAGAACTAGTGTATTGTTCGAGATTTAGACTATTTTCAGGAGTTGAATGATGACTTTGCCTTCATCACTTAGTACAGAGAGTACTGCTCGAACTCTCTTGGTTCATCTAGGAGTGCTTTTCTTTGTTATTTTCCCGTTGGGAGTCTTAGTCCTAATCGTTGTCAAGTTGTTTGTTTCATTTCTTCTTTCTGGATTTGAAGCAATTGATGACGTAGATGGGATTCTGTGGATATTCGCTATTTTCACCGAAGATCTATTGACATGGCAAATCGAAACTTGCACTTTGATGAACTGTATTGCAGCATTCGTTGCTTTGGTCGTGTTCATGATCAGAGTGTTGCTTAAAACAGCAGAATTACCTAGTACCCCTGTTGGAATTACTACCTTACATATCCGTTTAGGGTTTCGGATAGTAGCACTCCCGTTGCTGACGGTATTGGTTTGTACAGTTTCGTCGTTTGCAATCTTTTTCGTTTTTTCAGGGCACAACTTAATTGATTCATACGCCTCTTTGTCCTTGATTATGCTACTTCCTACTGCCATAGGGACTTGGATTTGGGTATGGCGAGGTGAGTGGATCACGTCAATCAAACCAGCTGTGTCCCCGCTGCCAAAACCAGAGGATACACATACGGAGTCAGTGCCGGTCGAAAAAGAATAACTACATCGAAACCGATTCGAGATATCACCCTCGCTAGGGTAATAGCGTGGCTTAGTCTGAAGTAACTATAGTGTCACTTGACGCTGAATTGACTGAACGCGATCAAGCACGTCACTGAATTTGAGACTGAGCTTCTTCCTCTCGTGCTCTACCGAACGCTTCGGATTGGTAGACATGGACGTCCATATTTAACCTGAAATCTGCTACGTCGCGCATTTCCTCAGGACTGATGGTTCCGTCTCCATCAGAGTCGACTTCTTCAATATTGTCTAAATGGGCGGAAAACTCACTCAGTTGGATTCTACCATTATTGTCCGTGTCGAAAGCATTTAGATTGAGTTGTAAGATGTGAGTACGCACGGTGGACGAAAGTAGGTCAAACTCTTTTTCGCTCAATGTCCCATTGTGATTCGTGTCAGAGACTTCGAAGTTATCGATCCTTTCTTCAACATTCAGGAACGTGTAAGAAATAACCTCGGCTCGACGCCGTAGTTCCGCGAGTTTCTCTGGTGGTAGTTGTTCCTCTCCTTCAATCAACTCCTTGGTTATGTCAATCTCGTCCAGTGTAATAGAATCGTTATTATTGGCGTCCAACAATTCGAAGGTGTTCTTTGACGCTTCTCGCAATTCATCAATGTCTGCGGCTGCGCCACGAGCAAATATGGGTGGAAGTCTCCGACTAGGAGTCTGGTCCTGTCCGGTAGCGGCAGCGGCAGCGGCTCTACGTTCGCGTACGGCGACGGCGTAATCTAGCTCCGCTCCTAAGCGCAATTCGAAACCTGGACGGTTCAATTCAATCTGTATTTTGTGGAATTCCGGAATTCCAGCCATTTCCTTACGATTGAGTGCTCCATCACCGTCAGAGTCCCAATCTTCAAACTCTTCAAGATGTGCCGCAAACTCATCCGCTTCCACGTTGCCGTTCTTGTTCGTGTCCAGTTCTTGCAATCCAAGTTTCAGCCTATGAGTACGGATGTTGGTGCGAAGATTGTCGTATTCCTCTCGGGTCATCGACCTGTCTCCGTTAGTGTCGCCTACTTCAAACCTGTTAATTTCTTCGTCCGTCCGAAAGTAGTGATTAATCAGACCCAATCTGCGAATACGCGATGCTAGCTCGTCGCGGCTGAGAGGGTCGTCCGAGTCGTCTCTCAAGAGATCGATCTCATCTAAAGTGATTGATCCATTTTCATCTGCGTCAAGTATTTCGAATACATTGTTGATCGCGGTTTCAAGTTGATTCAACGTGAATTCGGGAGAGTTTTCATTAGACGTCTCTTGAGCATTCAGCACGTTTGTTGATAGGAATATAACGGTGCTAAAAGCAAAAACTGGAGTTAGTTTCATTCGCGGAACCTCAATCAAAGGCTAAAACGGGATTAAATTTGTTTTCATTGTATATTAACAGTCTATCAGAAGCCGATGTGTATGCGATCCTACCGTACCAGCATGTCGTTGTTTTTTGTCTAGGTACTTGAAAAAGTTTCCGATTGCATAGAGTACTCCCCTTCGAGTCTAAAAAAGCAATCAGTGGCTTCAATAATAAAAACCACGGACTGGATTAACCAAACCGTGGTTGGATTTAATTAAATATTGCGTCGAAATAGTTATCGGCTATCTTTTTTCTTAGTCTCGCCGGACTCGTCCTGTTGCGCCTGACGTTCTCCAGACGCTCGACGTTCTGCACGCACCTGACGTTGCCAAGAACTTACTCGGATGTCCTGTAATAGCCTCTGGTTCTCAATTCCTCTCAGTTCAGCACGGCTAAGAGTTCCATCGCCATCGGTGTCAAGATCTTCAACATCATCTAAATGGGCGGTGAATTCGGTCTCTTCGATACCGCCATTTTTATCTTTGTCAAATGAATCAAGATTCAGTTGTAGGATATGAGTACGAATTGATGCTTCCTGGAGGTCGAACTCAGATTCACTCAGCGTTCCATCGTGATCTGTGTCAGCAATTTCGAAATGGTCTATCTCTTCTTCGAGATGCATGAAAGTGCGGGAAACTATATTTAAGCGTTGGCGAAGTTCTGCGAGATCTTCTGCAGGAAGACTTTCCTCTCCGTCAATGAGTTCTTCAAGAATGTCAATCTCATCTAAAGTAACCGAACCGTTGTTGTTCGCATCAAGTAATTTAAAGGTCTCTTTTGCCGCTTCTCGTACTTCGTCGATGTCGGCGAGAGCCCATGTAGAGAGTCCGTCAGCAGACAGGGAGCGCGCAGCAGCCGGTCGTTCTCGTTCCTGAGCCATTAAAGTGATAGACGCTAATATGAGAGTGGTAATTGAAAAAATGAAGATAAAAGGTTTCAGTTTCATTGCGGATGTCCTAGTAGTAAGCGTTCTATTTAACTGTTACGAAAAAGACGCGGAGAATCCCGCGAGAATCGGTAACTCAATATTGTGAAATAAAAAAACTAGTGAATGGATATTCACTAGTTTTTTCAAACAAAATTTGTTCTAAAATTGCGTTTTAGT
>VXUA01000068.1:0-50483 GCA_009837185.1 Gammaproteobacteria bacterium | reverse complement strand
TTTAGTCGTCAATCACACGTTTCGAGTCAGTCGTCTTCACTTTCTTCCGCGGCGCGCCGTTCTCGTTCAGCGGCGCGCCGTTCACGTTGGGCTGCTAAACGACGGAGTCTTTCTTCGCCAAGATTTTCACGAGCGGCCCATCGTCGACGAATGTCAGAAAGAAATCTACGATCCGATATTTCCCCCATTTCTGCACGATCAATGGTACCATTACTATCGTTGTCCCATTCATCGAAACTTTCTAGGTGAGAGCTAAATTCTTTCGCTTCAACACTGCCGTTTTCGTCGGTGTCAAGCGACTCTATTCCCAGTGTCAAAACATGAGTCCGGACGCTTGTTTCAAGATTGTCGTATTCGTCTCGGTTCATGGAACCGTCGCCATTAGTATCAGCAATTTCGAAGGTGTTAATCTCTTGCTCGGTCCAAAAGTAGCTATTGATTAAGCTCATTCGCCTTTGCCTTAGAGATAGCTCTTCTTCATTCAAAGGTTCCTCGTCCTCTTCTTTCATGAGGTCAATTTCGTCTAAAGTGATCGAACCATTTTCATCCGTGTCTAACAATTCGAACACACCACTCGACATCGTTTCAAGTTGGTTTAACGTAAAACCAGCCCAACCGTCGTTCGATCCGCGTTGAGCGTGTAATGCAACGGTAGCAAGAAGTAGTAGAGACACTACGAAAATCAGAACTTTTTTCATGTACGTAATCCTCAATGTACAGTTGAAAGAGATTTTATTCTTTTATACGAAATCGAATGCGATTCCCTGCAAATTTGATGATTAATTTGGACATTAGTTAATGAATCTGTAACGAGGGGTGTCGTAGAATCTTGACACTCAATAACGCGAACTTAAAATTGTGATCTTTCTTCAGGGGTGTTTAGCTCAGTTCGGGAGAGCGATGGCCTTACAAGCCATAGGTCGTAGGTTCGATCCCTACAACACCCACCAGAGAGAATCCTCGGAGCGGTAGTTCAGTTGGTTTAGAATACTAGCCTGTCACGCTAGGGGTCGCGGGTTCGAGCCCCGTCCGCTCCGCCATTTTGCTTTGTACTCAGTCTTACAGAAGCAATGACACATATTAGTTACGGTCAATTCTTGAGTTTTTGCTTAATTTGAGCAAGTAGCTCTTTCTTTAAATCTCTCCGACGTTAAATGTTGTCCCATAACGCTGTGTCAATTCGTACGGGATCAAACGAAAGTGCTGTGCGTTACGGAGAAAAAAAGCCCGTGCGAACGAGTACTCAGTGCTCGTGTTCAAGAAATGCACGATCAACCGTCAAGCTAGACTAATTCGATCGTTTTTAAATTACTCAGTCTCTTCCGTGTTTTGACTAGAAGCTGTTTCGGAATCAATTTTTTGTGCAGCCGCAGGATCCGAGACTGCTTGAGTGAGTTCACCCTTGTTCTGTTCAGAGTTAGTAGATTGAACATTTACTTCATCCGATTCACTGTCGGACAATTCTTCCGTTTCTGCTGAAGCTGATTCATCAGCGGATTCGTCTGGGGACAATGTCACACTATCGACTAATTTCAAAACTTGATCCACCTCTGGATCGCCGGAACTTTCGTCTTCATCGGCAATTTCCTTATTTGAGATAACGTTTATCGTTTCCATCAAGAGGATCTTGTCACTAACTTCAATGCCGGGAGTAGCAACTTCTTCAGTGCTCACCGAAGCACAAAGAAAGGGTACCACAGCACCACAAAGTGCGTAAGAAATTCGAGTCCTGTTATTCATAATGAGTCTCTCTAAGGTGTGAAGAGTTAAAAATATCTTTATAGTGTAACAATTCTATGACACTTTTTCAGTTTGAGAAAATTTAGGCAAATTTTCGCACATCTACGTGATTCCTGACCTGGGGTCGTAACCGACAATTCTGATGGTATCGAATATCCATCGCGAGACAATTGCACCTGGTTGTTTTTGACGAGATCTTGGATGCCCCGCGCAAGCTTGTTGGTCATACGCTTAGATGGCAATTCGATAACACCCACGGGTGCACCGGTATTGAGTGCTTCATAGAGCATCGTAACGGAATCACAGGTCACCCACGTTTCGGAGCTCGAATTGAGCAAATCTGTAACAAATGACTCACTAGTCGCGCGCCATTGACGAGCGGTTACGTTCGACAGATCGTCAAGCCGGCTCAATAAATTAGCAGGGCTTCTCGGTGAATCGCAAATCGTCCAACGTTTGTCTGGAGAAGCCATACAGATGTTTGTAACAGTATTGAGAACTGATTCCGAGTCCCAATGGAAGTGTCGACTAATTCCCCCCAGCAAAATCACACCGTGCTTGGGATTTGGACTGACATCGGAAATAGGGCAGAGTACTCCCCTTGTGGTGTGTACGTTACCGAAGTTTGAACAAACATCATGATGTGGTACGAGAACGAGATCAAAGAAAATCGTCGGAAGAGAAGGCTTCATCAGTACGACGCAAGGTACATTGAAGAGTACCTTGGTCATCAACATTGGCAGGTGAGTAGCATTGCCAGCTCCAAGAACGAGAGAGGGTTTCGGCAATTCTGATAACTTCTTTACGGGGGTACCAACTGCAATGCGACATACTTCGACAACGTTCTCAATCGAACTTTCGATTGCTTGCACTAGTCCGACGGTTTGTTTTTCGTGTCCCTTTCTACCGTCGGAAAAGACCCACATTACTATGTCCTTCATACAGATCGAGACCCGTTCATAGAAACATTTCGACTACGAAGAAATTTTCCTCTAGTCTGTGTACTGTCTATGGACTCTAGTGTGCGATGTACTGTTTTTACTATAACAATCGAAGAACCACGATGCGAGTATTTTTTCGCTTGGTCACCACGTCCATCATTGAACATGGGTGGCAACAGAATCTCTCAGCTCGAAGAACGTGAATTAGCCGCCAAAACCAACTCCCGCAAAAAACGCAAGTACTGTCCACACTATTGCTGCGAGCACAGCGGCAAAGGTAGCTTGTGGGATCTGCGTTCGAACGTGATCCATCAGATCACATCCGGTACACATCGAACTCAGGACCGTGGTATCCGATATCGGCGAGCACTGATCGCCATAGACACTACCGTCCATAACTGAGGCGAAACACAGCGTCATGAAGAACCACGGATGTGCCAGGTCTTGTCCAGTCGCGATAGCCCATGCTAGCGGCATTGCTAAAGGAAATGCGACTGCATAGGTTCCCCAGCTAGTTCCAGTCGAAAACGCTATCGTCATAGTCATGAGTTGTAGGAGGACTGGTAACAGAAACCAAGGTAACGCATCGCCGAGAAGAGCTACTAGGTAGGTTCCACCTCCAGCCTGCTTGCTCACTGCACCAATGGTAATCGCGAGCATCAAAATCAATGAACCGATCAAAAGGCTCTTCATCCCCGTACTGACTCCATCGATTAGTTCTTTAATCGTCATACCCCGGGCTAACGAGGTACCGGCCGCAACCAGTAAAGCAATGCCAAATGCCCACTGAACATTCGGTGATCCAAAATATACGAATGTACCGATTGCTATAGCAATGAGCAGTACCAATGGGACAATGAACTCTAGCAGATGCGGGGTATAACCCTTCGGTACCACGGTGTCTTGTAATTCAGGTGCTGCGAGAGGAACTGCGTCATCACTATCTAGTTTCCCTGTGGTCCTAGAACGGTTCATCGCAGCTTTCATGCGTTTTCCTAAATACAGAGGTTTTTCTATACTCAAAAGGAATGTCCCGAGCACTGCAAAGATTGCGTAGAAACAAAAGGGTACGCTTGCAAAGAAAAAAGCAACGCGGTCTTGCTCGGTCGCAAGAAACGCGACCCCGGGGATAAAAATAAAGACTTGCACATACCCAGGCCAGGCGTTAAATGCAAGTTGCGATGCGATAGGCGAAGCAGTAGAGTCTACGATGTACGCGAGTTCTTCGTGACTAATCCGCTCTTTATCTGCGATCGGTTTCACCGTGGTTCCGACGAGAACGGTACTGACAGTGCCACCTTGAAAGAAAACGACACCCAAAAACCATGCCACCAGCTTAGCGGATCGAGGTCCTCTTACCACATGGAGTGTCATCCACTCTGCGAATGCAAGGGCTGCACCAGACTTGGACCAAATTCCCAGTAGACCGCCGAGAAACCAAAGGTACAAAATCAAGATCGCCGCGGTACCGGTTGTCCCGATCGTAGGAACAAGTACTTGTCCAGTTAGATCGTAGAAACGGAGTAAAAGAGCGCCGGATACGATTCCACCCAGTAATGCTGTGATCGGTTCCCGCGTGAGCCAACATAAAAACACAGCACAAAAAGCCGGTAAGAGCGACCAGAATCCCCAATGTTTATATGCGAGTAGTTCTCGATATTCGAGCGTACCACTATCTAGTTCTACAACCACAAATTCTCTGAGTGTTTCAAGCTCGCCGGAAAAGTTTTCGGGAAACGCAAACAGAACTGATTGATCTACCGCTATCGGTTTAAAGAATTCCTTCTCTTTCTTGTATATGTAATAGAGTTCGCCATCTTCGTTTTCTTGAACATCGAGAACCGTGGTCGAAATTAACCATTTTGGAGATACGGTCAGACCAGCGAATAACGATAAAATCATTAACGAAGTAAAAACCACGAATGTAGTCAGTGCGCGGCGAGAATAGCGTTCAGTGATGGAATTCAAGGTTTTGCCTTATACTAAATGTTTGAGTTTGATTTGAGCTTAAAAGGTGCGATTAACAATCAGAGTGTCGCATCCGAACTATGGTATACAGCAGAAAGCTCATGTTCATTGTAGATTTTAGGAGACTTTTGTGATTACACTTGAGAGTGATGTTAAAGAAGCGATTGAAACTTTCGGCGTCGATCAGAAATATTCGGAGTACACTCTCGAAGATCACGAAACTTGGAGATTAGCCACGGAAGCGCTCGAAGACGTTTTGGTTGGTCACACCGCGGTAAATTACAAAGAGTCTTTTGTAAGCACAGGAATGACCAAGTCTGCCATCCCTTCTTTAGAAATGGTTCAAGAAGCACTAGGACGGTGGGGATGGAGTGCAATCGTCGTGGACGGATTTATTCCACCAGACATCTTTATGCTATTACAAGCAAATTCCATTCTTCCAATTTCGAAACCCATTCGCTCCCGAAGTCAATTAGGCTATACGCCCATTCCAGACATTATTCACGAGGCTGCTGGTCATCTACCAATGCTTCACAGTGCAGAGTACCGAGAGTTTCTCCAACGGCTAGGCGAACTTGGCGCAAACACACAGTTAAACGAAATTGATATGCAGCTTTACCATGCTCAAAAACATATCGCTGAGTTATTAGCTGATGAAATTTCTGATCAGCAAGTGTTAGAAGAAGCAGTACAAGCTGTGGAAGAAGCGAAGAAGATTGCTGAAAATAGTCCTCCATCGCCTGCGCGCCGCGTAGCCCGTTTTCATTGGTGGACCGTGGAATATGGACTAATTGGACCTGATCACAAAATCTATGGAGCAGGTCTGCTCTCTTCGGTATCAGAAGCGGCGAAGTACCAAGAAGCCAAACACGAAAGACTGTCTGTGGCTTCTAGTGACCGTGGATTTGAAATTGATCACATCCAACCTATATACTACGTCGCGGATTCATGGGAACATCTCATGCAGGAATTGGAGAATTTAGAACACTACATCGGGTATGCTTAGCATGAGCTTATTCGACGTTCTCATTCGGTAACACCACTCGGGTCGCGGTTTGTGCAAAGACATGTTTCGCGATCACGTTATAGACATGACCACACTGGTCGCAGTAAATCACAAAAAACCATGGTTCTCGATAGCGACTTCGCGAGGTGCTTTCTTTACTAACAAAATGTTCGATTCCAGCTACGCCACAACTAGGACACTTTGGACTTGTGGGCTTCTTGTCCATAGGGATTTACTCCTCAGTCGATTTCGATTTTTTGTATTTGCAGTAGCGCGTAAACGGAGTTGATACATTGGTTTGTAGCACAGCTAACTTACTACTTTAGGAATAAATAATTGTATACAAAAGAGCATATAAAACTTTTTAACCTGGTTGTGCCGCCACAAACAGGATATTAGGAATACAGTTACCCAAATAATGTTTGCTGATTTTCAAAAAATCGGGATTATTGGACGGTTGGACAAGCCCGCGATCACTGATTCCTTAGATCAAGTTGTAGGTGTTCTACAAAAAAGTGACCGGGATGTACTCATTGAGGAACAGACTGCGTCGTTAATCGCCGGCGACAATGGCAAGGTGGTTAGTCGCAACGAACTCCATGATTGTGATTTGGTGATCGTCGTTGGTGGTGATGGAAGCATCCTAGGAATTGCAAAAGAATTAGTAGATACCGACGTGCCAGTATTGGGAATCAATCGAGGTCGTTTAGGATTCCTTGCAGACATTTATCCAGATCACATTGAGTCTGGTTTGCTTGCCGTACTTCAAGGTAGCTACCGTCTTGAAGTTCATTTTCTTCTTGAGCACTCGATCGTTCGAGACGATGAATTGATCCGTCGCGGAATCGCGCTCAACGATGTGGTAGTAAACTCCGGGTCGATCACGAGAATGATGGATTTCGCACTCTACGTCAACGAGGAGTTCGTTTATTCTCAGCGTTCAGATGGCTTGATCATTTCTACTCCTACTGGATCCACTGCATACGCTCTGTCCGCAGGTGGCCCGATCATGCATCCTACACTGGATGCGATAGTGATTGTGCCAATGTTTCCACACACTCTAACGTCTCGTCCATTGGTTGTGAAAGGGGACTCCGAGATTGTCGTATTTGTGAATTCAGAAGACGACTTTCCACTAGTAACCGCAGACTCTCAAGAGCCATTTATTCTTCAACCTTACGATCGTGTCTACATTCGCAAGAATCCCAAGGGACTCAACATCGTTTATCCGACTACTCACAACTTCTATGAGAGCTGTCGAAGCAAATTAGATTGGGGATCCAGACTTGGTGGAAATAATCGATAGTAGTTCTAGGGAGCTAGATTAACAGACTCCTTCAGCTGTTCCGGGGTATCGACATCAATCAGAATCCCGCGATCTTCCACCTCAAGCACGTCGACCCTAAATTCACTTGTATTAAAGAGCGTGCGAGCTCCTTGATCTCCAGTTAGCTCACCTAAGCGATAGTAACACTCTTGTTTAAATCCGACCGGATTTCCGTATTGATTTTTGAAACGAGGTCGAATTACCGAAGCATTCGTGCTATCCATTCGCGTGGCTAGATTTTGGAGAGTCTGCACTGTTACGAACGGCATGTCCATTAGACCAATGACGATCCAAGGTTCTTCAAACGCTTGTTTTACTCCCGCGCGTAAGCTATGTGAGAGTCCATAACGTGCTTCGCTAGCAAGAACCGTTTCAACGTTTTTAGGCAACGAATCCACGTTAATACTTGCTTGTTCCCTCAGCACGAGGAGCACTTTGCGAAAGACCGATGAATACAGACCCACGGTATGTTGTAAAAGCGTGGTGTTAGCAAATGGCGTGACTCTCTTATCCGATCCAAAACGGATTGAAGCACCAGCAGCCAAAATTATCGCTGTGCCACGGCGAGAATTTGTTCTTTGCTTTGCTACCATCAGGGACGTCTTAACCTATCTCAGATCCAATCAATGTTGTAGGGCATTTTCTGGTGTAGGGTAGGATTGAAGAACTCGGTAATTGGGTTTCATGCTCCAGTCGGGCTATTCCAGAGAGGTGGAGAGCTTTATCAGCTATGTTTTAGTTTATAAAACGGAAAAACGATCGTCAAACACATATCAACTGTCTCTGTTCGAAAAATCGATCGCTTTCGCGAGCATTTTGACTTAACGGCCGAAAATTTCACAAAGATAGATTTGGACGACGACTGTTGCCTCTCGAGACAGCAAAAAAAGAGGTGTTCAATGTAGCGGGTTTGATATATACTGTGCTGGTCTACTCGCGATCGTCAGCGGTAGCCAATATTCTTTCAAGCTGAGCTGTTGTAATATCTTTCTGCACTATGCATCCATTACTATCGAGTAAGTAGTTCTTTGGGATGTACCTAACTCCATAGGTAGAGGACACTTCGGTGTTAGCTGGGTCTGTTTCCGCTAGATTGATCCAAGGAAGCTCAAATTTTTCCGATGCTGTTTCCCACAAAGTACGATTTCTGTCGATTGAAACAGAGACTATTTCAAAATGTTCTCTATTACGATTAGCGTACACCTTTTTCAGATCTGGAAGTGCTTTTATACAAGGTCCGCACCAAGATGCCCAAAATTCGAGCAGTACGTATTGATGTTCTTTAACTATGTCGTAGAGCTCGATCTCTTTGCCTTCGAGACTTGTTAGTGTGAATTCCGGTGCTTGTGTCCCGATAAAAAGAGAAAATATTTTTTCCTGTTGACTCAGATATCGGGCATGATCATTACGATCATGTATCACACGGCGATTGACGGTCTCCGAATCCAGAGTTTGCTCGAGACGATCGTAGACAGTCTGCCGTTCAGTCTCCCCCCAATACGCACCCAGATCCAATGCAAGCAGTGCATAAATTGGATTTTCTGATTGTTGTGCGATTTCTTCGAGAGGATCGAGTCTAAGTCTGTTTAACTGTCGGAGTACTTTGACATGTTCTGGAACCTCGGTTGGGGTCGTCGCTTGACGTTGCACATTTCTTCTTTGATGCGCATACTGTGCACACTCGTCGTTCTCATCGTTGTCAGTTTCGGGTTCAACCATTGATTCATCGTCGGAAGAAGACGCCAATTCATTGGATTGTGGACTCGACCCAATGTTAGCATTTCTTTGTTCAAGCAACTCTTTCTGATAACTATTGAGAGCAGCTACATAAGCACGTTTGGTGGACCAATATTCGTCCGATTGTTGCCAACTGTCAATTAGAGTAGCGTGCATTCCTTCCCCGGACGAAGAAGTAGCCATAATGTCTTTAAACGAACCGCTTTGCGTCGCTAGTTCAATCTCTGCTCCAGGTTCGATGACGGCCTGCGTTTGCGTGTAGTTGGCACCTTTATATATGAAGATATTTACGACTCTCGGTTCTGCGATCTCGCCAACAATTTCGAACCGATTGTTTTTCAACAGTACATGCCAGTTTGTGATTGAGACTTCGCCTAGCTTATCTCTTTTTAGAAGTCGTGCCAGCACGGTCGCGTGCTGTAAATCAAAATTTACCGAGCTCAGATTTCCGTAAATTTTGAACTGTTGCGCCGTATCTGTCGTTGAATTAACTGCACCTAGAAAAGCCAAAATAGTCGGCCACTCTAGCAATGCGAACGATACTTCTCTATCGGGGGCTATCACGGCGTCTAGCTCCAGCGGTGCTTCGCTACCAACGTCAACTGATATGGTCACGGTAGTTGCCGTGTCGATTTCTCCCACTAGTGAAATCTCGCCTTTTTGCATTTTGCCGGATACAAGAACTGTTGAGGATGGCTGTGATTTGGCACCACGCTCGCGAATAATTACTTTGACCGGCACTTCCTCAAGGGGCGATCGTGTGGTTTCGGAATTCACCGACGATTCTTGATCGTCTGCGATGAATGTTCCTCGGACAGTGAACGTCCCGGCAAAAGCGATCGAATTACACGCAATGACGACGACAATGGCAAGCAATTCAGTGAACCTAACCAATTGAGTCTGTTTCATGTACTTCTCCACGACGGCAATACTAATTTTTATTGTATTGTGTTTGTGTGATTTCTGCCATTATCGAAATGGCAATTTCAGGTGGGGTTTTGCTTCCTATGTCAAACCCGATAGGCGCATGTAATCGCGTAAGTGCTTGTTCAGAAACTCCTAGTTCACGCAGTCGATCACGCCGTGAGGTTGAAGTTCTCTGTGATCCCATTGCACCGATATAAAACGCAGGTGTTTCAAATGCACCGATTAATGCCATATCGTCTAAACGAGGATCGTGAGACAGCGCAACAATAGCGGAATTTTGATCATTAGCCTGCCTGAGGACTACTTCATCAGGTAAATCACACACGCTTTCGACACCTGACACTGGGAAGGAATCAATGTTTGTTTGATCTGTGTCGATAACCGTTACGCGGAAATCTAGTTTCTGTGCGAACTCGGCTACATATTGTGCCACCATGTTTGTACCAATTATGAAGAGCTGACGTCGTGGTCCATAGGTTTGCTCGAGAAGATTACTGTCTGCTTGGTAAACCAACGGAGCGTAGGTGTTAGTTTCTACTATTTTTGTATCTCCGGTGTCCAGTCTCACGGTACGTCGTACAGAACGACGTTGGTTGAGTACCGAGTTGATTTGACTGTATATCAAGTGTGTGTCGTCGAGTGCTTTCAATGGTTCAACGACTATATCCAACTGACCACCACAAGGAAGGCCAAATTTTGTAGCTTCCTCTTCGGTCTTGCCGTAACTCATAAAGTAGGGCTTGTCGCTAGCCAGTTCACCGTTAACTAGTTTTTCGACAAGATCTTCTTCCACACACCCACCGGAAAGAGAGCCAACCACAAGCGCTTTCTTGTTACAAGTAAACAACGAACCAACGGGACGCGGTGAAGATCCGTAAGTTGCAACGACGGTCGCGAGCCAGCATGGATGTCCTTCTCTTAACCAAAGACAAACCTGTGTCAAGACTTCTTGGTCTACCGCTTGCACTACTGCATTCCTACAAAAATATTAGACTCCGCCATATCTGAATCCATTGTACTCTACCGCTCCAGCGGGAGTCGATGCTGTCGAATCGAAAAGGAGGGTTGACTTACAAAGACAAATACAACATTAATTGAATGAAATTTCTTGGTTGAAAATATCTAGACTGATCTTGACTTACATTCAGGAGTTACTAAGTAATTGCTTCGTCAAACCTAGACCATAGAGCACTGAGATCCAATATTTTTCCTTGTCGCCGAGCTTCATCGATCTTGATTGCCGTTAATCCAGCCTCCAGTGCATCCAGTACCGATACTGGAAGAGCAGTTCCGTGTTCTAAGTGTTCTGCTACATCAACAGCCATTTGTTCTTCAGCTCCATAGTGCATGGACTGATCATCGTGCGTATATGTCGAATCGAAAATGCATTCTCGCGGTACAGCACGATGTGCCCTGAGATAGCCTCGCACAAAGTCTCCTTCCACCATGCCATTTGATCCTATTACGCAGAATCGTCGAAATGTGTCCGCGGTGTGTACGTTCGTGTGAAAACACAGTCGGACGTCATTGTTGTACTCTACCAAAGCGACTTGGTGGTCGACTATATCCGAATCACCGGAAAACGAACTCTCCGTACTTTGCCATTGTGCTGGCCACCGTTGGTATGTAAGCTCCTCGGTAAGATGTCGATGACGATGTGTGAAAAAGGAATTTCCCCCAAAACTCGCTACTCGGCGCGGACGCGATTTAACGAGTCCCGCGTATAGATCGAGATCGTGGCAACACTTCTCCAATAAAAAGCCACCACTAAATTTCGTCTTACGTCGCCAATCTCGAAAGAAAAATGCACCGTGAACCGGAGGGATGTGTTCTGCAGCTTCGATGCTGATGATTTCGCCAAAGACTCCCTGTCGATTGAGTCTTTCGAGATCTTGATATAACGGTGCGTAACGCAAGACAAGTCCAACAATGATTTGATCCGCACCTACGTTTCTCAGTTCACGTAATAGTCTTAGAGTCTCGTCTTCCGATACGACGACTGGTTTTTCACAAAAGATCTTTACTCTTGCTTCTAGTGCTTGGCATAACTGGTCGCAATGAAACACGTTTGGTGAACCAATCATTATCAAGTCGAGACGTTCCTTCTCTAACATCGTTTCGAGATCCTTGAATCCTCGTAGCCGACGGACGTGTTTCTCGTCCATGCGTCGAAAACCCGTCGGCTTAGGATCGGCATAGCAGACGATGTCGAAATTTGGAATCATATCGGTAAAAACTTTTGCTAGGTAGCCCAACCTGTCCCCTAGTCCACAAACTCCAACTTTCATGCGCGCATATTACGACCAGAGTGAAATATGGGGTACAGTTCCAATCGGATGGTCAGCACGAAGATGCGAGAAAACTCGTTCCAACAATAATTTCTATCGAAAAAATCAATCTCAATCACGTCGATCTTAGTGTAATAACTCAGTATTTTGCCAGTCAAGAGAATTAGCAAATTTTTCAAAAAACAGCTTTGGTTGATTTTGTTTCTGTTCATGTGCGACTAATCTGCATTCGCACCTGAATTCTTAAAATCTTGTTTGAGTGTGCGCAAAGCAATAGAGGCAGGTTCGCACACTCTTTTTGTTGCACATAAGACAGGGAGACATTTCATTGAGAACTGACCAAAAAGTAATTAGATTGTCGGAATATCAACCCTACGGCTGGAGAATGAATGAGACTAAGCTTAAGTTTCGTTTATTTGACGATGGCTCGTTTGTTGATTCAGACCTGAGGTTTGAAGTCGATGGTGCAACTTCCAACGCGATTCGTCTAGATGGCGAACATCTTGAATTAGAAAGTATAGCCGTTGACGGACGTCAACTGTCAAACAATGAATATTCGGTCGATGTAGAAGGACTGACCATTTTTGACGTACCCGAGGCGTTTACTCTCTCCATTACTACAAAGATTCATCCAGAGACGAACACTTCGTTAGAGGGACTGTACAAGTCCTCGAACTTATTCTGTACGCAGTGTGAGGCGGAGAGTTTTCGACGCATGACTTACTATCCTGATCGGCCGGATGTGTCAAGTATTTTTACTACCAGTATCGAAGCCGATAAGGCAAAATTTCCGAACCTTCTGTCGAACGGAAACTTGATCCACGAGGAAGATCTACCCGATGGTCGGCACACCGCTACTTGGCATGATCCTTTTCGCAAACCATGCTATTTATTTGCACTGGTAGCGGGAAACCTGGCTGCGCTGGAGGACAAATTTGTAACGTGTTCCGGAAGAACAGTCCGTCTAACCATCTACACGGAACACAAATACAAAGATCGATGCGTATGGGCCATGGATTGCCTAAAACGCTCGATGAAGTGGGACGAAGAGGCTTACGGTCGCGAGTACGACTTGGATCGCTTTATGATCGTTGCTGTTGACGATTTCAACTTTGGGGCGATGGAAAACAAGGGGCTAAATATATTCAATGCTAGTGCGTTGTTAGCGGATCCTGATACAACGACTGATGGCGCATATGAACGCATTGAAGGGATCATCGCACACGAGTATTTCCACAACTGGAGTGGGAACCGTGTGACTTGTCGAGATTGGTTTCAATTGAGTCTGAAGGAAGGTTTTACGGTATTTCGCGACACGCAATTTAGCGAATCGACGGTGGGTGCGACGGCGAAACGAATACAAACGGTTGCAGGCTTGCAAGCTGCACAGTTCCCAGAAGATGCTAGTGCGTTAGCACACCCAGTACGTCCTGATCGTTATACCGCAATCACGAATTTCTACACGGCAACCATTTACCAGAAGGGTGCCGAAGTTTTGCGGATGATGCATACGATGGCCGGCAAAGAACGGTGGCGAAAGTCGACGGATCTGTACTTTGATCGGCACGACGGTCAGGCAGTTACTATCGAAGACTTTGCACGAGCAGTAAGCGATGCTTCGGGATTGGACCTGACGCAGTTTTTCCGATGGTACGTTCAAGCAGGCACGCCTAGACTGACGGTTTCTGAGACTCAAGACGAAGGATCTATGAAATTGGAAATCGCTCAAAGGTGTGATCCCACTCCGAATCAACCCAACAAAGAGCCTTTTCACATACCTCTTGCAATTGGATTGATTGATTCGAAAGGACAAGAAGTGCTTGGACAGACCGGCAAGCAAAATGGATACGAAGTCAACTGTCGATCGGATATGCATGTAGAGAATCCGAACGAAGATGGTACTTTGATCGTGCACTTGAAAAATGCCAAAGATTCGATTGAGTTTCAGGGCGTACCTGAAGGTGCAACGGTAAGCTTTTTACGTGGCTTTTCAGCTCCTGTTTATGTTGACTACCCTCAATCTGTCGATCAACTTGAAATGCTCGCTGCCCACGATAGCGATGGCTTCACAAAGTGGAATGCGATGCGTTCGATTTATGGTCGTTTCATTTTGAACCGTAGCGTTGAACTCGAACGAGTAGCAGAGCTAACAAAATGTTTGATCGAGCAAATAGATGAATGTGATAATGGTAGTGAACGGAAGTCGTTGCTCAATGCAATGCTCCAACCGCCTTCTGTGTTCAATGTATTGGATGCGAATCCCGGTGCGGACTTTGATGAGAGCGTTGCGAATAGAGACGAACTATCCCAGTTTCTAGCAGATGAATTGTTACAACTGTGGGAGGATCTATATGTCCGACATCCCGCGGAATCGTCCTATGAAACAACTCGAGAAGCTGTCAATCGTCGCACCACTAGGCACGCTGCACTTGCGTATTTGCGCCGCGGTATGGGTAAGAAGCATCCGCAGTCAATTGGAAATTTGCTTCGAGATAACTTCACGAGCGCAGACAACTTGACGGATCGCTTGGCAAACTTTGTCCAATTGCTTGAACTACCAAACGAGGTTCAAGTTACGAAGCAGGAAGTGATCGATGAGTTCTACTCACGCTTCGAGCACGAAGCCTTCGTCGTGAATAATTGGTTCTCTTGCCAAATCATGTGCACGCTACCTGGTGCGATTGATAGGGTGAAATTTTTGGAAAAACACGAAGCATTCAACAAGACTAATCCAAATAGAGTACGTAGCGTATACGGAGCATTCACTTCAAACTATAAGAACTTCCACGATTTGAGCGGGGAAGGGTATCAATATCTTGCCGAGAAGATTATTGAGTTAGAAACGACGAATCCGCAACTTGCGGCAAGACTTGCTACGGTGCTGACCCGATGGAACCGGTTTGGTCCAAAACGACGGGGGTTAATGCAAGAAGCGCTCCGCTCTATAGCAGGAACGATGCAGTCGAAAGATCTAAGTGATGTTGTGAATCGTGGCTTAAAAGTAGAGTTGTAGTTCGCGCTTAACTACTGGTCTACAAGATGGAGAAACTCCGCTCGCGTGTCCGGAGCGTCTCTAAACGAACCTAATAAGACAGAAGTCTTCATCGAGGAGTGTTGCTTTTGAACGCCACGCATTGCCATACATAGATGTTGAGCCTCAATGATTACTCCTACACCACTTGCGGAGGTGACTTCGTAAACTGCGTTTGCAATCTGTTGCGTTAATCGCTCTTGGATTTGTAAACGCCGCGCGAACAAGTCTACGATACGGGCAATCTTAGATATTCCCAGTACTTTACCTTGAGGTAAATAACCAACATGACACTTGCCTATGAAGGGCATGATATGGTGTTCGCATAAAGAGTAGAGCTCTATGTCCTTGACCAGGATAATCTCTTCAAGATCCGATTCAAACAGAGCGTTACTTACAACCTCTTCGACACTCACGTTGTACCCCTGAGTCATAAACCGAAGCGCGTCTGCTGCACGCCGAGGAGTGTCTGCCAATCCCTCGCGAGTGTAGTCTTCCTCCAACCGCTGAAGTATTTGTTCAATGTTTACTGCTATAGGATCCATATAGATGTACCTATCGTGACTCTGACCTAAGATTGAAATCGATTACGTAAAACGCAGTTAAACAGTTTTACGGATATCGCTTGGGAATATGATTCTGCGACTCAAACGGGGGTCGTTTGTACTCTGGGTTCTGCGGTCGTAACGACAATTCAACAGCTCGCTGATCTACCCATTCGTACGGAATGATACTGAGCAAGTGGTGAATACAGTTCAAACGCGCATGTCTCTTCACGTCTCCATCAACGACGAACCAAGGCGACTGTGTTGTATGAGTCCGAGCTAACATGTCATCTTTTGCTCGTGAATACTCAACCCATAGCATTCGCGACGCTAAGTCCATTGGGCTTAATTTCCAACGGCGTTTCGGCTGTTCCAGTCTTCGTTTAAATCTCTCTTCCTGCACTTCGTCAGAGACTGAAAACCAATATTTAATGACTTGGATACCAGAGCGAATAAGCATGTGTTCAAACTCTGGGCACGAGACCATAAATTCTTCGTATTCCTTATCCGTGCAGTAGCCCATTACGCGTTCCACTAACGCACGGTTGTACCAACTTCGATCAAACAACACCAATTCACCACTAGCGGGAAGATGACTGACGTAGCGTTGAAAGTACCATTGCTTTTTTTCTCGTTCGGTTGGTACTGGAAGCGCTGCGATCCGAGCGTTTCTCGGATTGAGATATTGCGAAATTCTTTTGATTACACCTCCCTTACCAGCCGCGTCGCGTCCTTCGAAAATGACTACATATTTTTGATTGGTATTGATAATCCACTCCAACATAATCGACAACTCATCTTGCAAGTGTCGTAGCTCTTTCTCGTAAACAGCCTTTTTGATTACGTTTTGTTTGTTCATCGTGTGTGATTTAAGCGATCAGTGAAACGAATAGGAAACGGAGCTAGAGTTGAGAATAGCACTGATGCGATGCGCACTGCTTACGTCGGTTGATAGAACTGCCAAAACGTTGTAGTGTGAGTACGTTGTTTTTGAACTTCCTGTTCGATCTCTTTTAATGCGCGTTTGATTTCATTACGATCAAGCTGTGCCTTTTCGCTAGACGTGCTGTATTGCTGGTCATTGACGTTGCGCAATGCAACGGCGGTCGTAGGATGTCTTTGAAGCAGAAGAATGGCACTCACTCGAGAAATGTCTAGTTTCGCGGCTAACCAACGCAACATTCCTTCCTTGACGTCTCGACCCGATTTACTTTTCAATAATGTCTCAATATTGACGTCGTCGACAGACTTTGTGGCTGCACGTTGGCGTCGTTTATTCAGAATCAATCCCCGCACGCCAAAGAGTCCGATACTGGTAACCATTAGCACGATGCAGATGATCACTAAAACAAACATATAGAGCGGGGTTTTGTAGACAATTCCTCCGGCACCCTCAAGACCGGATACCTCCTGTACCTGAGGACGTGTGTTTCCAGCAACATTATCGCCCGCCGCGTTCGCCGCGGCACCCGCGCCAACAACGAAAGTGCGACCGGGAATGATCGACCGCTCAACCTGTTTTGTATTAGTATTCCACCAAACCAATTCGGCGTCTGGAATTCTGTACTCACCAGCTCGGGTAACGACGAATGCTTGTTCATCGATTCTCGAACCAATAATTTTGTTCCCCAGAATTTCGTTGCGAAAGTCAGGGGTCGTCGGGTAAGACCGCATCCCATCTGGTAATTCGACCTCAATTCCCGGAATACCAGTACTGAAACTATCTAAGGCTTCAATCGTTATTTTTCGAGAAAAACTGTCTCCAACGACTAAGTTCGACAGATTCAGTTCTTCGAGGTCATCGGTAATCACTACATTGGAAGCGGGAAGCCAAGGATTGCCAGAAGGATATTCTTCGGGTCTAGGTAGGATCGTCAGATCGTGTGGTTCGGTGCGTACTACACGGTCGAAACTTGTATTGTCGACTTTAATGTTCGCTGTAACAGAAGTCTCAGGTAACGACAGAGTGCCACTTTTTTCGGCAAAAATAACAAACTCTTGCGTATATACGCGATAAGTTCGACCGTTTCGAGGAGCCCAATCATCGTTTTGATCGCCAAGATTTACGATATGCGCGTGGTCAACGTCCCGAGGTGATGGTAGTCCGCCGCGCCGCCCAATGCGACCCACGGTCACGTTATTTGAGTAATAAAGTTTCCGTTCGACGTGGATCCCACCGTGGACGTACTGTTCTTGACGGTCGACCTTAGTGATCCAGAATACTTCTTGGTTCAATTTTTCAGTTAGTTCTGCGGATATAGGTACGACGTTTAAAGTGAGTTCTTCCGTAGTAAAGTTGCCAATGTCAAAAGAGGGAATCTTGAGCTCGGCAATTTTCTTCGGTTTTAGGGTCAGAATCCAAGTCACAGAGGAGATGTACTCATTGTTAATAATTCTCTGATCCCTGATCCTGTTTATTCCAATGTCAAAGTCATCCTCCAACACAGAAAAGTCTGGTTCGGCCCGAGGTGGTATACCGTCCAATCGAATTGTCAGCGTAACCCTTTCAATCTCCGAAATTTCAGTCTGACTGAGACTGACGGTTACCTCCGCAAGAATTGGGATCGTAGCAAGCAGTATCGCCGCCGTGAGCAGTCTTTTTACCATCTTTGTTGCTGTCGTAATCGGTTGATGTCCAATTCCCCAGAATCAAATCTTCTACGCGTTTCTGACAGAAATTTGTTTCGTAGCAGACTACCTGGTTGGTCAGGAACACGACGTAGCATTCGCTCCAATGTGTCGTTCGCTTCGAGTTCTTCGTTCGACAAAGCATCATCGGGTATTGTCGGTGGCTCGTCTGATTCAGTCTCTTCCCCTTCGCCTTCTGTCGGTTGGTCGCTCTCTTCCTGTTGATCGTCAGGGTTCGTCCCAGATTCGTCTTGAGGTTCTCCTTCGTTGCCCTCGCCGGCTTGAGGTTCACCTTCCTCTGATTCCCCTTCACCCACTTGTTGAAGCATTTGTTGCATCAATTGGTCGAGCAAATCTCGATTGAAGCGCGCGTCTTCATGGTCCGGATCTTGTTCCAACACTTTGTCGTAGGTCTCGATCGCGTCCGCGATTTGCCCTGATAATGCAAGTGAATTTCCCAGGTTATATTGCGAGCGAATGGAATCGTCGCTAATAAACATTTCTGCTGCTTCATTGTAGTCTCCGCTACGGTACTTGGACACTGCCTGCCACTCTGGGTCTTTGAATAGTGTTTCGGCAGCTTCTGGATTGTCCTCTTTCAACTCATCATACGCCCGTTGGTCATCGTTTTTCCACAAGTCTTCAAACCAGTTTGCATGTGAATCAGTCGCGATAACAAGCAACAGTGCCACGAGTACACCACGGCGAATTGAGAATAAAGCAAGCACCACCAAAGGAATCACGAACAGATAGCCTGCGTCGTGCCACGTGTCGTAAGATCGGTCTTCAAGACGTTCTAATTGATTTCCGCTAGACCATACGCCGCTGTAAAAGCGCTGGATATCTGAATTATCAATATTTAACGAATGATATATGCCATCAACGGGTCGAATGCGAGCCCTCACTAAATCCTCGTGCAGCTTCGGGATGATCAGACGATCATTACTATCCTGCATATAACGTTGAATACCCTCGAGGTCAGGTTCCGGTATCGGCGCTCCAGTTTCTGTTCCAACACCGAGAAAGTGTACCTCAACTTTAGTCTGTTTTGGAACATCGAACTCGAGATCGTCATCGACGCTATCCGTAAGTACTAAGATTCGGCCATGTCCATTCGCGCCTTGTTCAAGCAATTCCCACGAAAGTGCTAGAGCATGATCTGGGTTGCTCCCCGGTATTGGCATTATTCGAGGCTCAATCGAGGTTAGCAAATGTTGGACTGTCTCAACGTCGTGCGTGAGAGGAGTTACTACATGGGCGTCTCCCGCATAGACTACTAATGCGGTTCGTCCTTCGTCCCGGTTTCGTAGTATGTCAGTAATCTTCTGTTTCGCATGAACTAAGCGCGACGGGACAATGTCTTCTGCATACATGCTAGTGGAACAATCTAAGACTAACACCAAGTCATCGCGTTGCTGCTCGACAGGTAGTGGAATTTGTTTCCATGTTGGTCCAGCCATTGCGAAACAGGCAACCAGCAGGGCACAGGCTACTAATATGTCAAACCACCGACGAAGTTGTTGTTGCGCTCGCTCGGGGATCAATACACTTAGAAGTTCAGGAGCTACTACGGCGTCCCAGCCGCTCTTACTGCGCTTTGCATGTTTACGGAGCAAGTAAATAACAGGTATGACTAAGCATCCTAGCAACCACCATGGACGGATGAAATGGAAGTCGCCGATCAGATCTCTCGCGAAATTCATCGTCGACTCCACCATAGCAAGCTAAAGAGAACAGATGCCAACAGCAGCGGCCAATGTACGAGTGATTTAACGGGACGAAGTGTCTCTGGATCCTGTACTACAGGTTCTAGTACCATAATCTGTTCGTAGACACGTTCTAGAGAATTGGTATCCGTCGCGCGGAAGAACTGACCACCAGTTTTGGACGCGATGTTTTCTAAATTCTCGGTGTCCATGAAAGATTGTCGTCGATAGTACCGATTGAAACCAGGATAGCGACCATTCGTACGTTCTGAGCCTAAACCAATTGTGTGAATTCGAACATTCGCTTCCACTGCTAAATCAATGGCTTCCTCAGGCGTCAAAACACCGGAGTTGTGGGATCCGTCCGTCATCAAAATCAGAATTCGATGATCAATGGGTCTATCAAGCAATCTCTTCACTGCTAAGCCTAAAGTGTCGCCGATTGCAGTTTGGCCGCCTGCGATCCCAACAGGCGTTTCTTGCAATAGTCGGTTCACGGTTTTTATGTCTGCAGTAAGCGGTACGTAGACATATGCGCCAGTACCGAACACGATTAGACCCAACCGGTCGCCCTCGCGTTCTTCAATAAATGGTTCAACGACATGCTTCAACGCCGTTAGTCTAGTTGCATCTCTGCCGTTCAATCGCATGTCCGTCTGTTGCATACTCTGAGAGATATCAATCGCAAGGAACATGTCTCTGCCTTCGGTTGGAAGTGGCACAGGGTCGCCGCTCCATTGAGGACGCGCCAGAGCAGTCACAATAGCTGTGACAGCAAGCAGCAGCAATATCAAACGCCACCATCGACGGCCAGAAGCCAACATACTACGTAGTTGGTCTTTGAAACGAAAGTCGTCGACGTTTGGCACTGTGAGGGCTGTTTGCGGATTGCTTTTACGAGGGAGCGTAAGACGAAGCACAGGGAGTGCTGCAAGTAGCAGAAATGCCCACGGCCAAAGAAATTCAAGCATTGACGAGTTCCTTTGACGGTTTAACACGGTACAAGGTGTTATGGACTAATCCAGACAACCCTTCGTCAGAAAATGAACTTCCGACGAAACGAGCGTTTCCAAGGCACGCTCCTGAACCAGAAATGAACGCTTGTTCGTTGAATCTATCAGCCAACAAATCTTGCCAAGTGGTACCAAATGCAGTAGTGGACTCGGTACGACTCTCGACGTCCACCAACAGTTCCTTGAAGAGTAAGTTGATTCCCGACGCGTAGGTTAGCGCATCAATCGCACCGGATTCACGCCGGTCCGTCAATTCTCGTGCCATGTTCCTAATACGTTTATACGGTGCGAGACGGTAGTTTCGCCAGATAATCCAAACGACAGATCCTATAAGGAGCACAAAAACTAAGCTGAAGAGAACCCACCACGAGATCGATAAAGGCCAAAAACCTGGTGCAGCTGGCTCGTGTATATCGCGCAGTTGTTGAATTAGATCGGGTGGCATATCAACGCTCTAATGAAAGAAAATCTAGATTTTCGGTAGTAGATAGCGATTCAAATGCGACAAGATTTTGAACACAATAAGTTTTCAAACGATCCACTCGTACTTCGTACCGTCGTGAGTACTCACGTTTTGTAGTGTTTCCGGTACTGTCAAATTCAATTGTATTCGCTACAGAAGTTACTGTATATTGATTGGCTGGAGGTAGATTAATTTCTAGTTCATCATAAACATGAAAGACTTGTAATTCGTTGTGGCGTCCTCGATGCATTAGTTCCTGTATGGCATCCTGACTAATGTTTTTGAAATCGCTGATAACAATGATTCGATGATGATGAGGCGCAGCACACTGCAGGTGCGTGATCATGTTCTCCCAGAGTTGTTCTTTTGCTTGTTGTAAGTTGGTCACTCTAAGTGCTTGGTTTGCTATCGCAATATCACGTAGGAGTTTGACCACGGACCGGCTGTTGCGTAACGGTTTAGTCGTCTTAGTGCCGTCTTCGCCAAACACAACTCCCCCGACACGATCGTGTTGAGCTAAAGTAACCCAGGCAAGTCTCGCGGCGATCTCGGCGGCCACCACACTTTTGAGTCGTAGTTTTGAACCAAAGAACATTGTCGCAGTTTGATCCACAACCACAAGAGTCGGTTTTTCTCGCTCTTCGGTAAAGACTTTCGTATGGGGTTCGTTCTTACGGGCAGTGACGTTCCAGTCGATATTTCGCACGTCATCACCAGGTTGGTAAAGACGGACTTCTTCAAAGTCAACTCCGCGTCCTCGTTGGCGCGAGAATCTATCCCCAGTTAACTTTCGTGCTTTTCGTTTCCTCTTTCGTACCTTACCGTATGCTGCCGTCAAGCTTACTAAATCGTTAATCGTAACGTACGCGCCTGTCAGCTGAGCCATAGTGTCTAAGGTACCGGTACAGCATTAAGGGTTTCGTCGATGGCTTCGTCTGGTGTGCGTCCCTGAGCTTCCGATTCGTAGGAGAGAATGATGCGATGGCGCAGTACGTCGTGTAGGACACTTTGAACATCCTCAGGAGACACATAGTCGCGACCATCCAACCAGGCATTAGCGCGGGCACCTTGATCCAAAGAGATTGTTGCTCGAGGGCTACCGCCATACTCGACTCCTGACAGTTCAGTTCTTGTGTGAACGACTAGTGCGACGATATATTTTTCCATAGTGCTAGCCATGTGTAATTCCGATATCTGACGGCGTGCTTCAAAGACTTCATCCTGATGCAGTACCACAGGTGGAGGTGTGTCCTTTTGCAACACTTCATCGCGTGCGATTTGCAAAATTTCTAACTCTTGGAGTGGGGGTGGGTAACCGATACGAACGTGCATCAAGAATCGATCTAGTTGGGCTTCGGGTAATGGATAAGTACCTTCTTGTTCGATCGGATTTTGTGTTGCCATCACTAGAAACAAGTCAGGGAGCCGATACGTCTCGCGACCTTGCGTTACTTGATGTTCTGCCATTCCTTCAAGTAGCGCGGACTGAACTTTTGCTGGTGCTCGATTTACTTCATCCGCAAGTAAGACGTTATGAAATATCGGACCTTGTTTGAATTCGAAAGTTCCCGCTTCAGGCCGATAGACTTCCGTTCCGGTTACATCACTGGGGAGCAGATCTGGCGTGAATTGAATACGATGAAATTCAGCTTGAACTCCACGCGCAAGTTCCTTGACTGCCCTAGTTTTTGCTAGACCCGGTGCGCCTTCAACTAAAAGATGCCCTCCAAGTAGAAGTGCCATAATCAAACGGCGCGTCAATAGTTCTTGGCCGACAATACGCGTATTTAGCCAATCATTGACGCTGATTGTTCGTTTAAGTAGTGATTCCAAAGTCAAAAACCTTACAGATTGCGAGAAAATAAGAATACGATTCTAGCGAGAACACACAAACCTCTGGCTGTGCACTGCCAACGTGGAGTTCTTGTGTCTGTTTAGAATTCTTCATCGTATTGTGAGTATATACGAACTTCTCCGACCAATCCTTTTTTCTGTACCACCAGAGTGGGCGCATCAACTGACTCTAAACGCCTTACGCTGGTACGGTTACTTACCGGGGAAAAGGAACACAGACAGTAGCACCATTGAAGTCGGTGGGTTGTACGTAACCAATCGCGTTGGTTTAGCCGCGGGCTTTGATAAAGACGGCGTCGCTATTCGTGGGCTGTCGAAGTTCAATTTTGGATTTTTGGAACTGGGCGCGGTAACCCCGCGAGGGCAAGCTGGTAATTCGCGTCCGCGAGTTTTTCGCTTAAAAAAAGAGTTTGCATTGATTAATCGCCTAGGCTTCAATAACCAAGGAATAGATGCCCTCACAAGAAAAATCGTTAAAGAAAAGCCACTTGTGAATATACCGCTTGGTATCAACATTGGCAAAAACTTCGACACGCCGTTGGAGCAGGCGATCGATGATTACGAGTATTGCTTTGTACGAGCAAATTCATTGGTTGATTTCGTGACCGTTAATATTTCGTCGCCTAATACTCCAGGATTACGCGAACTTCAAGGAATGCAGCATGTACAGAACTTACTTGCGCGATTAGTTCGTTTAAGAGATTCTTTGACTGAGAATCAGGAAAAGCGTACATTGCTGCTGGTAAAAATATCTCCCGACTTAGCTGAACAGGAACTTGAGAGTCTCTGCGGGGTCATTCGGTCCGAAGGTATCGATGGTATTGTCGCGACAAATACTACTACGAGTAGACCGAGTAAGGATAGTGAGCAACATCAGGGTGGCCTCAGTGGTCGTCCGTTGTATCCTTTGGCATTGAACTGTGTCCGTCAGGCGAGGAGCTTCCTTGGAGAAAGATTTCTAATAATTGGATGTGGTGGAATCTGGGATGTAGCATCGGCCAAGAAGATGCGCGAAGCAGGTGCAGATTTGCTTCAACTCTATACGGGATTGGTTTATCACGGACCGAGATGCCTCAGGGAAATTTCTCAGGTAGTATGAACGATACGGTCATTTCTAGGAAGTAACTCAATGAAAATCTGGTTCACTGCTATTTTGCTAGCTATGCTCGGCTTGATATACACTCCAATGACATTGGGAGAGGATAGAGAATTTGACTGGTATTTTTTAGGCAGTGCTTCGGTGGTTCTTTCGAAAGACTATTCCTTAAACGGAGCTGGCGGAGTGGGTGCGGGTGTCCAGCTCAATAAACGGTTTGGTATTGAACTGTGTTGGGATGTTTCTGGAATTGAACCTCGCGATTTAATTCAAAAAGCCAATCTGCCACAGACAATCGCTCCATTGCAAATCGACGTTCAGTCACATGACTACCAATATCTTTCTGCGTTAGCTGTTCGGACTTTTCAAGAACCGTTTTCTATAGTGGGTAAGGCTGGACTTGCACGACATTGGCAGTCGATAGAGTTTGATGTAGGGACTTCAGGACTTGTCTTCATGGAAGGATTTGAGGTTGATGAGAGTGAGATACTACCTGTGGCTGCTCTGGGCCTTGAACTCTCTTCAAACCGTTTCAAAATGCTTTCGTTTGAGTTTTTGCTAACTAACTTTTTTTGGTAAAAGTAGCAATACTGCGTTAATTACAGCGGCATTGAAGATTGACTTTTAACTCAGTCAGTGGGCGTTTCCTCTGGAACTTTCGATCGATACATTTATAGCATCAATTTGCCTTTAATTGTCAGATAAGTTTAGCGAATTTACTTCAGTTCGTCTAAATCTGGGCCGCGGCGAGAAGCACTACTCACAAGTTTTTCAGCAAGTACTTGGAACGAGATACCATGCACTTGCGCAGCGTCCGGATAGAGGCTTGTTGGTGTCATACCAGGGATATTATTTACCTCCAATACCCAGAAAGTACCATTGGGTTCCAGAATGAAATCCAATCTAGATAGATCTCGACAACCGACCGACTGGTGAGCCCGAATTGCTGCTGTCTGAAGCGTGTTTGCCGTGGCTTCGTCTATTTCTGCCGGAATTATGTGCTCACTACGTCCGGACGTGTATCGGTTGGTGTAGTCGTACCATTCATCCTTTGCCACCAGGATTTCGGTTACCGGCAAAGCTTCGATTTGTTCATTGTGTAGATCTAAAACTCCGACAGTGATTTCTCGCCCTTCAACGAAAGGTTCAACCAAGATAGAATGATCGATTTCGAGAGAAGTGGTTAGTGCGTGTAGCAAATCGCCGCCCAAGGGTAGCGGTACGACGCCTAGCGCGGAACCACCGTGCATAGGTTTGCATACAACTCGATCGCCGAAGGATGCGATTATGCGGTCTATGTCCGCTTCAAGTGACCCTTGTGTGACTATGACCTGAGGCAGTACTGGTAGTCCAGCCGCATCGAAATAGTATTTTGAAAGCGCTTTGTTCATTGAGACAACGCTCGCGTTAGTATCACTCCCCACGAACGGATAACCGAGAACCGAAAGTAATCCTTGGACCGTACCATCTTCACCTGGAAACCCATGCAATACGGGAAACACAACATCTGGCGCAAAGTCAGCTAGTGCTTTTGCTAGATTGTGGGCTAGTTCGAAATACTCAACGGTGAAGTTTTGTTCTAATGCTGTCTTTATTTGCGTTGCCGATGACCGCGATACTTCTGCTTCAGCCGAGCATCCTCCACCGATAACAGCAATTCTCATTACCACGAAGCATTCACCAAACGCGCTGAATTGAAGTAGCTCAAATCGACATCGTCTCGTTCAATTCCGAAAACCTTTGAAAAGAAAATTAACTCAGTTTCGAGAACGGTGCGTACATGTTCTGCGGCTCGGAAACCATGTCCTTCCCCTTCAAACAAAAACATTGCAGTTGTGATTCCTTTTTGTGCAAGTGCTTCATACATGGATTCCGTTTGATTTGGTGGAACCACACGATCTTCTAATCCCTGGTAAAAAATCACAGGTACAGAAAATTTCTCGATGTGATTGATTGGAGAACGCGCGTCCATTTCATCCGCGGGGATCAGCGAATCCAAGTATCTCGATTCGAACTTGTGTGTGTCTTGAGCGAGTGCGCGTACGTCTGCGACACCGTACAAACTGGACCCGGCTTTGAAAATCGAGCTATTTGTGAGCGCACGCAACGTCGTGTATCCGCCCGCGCTGCCACCACGAATCGCGACGCGATTAAGATCTATTCGTCCCATCTGGGCTAAGTGTCGAACACCGGCCTCACAGTCTTCGACGTCGACGATCCCCCAATTATTTAATAAGCGGTTGCGGTATTCTCGACCGAAACCGGTAGACCCACCGTAATTAACGTCTAAAACAGCCCAACCACGTGACGTGAAATATTGAACATGAAAACGGAAACTTGCGTTCGAGTAGGATGTCGGTCCTCCATGCGACAGGACGAGAAGCGGCGGTCGATCACCTTCAGGAGCAGTGTACTGATCATTGGTAGGAGCATAAAAATTGGCATACACAACTTGGTCGCGTTCATTGCGGTAAGAAATTGACTCAGCTTCCGATATACAACCCGAATTTAATGGTCGTTTTCCCGGTTCTACTATATGTTCAGCTTCATTGTTTCCGAGATTAAATTCAGCAATCGAAACGATAGAGGCAAGACGGCTAGTACTTCCCCCGATATACACTAAACCATCTCGATATCGTGTAAGAGAGGCATAACTACAGTAGTCCTGATTAATTTGATCGACTTTACCTGTTGTGCAGTCGATCGCGACTAAAGAAGTTTCTTCTGTTGACTTCCTTACAGCAACAACTCGGTTATTACCCCAAGTTAAATAACTGCGCATATCAAGGACCCAAAGTGGGAAACCGTATTCCGCCTGATCCTCCACAATCGCCGAGGTCTTGTTTCCATCAAACTCGTACAAATTCCAAAATCCATTACGATCTGAGACAAAAATTAGTCTATGGGAATCCACCCATTCAGGTTGAAACACAGATTCCTCAGTACCGCCCGCCACGACGGAAGTCTCACAGATGTTGCCGTTATCGTCTAAATCCACAACGTAGAGTAGTGAACTATCCCAGGGCATATTGGGTAAATCCCAAGCTAAGAAAGTGATGCGATTACTGCAAGGACTCAACTTAGGTTGTCCATAAAAATCGTGCCCATTATGAAGGACACTACACATCCCATTGGTCAAGTCTATCTGAACTAAATTGTTCAACACTTGGTCGCGTTCGTGTGTCTCTCGCACGGAAATGAGCCGATTGCGCTTATGGTCGTGGATGAGATTCGCATACCGCTCAGAATTCCCCGAGTTTGTTATCTGTCGAGTTAACGAGTTAGACCAGTTTTCAATGCAATAAATATCTTGGTCTTCTGCATTAACAAAATAGACTAACCCATTCGCTACAGTGTATGAACTGCCTCCATATTCGTGGACTTTCGTGCGGACGTCGAATGGGGTGGGAGTGACTTCATGAATACTTCCTTCGTGTGTTCGAATGTTGAGGGTTGTGCGTCCTCCCTCATGCGGTCGTAGCTCAAGAAAATAGAGATCAGTGCCATCGACGAACAGTTCACCAAAACTCACGTATTCGGCTGTAGCGATTTGTGCAGTGAAGGGAGATTTCCAGGTACCGAAAGATGCTATTTTTGTCATTACTACTACTATACTCCTACCGTATCGCGATCATGTACCAGAGCCCATCGTTCATGGTCCCGCCATTTACCATCGATATACAAATACCCCTTTGCCAGGCCTTCATAGTGGAAACCGCACCGTTTTACAAGTCTCTTCGATGGAATATTTTGAGGTTGAATCGCAGCTTCGATGCGATGCAGTCCCTGAGAAATAAAGGCTTCTGTCGTGAAAAGGTTCAATCCTTCCGTCATTAGTCCCCGTCCGTGGTGTTCATGACTCACGTAGTACGACACACGCGCGCTACGGAATGCACCGAGCACGATTTCATTGAGATTTATAACTCCAATAATTTCGTCGTTATGCTTGAAACAAACTACCATACCAGTTGCGTTTTTACCCTTGATCCGATCGAGATATTGATTGAACAGGGCATTCGATTTAGGTGTCTCAATCCAGGGATGATGTAGAGCAGTACTAGACCGGGCTAATCGAACAATTTTTTGTCGGTCGCGTGGTTCAACACTTCGGAGGTAAATTCGGCGACCGTGCGCTTTTGCTTCTTCAATGATCGGCGCTAGGTGAGGATTCAAAGCGCCGAGATCGTCATGAAAATTCAGAGCTAACTCCAACATTCCGGTTCATGAAACGAACGATCCTGAATTTCGGTTGGTTTGGTGAGCATAGCAGCATTGTAATTTTCGCGACTAAGCTGAAGTGTGCGTATCGAACGTGTGAAAAACCCAACGCGCAATTCACCACCCGAAATCAACTGAAGCCAAAACGCTTGTATCATAGGACACAATGAAAATAGTGATGTTTGTGACAGATGCATGTTCACTATGTGACCAAGCGTTGGATATTATGTTCGGTATGCCCGAGCTTACTGGATACGTACTGGAAACTGTGGATATTGCAACTGATGATTCGTTGCTCAAACAGTTTGGCGAGTCTATACCAGTTTTGGAACTAGCCGACCGACGATTATTTTGGCCTTTCACAGAGGGCGATATCAGAAATCTAGTCCAAACAGCGTCTTTGCATTCTGTTGAGTGATTTGCTGAACGTGCTCGAAGGTTTGACCTCGGGCCGCTGCGAGAGTAATGCAAACATGTTCAAGAAAAGATGGTTCGTTACGTCTGGAACGGGGTCTCGGTTTCATGGATCTTGGTATCAAATAAGGGGAGTCAGTCTCTATAAGCAGACGCTCGTCTGGAATTAAATTTACGCATTGATACAGTTCCAAGCCACGTCTTTCATCGCAAATCCAACCAGTAATTCCGATATATAGTCCCAAGTCGAGATAGTCTTGCAAAAGCGACGCACTACCAGTGAAACAATGGATCACAGCTGACAAATTGGGAAAATTCTTCAAGATCGCAAGTAGTTCTCCCTTCGAGTCTCGGTCATGAATGAACGCAGGTAGCTCAAGTTCCACTGCCAGTTGTAACTGTGTTTCGAACGCGGAAATTTGATCCAATCTCGGTGAAAAGTTGCGAAAGTAGTCTAGACCAGTTTCACCGATTGCCACGACACACTTGTTTCTCGCTATCTGCGTCAACTGTTGAATGGTTTGTGTCTGAACACTGGCGGCGTTGTGTGGATGGATTCCGGCGGTAGAAGATAAGTAGCCGGAGTGTTGGCCACACAGGTCCAAAGCACGTCGCGAATGTTCAATATCAGTGCCGGTAACGACTATGTGATTCACGTTCGCACGCTGTGCTCGAGCAAGCACATCTTCGAGGTCGCTTCGAAATGCCTTGTCGGTTAAATTTGCTCCGATGTCAATCAATGACAATCCCAAGAGTAACTGTTGGAACAATCAACTTTGACATTTTTTGATCAGGGAATAGTCTTTTCGTGCGGCGCAAGAATCGGCGTTGGAGTGTCTAGCAAAAAGGCGTAGACTTGCTGAAACGCTAAAACGTTTTTCACGTAGTTACGAGTTTCATAGAAGGGAATTGTCTCGATCCAAGCGATTGTGTCCATACCGCTGGCATCTTTGATCCATTGCTTAACTCTGTGAGAACCGGCGTTATAGGCGGCGTAAGCTAACACTTTATGCTCATCAAATTCATCGAGTAGTTCCCTAAAGTGGTATGTTCCAATTTGAATGTTGGTTGGTGCGTACAGTAGTCCAACCAAACTCGGCTGAGGTACTCTGATGTTGCGAGCTGTTCGGCGAGCAGTGGCCGGCATCAGTTGCATCAAACCTCTCGCGCCAACGGGAGAAATTGCTTTTGGGTTGAAAGCGCTTTCTTGTCGTGCAAGTGCTAATAGGACCGTTAGGTCAATTTCCGTTCTGTCGGTGTGTCGATTAAATTCGTCGACGTATAAGACCGGGAACCTAGTTTCTACTAAATCAACTGCGTCGGCACGAAATGCTGCTAGAATGGCGTGGTTTGGGTGTCCAATTTGACCGATCTGATAAGGAATCCAATGTTTGGCTGCGTCGTCATTTAGTCTAGGAAGCAACCAAGACCACTCCTCTTTCGCGTTGTCTTCCTCTCCTAATTTGTAGAGTTCAAAAATGCGCGCGATTCGAATATCGGCGAGAAATTCGTCGCTCTGTTGTTCTAGTTCAATGGAATTTCTTGCATTCATTTTCAGAGGAACGTCGATTTCATCGGCAGCGAGAAAACCGTAATAGGTTCGTTCGCCAGCTAATTCCTCAAGTATTTCTTGTGCGCCGTCATTACCAGTTTCTTGCAAACTCTTGGCAAACCAATACCGCCATTTGTAGCGGTATCTTTCAGTTTCTTCGACACTGTTTAACCACTCGTAAGCGATACTCCATTCCCTCTTTGCAATCGCGGTGTCCGCTATGCGTTCAATCGTTTCGTACGTATGTTTTGGACTAACTTCAGTAAGAACTACTCCTTCGCGTGCCGCCCAAAATGCGAGTTCGTTTTCGGTACGGATTGCAAGCTGTTCGTCAAAATCGAACTCGTCCTTGTGTTCCTGCCAAAGAGCAAGTGCTTTACTTGCTTCGTCGCGAGCATAACGCAGAAGTCCGAAAGAAAACACGTACCGGCCACGTGCGTCGTCAGGGAATCTATTGACACTTCGGACAATAGATGGTCGTCGATAAACATCGTACAAGAGTCGAGCTGTCGGTTGTTCGGCTCTTGGAAAAAATCGCAGCAAATACCGTGCAAGAATCGTTGATCGTTCTTGTACAGCAAGTTGTAACCTATTCCACGCGATATCGGAATTCAGGTTTCCTCTATTGATCCAAACGTCAAAGATTGGATCACAAACTTTAGGCTGCGAAACACCAACTGTCCAAAGTTCAGGTACCCCGGATAGGGCTTTGTCTTCATAACCGAGGCGAAACAACGCACGTAAGTACGTACATTGTCTTGCAGCATCGGTGGTAGGTTCAAAGTGGTCGACGTAGATTTGCCAACGCTTTCTGCGCGCCTGTGTGTCCAGCCAACGGCGAAAGAACTCATCCTCTAAGACTGAACCTGATAGTTGTGATCTTAACTGATTCGCGTCATCGGGACTCAACGATGACATACGTTTCAGAGCTTCGTTATATAGAAGGTAGGGGTAGAGTGGATAGTCGGTTAATTTGTTCTTGAGTTGTTGGAATTCACTATTTCGTCCCGCCTTGAATGCACTCTTCGCCTGTTGGTATAACTCGCGTTGCGCATCCAAGTCTGAAGCGCAGACTGAGGAAAATTGGACCAGGCTCAACCAAGTGCTAGCGACAAGGAGTGTGCGAAGGTTGAAGAAGCTCAAGTCCGCCAGCTCCCCCGTTGTTCATGAGCGGCGCGATTTGAGAATTGGCCGCGACGATGTTTTACTTCCGTGTATAACAAATTTGATTTCGTGGTAGGGGAGTTTCGAGTAAATGATACAGAGAACTATACTCGAAAGGACATAGTTGTGTGAGTCAGGAGAAGAGGAAGGGCGGTTAAGTTACTCGTACTGCTAACACATCGCAATGAGCAGCTTGGATCACATCGTTTAGCGTGGAGCCAAATAGAATCGCTAACCCATGACGACCGTGACTACCGACAACGATTAGATCCATGTTTTGTTCCTTTGCGATACGATGGATTTCGTGATGGATCACTCCGAATACAAGATATTGGCGTTCTTCAGGGATATCGAATTCCCTAGAAAACTCGCGAAGATAGGAAGCGGCTTGATCATTGATGGCTTCGTGCAGTGATGTTAGGTCTATCGGTACTTCATCCCCGTATGCAAGACTCTGGGGTTCGACAACGTGTACTACATGTAACTGTCCGTCACATTGGTTTGCGAACCGAGCTGCTTGCTGAGCGACGCCTTTGCAGGAATCTGTTAAGTCGACCGCAAGAAGTATTCGCGAGTAGCAATCCATGTGAGTAGTATATTTGGGTATTACATCGTTATTTAAAAATGTTCGGTAAACCCTCCCAACACTAGGTATTTACAAGAATAGGTACCTAGTATTAATAGTCGGAATCAAGCTAGCCCGGATGGTAACATCTACGTTCATGAAGCCACAGGTATGTTCCGAGAGTCAGTGATTGGCTGGGGAGCTGATTGCGAGAGTTTGGATTCTGCATTGTCAAGGGTATGCAATCGCATGATTGCACGTGCGAAGCAGAAAAACAAAGACACTATGTGCAAAGAAATGGATGATTTTTATGTGAAACTAGAAGACGTTTGAGGAGGAAGCCTAATGAATGTATTATGGCTGAAAAAATATTTATTTATGGTCGTGCCTAAGGACGGAGTGGTTCCTGTAGAGCCCGGTCTATATATGCTCTCTGTTCCGAATCCAAACGTTCCAGGATGGATTGCATTGTATGTTGGAAAGACGGAAGACTGAAATAGACGCTCTTCCAATCATCAAAGTCTTTCGGACGATACCCAACGCCAATTTTCTCATGTTCAGTACATGATTGAGCACGATCCGAATCGACGTGACTGGATTGAGGCGGGTCGGTGTGAAATTGATTACACTGAAGATTGGCCGGAGTGGCTTTCTGATATAGTAGAGGCTTGGCACAAACTGAATCCACATCAGGACATTTCCCACGAAGATGCGTACTTAACTTATTACTCAGACGCTGCTAGAAACGACGAAATATCCCATACAAATCGTGGTTTCTATGCAACCTTCAAAGATAAAAGCAGATGGATATGGAAAATGACAGTTTATCCCTTTGGGAATATTGTCTACGTAGATTCCGAGATGCGAGACACCGAGACCCGGGATGATTGCGATGAAGATTTCTTTTACTCCATAGATTTCTATGAACAGTTAGAAGGGCTAGAGGGAGCTGAGTACTACAGTGCCCATATTCGTTTTGAGGAAGAGTGGGGTCCAGGAAATGATTATCATTTATTTGAACGAAACTGTCAGCATTGGGCGCATTATGTGATTACGGGATCAGATGAGAGTTCGAAAGGTGGTGATAGTTAATACGGGTCAATTTACAGAAGAGAAAAAATGAAAACACTGCGATTTACCGTTTTATATTTGGCGATTGTTCTTTTCACTGGTAGTGCGTGTTCAGAAAATCACAAGACCGAACAACGCACTGAACTTGAAACCTACATCTGGCTTGAACGCGAAGCGATGTTTGATACCGAGGTACCAGACAGTGAAATTCATGATTTGATCGCTAAAGGATTGCAACATGATGACCCTGAAATCGTGCTTTGTTCCGTAGGTGCAATGAGTAAGTTTATTGGTATCTATAAACTCAGAATAGAAGACGGTGGTGAACCTGTTGTTGAGGATAGAAATCTTCAAGACATTCCGGGTCTTTATGACACCTTGATCAATATGTGGAATGAAGGTTGGAAAGAAGCGGGTGGGTCTATGCCAGAGCCCACTATGCCTGAGGACTTAGTAGAAAGATTTGAAGCGCGAACCGGTTCTATATCTGTATCTCCCGCGTGGATTCACCTACCAATGTTGCTCTCGTATTTATACCCTGGGGACGAGGCAGTGTATGAAATAATCTGGAATGCTATACCATTCCCAGTCGGTGGTTATCGTGGAGGATTTCCGGACGGAGGTTGGAATGACGCCAATAATCCGCTCCCGTTACTTTCAGCTTTATTTCATGGGGAGTTTAATAATCCTAAAGATCAAGCGTTTCGAATTGACATTCTGTTGAACAAGAAAGCGATACGAAGGTTTTCAGCTTTAGCCGCGAAAAGTCTCGGTGATTTTCGCTCCGTTGAAGGACTGGAAGCTTTGGCATCCGTACTACAAGAAGATCATAGGAAATACGGAACGCCACATATTCAAATAGTTGAAGCGATGATCAAATATGAAGAACAAGCTGCTCCGTATTTATTGAAGATGAGTTCTAGATTGAAGAATGCGGAACCGTTTAATTCAATCGAACGAGATTTACAAATTGCGTTGAAAGAGCGTTTGGTGCATTTCAAGGAAAAATACGTAGAGGAAGCAGCATTACCGACTCCTTAAGTCGTATTCAATAAACCGACATTTATACCCCGCTTCTCGGGGTATTTTTATGGCCGTGCACAACTCGATTAATAGACAACCGAGAAGTTGTAAATAGTGTGTATAATCACAGGGAGATTTAATCTCGAAGGAGGTCAAAATGTTCAGTCTTGGCTCCAAGCGCAAAAAACACCAACAAAAACCACGAGAGGAAGAGTCCGATCTGACGATGGACGAGTTCCAAAAATTGGTGGGGAAAATGATGCGGGCGTCGCAGGAAGCGAACTGGGAGAAAAAGAAAAAAGCCGAACAAGATGCCGCTAAATCTACGGCAAATTAGTTCGCTTACAAATAAGGTTAACTTCGGTAGTACTGGGGTTGGCCTATATTTTTAATCGACGATGTAATACCCGTATATTTGATCGAGATACCAGTATTTTGAAAATCTGTCAAGCGATTCGTCCCGATCAGTGAACAAACAACTCATAGCATACATCCTAATAACCATCGTGTTTCTTGTGGTGTTCGGTGGCATTGCAAGCGTCTTACCTTCGCGTCAAGCGCGCCAACTGGGACGCTTACGAGTTTCCGCTAGAAAGTATGGACTAACAACATCGCTGGTTCACATTGCTGATGTAAACGCTTCATTGTCAGATCGAGTCACGGCCAGCGGAAAAAGGCTCGATCCAAAAAAGCGTTGCGTAACCTGGTCTAAACCGTACGCAGACGATTTCCCCGATGTTCCTGAATGGATAACCTATGCTTTAGATCAGAAAGAATCTTCTAATATGAACTGGCAACTACATGAAACTACAGAGGAGTGTAGAAATTTAGCCGATTCCTATTGGCTCGAGGTAGATCAAATCAAGTCTCTCTTTCCCGAACGATGCATAGCCATCGAGTGCACACGCACCGAAGTTCGTTGGTTAGGGTACGAAAAGGTTCATTCGACCATGGATGAATTCATTCAGGCGATGTTGCAAGGGCTAGATTCGCTAATACGCTTGAACACCTCAATCTCTGAGGAGCGAATAGCACTCAAAAAGCGACTTGAAACCGATTCCGAGTATGATTGAAAAAAGGCAGAGCCTACCGTCGGCGATCTTTGATGCATCTGACTAGAAGTATTAAGAGTGAAATTTCGAGGACAAATCTAGGTTACATAATTTGACCACCAAGGAGGGAAATGGGCAAATCATTAGTAATCGTTGAATCTCCCAATAAAGCTTCTACGATAAAGAAATTTCTTGGCAAAGACTTTGTTGTCAAGTCGAGCAAGGGTCACATCCGAGACCTTAAAAAAGGGCAATTCATCTCGCTCAAACAATTGAGCGAGATTGTTGCTGACGGCGGTAAGACAGACTCTGCCCAAAAGCTCGTGGAAGTCATCGGTGTCGATCCCTATCGCGACTGGCACGCGAAATATGAAATCGTTGATGGAAAACGTCAAGTCGTGAATGACTTACAAAAAGCTGCATCGGACTCCGATCTCGTCTATCTCGCAACCGATATGGATCGCGAAGGAGAAGCAATCGCTTGGCATCTCCAAGAGGTGCTTGGTGGTGAACCAGATCGCTTTCGTCGCGTCGTGTTTAATGAAATCACAAAGAACGCAATTACCACCGCGTTTGCGTCGCCCGATCAAGTCAATATGGATCGAGTGAAAGCACAACAGGCACGACGATTCTTAGACCGAGTGGTTGGTTTTGAACTCACCCCGTTGTTGATCTCAAAAGTAGCGAATCGACTGTCTGGAGGACGAGTGCAGTCTGTTGCGGTGCGACTTGTCGTCGATCGCGAACGTGAGATCCGTGCTTTTGATGTCAAAGAATACTGGGAATTATTCGCGTATTTAAGCCGGTCAAGGAAACACGAACCTACAGTCCGTGATGCGGCATCAGAAGCTTATAGGTTTCAGGTAGTCAAGTACCGTGGCGAAGATTGCTCGTTGGAAACGAAGGAAGAGGCTGAAGCATTTGTTTCCGAACTTGGTAAAGCCACCTATATCGTGGAGAGTTTCGAGAAAAAACCAACCAAAGCAAATCCAAGTCCACCGTTCACGACGTCGACGCTTCAACAAGCAGCATCCACGCGCCTCGGTTTCAACGTGAGAAAAACGATGAGATTAGCCCAGAATCTATACGAAGCCGGTTTTATTTCTTACATGCGAACCGATTCGACCAATTTGTCAGAAGAAGCCCTGAGTAACGCGCGCTCATACCTGCAATCAAATTTTGGAGAAAAGTACACACCTTCTACACCAAATAAATATCTAACCAAAGCGCGCGCTGCGCAGGAAGCGCATGAAGCGATCAGACCAACCGACGTACGATTCACTCCACAAGAACTTCAAGCCAAGGACAATGATCAACGACGGTTATATGATCTCATTTGGCGGCGTTTTGTTGCCAGTCAAATGAAACCAGCCGAGTACTTGAGCGTCACGGCTCGTGTACAAGCAGATGACTTTGAGCTAGTCATTCGCGGCAGAGTGGTCGTCTTCGACGGATTTACCCACGTCTATCCATCGACGTCTAAGAGTGACGAAACCCAAGAATTACCTGAGTTTCAGGTGGGCGAAGAATTAGTACGACATTCAATAGAGAAAAAACAGCGGTTTACGAAACCACCAGCGCGCTACAGTGAAGCTAGTCTCGTACGAGAACTAGAAAAACGCGGCATTGGTCGGCCGAGTACTTACGTCCCCATTATTACGACTATTCAGGAACGCGGTTATGTGTCGCTACGGAACAAGAGGTTCTACGCAGAACGAATTGGCGAGCTAGTCACCGATCGTCTCATGGAGAACTTTCAAAATTTAATGGAGTACGAGTTCACCGCCGATATGGAGAAGGAGCTTGACAGAATTTCTTTGGGCGAAAAACAGTGGAGAGATGTCCTCAATGGTTACTACGATGACTTTGCACAACGATTCGTACGCGCCGCTGACTTTGAAACAGGAATGCGGAAAAACGTACCAATTGAATCGAATATACCATGTCCACAATGTCAGCGAGAGTTAATGATTCGTACGGCCAGTTCTGGAGTATTTTTGGGTTGTAGTGGATACTCACTGCCAAAAGCTGAAAGGTGCGAACAAACATTGAGTTTAACTCCAATCGTACAGAAGCGAGTTCAAGACGATGAGGAAACAGAAGGGAAAGAACTAAAACAGAAAACTCGCTGTGAGTCTTGTATGACACCGATGAACGAATATCTCATTGATACGAGTCGAAAGTTGTTTGTATGTGCGAATCCGGATTGTCAAGGATTTAAAGTGGAAGTAGGGACCTTCAAGATCGCAGGATACGAGGGACCAATTGTGGAGTGCGATAAGTGTGCGTCAGACATGCAGCTCAAAGAAGGTCGTTTCGGTAAATACTTCGCTTGTACAAATCAAACGTGCACTAACACTAGAAAACTCATGCGTGGTGGTAAGGTCGCACCGCCGAAAGCTGATCCTATCGAAATGCCGGAATTGCGTTGTGATGGAATAGATGATCACTTCGTGCTGCGCGATGGGGCTTCTGGATTGTTTTTGGCCGCCAGCAAATTCCCCAAACACCGACAAACCCGCGCTCCATTGGTACGGGAACTCTTACCTCATGCAAATGAATTGGATCCGAAGTTCAAGTACCTCTTAGAAGCACCTACCGAGGATCCCGATGGCAATCCTACTCTGGTACGATATTCCCGGAACCTAGAACAGCAATACGTTCGGTCGGAAGAGGGCGCAAAGAGGTGGAGCGCGTTCTACAATGATGGCGTTTGGACTGCTGAGTCCCCACCCGAGGTGAAGGGACTCAAATCCAAACGAAATTAAGAATTTAGTGCTCGCGGACGAGACCGACGCTGATTCCTTCAATCGCAAAACTAGCGTCGTTCTCTACTCTGATCGGTGCGTAGTTCTTATTTTCAGGTATCAGTGCAATGTCACCTTCTGACAGACGTTCGAATCGCTTCACAGTCACCTCGTTGTCTAGACGAGCAACGACAATCTGACCGTTTCGAACTTCAGTAGTCTTATGTACAGCAAGCAAATCTCCATCCAAGATTCCCGCATTGATCATGCTGTCGCCTTGAACTTTGAGAAAGTAGTCAGCTTTTGGGTGAAAGAGAGTTTCAGGTATTTTTACATGTCTTTCAATGTGTTCTTGCGCCAGAACAGGACTGCCCGCCGCCACTCGTCCGATCACAGGAATGTCAGCCGGACCACCGGTTTCCCGATATTCTGGTGATAGTACTATTCCCCTCGAGGTATTTCGAAGTACCGTGATCACGCCTTTTCTTTCAAGAGCTTTTAGATGTTCTTCGGACGCATTAGGAGACTTAAAATCAAAGTGTTCCGCAATGTCTCGTCTGGTGGGAGGAAATCCAGCCTCTGTTGTCCAATCACGAATCATCATCAGAACTTCACGCTGTCGTTTAGTCAATTTTGAACTTTTCGTTCTAGGCATAGGGAAATCTCTTTAGTTATAGAAGTGTATAAATATATACAGAATGGTACATATTTGCAAGGTTTTATGTTCAGTTTTTTGATGAAACAGCACGAAATAAGGTAGTTGTGAGTGGTTTTCGACTGTTTTACATGCTTCGAGCGGTCAAATGTTCAGCTAATATCCGTCGATTGTTCTAAAATCCTCAATTCTGTTCGCACAAGGTTTCTACTTTACGAGGCTACTTAATTGGAAGCAATCTGGGAGGTAATTACCACCGCTAGCTGGATGAAATGGGTCTGGCTCGGGTTCCACGTATTTCTAATCGTTCTTGGAACGGCGATTACGCGTGAGGTCGCAAAACGACTTCTAAATCGCGTTGCTCTCAGAGTAGGCGAGACTCAAACACTTTGGGACGACGCACTGTTTCGTGCAGCAAACAAGCCTCTCGGGTGGGCTATTTGGGTTGTCGGATTAAGCTTCGCGGGAAACAGAATCTACAGCGACACATTTACACGAGTAACGGCTGATTCGATCTTTGAGCATGTCGGTACGGTACGAGCTGCAGCGATCGTCGCTTTTATAGCTTGGTTCGCTAGTCGATTTATTAAAGAATTTCAACAAATCGTTGTGGAACCACGTCGGGATGGAACGGCGTCGCGCTGGGATCCTGCTACTGCTGGTGCTGTAAGTAAAGTTTTACGCGCATCTATAGCCATATCAGCAGCGCTGATGATTATGCAAGCGTTTGGATTACCTATTCAGGGCGTCTTGGCATTTGGCGGGATCGGGGGTATAGCAGTAGGATTCGCTGCAAAGGATTTGTTGGCAAACTTTTTTGGTGCGCTCATGCTGTTTATCGACAAACCCTTCGCAGTAGGGGATTGGATTCGTTCACCTGATCGAGAGATCGAAGGTACCGTAGAAGAAATAGGTTGGAGGATCACTCGCATACGAACCTTTGACCAACGACCACTGTATATACCGAATGCGGTTTTTGCGAATCTGTCTGTCGAAAATCCCCAAAGAATGCGTAATCGTCGCATTTACGAGACCTTTGGTATTCGCTATGAAGATATATCGACAGCCAAAAAAGTAATTGATGATGTACGTGAGATGTTAAAGACTCACCCAGCAATTGACACTTCTCGGACGCTCATGGTAAATTTGGTATCGTATGGGGACTATTCCGTGAACTTTTTCGTGTACACATTCACGAAGACCACGGTATGGACCGAATTTCATGAGATTAAGGAGGAGATACTTCTCTTAATCGCTGAAATCGTCCACAAACACGGGGCTGATTTCGCGTTCCCCACGCAAACTTTACACGTAGAGAACGAAATCAACCCAGAAAGTTAATGAGTCTCCCGCCGAATGGCGCGGTGCTGTTATTTTCAGAATCAGCCATTGAACGAACGCTTGATCGGTTAGCGATCCAAATTGATTTAGACTTAGCAGGATCTGAAGTCGTAGGTCTTTGCGTTTTGCGCGGTGGTAGTCCTTTTGCCTGGGATCTTGTTCGGCGACTCCGAGTACCCCTAACTCTGGAGTTTGTGCAAGTACAACGATATCGAGGCATCATTGGAGATGAACCGAGAGTGGTCGGACCATTACCGGAAAACATTGAAGGTCGTTCGGTGTTGTTGATGGACGACGTACTAGATTATGGGATTACTTTGAAGTTCCTGAAAGATCAAATCAGTACTTTTGCTGCAAAGGTCTATACAGCCGTTCTGATTCAGAAAGAGTTGTCCCAACCTCCTCAAATCGAAGCGGACTATATCGGGCTTTACGCGCCTGACAAGTTTCTGATCGGAAGAGGAATGGATCTAGAGGGGAAATATCGTGACTTGCCTGCGATATACGCCATTCCTTCGACTTATGCGACTTAGACTTCAAACTGAAACGATTAACGGTAGAACGGTTGAAATGATCTGAATACCTTACGTCGAATCGAAGTGGATCTTCTCAAGGGATGAAATGTTAGTCCTATCGTGTTTAAGTTTCAGCTTTTTGAACCTCTCCACTACAAGCAAAGTAGCTTTGCCTTTGATGTGCGTGAGACCGCTAAAATTTTGAATTCAAACTTTAGCCTGAGGCACAGAAAGTGATTGGAGACCAGATCACAGAGGTGTATATCATGAACGGACAACGATCAATTGGAACGAGTTTATTGAGAACTCTAGCAACGATTGGATTGCTACTGGTAACTTTTGTCGCATTTGTCGCGTGTAGTGGTGGCGGAGACGACGAAGAAGAGTCCCAAACGGGAGTATTGGAGTTGCAAGGGGATGTGTCTGCAGCATATTCGAGTGGTACTTTCGTTTTGTGGGTACCTGAAGTCGAATCCCTCGGAGGAGCTATGTCTATTGTGATGGCTGATTCAAACTCCGATTCGCAAAGTGCGGTTGCATCAGGTAGTAGTACGAGCATCTCCTCGGCAACAAGAGGTAGTGGTAGTACCCTAGCATCTCCCACAAGTATGAGTAGCAGTAGTGCTGCAACCGGTTCTTCATCCTCGATGTCCATGTCAGCAGGTTCGATTTCTTTGCAGGATTCCATACCAGACGGTGCCACTGTGCTAGCAGAAACGACGATCGAAGATGGAATATTCTCACTAACCACGAACGTTGATGAGATTAAACCAATAAATTTTTCTGTGACCGATAGCGAACGGGTTAAAAATTCCATTAGGATGCCATTGAGAACGCGGCAGTTTGTTATGGAACCAGGGCAACTCACTCTTACCATGGATAAATATGAAGAATTTGTCGTTACCGGTGGTACCTACAACGACGTTGTCATCAACTCATGGAAACAAAGCGAAGAATATATGAACGCGTTAGAGCTTTACCAAGAAGCATTAGGTGATTCCATTCCTAGCTCCGCACAAGAGCGGTTCGAAAACATGGCGGCCACCCGTGCTCAATTTACACAGCTAGTAAGTCTCGAATCTGAGGGACGAAAAGAAATTGCTTTGAATGATCCTGATCTACTGGTTCGGCGACTCACTCTACAAACTACTAATATAACGACAGGCACTTGGTATACCGAGGCGATGGCTTATCTCAAAGAAAACGCCCCCGATGACACCTGGATCGCCAGAATAGTTGAGAGAGACCAGGAACGTCAGGCTCGTATAGACGAGCGGGATTTGATTGCCGTCGGAACGCCTATTTTGGATTTCGAAGCAGTTGATCTTGACGGAGCATCGATGTCATTGAGTAGTGCTCACAAGGATTCGGAAGTGGTATTATTGGACTTTTGGGCTTCTTGGTGTGGTCCGTGTCGGACGGAGTTCCCATACCTAAAAGAAGCCTACGGTAAGTTTAAGGACAAGGGATTCGAGATCGTCTCCTTCACGTTGGACGACGACCACGAGGATTGGAAGTTGGCTTCAGAGGAGGAAGAGATTCCTTGGATCAATCTAGGTATGGGGTCCGAAGCAGACGCGGTTCTGAAGTATAAGGTAATCGGCATTCCCTATTCGTTGCTGTACGAAGTAGATACTGGAACTATAGTAGCTAAGAATCTCAGCGGAGGGGAACTAGAAGCAGAGTTAGAGGATTTACTGAACTAAAACTGTTAATCGTTCACATTCGTAAATTCAACACCTATTGACATATTGGACTTCTAGTAGTAAATTTAAAAAAATCTGCTGTTTGTTGCTCACTTTTCGCTAAAAGTGAGCAACAAACTGATTTGTGCATCATAAGTGAACCACAGAATTTAGTTGGATTCTGTATGACATGCTCGTCAAATTACTGGCAATAGATGGAGAACAAGGTCCCGAATTTTGCTGAAGTAGACTAACTACAGTACTTGTGCTCGCGTATGTCTTGTATGACCAAAACGACATTAAATCAACCATATTCGGCTGAATTACACTAAACAACTATGCAGGCGATTATTCTTGGTACTTCACTACGTTCGATCATTGCAGACGGTCAATTCGGAGAATCTATTGAAACTCCTTTTGGCACAACTTCTTCGAGTCTAGTAGAAACGGATATCTTTGGACCAAGAGTTCTTCTATTAGCACGGCACGGGAAAGATGGTGGCATATACGCACACAAGGTGAACTATCGAGCGAATATGTGGGCGTTAAAAGACTGTGGAGTGAATCAGATCCTGGCGACGGCTACAGTAGGTGGAATTAGCTCACAACTGAATGTAGGGGACATAATGATCCCAGATCAAATCGTTGATTACACATTCGGACGCGATCACACGTTTTTCGGAGATTTGCCGATTAAACACTACGACTTCACGTACCCATTCACCAATCGACTAAGGCAGCTTCTGATCCAATCGAGACAAGATCTAAAGCCCAATGAAATTCTCAATCGTGGCACTTATGGCTGTACTCAAGGACCACGCCTAGAGACCGGCGCTGAGATTACTCGGTTGAAGCAGGATGGCTGTGATTTGGTAGGTATGACTCTCATGCCAGAAGCGTCGTTAGCGCGAGAACTCGAACTAGAGTATGCTGCAGTATGTCTAGTTGTGAATGTCGCTGCGGGATTGACTCCCAGCGAAATCGATTTGAAGCACGCCCATACTATCGCTACCTCTTCCATTGAGACGTTGCGAGGTCTCTTAGGACGAACTATTCAATTGCTCAACTAACTCGGTAAGATCGACAGGTATTGGTAATCGCCTGATCTGTACTAGGACGCCAAATTTAGGATGGTCGAAATAGTGGACCTCACCCAACGCTAAGCGTCTACTCTCTTGAATTTCGTAAAAGAATATTGGTGATTCGAAATCTGTTTCGGTCGGATCGTAATTTTGTGGTACGGGAACAAATCTCCACAAATTCACCTTCAAGTGTAAGAACCGAGCAACGCTGAATGCAATTGTGCCTTCAACTTCACGAAAACCGTCGTCAAAGTGCTGTCCAAATTGAACTAAAACGGTGGACTCGCTACCCCGTGGTCGTCCATCTTGAATCCATGAAAAGTGGTCTATGATGCGATAGCTGTTGTTTTTCAGACGAGTTGCGGTTTGTTGAAGATTGAGGCTACTGGATTGAGGAGTCAGGGCAGTACGATTGAGTTCTTGTTCATACTCATCGAACGCTTCCTGAACCACATTAGGTGTGAGTTTTTCGTCTTCTTCAGTTGGTGAATCTACATCATCGGGTGTTACGAGCCTCATGAAGTCTAAATATTCTTCGTCAAATAAAGGAGCTACATCTTCATCGCAGAGACCAAGAGCTTTCGCTGCATCGACAACGTTGCGGTCGAACGTCTGCCAAACGTCGGGCAACCATTCTGGTAATCTTGGATCGCGAGTTCGACTTTCTTCGAAGAGATTGGCAAGTCGTTCTGACCAATCGTCATGAGACTCGAATCCGGTGGATGCTTCTTCCTCGAGATTCACAATGTGTAGCCAACAACCATTGATATATTTGTCGTCCGTTTCAATATCGTTGACTTGATTGGTTGGAGATTGCTCGTCTGTCGTCGGTGAGACGTGCCAAGGATTGTCAAAAAACCATTCATCGACGACAGCATCAAAATTCACAATATTGGAATATTCGGCAAAGCGAGCTAGTTCGTCATCGCTAAACTGCATTGCAATCGTGCCCGCGGGTAACACACGTTTTTCGACTGCGTTGGTCACTAATTCAGGGGTAGGGGGTGCAGGTACTCTTTCAAACACAACCATTTCAATTGTGTACCAACGCTGTTTCAAAAAGCTTTCAGCAGTGTCCGCACCGACTTGCGAGATCAAACCAAGCAGCACTACAAAACCGATTAGGAACCTTGTATCCATATCTATTACTTCATAAGACTTATACGGTTGAGGCATCGTTCAACGAAGTAACCTCGTTCGGTAACATCCTCGGGCAACTCAGATAATGAAATCTTGTGCCCTTGCAAGACTCTCAAGCTTCGTGGATTTGCTAACACCATTAAAGTAATTGATTGCGGATTTAGATCTGCTTCTGGGAAGAACTCAATACTACCTCCTCGTTCGCCGGCAATGACCCGTTTCACACCTTTTCGTTGTGCCAACATCTTTAAATGGGTGGTGAGAAATAGCACCTCTGCAGATTCGGGTAATGTACCAAATCGGTCGATCATTTCAGCTTTGAATTCATCGAGTTCGAATTGAGTAGTTAGTGAAGCAAGCCGTTTGTATAACACTAAGCGGGTGTGTGTATTCGGTATGTAATCGTCGGGAAATAGGGCGGTAGTCTCTAAGTTGACTTCATGCGTCATGGGTAGTGGATCTTCGAAATTGGGCATCCCACCGCTCTTGATCGTATCGACAGTGTGATTAAGCATCTGCATGTACAACGTGAACCCAATGGATTCTAACTGGCCATGTTGTTGTTGTCCGAGGATTTCACCCGCTCCACGGATCTCTAGGTCGTGCATGGACAGGGAAAATCCGCTTCCAAGGTCGTCGGACTTAACGATTGCGTCTAACCTCTGCTTCGCGTCAACGGTAAAAATTACATCATCGTCAGGTGTTAGCAGGTATGCGTAGGCTTGGCGGGTGGACCGACCCACACGACCTCGCAACTGGTGTAATTGCGCTAATCCGAATTTGTCCGCACGATCAATGATGATCGTGTTTGCGTTTGGAACATCGATGCCACTTTCGATGATCGTGGTACAGACCAACACATTGCTCTTACGGTGATAAAAGTCTGACATGACCCTCTCTAGTTCACGTTTTTTCATCTGGCCGTGTCCCATGTCGACACGCGCGTGTGGTACTAGATGTTTGATACCCTCAAAAGCGTTATGAATGGTTTGTACTTTGTTGTGTAAGTAAAAGACCTGCCCGCCACGTGCTAGCTCTCGACTGATCGCATCGGAGACCACCACAGGGTTATAGGGTACGACAAACGTCTTAACAGCAAGACGATTTGCCGGTGGTGTGGTAATAAGTGAGAGGTCTCGCAAACCGCCCATAGAGAGGTTTAGCGTACGTGGAATTGGCGTGGCCGTAAGGGTCATGGTGTCGACTTCTGCTTTAAAGTTCTTGATTCGCTCTTTATCTCGGACCCCAAACCGATGTTCTTCGTCGATAACGAGTAAGCCTAACCGCTTAAAGTCTACCTTGGTGCGAAGAAGCTTGTGCGTGCCAATCACGATGTCCACGGATCCAGTTGCGATACGCTCACTAATCACTTTGATCTCGTGGTCCGTTCGAAATCTGGACATCAGTTCGATTACGTGCGGCCAATTTGCAAATCGATCTGTGAATGTCTCATAGTGTTGTTGTGCGAGTATGGTAGTTGGTACTAAGACGATGACTTGAAAACCGGCCTGTACCACATGGAACGCGGCACGCATCGCAACTTCGGTTTTTCCAAAACCGACATCTCCACAAACCAGTCGATCGGTGGCGCGCGGACTCTGTAAGTCTTCAAGAATTTTTTTAGTTGTTTCGGCTTGATCGACAGTTAGTTCAAATTCGCACTCATCGCAAAACGTTTCAAAATCAGTATCGGTATCAGGAAAAGAAACGGAATGAGTTGCTTTACGTCTTGCATAGATACTTAATAGTTCGACGGCAACGTCGTAAATCTTCTTAGCTGCGCGATGCTTTAATTTAGCCCAAGCATCAGAGCCTAGTTTGTGTAAGGGTGCGTGCTCTGCTTCGACACCGGTATATCTTGAGATCAAGTCAAGTGAGGAGATTGGTACATACAACCGATCTTTGTCAGCGTATTCAATCGTCACGAAGTCAGTTAATTCCGCGCGAAACGAGAGTGTTTCCATACCTACATACCTGCCGACTCCATGATCAATGTGAACGACGGGATCTCCTGGCTTTAGTTCGGTGAGGTTGCGAATAATCGTATCGGGATCGAAAGCCTTCTGGCGCGTGCGTTGCCTTGTCGTCTCGGCGCGCTCACCGAACAGTTGTGTCTCCGTGAGAATTACATGCTCGGAGTTCCAAAGCCCTTCTTGAAACTGCCCAATAGTTACGAAAATACCTTGGCGTTGTTCTAAAAATTCGGCGTAGGAATCAACAGAAGATGTTGGAATCTGCATACGTCCAAGAACGTCTTGAACATGCTGTAGTCGTCCTTTTGTATCAGCAGTGACCAGCACAGGAACAGATAGATTTGCGATGAAATCTCGAGCTTTTTTGGCGGGTTCACTCCATCGAGCATCAAGAGAGATGTCCGGAAGTTCGTAGCCTCCCACGGAAACAGAGTGTTTTCTTTCTGTTTCATTTCTTTGTAAGTGTATTCGAGGGTACTTGTTCCAAAAACGTCGAAGCTGTTCAGTATTTAGAAACAATTCATTGGGTGATAACAATGGCCGTAAGATTTCCATGCGGTGAGTGTCGTACCGTCGTTGTACGTCACTGAGAAACTCCGCTGCTTCTTCGATCACTTGATCAGCGACAACTACAACAGCGCTTTCAGGTAAATAGTCGAATAAGGTGTGCATGGTGTCAAAGAACAAGGGAAGGTAGCACTCAATGCCTTCAACTGCCTTACCATCACTGATATCTTGATATATGGGTGATTGACGTTCGACTGCTGGGAACTTGGCATTCCAGGATTGGCGAAACCGTCCTATCGCTGCTTCATCGAGTGGGTACTCGTGTGCGGGCATGATTTGAACATCTTTCAGTTTGTCGACGCTCCGCTGAGTATCTGGATCAAAGGAACGAACACTTTCAACGATATCATCGAAAAAGTCAATTCGAATAGGATGGGATGTTCCCATTGGAAAGAAGTCAAGAAGGGAACCTCGAACCGCAAATTCGCCATGTTCATAAACGGTCTCTACTTTCCGATACCCAGTTTGAACAAGCTGTTCCAGCAGTGACTCAAATGCTAGTTCTTCGCCCCCTGACAAGAGAAACATGCGCGGAAGAATATAGTCGCGAGGTGGAATTCGTTGAAGCAATGTCTGAATCGGTACGACGATGACTCCGTTCGTGATCGAGGGTAGTTCGTATAGCGTCTTTAGTCTTTGTGAGATGATGTCACCGGACGGTGAAAAAATGTCGTAAGGCAGTGTTTCGTGTGCTGGAAACTGACGTACGGAAATACCAGAGATGAAAAACGAGAGTTGAGCTTGTAACTCGTAGGCTTGTTCGACGCTGGACGAAATAACAATATATAGACGAGGATGTGCCTCAATGACGGCCGCTAGTGCTTCGGCCCCAGCACTGCCGAAGCAGTGAGTCCAGGTAATTGCTTGCTCCTCGGGTGGAATCGATCGGGCAAGCTCGCTATCGCTAGACGGACAGCTATTCAGTGCGGTTGAAATGGAAGTAGACAGAGATATTGTTTATTTTGATATCACTTGTATCGGTGATGGACGTCGAGAGTGACTGCGACTATAAATTTTAGTAGATTGAATGTAGGTCGTACGCAAAAATGGTATCATGGACGGGGCATGCATCAATGTTCGCACACTACTAGCGAATATGCGACGACCGTAATCATTAGAACGTTGCGCAGTTGCTACGGATCGTAATCTTCAGTTGTGTGGATTGCTGACAGATGTGAGTATCGATTATCGAGACACTAGAAATCACAAAAAAGATTGCTACAATGTGATTCTCGTTAGTTTTAGACATCAAACCTCTAAACATAAAGAACGAAAGGAGACTGAGGATACCCGCTATGAATACTCTGCATGAACCACGGTTGCACATAGCTGTGCATTACGCAATCGGAATCTTTGTTGGTCTGACGATTGCGGCCTTTCTTCATTTTTCCGTCTCGGATCGCACCTTGGTCCTAGTTGAATCTCACGAATCCTTTACTTGGAAAGACCTATTAAACTACGATCACGTTCGTCTCGATTCGATTTTCGAGTTGACCAACTCTATTGAAACAAAGATTGAGAGAGATGGTTTAGGTGCGCTTAATGAGCTTAAAGAACTTCAAGTAGATCCTACATTACAAACGGTCGTACTCGCTAGCATCACCCACACAATGGCAGAGGAATTGGGTGGATTTCAGCAACTATTCAACGTGGCTTCGGAAGAGCTGGAGGACGATATTTTACGAGCGTTTCTATGGACAGTCTCAGGTGCGTGGGTGCAAAGCGATCCCATTGGAGCATTCGCGGCAGTCACTCAGCTCAAGAACAAACTTGACCGTGAGGAACTCTGGAAATCAATCATTGTCGTGTGGGCTGAGTCGAGTCCCGAGTCTTTAAAAGGACTCATACACACTATGCCAGAGGGAGTCGAAAAACATGCCCAGCAGCAACTGAAATCGCGGGGGTAGGTCGATAAGTTGAGTTCCGTTTAACACTTCGAATTAGCCTTAGAAAAAGTTTGTAGACAATTACTCCATGCCTTTTGAGTCATCGTCCTACAGAGATTCTTTTAGGGAATTATATACTTGACTACGCAAAATAACGGCTCTTATTTGAGCCGGTTTTGTTTTGGGAATTTGTGGTCGTTCGCCGCGAATATAGCCCTCTTAATTGTCTCTGCGTCAGCGTCTATTTTCGGAGGCATAGGTTTTTCTGGTCGCCCGCGCGGTCGCTTCTTCGGTCGTTCTTTGCCTGACATAAAAACCTCCTTCGAAATTAAATCTCCATATAATTATACTCACTATTTACAACTTCTCGATTGCTCATTAATCGAGTTGTAGACGGCCATAAAAATACCCCGACAAGCGGGGTATTTTTAACGTTAATTTGTTCAGCTTACTAATAAGCGATTCCAAAGACACTAAGGACCAAAGAAATTATGAACCGTAGTAACAAGGCGAAGACAACACAGGAAACCAGATATAGCACCTTTCCCCAAAAGCTAAGACCGTCAAGCCAAGCGATAAATCTCGTATTTTTCGCCCAGGTAATAAACTTTCGAACTGAATTTTGACGGTACTTGTTGTCGGTGGCCTTGATGTTTTCGTAATTCATTTGAGTGTCCTATTTACTGGCCTAACCAAGGAGTAGCATCCCATGTCCAAAAATGTGTGAAGCTTTCCAATATGAGCGTTCCACCTCCTTTGAGGCGTTTAGTTTTTGTCTCTATAACAGCGCAAGACCATACTTCTGGTTGTCCATGCGTTAAATCGTAATAGAGTTCAGCATACAAAAAATGTCCCGACCACTTCCATACTCTATTATCGCAATTATTAGCCTGAGTTACATACTCTTCTATGAGTTCTTTCAGCTTCTTTGCTCTGCACCGCTCGTATTCGGGATTATCTTCATCGGGGTATAAAGCTTTACAATGGGTTTTGCCGAGATTCGGTGCGTATCCGTATTTGTTCATCCATTTCCAAAACCGATGTCGATGATGCCAGTTATCAAGACCGTTAAACGCTTTCATTATCCAAGGCCAAGCAACGATTATACCCGTTATGACCAGACCTATTATAAATAGGCACAGACCACCACATGCAGCTGTCGGGAATATTAAATCCCCATATATAGGACGTCCGGTATAAAAAGGACTCAAATTGTAGTCGATACCATCAAGATCAGGTGCGATACTGTCTACTGGGTTTTCAAACACCTGATAATCCGGTGGCGCAATGTATGCGTGTGCTGTCGCAAACATCCCCGGATGAATGATTAAGAACGCGAGAGCTAATGATAGCGTCGCGCCCAGCGTCAATGATTTTAGTTTTTGTGAAAAATTAGGCATGAATCCTCCATAGATTCTTGAGTTTAAGTTTCCGACAAAAATGCCGGGCTTCTCAAAAGTTTATGGAGAAAACTCCCTGCTATTCACCCGGTCAAGTTTGCAACTCTTGACCTTGAGTCAGGCTGTTGTATTCACAGGTAACCCGACTCCGGGCATACCATAG
>VXUA01000017.1 GCA_009837185.1 Gammaproteobacteria bacterium | reverse complement strand
ACCCCTGTTGCTGGGATGAAAACCCAGTGTCCTGGGCCACTAGACGAAGGGGACGCAGAAATCGGAATTTTACGACTAGTAAAGCAACGGTCAAGGCGCTCTATTGTCGTACCGAGCTAAAACGACACTCCAATACCGACGCTGTAAGTCAAATTGGTGTTCTTTGAGTTCTTTGCTGGATCTGTTTCGTACTTCACGTTGTTTCGAAAATCTAAATTCAGAGCATTAGAAAGTAAAAATCGCAGACCGAATAATCCATCTATCACGCCGCTGTTCTTCTCTGTTATCCATAGTAGACGATTCTGCTGTATTAGCTCAACACGCCCTCCAAACATCTTTTTTCGATAAACGCTCGCAACGCGTAAAGCTGGTGAAACTTCTTCAAATTCATCCAGAGATTGATACACAGCGCTTACTGCTACGTCCATTGATAGATCGGAAAGAGAATGTTCTATGAACTTCTTGCCGCCGCCAATCCCGAGAACAGTCGTCCACGCTATTTCATTTAGGGGATCATAGGAATAATCGACGCTAACAGAGGTATACCACTTACTCGACCGGAGCCATCGAAAGTTGTACTTTACGTCAAGTAGATCAGTAGTTGTGATAGCGTCAGTAGATTCTCGAGTCTGCGATACGTTCAACAACTGTTCACTTTTGGATCGCAACAAAGAAGACTCGCTAAACATCGAAAAGTTCCGAGACTCGTTATTACCAGATGTTCCAGCGAGCGAGATTGTCAGTTGGCTCTTCCATGCGGTGTTAATCACTAAAACGGAAGTGGTCCCTCTCCGGACGACGTCTAACTGTTCTATGTCGAGATCGGAGGATAGTGCTTTAATTTCCTTTGATCCATCAACATAGACGATCGTAAAGTCAGCTTCTGTGACCACACTATCAACCTTCTTTTGGCTGATGTAAAGCGTCCCAGCATAGTCCGTCTCGAAGGTGACTACATTCCCTGACACACCGACGAGTTCCCCTGAAAGAACGTCGCCATTGTTTATCCTCAATGTATCTCCAATAACATTATTTCCAGATAAATATACAAAAATACTAATAACATTTATAAGTAAATATTTAAGTGATTTCAAGAGCACTACTCCGTCCGTTCCAACAGTTTATTCCCTATCCAGTGTTGGGCAAAGTGTGCGGCAGTTCGACCGCTCCGAACACCTCGATTTAACGCCCACTGCAGTGCTTGTTTTCTCATGTCTTCTGTCATATCTAACGATAGCTGATACTGATTCGCTAACTTCTTAACCCAGTGGTTCACTACTCGTAGATACTGTTCTTGGTCAAAAGGATGAAATGCCAACCAAAGACCGAATCGATCTGAGAGAGAGATCTTCTCTTCTATCGCCTCTGCTTCGTGCAAGTCTTCCGTACCTGATGTTTCATTATCTCGCTGTAGTTCGGTGATAAGGTGTCGACGATTCGAAGTGACATACAAGAGTATGTTTGTCGTTGCAGTTACTACTGAGCCTTCTAATGCACTCTTTAAGTCCTTATAGCTGAAATCAAACGCATCAAATGACAAGTCATCGCAGAAAATGACGAATTTGTACGGTAGGGTTCCCAAAAATTCAGCAAGAACTCCAATCTCGGTTAAGTAGTTTTTCTCTACCTCCACTAACCTTAATCCACGATCCCCGAATTCTTGCAGGATCGCATGAATTAATGAAGATTTTCCTGTTCCTCGAGCACCCCAAAGAAGTGCATTGTTTGCAGGTAGTTCGCGACAAAACAATTCGGTGTTATTGATCAAGGCCGTTTTATGTTGATCGATCTCCAAGAGATCCTCAAGATCGTACGTTTCTAGATTTTTGATCGGGTGGAAAGTACTGTAAGTTTCGTGGTAACGCCATTTGGCAGCAAGAGTGTGCTCCCAGTCAATCGATACAATTTTCGGTAGGAAAACTCTGAGATCATCCGCCAGACTCTCTAGTTTGTTGAGTAGTTGTCGAAGTTCCTGATCCATAACTGATGGATTTTACGAAGCGCAATCGGACTCAATTTACGCAGTTTTACCTTTTACTCGTGACGGTACTAGGAGCATGTAATACCTTCCGTGGGATATTTAATAAAATTTTTTGACCCTAGTTGAAGGTAATCTCATGTCCGGTTTGTACTCCGCGTTCATTGCCTATTTGATCGTTCTATTTCTAGTAGCACTGTATGCCAACTATCGTACGAAATCAATGTCAAATTTCGCCATCGGCGGTCGTTCAATCTCAAGTCCTGTAGCAGCTTTGTCCGCTGGAGCTAGTGACATGTCTGGCTGGCTACTGCTAGGACACCCAGTGCGATCTACCTTAGTGGCCTAGTGGAACTTTGGATTGTTATCGGTTTGGTTGTTGGCACATTGCTAAACTGGTCCCTCGTCGCAAAACGTCTACGTGTTGCTAGTGTAGTTTGGGGAGATGCGACGTCTATACCACACAAATTGAGACTCAGAGTTGCAGCCAAGGGATCTCTGTTGGAGATCGTTGCGGCAGTCGCAATAGTGGTATTTTTTGGGACTTATATACGAAACTACACACCAATTATAATAGGACTATGTCGTATAG
>VXUA01000059.1:1671-2597 GCA_009837185.1 Gammaproteobacteria bacterium | reverse complement strand
GTGTAGCTCGTGTCCATATCCTGAACTTCGGGATCGTTTTCCAATTGCCACTCCAACCAATAGTCAACAGCGGCTTTCATGAACTCCTTGCCGGGGTCGCTCTCCCGGGGTACCCTCACATATTGCGTAGCCGCGAATAGATGCCACAAATCAGCGGTTACCCGAACGTAGCGATTATGTTGGTAGATCTCCTTCGCTATAAACGACTCCAACTTGGACAGGCTGTCTTCTAGTCCACTGTTATAGAGGTTCTTCCTTTGACATTGGCTGGCAATGCTGGCGTCTTGAACTGCCTTCATGGACGTAGTGTTGACCAGATGAATAGACTTTTCCGTGGAGCCAAATCTCTTCATATAGAAGCGAGGCTCGTAATGATTCTTTTTCCTATCTGCCATTGCTGTGTTTCCTATGATTGCTTCGCCCGGCGACGAGGTACCGATTGGTGAAACAGCGGGGTTGTACCGTTGCGCCTTGCTCTGTTTCCCGGCTCCCCACCTCCTTCAGCACCGGGCATCGTCCAGGCCACTGCTGGCCTGCACTCAGGTATTCAATACACTCCGGGGCGCTGATACACTGACATTCCTCCTTTCGCCCCCATCCGTTTCATATGGCATTCCCTCGCAGGGTGGTGTTTATGTGAAATCATGGTTATCTCTTTGGAGCTGTTGTGGCAGATGACGGCATCGGCAGTGTTGCCCCGTATGCACTAGCTCCTGTTTGGTCGGTTTGTCGTTTTTCGGTCCTGACCTACTTCGAAGGACATGCACCTCGACCCGTCCCTCGGAGTGTCTTCGTTCTGTTCATGGGGCCGCCTGTAGAGGCCAGCGCCTGAAGATTCTGGTAGTCTTGATTCCGAATTTCGAATGGGGTGTTTAATTTTGAAATCGACTCATCGCCGAAAGGCGGTGGCCCCATTGAAGCGCAGC
>VXUA01000059.1:1175-1661 GCA_009837185.1 Gammaproteobacteria bacterium | reverse complement strand
ATTGAAGCGAAGCTGTATGCGACGGGAGAGATTCTTTCGGAGTATATTCCCAACGCACGTGGGAGAAGGTTCCGCTGAAAAAAGAGGGGCATCGCCTTGTTACTTCGATGGCGATACGCATTTCCAATGTTCTTGTATTGCTTATGGTCTTTGACTTGGAACAGTATCAGACGTTGTAAACCCCCTCCAGTGTTGCTAACGCTTCTGGAAACTCGGCTTCGTTGAAGACTAGCCGGAAAGTACCCTTGGCTGGCCCGTCATTGACGGTCATCGTGCCGCAGTTGAAGGCGTTTTGGAGCGTCTCAAGCACTCGCTGCTTGTAGTCGGTGTCCGGGTTGCCACGCAGATGCTCCCCTTTGGTCTCGAAGACTAATACATGGGGTTTGCACTTAGTTTCACCGCACATAGCCACGAAATCAGGCCAAATTCTTTCCTGCTTCCAGCCCCGGAGATAGTAGTCGCCACGCTGCCGGACTGCCTCCCGGT
>VXUA01000059.1:0-1165 GCA_009837185.1 Gammaproteobacteria bacterium | reverse complement strand
GCGCATATACAGGTTCGAACAGGCTGAGTTGTACCTGTCTCCCGTCGTTCCCCGCTAGGAGCGCCGCATCGCTAGCCACGGGTATTTCGTAGCTTTCGACCATACGGAAATTCGGTTGTCCCGCCTCCAGGTCAAAGCGTATCTGGCCGTCGCGCAACTTGCCGCGGAAGGCTTTCTCTGCCTGAAGTTGCAACTGATTCGCCACATGGTCCCTCAAAGCGAATGCCAGGTAGGAACGGCGGTCATAGATTTCGTCCTCAGCGTCGCCGTCGTCTCGAAGTTTCATTACAAACTGCTGTGCGATACGAGCTGCTTGCCACGGATTCGGAACCACGTCCGACAATCGGCGGGCAAACCAGTTTATCTGGACCTCCTTTGGAATGATCAGTTTTGTCTCAGGATGAAAAATGGGAAGCGCATCGCCTACGTCAACGCTTGCCGATTGCCGGACAGCGCGGTCGGGGAGGCTGCTCTTTGGGTCGGGAGATTCAATCGCGTCCCAGTCAATTTCCGGTAGGATATGAGCCTGGTAATCCAACTCACCCCACCCTTCACCATGCTGATGTAGAACCAGAGGAAGGAAGATGTCCTTCCCTTCAAACCCTTCCCGGCGCTGTATTGTGATACGCCTGAAGTCAGTCGAGTCGCTGGTCACCTCATCCCCCAGTCCCGTCAGGCCCTCTTCTTCCAGACCCCGCTTTACCTGCGCCACAGCATCGCCCACGCTTGTGTTCCAGCAATAGACGTAGCATTGGTCCAACGACTCTCGTCCGGTACGCCGGGCATGGGGCTGGCGCATTACACGGCCCACCAACTGGGTGACGGCTCTCTGGGCGCGAGTGTTGTCCAGCATCACCAACAAATAGGCAAAGGGGCAATCCCAACCCTCCATAAGGGCGGCCCTGGTGATCACCCAACGAACTGACGAAAACTCCGACAGCAAGTCATCACGGCCCAATTCGTCCAGTTCAGAGGATTTCACGGCAATGGAGTTTTCGGGAACCCCTAGGTTCTGGGTCAGATACTCCCTTACGTCTTCCGAGTGGACGCGGTCGCCGTCCCGCTGGTCCCTGCCCGTGCGCTCCACCCGCACGACGGCGATTGGGCGAATGTAGCGGCCTTCGTTCATCGCCAGTGACTTCGCTTCTGTTTCGAGGCGCTCCAG
>VXUA01000049.1 GCA_009837185.1 Gammaproteobacteria bacterium | reverse complement strand
AAGTTTTGATAGGCGGCATCTAAGTTTTTGAGTCCTTCATACAAGGACTGCGCGTACGTCAGATACAACCAAGAGTAGTCATCACTGCGTTTTAGTTCCACCAGTTCGCGACACATGTCGAAGAACGATAAGTGCTTCTTTTTATCCTCACACCGTTGTTGTTGGAGTGCTAAGAAATAGTTGTAAACAAACCGCACTGACCCAAACTGCCGGCGCAACGTCTGTTGCTGGACATTCGTAGGGTAGACTCGATAGCAATACGACGTTAACATATACTATATTATAGTAATAAATTCAAATTGAGCCACTACCCAGTATTCAGACAGTATACATCCAGATGTGACTCGGTGTTTTGAAAGAAACTCCACTATGTTACAATCGTCTTAGATTAATCACCCAACTTTTGTCCAAGCTTGCGTGCTCAAGAACCAAAAACCTGATCTTGAGGCTGTCGTTTGACTGTGAATTCTTGCTATGAGTCTAAGAAGTTACAGTACTCGATTTTGTGGTTCGCGAAAACTTTCACCTACTAATAATGACTAGTAGCACTACTCATCAAATGGTGATTGAAGACGCGCGAAATGCTTCTTCAATCGCTGACAACAGTGTACAACTGGTCGTGACCTCGCCTCCTTATCCAATGATCAAAATGTGGGATTACGTCTATTCGCAGCAGAATAAAAGGATCCGTCGCCACTCACCAATGGAAAGGGTAGCCACGCCTTTGAACTGATGCATGGGGTTCTAGACAGAGTTTGGAAGGAAGTAGATCGAACTTTAGTGCCGGGGGTATTTGTTGTATTAACATTGGCGACGCGGCTAGAACGATCGGCGGTCATTTCTCACTCTATCCAAACCACCAGCGAGTCCAACAACAGTTCTTGAAACTCGGATATCAGTGTCTGCCTAGTGTTCTATGGCGCAAAGTAACAAATGCTCCAAACAAATTCATGGGATCGGGCATGATGCCGCCGTCGGCTTATGTGACACTGGAACATGAATGGATTTTGATTTTTCGTAAAAACGGTCGCAGGCGGTTTGAGTCTGACGAAGAACAGTTAAACCGTCAGGCAAGTGCCTACTTCTGGGAAGAACGCAACGTCTGGTTTAACGATCTGTGGCAACTACCAGGGTCTACTCAACAACTCAGCCCTACAGGACATAGATCCCGCAATGCTCCTTTTCCTTTTGAATTACCGTATCGCTTGATAAACATGTACTCTGTCAAGGGCGATACCATCCTTGATCCATTCCTTGGGACTGGTACTACGACGTTTGCATCTATGGCATCAGAACGCAACAGTGTTGGGATTGAGGTCGACGATAGTCTTGGGAAATTTGTCCTCTCGCAAATTTCAACGGAGAAGGCGCTAGTGTTGAATCAATACATTAATCAGCGCCTCAAACAACATGAGCAATTCGCGCGAGGCTGTGAAAAACCACTAAATCACTTCAACACCAAACACAACGTCGCAGTCGTTACCCGACAAGAGACCCGGCTCCAACTTCGCTTCATCGAATCCGTTGAAGTTCGAGACAACGAATTCACCATCCATTACACTGAAGTAGAACCAATCATTCCGAGAGTCTCTTAGTCGCATTATGAGACATCACTCGACACGACAACGCCTCACAATTGGATGGAATTCGAAGGACAAGTTTGAATGAATTCCTGGGGACTGAGTGTAACAAAGTCTGAAAGACTTAGTGTTACTTTGATGAACCTATTGGAAACTGAGAATCTCCGAATCATTGTGTTAGTTCCCGAAGATCAATGGTCGCGTAAAAAACTTGATTTATGACAACTGTGTTAACAAGATCATTTCCGTTGCGACCGATTGCACACACAAAGGTGAAACAGTTATACACTCACTACATACTAGAACAACTTGAAGGACAAAGTGAAAGTAGTGCAGATATGTTAATTCTGGTTTAGGAAAACACAAACAAATGTGCACGACCGTTGACAAATATCTGCCATTTCTGTTATACTAACATTTAGTTAGAGTGTTGGAAAGGAAATTACGTTACAAACCGAAGAGTAAGGAAGTTGGGGTTGATTGACCTAATGCAGATGTATCCTACGAAGGATAGTACAATTGATTATTTTGGTCGTATGCGTTGGGGTGACACCGTTAGGTGTGTTCGCTGCGGTAACTACGACGAAATTACTCCACAGAAGGCAACTCATGGGCAATTCTGGTGTAAGTTCTGTCGTGAGTATTTCAACGCATTCACCAATACGCCTTTAGAGCGAAACAAGATAGACCAACCCCAAAAGTGGCTCTATGTGTCTTACTTGCTTATGACGGCTCGCAGTGGAATCACCACCTTGCAGCTGAAAGCAGAGCTTAAAGTGACCTACAATACTGCTTGGTACATTCTCCATCGCCTTAGAGTCGCCTGTGGCTGCAATGAAGAAGTCTCACAATGCGAATCACCGTGTGATGAGACATGCATACCTACGAGGCAAGGAAGCCAGCTAACATGAGAGCAAGAAGCTCAACTAAGGACAAAGTACTGTTGACAAACAGATGGTCCTAGGTATGAAACAGCGAGACAGGGTGGTCGCAGCATCACGCCTCGACACGACCAATCAAGTCATCATCCACCTTCCAATGTTCTTGAAAAGAGAAGGAAGTTCTACTCTATTCATTGAAGCGTACACCGTCAACAACGGACGAGACGGTGTTTTCCACAAGCAAAAACTCGTCAAACTCTCTACTACAACATGTGTCGAACGAATAGCTTGCGCAGTTTCATCTGACAAACTGCGGGATGTTTTACTTCGAGGATATCACGCAGCTCATCGCAAATATTCGAGAAAACACTGCCTGACCTCTGATAAAGAGTTTTTCTATTTATTTAACGAGGGAAGCGTTAAACGTAAATCACAAGATCAATTAATCGATCTATTTCATTCAATGGGCGGAACGGAAGTTACTTATAGTGGGTTGGCCCCGTGATTGTCGTATTAGAGTGTGAAGACAACATCAAGTTTATGCGGTCTTTGCCGAGTGAGCAATTCAAACTAATTGTTACTTCCCCACCTTACAACTTAGGTAAAGAGTACGAATCAAAATTTACTATCAACGAATATCTAGAAAAACAACAAGTGGTTGTGTCAGAGTGCGTCAGACTTTTACATCCGCAAGGATCTATTTGTTGGCAGGTGGGTAACTATGTCGAGAATGGCTCGATTGTACCGCTAGATACACTTCTGTATTCTCTCTTTGTCGATCAACAGTTACGTTTGCGTAATCGTATCGTCTGGCATTTTGGTCATGGATTGCATTGCACAAAAAGGCTTTCCGGTCGCTACGAAACAATTAACTGGTGGACGAAAAATGACGACTATACGTGGAATTTAGACCCAATTAGAGTGCCCCCTAAGTACCCCAATAAACGATATTTCAAAGGCCCTAAGATTGGTGAACTTTCATGTAATCCAAAAGGTAAAAATCCCAGTGATGTTTGGTCTATTCCGAACGTAAAGAGCAACCATCCCGAAAAAACCATCCATCCTTGTCAGTTTCCCATAGAACTAGTTGAGAGGTTAGTTTTGTCAATGACTGTACCGAATGACTCTGTTTTAGACCCGTATGTTGGTGTTGGTACGTCAGTACTGGCTGCGTGTAAACACGAACGAAATGCGTACGGTTGTGATATACAACCTGAATACATCCGTATAGCAAAAGAACGTCTCACTGCCTTGAAGAACGGTACTCTTAACACACGACCTATGGGGAAACCAATATATGATCCAACACTACCGAACGGTGGACATTGATCGATGAAGGTTGCCGCGAAATACTCTCACATGAACGGTGAAGAGTATCTCCTTGTTCGACGGAAGCAGCGTTGGGAAGAAGTGTTGGACGTTATACATTCGGTAGACGCAGACAAGTGTAAAACAAAAGTGTCCGAAGAAAGGGGGAGAAAAGGGCAGGTTCTCTACTCTCCAACCGATATGAATAAAGAATTCAAGAAAGAATTTGAACGACGAGGATGGAAAGACGAAAGAGTAAGCTTTTATCTAGCGTTAGATGAAAGTCTGATGCGATCAATTCATACTTTGTCTGAGAGCATACAAAGAGAAAAAATTAGTGAGGCCGGATACGAACCAATATCTTCATTTAATCAGACAGACTTTGTAAAGGACAGGGTGGCAGTTGAAGTCCAATTCGGTAAGTACGCTTTTGTAGCTCACGATCTCTTCGTCAAACATATGAGTTTTTTTACAGCAGACGAGATTGATGTGGGTATCGAAATAGTGCCAATGAAGGAATTGGAGAAAAAAATGTCGTCTGGAGTTGCATACTACGAGCGCGATTTACTGAACTTAATCAGGCAAGGACGCGGAGTTCCAGCTGTTCCGCTAGTATTAATAGGGATTATTCCATGAACAACACATCCATGAGACAACAAGCCATGCTAGACAAAGCAACAAAAGCTATGCTGAGTCTTGGTGCACTACCTGAGGGTTTTAAACGACCCGATACAGTTCCTCGTGAGGATAAGAATCGTCGGTTTAGGATGGACGTAGACCGCAAGGGGAAGAACGTGATCGTAGAAATCAAAGATTAACTTGATTTGACCATTTCTCATTATCTATGTAACTTCGATAGTCGATCAACGGACGGTCAATGACAGACCAAGACCGAGAAAGAACTAGACATCGATTAGTTCTCGGTAACGCGACAGATTTGAAGTGTATTATGTCGGAGAGTGTGAACCTTGTCGTAACGTCTCCACCCTACCCCATGATTCAAATGTGGGACGGTGTATTCTCCGAACAGGATAGTGAAATCGAACGAGCATTGGCGCGAGGGGACGGAAACGCGGCTTTCAATCTTATGCATCGTTTACTCGATAAGGTTTGGAACCAGGTTGATCGCGTGCTTGAACCTGGAGGAATTAGTTGTATCAACGTCGGTGATGCGACGAGATCGATTAACGAACACTTCGCACTCTACCCCAATCACCAACGAATTCAACAAAAATTTTTGGATCTCGGACACACTTGCTTACCCAGCATACTTTGGCGTAAAGTAACTAATTCTCCTAACAAATTCTTGGGTTCCGGTACTATGCCACCGTCAGCCTATGTTACGTTAGAGCACGAATGGATACTGATTTTTCGAAAAGGAGAAAAACGTAAATTTCAAACTACTACTGAAAAGAGTAATCGACTATCAAGTTCTTTCTTCTGGGAAGAACGGAATCTGTGGTTCAGCGATGTATGGCATCTGCCAGGAACACGTCAATCACTCAATCGTAAGTGTATGCGTTCACGCAGTGGTGCATATCCTTTTGAAATCCCCTATCGTCTAATCAACATGTTTTCAGTCAAACACGACCGCGTACTTGATCCGTTCGTGGGGACAGGTACGACTACATTCGCGGCAATTGCTTCCGAAAGAAACAGCATCGGTGTCGAGATTGATTCAAATTTGCTGAATTGTTCCCTTGAGCAGCTGAACGACGACAACATAGCGTTTATGAATCGCTACATCGTTCAGCGGTTAGAAAAGCACGACAATTTCGTCGCTAGCTCTGACAAACCGATGAAGCACCTGAACGTCAATCATAAGATCCGAGTGGTAACCCAACAAGAAGAGAGTATCAACTTAAACAAGGTTGAAGGATTAAATGTTCGCGGTACTAAAGTAACTGCCAGCTACTCAAGTCAAGCTCTGTTCCCGATCTCGCTGCAGCAAGACATAGAGCCAAGAACGACTTAAGCACTCTTGACCCTCATATTGCATCCGACCTTGATAGCCGGCCGGCGATCGGTGTCGCGAATGCTCCTGCAATTGGTGGGTAAATTGCTCCCAAAGGTGTGCGGTCTGGGCATGGGGTTGGGCGTTCGCGACCGAGCATCGTTCTTGGGCTCGCTGATGAGCTCTTGCCGCGTCATAATGCCCGTTCTCATCAGCATTGCGACGCACCTCACGTGCGATGGTGGTGCGATGGACCTTCAGCGTTTTGGCCATCTCAGTAACGGACGAACCCTTGCCTCATTCGTGTGCCATGATTATCCTATTACCTTCAGTAAGGTGTTGATACGGCTTTTTCGCCACGGGGTACTCCTCTTTTATAATCGAAAAATTAAAGAATACCCCGATCAACGCTTCTTGCCAATTAAGCCGAAAATTTCGTTGCCGATCGCCCCTCGCGCTGGTGGAGTGTTTCAGTCAGCCGGGGCTTCCTTCCACACTCCACCAGCGCACCACCTTGTACAGTATCAACTACATAAACTACCTTTCGTACCTAAGGTGCACTTGATAATGGACGCTAGGGTTAATGCGTCCCTATACTTCATGAGCAGAGCATAGGTCTTAGTTGTGGCTTGCTCTACTGCGTCTCTGGATATTTCTCAGTGTACCACTCTCGCCATGTTCGTAAATTGACCTCTGGATGGTTTAACTTAAATTCTTGAACTAATTCGCTCATTTGCCCAACTACGCGAGGGCGAGTCGCTTGTGAAGTATTGTTCGCGAGATTTATCAAAGAACTAATATACTTTGGAAATCCTGCGGATTCTTCAAGTTCAATTCCAAATACCTCAATATTGGAGAGGGGTAGTTTAATCAATTTTGACAATGTTCAATCCTGTATTATTTGGGTTCGGTGAGAGGGTGAACGATTACTCCACGGTAACCGATTTTGCAATATTTCTTGGTTGGTCGATATCGGTCCCTTTGTGTACCGCTATGTGGTAGGCGAGTAGTTGAAGAGGGATGGTATAAACAATTGGAGACAACACTCGATGTACGGTGGGTACTTCAATGATTGTTACATCTGGTCCTGGTACAAACTCAGTCCCCTCATCTGTAAATACGTAGAGCTTACCACCACGGGCGCGAACTTCTTGTAGATTCGATTGAACTTTTCTTAGCAACTCATTGCTTGGGGCTACAGCAACAACTGGCATCTTGCGGTCGACTAATGCAAGGGGACCATGTTTGAGTTCGCCCGCCGGATAACCTTCAGCATGTGTGTACGAGAGCTCTTTTAACTTGAGCGCTCCTTCCATAGCAATTGGATAATGCGTGCCGCGTCCGAGGAAAAGAACGTGCTTCTTAGTAACAAACTCTTCGGCAAGCGTCTGCATTCGTTCTTTCAGTCCCAATACTTGCTCGATTTTTTCGGGGAGTGTATGTAGTGCTCGAACGATTTCTCGTTCCTCTTCTCTTGGAAATCCTCGAGTTCGGGCAAGTACCAAAGCCAGAAGTAACAAATCGACCAACACGGTCGTGAATGCTTTCGTAGATGCCACGCTCACTTCAACACCAGCTCGCATGGCAATTGCCGAGTCTGAATCTCGCATCAGTGTGCTCGTGGTGACATTGCCAATATTCATGGTGTGCAAGTAATCGCGAGTTTGGGCTAAGCGTAATGCGGCGATAGTGTCGGCAGATTCGCCTGATTGCGACAGCGACAAGAACAGAGAATTTTTTGGTAGTGCTGCGTTTCGATAACGAAATTCTGAGGCGATCTCGGCATCACAAGGAACACGCGCGAGATCTTCGATCCAGTATCGCGCGACCAATGCTGCGTAGAAACTAGTTCCACAACCAACGATCGTGAGCGCTTCGGTTTTTTCTAGGACATCCACGGCTTCTATGCCGAATGTTTGGGCTACGACTTCCGAACGGGTAATTCGACCTTCCAAGGTATTGCGAATACTCTCTGGTTGCGCGTGAATTTCCTTCTCCATAAAGTGTCGATAGCCACCCTTGTCTATCCGATCACCTTGATCTAAAACAATCTCCGTGTCTCGATCGACCTTATTTCCGTCTCCGTCGAAAATCGTTACCTGTTCGCTATCCAAAACCACTAATTCATCATCTTCGAGAAAGAGAAATCGGTCGGTAAACGAACGCAAAGAAAGCACGTCGGACCCGATGAAGTTCGCATTCTTCCCAATTCCAATAACTAGGGGGCACCCTCGTTTCGCGGCAACGATCTGACCAGGCTCCGCACTGGACATCAAACCGATCGCAAATGCTCCCTCAAGCTTTGACATAGCACGACGAACAGCTTCTGCGAGATTCATCCCACCGTGAATGAATTCCGCGACGAGATGGACAATTACTTCAGAATCCGTGTCCGATTCAAATCGACCACCTCTTGCTGTGATATCAGCTCGTAGCTCTGAAAAATTCTCGATAATCCCGTTGTGCACGAGTGTTAACCGTCCGTCCAACATATGCGGATGTGAGTTCCGTTCACTGGGTTTACCATGTGTCGCCCATCGGGTGTGTGCTATCCCAGCGCTACCCGACAAAGGATTCTGTTCAAGTTGGTCAACTAGTTGTTGGACTTTCCCAACAACACGGACGCGATTGAAAGTGCCGTTGCTTGTATCTTGGATTGCGATACCTGCAGAGTCATAACCCCGATACTCCAACCTTGAGAGTCCTTCTAGCAAGGTCGCTTGCACCGCGGCAGCTCCCGTTGCACCGACGATACCACACATAATTAGGGTTTCTTCCTCCGGACGGTTGGTGGCACCCAGTTTTCAATCTCTCTTTGGCGTGTTCTAGACACAACTAGCGAAGGACTTTTAACGTCACGAGTCACGGTCGTCCCTGCCGCGATAAACGCTCCCGAATGTACATTCAAAGGTGCTATTAATGTACTGTTCGTACCTACGAAAACATCATCGCCGATCACGGTTTGATGTTTGCGTTCGCCGTCAAAATTGCAGGTTATCGCACCCGCTCCGATATTGGTGTTTGCGCCAATATTCGCATCACCTATGTACGCGAGATGGCTGGTTTTCGCGCCCTTTCCAAGTTGTGATGCTTTCACTTCTACAAAGTTTCCGACTCGCACCTCATCGGCTAAAGAGGTACCAGGCCGGATGCGCGCGAACGGACCGATGGAGCATCGTTTTCCTACTTTCGCTGACTCTAATATTGAATATTCAAGTACTTTCGCGTCGGTTTCGATTTCCGTACTTCTTAAAACACTTCCAGGTCCTATATACACTCCATCCCCTAAACGTACTTCTCCTTCAATTAGCACATTCACATCAATAACGCAGTCAAGTCCTACTACTAATTTCCCGCGTAAATCGAACCGTTCTGGGTCTCGAAGCGTTAGTCCGTTTTGCATTAGTTCACGGACCCGTCGACTTCGCAGAATTTTTTCGACCTCTGCTAACTCGACTCGATCGTTAATACCCCGTATCTCGTCTGGGTCTTCGACTGTAACTGTTTGAACCGGAATTCCTGTTTCGACTGCTAGTTGTACGATCTCGGTTAGATAGAGCTCGTTTTGCGCGTTATTTCGGGTCAGTCTACCGAGCAATTGTTCTAAGATCGTTCGTGAGACTCCGATGATGCCGCTATTGACTTCCCGAATCGCTTGCTGAGCTTGCGACGCGTCTTTATCTTCGACTATCGCAATCACTTGACCGTTCGAATTTCGTTCGATGCGTCCGTAACCGCAGGGGTCTTCTAGCTCTGCGGTGACGATGGTAATGCCTTCCGGACAACCGCTTGCAGCTTTCTGTATTGTCTGTGCAGACAGCAAAGGTGTATCACCGGTCACGATCGCGACTGTAGCATCCTTAGCTATATGTGGAAGTGCTTGCAATACCGCGTGTCCGGTACCGTCCTGAGATTCTTGATGAACCCAGTTTACTTCGTCGTGCCCGAGTGTTTGCTCTGCTAGTTCCTGCATCGCAGGTTGAATAATCACATGAATTCGCGCCGGCGATGCTGCTTGCACCGCACGAATCACTTGTGCTAGAATTGGAGAGTCTAACAAAGTGTGGAAAACTTTGGGGACGCGCGAACGCATACGCGTACCGGCTCCTGCCGCTAGAACAACCACTTCAAGCATCTGGGTTTTCTCTCGACATCAACAAATTACCGGTATAAGATCGCCACGCGTCATTGGGTACATAGCAATGATATAAATAACGCGGTGCAAATACACCAACCTAATGTGTGTGTTGAACTGGCTAGCGTCTGCGTTTACGCAATTCTTCAAGTGTGCGTTGTTGGCCGAGTGAATCTGCGACCATCGATTCGGCGCGGGCAAAATCGATTTCATTTGCTTGCTCATCCATGAGTTTGCGGGCTCGTTCTTGAGTTTCCTTGGCTTCTGCCTCATCAATATCGTCCGCTCGAATCGCGGTGTCCGCTAGGACGATTACCCCGCTGGGTTGAACCTCCAGATACCCTCCAGACGCGAAAAAGATCTCTTCGGTTTGATCTTCAAGTTTGAGTCGAACTGGTCCAGCCTTGATCCCTGTAAGCAATGGTGCGTGCCCTGGAAGAATGCCAAGATCTCCTTCTGAACCGGCGGCTACCACCATCGTAACTTTGCCGGAAAAAATTTCCTGTTCCGCGCTAACGATGCTGCAATTCATGAGAGAAGCCATTGCGCTACGCGGCTCGCGCGGTTAGCGTTTCCGCTTTCTTACGCGCACTATCAATATCGCCGACCATATTGAATGCCTGTTCGGGGAGTTCATCAACTTCGCCATCTAGAATCGCCTTGAAGCTTCGTACGGTGTCTTCTCTCGATACATACTCGCCTTCGCGACCTGTAAACTGCGAGGCCACAAACATCGGTTGCGAAAAGAACTGTTGCATCTTGCGTGCGCGATATACCAAAGCTTTATCCTCTTCGGATAACTCATCCATACCGAGAATTGCAATGATGTCTTTTAACTCTTGATAGCGTTGGAGCACTTCCTGCGCCCCACGGGCTACTGCGTAGTGCTCTGGTCCGACGATATTTGGATCTAGTTGCCGTGAAGTTGAGTCGAGCGGATCTACAGCTGGATAGATGCCAAGGTCAGTAATTGCACGACTCAGAGTAACTGTTGAATCCAGATGTGCAAACGTCGTTGCTGGCGATGGGTCGGTCAAATCATCTGCTGGAACGTAGATCGCCTGAACCGATGTAATTGACCCAGTCTTTGTCGTTGTAATCCGCTCTTGTAGGATTCCCATGTCTTCGGCTAAGTTAGGTTGATAACCTACAGCCGACGGCATTCGTCCAAGCAATGCGGACACCTCTACGCCCGCGAGGGTATATCGATAGATGTTGTCAATAAACAGCAATACGTCGCGACCTTCATCGCGAAACTGCTCCGCAAGGGTAAGACCAGACAATGCCACGCGCAACCTGTTACCGGGAGGTTCGTTCATCTGTCCGAAAACTAGCGAGATCTTGTCTAGGACACCCGCTTCCATCATTTCATAGTAGAAGTCGTTTCCTTCCCGAGTTCGTTCGCCCACGCCTGCAAATACCGACAATCCCGAGTGCTCAATAGCGATATTTCGAATCAATTCCAACATGGTTACGGTCTTGCCTACGCCCGCACCACCGAATAAGCCAACTTTACCGCCTCGTGCGAATGGACACATCAGATCAATAACTTTGATCCCAGTCTCTAGAAGTTCATTACCGCCCACTTGATCTTCGTAGGATGGTGCTTTTCGATGAATGGGTTGCTTGATCTTTGCTTCAACCGGACCCTTTTCGTCGATTGGATTACCCAACACGTCCATGATTCGCCCGAGCGTGTCTTCCCCCACCGGAATAGCGATCGGTTGGCCGGTATCGACAACCTCTAGCCCACGAGACAAGCCTTCTGAAGATCCAAGCGCAATCGTCCGTACAACACCGTCACCGAGTTGTTGTTGCACCTCTAGGGTAAGATTTGTTTCTATTACGGCGAGCGCATCAAAAACATTAGGTACGCTATCACGATCAAATTCAACGTCAATTACCGCGCCAATTATTTGAACGATCTTTCCGTTACTCATATTTCTCCTATTGATCCTTAGTTCGTCGTTTCCTAGTTAATCACTAAATCGCTGCGGCTCCGCCGACTATTTCAGCAATTTCTTGGGTGATGGATGCTTGTCGTACATTGTTGTAGAGCAGATTTAGGTCGTCAATCATGGCCGCGGCATTGTCCGTCGCGTTTTTCATCGCGATCATTCGAGCAGATTGCTCACAAGCAACGTTTTCAATTACCGCTTGATATACCTGTGACTCGATGTATCGTTGAACCAAACCCTCAATTAATACGCTTGCTTCTGGTTCGTATATGTAATCCCAAGAGTGCGTCGTCTGCAGATCGTCAGATTTGCTCAGTGGTAACAACTGGCGGACATGCGGTCGCTGGGTCATACTATTAACAAACGTATTTGATACAAGATCTACTCGCTGGACTGTGTTGTCCACAAACTCATCGAAGACGACCTTCAGTCCCCCGATAAGCGGTTCGATTTCAGGTAGCTCACCGATATCAGGAATCGCAGTCTTTACGTTGCCACCAACCGACCGGAAAAAAGTAATTGCCTTGTTCCCCAATATCGCCAGATCAGCCTGAACGGACTGTTGTTGCCACTGATTGATATCCTTGAGCAGAGCACGAAAGAGGTTGGCATTTAAGCCGCCGCACTGTCCCTTGTCGGTAGAAATCACAATGTAACTGATTCGCTTAACTTCTTCGGGATCGGTCATGTATTGATGCGTGTATTCTGGGCGCGCACTGGCAAGATGACCTATTATTTGGCGTAAACGGTAAGCATAGGGGCGTGCCGCATGCATGCGTTGCTGCGTGCGTCGCATCTTGCTTGCCGCCACCATCTGCATCGCACTCGTTACCTTTTTGGTATTCTGAATGCTACCGATCTTCTTCTTGATCTCGCGGCCAGCGGCCATTAACTATCTCCGTACGAATGCGACGCGACAAAATCATCGATCGCTTTCCGCATGTATGCAACGATCTCATCGTTATAGTCCCCAGTCTCGGTGATCTCTTTCATCCAGTCCCCGTGGTGGGTATTCATATAGTTGAGCAAATCGCGCTCAAACTCTAACACTCTAGAAACCGGGACATCCACTAGATAACCCTCGTTCCCAGCAAACAACGACACGCCCATTTCGGCAACAGACATCGGTGTGAACTGTTGCTGTTTCATGAGCTCTTCAATTCGTTGCCCGTGTTCCAACTGTTTTCTGGTCGCTTCGTCGAGATCTGACGCGAACTGCGAGAATGCCGCGAGTTCTCGATACTGCGCTAACGCTAACTTCACACCGCCGGACAATTTGCGGATAAAGTCGACTTGTGCTGCCCCGCCAACTCGAGATACCGAAATCCCCGGACTCATCGCTGGTCGCAGTCCCGCGTTAAAACGGTCTGTTTCCAAGAAAATTTGCCCATCAGTGATCGAAATCACGTTGGTCGGTACGAACGCCGATACGTCGCCCGCTTGCGTCTCAATGATTGGCAAGGCTGTTAGAGAACCAGTGCGACCCTTAACCTTCCCGTTCGTCATCTGTTCTACGTATTCAGCATTAACGCGCGCCGCACGCTCCAGTAATCGTGAATGGAGGTAGAAAATGTCACCTGGATATGCCTCTCGACCGGGAGGACGGCGTAATAGAAGCGAGACTTGACGATAAGCCCAAGCTTGTTTCGTTAAATCGTCGTATATGATCAGAGCGTCTTGCCCTGTATCTCGGAAGTACTCACCCATGCTGCAACCTGCGTACGGGGCAATGTATTGCAGGGGTGCTGGCTCTGCTGCAGAGGCTGCCACGACGATTGTGTTATCTAATGCGCCGTTTTCTTCTAAGGTTCGTACGATGTTGGCGATGGTCGACATCTTTTGTCCGACAGCAACATAGACGCATTTGATGCCTTTGTCCTTCTGATTGATCACCGTATCCACAGCTATAGCTGTTTTACCGATCTGTCTGTCGCCGATAATTAACTCGCGTTGGCCACGTCCGAGAGGGATCATGGAATCGATGCACTTGATGCCGGTCTGTACTGGTTCAGATACAGACTGTCGCGCAATTACACCTGGTGCGACCTTTTCAATCGGTGATGACTCTGACGCATTGAGCGGTCCCTTGCCATCAATGGGATCACCAAGGGCATCAACGACTCGTCCTAAAAGCTCGGGACCTACGGGTACCTCTGCAATTCGCTTCGTACAACGCGCGGTCATACCTTCGGAAAGGGTTTGGTAATCGCCGAGTACCACTGCGCCGACCGAATCGCGTTCTAAGTTCATCGCCATGCCCATGACACCACCAGAGAACTCGACCATTTCTCCGTACTGCACGTCAGCAAGTCCGTGAATTCGCACGATCCCATCCGCGACGGAAACAATGGTTCCTTCATTCTGAGCTTGCGAAGTGAGATCGAGCTTGGCGATGCGATCTTTAATAAGGTCGCTTATTTCTGATGGATTTAATGCTTGTTGCTTCATTTTTTTTCTTTACTTTAACCTAAGTTCGCATTAAGGATGTTTGTAGTTTCTCTAGTTTTCCGCGTACCGTACCATCAAGCACAGTGTCTCCCGCGCGGATTAGAGCTCCCCCAACAATTTCGGGATCTATTTTGATGGTCAAATTGATTTCTCGTTGGTATTTCCGAGTAAGTGCATCGTCAAATGCTTTGATTTCTTCGGGTGTGAGTTCCACTGCCGTAGTGACCTCCACCGCGAGTGTTTTTCGTTCTTCCGCTAGGAGTTCTTCAAAGGTCGCGCGAATTTCTGGAATCAGATCGAGACGGTGATTCTCTGCTAAGACCCGCACAAACCGTTTTGTACTCTCTGTCAAATCGTCTTCGAGTAAATCGATCACCGTGATCGCTTTAGCTGCTGTGGTATGTACTGGCGACGAAAGGTACTCACTAAGCTTTGGAGTGCTGGTAACCTGAGCAAGTTGTTCAAGCACGTGCGACCAATGATCGAATCGCTCTCTCTCTCTTGCAATATCAAACGCGGCAAGCGCGTAAGGTCGCGCTAGAGTTGCAGCTTCTGCCAACGGTTAGAGTTCCCTGACTAGGTTCTCAAGCATCGCGGCGTGCTTGCGACGGTCGATTTCACTACTCAAAATTCGAGATGCGCCGACTACAGCTAAATACGCCACTTCCTGACGCAGACTCTCACGAGCTCGATTGATTTCTTGCGTGATTTCTGCACGCGCTGCGGTAAGTCTGCGCTCTCCTTCTTCTCGGGCTTGCTCTTTAGCATCATCTACGACCATTGTGGCTTGAGCGCGAGCTTGTTCAATGATCCGTTGGCCTTCAGCTCGTGCATCTCGCAAAAGCACTTCGGCATCAGCATTCGACTTCGCTAGTGCTTCTTCAGCTTTCTCTGCATTTTCGAGACCATGTGCAATCCGTTCCTGACGCGCACGCATTGCGTTGATGAGGGGGGGCCAAACGTAAGCACGACAAATCAAGATAAACACCACGAATGCAACCGTGAGTCCGACCAGTGTGAAATTTATATCCATTGCGTCTGCCTCTCGTTTAGCCGCTACCCGCAAAAATGATGTACATGCCAATACCGACAGCCATCATTGGGATCGCGTCGATCAAGCCCAGCACGATGAACATTTGGGTACGTAGTAACGGTAGCATCTCTGGTTGCCGCGCGATTGCTTGAAGGTAGCTATTTCCCAAATTCCCAACTCCCAATGCCGCGCCGATCGCCGCCATCCCAAGCATTAGTGCGCCGGCGATAAAGCCGCCCATTTTTAGTAATGTCGACAACAAAGTAGGATCCATATTTTCTCCAGTGAATAAAAGATTTAGTGTCCGTCTTCCTCTGGTACTTCGTAGGCTTGTGCGATGTACACCGTCGAAAGTACCATGAAAATAAACGCTTGTAAAACAATGACCAAAATGTGGAAGAGTGCCCACAAAATTTGTAACACTCCACCCAATAGGAAGAGTGCAATACTTGCTGTGTAAAGTAAGGCGATGAGCATAAATATCATCTCGCCTGCATACAGATTGCCAAATAGTCGCAACGCTAGCGACAACGGTTTAGCCAACAACGTCACACTTTCCAAGATAAAGTTGACAGGCGCCGCAAATTTGGGAAAGGGATGAAACGCAAGCTCTGCAAGGAAACCACCTGGCCCTTTACGTTTGAAGCTGTAGTAAATAATCATCAGAAAGACCCCCAGCGCGATCCCTAGGGTTACGTTGATATCAGTTGTGGGCACGATCTTCATGTAATCCACACCCAACCTGGCGAACACCCAAGGTACCAAGGCAACAGGAACTAAGTCCATAAGGTTCATCAAGAACACCCAAATCAGAATGGTGAGTCCCATGGGTGCCACCCAAGGGTTTTTATGAGGAAAGATATCCTTTGTAGTCGTGTCGACAAATTCGACTATTGCTTCGATCGCACTTTGAAACATCCCGGGCACGCCAGCAGTCGCGCGGCGAGCCGCTAACCAAAACAACAATAGAAAGACCAGTCCCAAACCGACCGCCCACGCTAACGAATCAACATGGACGCTCCAAAAGCCCATTTGACCTGCTTCTTCGGCTGAACTCGCGAAACCCCAGCTCCCATCGGGAAACTGGCCGAACTTTAAGTTCGTAAGGTGATGCGCTATATATTCTGTTGGGGTTTGTGCTTCGCCTTTTTCAGCCATAAATCTCGATCACCTACGAACTTGATCCTTAATTTAGGATTCGGTCGAACTCACACCCGTGAAATTACTGAGACACATGTTCGCCAATACATACACAACGTGTGCTCCGATCATACCGAACACACTAATCAAAGGATCTTGATCTAATAATTTAATGACGCCTACCATGCCAAGAATGTACAAAAAAAATCGTATCAGATGAAAAATCAAAATACGACCTGGTGCGTTCGTTGCGCGAACTGTCCACGCAAACCAAACGTTTGCTAACACAACTACTCCGCCACTTAGCCAAACTGCGATTGCGACTGGCGTATTGAACAGACTTATCCCAATACCACCCAAAAAAACTGCCAGTCCTTGGATAACAACCGCCCATAGGTGCGGTTGATCCGTATTAGTGGCTTTTAGGTTCTCGTCTGAAGGTTGGATTGGTATAACCTAGCCACCCCCACGAGGGGTGTAACTAATGTCGTGATTCATCGTGAAAAGCGGTGCGAATTATACAAAGTCCATGCCCTTTGGGCATGAACCAGAGGCTGTTAGTGCTTATTAGCGTCGCAAGTGGTCGAGGATCCCGTCTAATTCGTCGAGAGAGGTAAATCGAATCGCAACTTCACCCTTTTTCTTGCTCTTACCAAACATGCGAATACTGGTGGGTGCTCCAAGCTTTTCTGAGAGTTCGTTTTGTAAAGAAGTGACGTTTGGATCGTGAGGCTTTTCTTTCGTGATTGGCGTTTCACCCATTAACTTCTTGATGTATGTCTCGGTTTGACGTACGGACAATTGCCTTTTCACGATCTGTCTCGTAGCCAAAATCTGTAAATCAGGCGTTAGGCCAAGTAACAGCTTAGCGTGTCCTATTTCGATGTCGGCATTGCGTAGATGCGTACGAACGCGGGGCGGAAGACCTCGTAATCGAATCAAATTGGTTACTGAAGAGCGGGCCTTACCTAAAGCGGCTCCTATTTCTCCGTGAGTGAGTCCGAATTCGTCGTGGAGTCGAAAATACGCTTCTGCTTCATCAACAATATTAAGATCCTCTCTCTGTAAATTCTCAATGAGTGCGACAAGCAGTACGTTGTCATCGTCTAGCGGCCGGATCACCGCAGGAACAGTCGCTAATTTACACAGTGCGGCCGCGCGCCAACGGCGTTCTCCGGCGACGATTTGATAGGTATCTGCATCAATTGGGCGTACTAAGATCGGTTGAACGAGCCCAACTTGTTCAATTGTGTTTGCAAGTTCGCGTAAGCTCTCTTCGGGAAACTGGGCGCGAGGTTGGTCCGGATTCGGTTGAAGTTTCTCGATCGGTAGCTCTTTTGGACCGAATTTTGTGTAGTCCGGCGGCGTCTTAGTACTGGTTTCCGATTCCGTTGTCGAAATTGGTTTTAATAGTTCGTCTAAGCCCTTTCCAAGCGACTGTCTAGGCATTGATTTGTTCCACCGCGTTGTGTTTAGCATGTCGTCGAAGCATTTCATGCGCGAGCGCACTGTGGGCGATCGCTCCTCTGGAGCGAGGATCATAGACTTGTACTGGTTTCCCGTGACTAGGTGCTTCTGCAAGCCTGACGTTCCGTGGTACTACAGTACGATACACGCTCGTTCCAAAATGATCGAAAAGCTGCCGGGAGACCTCCCGCGCAAGCTTGTTTCTGGGGTCGTACATCGTGCGTACGATGCCGTCAATATCTAAATCTACATTCCCCGACTCACGCACTGCTTCAATAGTCTTTAACAAAGCACTAAGCCCTTCAAGAGCAAAGTACTCGCACTGCATGGGAATCAACACGTGAGTAGCGCACATTAACGAGTTTATAGTAAGGATATTTAAACTGGGCGGACAATCGATAATGACATATTCGTAAGTGTTTTCGGCCTGAAGTAAGTCCCGCATCCGATGTGTGCGATCTGCCGCCTCAAGAAGTTGAAGCTCGATCGCTGTCAAGTCCGACGTTGAACCAAGGACATCCATACCAGTGTCTAACTTGTGAACGACGTCCGTTAGCGTCGCGCGGCGTTGAAACCAATCCCAAGTTGTCGCTTGATCGGGGGCTTCGGCGACACCTACGTGTGTCGAGGCATTGCCCTGCGGGTCCATATCAATCAGTAGTACTGCTTTTTCGGACCGCGATAGTTCGAAGGCTAGGTTCACCGCAGTCGTTGTCTTTCCGACACCACCTTTCTGATTGGCTACCGCGATGACGTATTTCATGTTGCGCGTTTCTTAGCCACGACAGTTATGAACCCTCTTACACTTAGAGTGCATGAACGTACAACCCCCTGCGAAAAACCTTCGTCTTCGGTAGTAAATCGATCGTTTGTGTGCAAAAGTACCGCCCCGTTTTCCCGGAGTAAAAGGCTGGCTAGAGACCAGGCTTTTTCTGGTGGAGCAACCGCACGGATGCTAATGGTGTCAAAAAGCTGGCTCGAAGAGTCCTGCTTCCCGATGTCGCGTTCTTGTATATCGATATTTACAAGATTTAGTCGAAATTTCACTTCCCGAAGAAATCGACATTTATTTGTACTCCTATCGATCAATACAAAGCGTACTTCTGGTCGACAAATAGCTAAGGGTACGCCGGGAAATCCTGCTCCAGATCCGATATCCAAATGATTGCCAGATGGCTTGAGAAATGGTTCGAGCACGAGACTGTCATCGATGTGTCGTTCTTCCAAGTGGTCTAGATCACCCTTGGAAACCAATGAGTGGACTCGATCCCATTTCTTGATTAATTTGACATACTCGCCAACGAGTGCCGATTGCTCCGCCGTTAACGATCTGCTTCCATTCACACCGAGCAGTAAATCAGTATCTAACTCAAGCAATCTTCCGTTGTTCTCGGTTGCGCTTGACGTAAATTGCTAGCAGTGCCAATGCTGCTGGAGTTATCCCCGGTATCTTTGCAGCAGATGCCATGCTCTTAGGTTGAGATTCACTAAGCTTTTGTCTTAACTCAGAAGACAAACCGCTTATTTCCGTATAGTTGAACGGGACCGGAATTGTCATCCTTTCTGCAGCTTTTGCTTTTTTGATTTCTTGATCCTGTCTTGCGATGTATCCTTCATATTTAATGTCTATTGCAGCTTGTTCTGCTATCTTTCCATCGACATCTTGCAGCCAACCAGCGCGCTGAATTGCACTAACTGTGACACTTGGACGTTTAACAAAGTCTACAAGGTGAACTTCTCGGGAAATCGATTCGCCTGTTTCTTGCTCAAGTTTCGGAACTCGGGAATCTTTGGGTTGAATGACTGTTTGTTGTAGTTGCTCTTTTACTCTAGAAATTGTTTGGTATTTTTGCTGAAATTGCTGCCATCTTTCGTTGGAGACAAGTCCTAACTCATGGCCAATTGGAGTAAGGCGTTGATCTGCGTTGTCTTGACGTAAGCGTAACCGAAATTCAGCCCGGCTCGTAAACATTCGGTAGGGTTCGTTCGTACCGAATGACGTGAGATCGTCGACAAGCACTCCAAGATAAGCTTCATGGCGTCGAGGATACCAGCCAGATTTGTCTGCGGCTTGTAATGAGGCGTTCAGCCCCGCTAGTAGCCCTTGGGCTGCAGCTTCTTCATAACCGGTAGTACCGTTAATTTGTCCTGCCAAGAACAAATTCTCAATCTGTTTGGTCTGTAATGTTGGCTCCAAGTCTCGCGGATCGAAGAAGTCATACTCGATCGCGTACCCTGGACGCGTGATATGCGTGTTGGCGAATCCACGAATTGACCGTACGAACTCTTGCTGAATGTTAAATGGCAAACTTGTGGAAATTCCGTTCGGATAGAGTTCGGTGGTATTCAATCCCTCTGGTTCAACAAAAATTTGATGCTGGTTACGTTCTGCAAAACGTACGACTTTGTCTTCGATCGAGGGACAATAGCGCGGTCCTATGCCTTCGATCGCGCCGGAGAACATTGGCGAGTCTTCAACACTTTGACGAATGATGTCGTGTGTCGTGCGATTCGTATGAGTAATGTAGCAAGGTCGTTGCTCAGGATGTGACTTTACATTTTCTATATACGAAAATACAGTGTTGTTTCCGTCGCCGGGCTGTATTTCAAGCTGCGAATAGTCAACTGTTCGTCCATCTAGCCTTGGCGGTGTTCCTGTTTTGAGTCGGTTTACGCGAAACGGCAGCGCGCGTAATCTCTGCGCTAAAACGTTAGATGGTGGATCGCCGGCGCGACCGCCTTCGTGTTGTTCGTGTCCGATGAAAATTCGCCCACCCAAGAACGTACCGGTTGTCAGTACGACCGTACGAGCAGAAATCCTGATCCCCGTTCGAGTGAGTATATTTTGAACTCGGTCATCAACCAATTCAAGATCAACTACGCTATCTTGAAAGATTTTTAAGCCGTTTTGCTGTTCTACGATTTCGCGGATAGCAGCCTTATACAGCGCTCGGTCTGTCTGCGCTCGTAATGCTTGAACCGCAGGTCCCTTGCTCGCATTCAGGGTACGAAAGTGGATTCCTGCTCGGTCAGTAGCTAATGCCATTGCGCCACCTAATGCATCGACTTCTCGAACTAAGTGAGTTTTGCCGATGCCTCCGATTGCTGGATTGCACGACATTTGTCCGATCGTTTCAATTGACTGAGTGACCAACAGCGTCGACGCGCCCATGCGCGCGGACGCAAGCGCGGCTTCGGTGCCCGCGTGACCGCCGCCAATCACAACAACATCAAACTGTTCTGTGAAATTCATGGTGATCTCTCGCTACTAAACAACTCCAACAAAAATGGTCCAAAAACGCCTTCGTACATACAAAATTGTAGTGTATTCAAACCGTTAACATTCTTCTAATCAATACAACAGAAGGGCTCCGCATGCAAGGAATAGAGCTGCAATCCAATGAAATCGTCTTTGAAGTAATCGGTTCAGCTGAGGGTGGCTACTCCGCACATGCTCTCCGCCACCGCATATTTACTGAAGGTGAGGATTGGGAAGACCTAAAGGCTATGGTTAGGGATGCGGTTCTCTGTCACTTTGAAGACACTGACATTCCCACAATCGCCCGACTTGAGTATGCGCGAGTCGAGACTATTACCATTTGAATTACCTTGACGATCTTGATGTCTTGTTCAAACAGTTCATTTTCCAATACAAAAATTTGAAAATATTTCACTGAGTAGATCTTCCGTACTAGTCTCACCAACAATTTTTCCCAATTGCTGATGTGCTTGCCTTAGTTCTTCAGCAACTAATTCGCCCATACCATTCGTAAGGAACTCGTCGACCTTCTGAAGATGTTCTTCGACGGCTTCTAGGGCAGCAATATGGCGCGGTCGCCCAGCAAACGCGTCGTCTGATAGCCGATGTCCGGCGAGTTGAGCTACCACATCCCGAAGCTCTTCTAAACCAGTTTCGTGTAGGGCACTGATTCTGACGGTGTCAGCACTCACTAAACCAGGTTTATTGCTCGTAAGGTCGCACTTATTCAGGACCATCAGGTGTTTGGTGGGTAATTCACTTGGATGTTTTACATCTTCGTCTTCGGTCACCCACAAGATCAAATCTGCTTTTTCAATAGCTGACCGAGCACGTGCGATACCCTCCTCTTCTATTCGGTCTTCACTTTGGTGTAAGCCTGCAGTGTCAATCAGCCGCACCGGCATGCCGTGTATATGAATCGTCTCGCTTAACGTATCACGCGTCGTTCCTGCTACTTCAGTGACGATTGCTCGGTCTTCGTTCAGCAAGGCATTCAATAGACTCGATTTGCCAACGTTTGGCGCGCCCGCGATAACTACAGTTAAGCCTAGCTGTAACACAGCACCTTCGCTGGTACGAACAAGCAAAAAGCTTAATTGTGTGCGCGTCGCTTCCACTAGTTGCTGTAGTGCTTGATCCGATAAGAAATCGATATCTTCATCGGCAAAATCAATCGCGGCTTCAACGTACGTTCGAACTTTAAGAATGTTTTCGTCCAGTGCATGGACTTCCTTCGAGAACAGGCCTGACAATGATCTAGAACTGGCTTTCGCCGCCTCTGCACTTGAGGCATTAATAAGATCCGCGACCGCTTCAGCTTGAGCCAGATCGATTCGGTTGTTGATAAAAGCGCGCTGGGTAAACTCGCCCGGCTCTGCCATTCGCGCTCCTAACTCTCGTACGCGCTCACAAACCAGTTGTTGTACTACGACGCCACCATGGCCGTGCAACTCGAGCACATCTTCGCCAGTGTATGAATTTGGGCCTTCAAAAAATAGCGCGATGCCAGAATCTATCGGCTCGTTTTTCTCATCTCGGAATGAACCATACTCGGCCATTCGCGGTTCGGGATGTCGGCCAAGCAAGCGATGTGCAATTTGTTTGGATTCAGGTCCTGAGACCCTGACTATGCCAATTCCACCTGTTCCCATCGGCGTAGCGATGGCGCAAATCGTGTCGTTCACAACAGCGACTGAAGAGGGTTAAGTGGCTCCGGCTTTCTTTAACGCGAAGTAGTGGTGTGCCATTGAATACAGGTTATTGGTAAACCAGTACAACACGAGTCCTGCTGGCATGAAAATACAGATAACGCAAAACATGATAGGCATGATCATCATGACGCGCTGCTGCATTGGATCCGCCATGGGAGGATTCAAACGTTGCATCAAGAACATGGACGCGCCGTTGAGAATCGGTAAGATAAACCACGGGTCCATCGCGCCCAAATCTTGAATCCAGAGCATTAGTGGAGCTTGCCTTAATTCCACACTTTCAATCAGAACCCAGTACAGGGCGAAAAACACCGGCATCTGCAAGAGCATGGGGAAACAACCGGACAACGGGTTTGCCTTCTCCTTCCGGTATAACGCCATCATTTCTTGTCCCATCTTCTGGCGGTCGGTGCCAAACTTTTCCTGAATGCGTTTGATCTGCGGCGTGAGTTTGCGCATCCGTGCCATGGATCGATAACTCATCTCCGACAATGGGAACAACAATGTCTTGATGATGATGGTGAGCAGAATGATTGATACACCCCAATTCACAGCCCAGGATTGGATCCATTCCATCACCGCGAACATGGGTACCGAAAGCCACCAAAAGAACCCGTAGTCTACCGTGAGTGTGAGGTAGTCTGCCAGTGGAGCGAGATTTTTCTGTCGCTTTGGACCAACATAAAACGTCGCTTGGTACTGACCGTCCGATCCTAGTGCAACGGTTTGTTCCGCGCTAGTGAATCCATACCAGAAATCGCCAGAACTACGTTGTTGAGCGTAATAAACGTACGTTCCTTCTTGCGGCGGAATCCAGGCCGAAATGAAATAGTGTTGCAAAAACGCGATCCAACCACCCTGAATACCTCGAACGGTAAAATCCTGTTCCCGAAGTTGCTTGAACTTCAAACGCTTGTATCGATTTTCTGGTAACGTAATCGCGCCACCGAGATATGCAGGCGGACGGAAAAAGCCGGTCTTTACACCATCTGGTGGACCGGCATCTCGACTTATGTGCGCAAAGAAGCCTGCCTTGTAAGATTCGGTCGAGCTGTTCTGTACGTCATACCGTACCTGTAAATCGTACCGATCCTTGTGAAAGACAAACGTCTTAGTCACTTGGATTCCATCGAGTTCGAAATTTAACACTACATCCAACGTGTCTTCTACAGCGTCCTCTTCCAATGCGTAATTACTTGCGACCGAGGTGAACACCGGTCTTGAGGGTAGTCTGTTCTGCCCCCTAGGCTCTAAGAGCCCGCTTTGTGCGATGTAAGTACGTCCAAAGCGTTTGTCTAACAACGTCGTAGGAACATCGGGATCTTGCAAACTGACCGGGTACTTAGGTAGTTTCGCGCCAACCAAATCTCCTCCCAATGGATCAATCCAAATCTGCAAAAGAGGGGTCGTGACCTGGATCAGATCCCTGTCAATGTCTGTGGTTGTATTGCTGCCTGTTGGCTTCTGCGGAGCAACTAAAGATGCGTCCGGTACGTCGCCCTCGTCCGTTGTATCAACACCGTTTTCGTTATTTACCAAGTCATTTGGTACGGTTGTGTCCTCGGTTCCCCCGTTCGTTTCGACACTTGGTGCTGGAGTGCCCTTGTAGTCTTCTGGGTTTTTCGCCCGTTGATAGCTTACCCAGGCCTGCACCATCCAATAAGCACAGAGCCCTATTGCCAACAAGATCACCCACCGACGAATGTCAGGATTGTTCATGGGCTATCTTGGTTTGTTCGGGTGCGGTGCCGGGTACATAGTCAACACCACCTGGGTGTAGGGGATGACATTTGCAAATTCGGCAAACGGAGTACCAAATGCCTCTAAATACGCCGTGCTTTTGAATTGCAGTAAGTGCATATTGCGAACAGGATGGGTAGAAGCGACAAGTTGGTCTAAATAGCGGCGAAATAAAACGCTGATAGCATCGGATCACCTTTACAAGACACCAAGCCGGGAATTGCTTGATTCGTTTCGCTAAAGCTGTTAGAGGTGCAGCGTTTTTCAATTATGTGTCCGATGTGTTAACACGCTGATCCCATGCTTGAAGCACCTTTTCTAACGCTGCTTTTAGTGGGTCGCCTGGTCTCACGTACTCACGAACGGAAAGAACGACGTCATAGGAGCGAAAGTGCTCTTTGTTTGCTCGAAACCACTCGCGCAATAGTCGCTTAACACGATTGCGATCTACTGCCATCCGAACATTCTTTTTCGCCACGGTCATGCCAAGACGAGCAAACTCGAGAGAATTGGCTTTAGCAACCAATCGAACTGGATATCGAGTCAACTGGATGTCGGCGTCTTGTAATATGGAATCGAATTCAGCGCGTTTCGTTAAGCGTTGTGCCCTTGTTAATCCGCCGGGTTTCCGTGCTGGATTTTTCGGTTGTGCCAAAACCTAAACAGCGATACGCTTGCGTCCTTTGGCGCGCCGCGCGTTGAGTATCTTTCGCCCGTTCTTGGTCGACATTCGCTTACGGAAGCCGTGTGTTCTTTTACGGCTCACCACGCTAGGTTGAAATGTTCGTTTCATTGCTCCCTTCTCTGTCGTCTCACGGGTAAAGAAGCAATTTTAGTTTCAACCCAAGTGGTGTCAAATAAACACGATATTGAACCGGTGACTTAAGAGTTTAAGGTTACGACAATTCGTTTCAACTTACTGATTTACAGATTTTTTAGCCGGTGCCCCGGTGTTGTCCACAGTACCGGAAAAACAGTGAAAAAAGAGTTGTTGTAGTAGTGTCTATTTTTCGTGGTGGAAGAACGTTTGTTAATGCTAACGTTGTAGGCGTTTCCTAAACACTATCAAGTCGCTCATAACAGTGTGGAAAACGTAGGACAAATAGAGCGTAAATCTAGTGCTTAAAGTTATCCACAATTTGCTCCACAAGTTTTACACTAGATACTCGACGTTCGAATGTGATTTACGACAGTTTTGTGAAAGAAGAAACCATTGAAAAGCAATTGAAAAGGTGCTGTACACGCTTTACACTACAAGCAATTTTGAGGTTTTTTAGGTGCTGAGAATGTTGTCAAAGTTTCTCAAAAAACGTGTTTTTTTTCACCTATCCATAACGTAAAATTTAAGTTCTGTTTAGCCCACATATTTAATAAATTTTGAGAGTCAGGAAAGGAACAATTGGCCGAGCCAGAGGTATGGAAGAGATGTTTATCGCAGTTCAAACGAGAGGTGTCGACTCGAGATTACGAGCAATTCATACGACCACTTAGAGCGATGAATACGGGCGGCCAATTGATTCTGGTCGCGCAAAACGACTACGTTAGCAAAGAGGTCAATAAAAAGCACCTCAAACGAATCTGTGATCTTGTTGCGCAATTCAGTGACCCAGGGTCCGTCATCGATGAAGTAGAAGTGCGGACTGCCGCCCGGAACATTGCTAACCAACCAATACGTAGCGACGGCGGAAACGGTAAAAGTAAGAACGCACTAAAAGAAGAATATACGTTTAAGCGCTTTGTTGAGGGGAGCTCGAACCAATATTCCAAAAAAGTGTCCCAACAGGTTGCGAAATATCCTGGTTCGAATATCAATCCGCTATTAATTTTCGGATCCACAGGGTTGGGAAAGACGCATTTAATGCAGTCGATCGGAAACTTCGTGCTCGAACAGGATCCAACTAAAGCGATCGTGTATATGAACGCACAGAACTTTGTCAGTGAAATGGTCATGGCGTTGACGAAAGACAATGCAACTCGGCGCGTACGGCAGTTCACAAAACAATTCCGCCGAGCACAACTCTTACTCATCGACGACATACATCTATTTGCAGAGAAGGAAAGGTGCCAGGAAGAATTTTTTCATGTTTTCAATCACTTGATCGATTCGGACAATGTTCAGATCGTGTTGACGAGCGATCGTTATCCGCATGAAATCGAAGGCTTAGATGCACGTCTCCGCTCGCGTTTCGTGATGGGTTTCACCACCGAAGTAAAAATTCCCGATTTGGAAACCCGAGCAGCGATTTTGGTACAAAAATCAAAAGAGGCGGCGGTCGATTTGGATCTTGATGTCGCGCTCTATATCGCGCGCAATGTGAAAAGTAACGTCCGTGAGTTAATCGGTGCGTTAAAACGAGTAATCTTCAATGCAGAGTACCACGGCCACGTACAGATTACAATTCAACATGTACAAGATATTCTCAAGGACTTGTTTGCCGTTCATCGCCGGATGATCAGCATCGAAAAGATTCAAAATATCGTAGCGGAACATTTTCATATTCGACTTTCAGACATCTTGGGCACGTCGCGTCTAAGAACGTTTGTCCGGCCGCGTCATATTGCAATGGCGTTGGCGCACGAACTCACAGATTTGCCATTACAAACGATTGCAGGCCACTTCAACCGTGATCATTCGACGGTGATGAACGCGATAGAAAGAATCGCGGAACTGCGCGAGTCGAACCTTCAAATCGAAGAAGACTATGACGTGATCACGCGCAAGCTAATCAACTAGACCTTGAGTTTTCGATAACACCACAGTAATAGGAGATGGCTCATGAAAATTAGCGTCAGCACCGACAAGTTGCGAGATGCCCTGCAGTATGTCACGGACGTAATCGAGAAACGATTTACGTATCCAATTCTCAGCAATGTGTTGTTTGAAGTCGGCGAGGACGGAATCCTACATTTAAGAGCCACTGACCATGATCTATCACTCATGGCCGACGTTGAAACCATGTCGGTGGAAGAGACTGGAGCGGTAACGATTCCAGGCAAAAAGTGCCTTGACGTCGTACGAGCATCATCCCAAAGTGGTGAAGTGATGATTCACGCTGACTTAGATGGCGTTACGTTAACGATAGGGAGGTCGAAATTTAATCTATCGACGATGCCGGCCTCTGAGTTTCCTCAACGACCCAATATTGAAGCAGATGCCACATTTACGATTTCGACCAAGGACTTTGTGCATTTGCTGCAGAGTGCGATCTCAACCATGGGCGTCGGTGACGTTCGACCACACCTCAATGGCACGCTGATTGAGTTAACCTCGGTACACATTCGGGCTGTGTCCAGCGATGGCATGAGCATGTGCATTTGTACAAACAAGAACTACTCCGTAGAGGGTGGTGAGATCGTCACGGCCTTAATTCCTCGCAAAGCGGTGTTGGAACTAACAAAGGCATTTGCCTCAGTAGACGACGAACTAGAAATCTCCGTCGCCGCGAACGCCCTAGTCGCGATCGGTTCCGAACGATCATTGATCACGAATCTCATTGAATCTCCATTTCCCGCTTACATGAGAATCGTACCGGACGCCAGCGACGCGTTGTTGAAGTGTGACCGAAGCTTATTTATCCAAGCGATTGATCAAGCCGCGACGCTCGCGGACACGAGTATGCGGATCTACTTGGACGTGAGCCCCGATAGCATGGAGCTTATGGCAAATACCGAAGCTGGTGATCGCGCGGAAGTAGTTATTCCTGTTGATTTCGGGGATCGTAGCACAAAAGTAGCCTTCAAGCATGACCGATTACGACGAATCTTAGACACTTTTTCTTGCGAAGAGGTTGCGTTGCATCTACCGGAACCTAGAGATGTTGTACGGATCGACTCGGCCAATGAAGAAGAATTGCTGTTTGTGGTTTCGCCCATTAGAAGTTGATTCTCGAATCGGTAGAGGTTCGCAATGTTCGCAACATCCAGCATGAGAGTTTTCAACTTCAGCCGACGTTAAACCTCATACTCGGGCCGAACGGCGCAGGGAAAACGACATTTCTCGAATGCATTTACCTGCTGATTCGTGGCAGGTCGTTTCGTCCGGGGTTATTGAATTCCTTGATGTCTTTCGACGCGGACGACATGTTAGTAACTGCGGTTAGCCGCGCCGAAAAAAGCTCGTACCACCTCGGTATGAGCAAGGCTAGAAACGACAACATCAGAATGCGACTCAACGGCGCGGACATTAGGCAGATTTCCCAGATCGCCGCTCTAGTACCGACGCAGACGTTTCTGCCTGATTTATCAGAGCTTGTATTTGGCACCCCGCGTGTGCGTCGTTCTTGGTTGAATTGGAGTGTGTTTCACACCAACAATCAATTTATGGATGTGCATCGCTCCTTCTTGCGTCTCTTGCAACAGCGAAATAGGGCGATTCAACAGAAATCTGCTGATTTAAGCGCGTGGACCGAGCAATTTGCAAAGAAAGCGATCGAGGTCACAGCGATTCGAGAAACTCACTTGCAAGGGCTGAATGACTATTTCCAAAAAACAGTGTCCTCCCTTGCCCCAGACCTAAATCTGACGCTGAATTACGACTGCGGTTGGTCGGAGAATTCGCTATTGGAAGCACTGGAACGGGATAAAGCGCGAGAACAAAAGATCGGACATACTCGATTGGGACCTCATCGTGCCGATGTTCGGCTGCAAATCAATAGCGCGAACGGAGAAATGTTAGGACCGGCACTGCGAATACTATCGCGTGGACAGGGAAACGCGGTCGCTTGTGCCCTGAAATTAGCACAACTCGAGCACTTGCGGGAACGAGGCTTGCAATGTGTTGTGTTGTTGGATGATGCGACGGCTGAGATGGACGAGATTTACACGCGCAGATTCTTCAATCTAATGAATCCAACAGGGTCGCAAATTATCGCGACCGGGACGAAAAACGCGGAACGAATACAAGCAGATTTACCCTCAAACATCACCCCAAACGTCATCCAGTTGGAAGCAGGTAAGATCGTAGCTGCCTAGCGTATAATACTAGTATGTTCCACGTGGAACATCACGAGCATAGACGCTCGTGCTCATCGAGTTATCTTTGCATAAAAGGGACTTTATGGCGGAAGCTGAACAAAACACCTATACCTCAGAAAATATCAAGGTCCTAAAAGGGCTGGAAGCGGTTCGCAAGCGCCCTGGTATGTACATCGGCGATACCGAGGATGGAACTGGGTTGCACCACATGGTTCAAGAGCTGGTCGACAATGCGATCGACGAAGCTTTGGAGGATCATTGTGATGACATTCAAGTAATCCTCCATGTGGGAGATGGAGTCACCGTTGAGGATAACGGTCGAGGTATTCCAGTCGATATGCATCCCGAAGAAGGGGTGTCGGCTGCCGAAGTGATTATGACTACCCTCCATGCGGGCGGGAAGTTCGATGCCGACAGTTACAAAGTGTCAGGCGGGCTCCATGGTGTGGGGCTCTCTGTAGTTAATGCTCTGTCATCGTTTTTTCGATTGACGGTGCGTCGAGACGGAAGACTCTACGAACAGACCTACCGACACGGGGTGCCTGACAAGCCCATGGCCGTAGTCGGACAAACCAAGCGTCGCGGTACTACTTGCTATTTCGAGCCCTCAAATGACACGTTTGGCTCGACCAGCTTCTCCTATGACACGATCGCGAACAAGATGCGCGAACTTGCTTTTCTCAATTCGGGTGTCAGTTTGAGACTCAAGGATGAACGAACAGGCGCAGAGGATGCGTATTTGTACGACGGCGGTTTGGTGTCGTACGTAGAGCACCTCAACCACAACAAGAACGCCATTCATGACGACGTCATCTATTTCCACACTCGTGGGACAATAGGCGTGGAAGTAGCGATGCAATGGAACGACAAGTACCAAGAAGATGTCCGACCTTATTGCAACAACATACGACAAGCGGACGGCGGCACGCACCTACAAGGATTTCGCGCAGCACTCACTAGGACACTCAATACCTATATCGAGAACGAAGGGCTAGCAAAAAAGAGTAATGTTCAAACAACAGGAGACGACGCTCGTGAAGGGCTGTCAGCCATCGTCTCCGTGAAGTTGCCAGATCCTAAGTTTTCATCGCAAACCAAAGACAAACTCGTTTCGAGTGAAGCAAGAACAGCGGTTGAACAAGCAGTTGGAGAGCAGTTCAACTCTTACCTGCAAGAACACCCCAAAGAAGCGAAACTGATTGCCCAGCGAATGATCGAAGCCGCGAGAGCGCGGGAAGCTGCTCGTAATGCCCGCGAATTGACTCGTCGGAAAAACGCACTAGATCTTGGCGGACTACCTGGAAAATTAGCAGATTGTCAAGAAAAGGATCCCGCGTACAGCGAGATCTTCATTGTCGAGGGGGACTCTGCCGGCGGTTCTGCGAAGCAGGGCCGAGATCGAAAAACTCAGGCGGTATTACCGCTTCGCGGCAAGATTCTAAATGTGGAAAAAGCACGCGAAGACAAAATGATTGCCAACAACGAAGTGAAGTCACTACTCACCGCCCTTGGATGCGGTTTTGAGTCTTCTCGAGAGCGGTTGGAAATCGATAAGCTCCGTTATCACCGAGTCATCATTATGACTGACGCGGATATAGACGGTTCGCATATTCGAACATTGCTCCTCACCTTTTTCTATCGACATATGGCCGAGTTGATCGATCGGGGACACATATACATTGCACTGCCACCGCTGTTCAAAGTGGGTCGGGGAAAGTCCGAACAATATATCAAAGACGAAGCAGAGCTCGAAGCATACTACCTACGTGTTGCCTTCGAAGGAGCGTTGATCTATCCCACTAAAGATTCGCCTCCGTTGGCACAGGAACCCGTTGCTAATCTCTCTAGAAAATACTTCGAAGTGTATAAGCGACTTCAAAGTATGCGTCGCGTTTACCCAACTTACATCACCAAGCTATTAATCGAGTTACCACCCGTGGATTCTGACATGCTAGCTCAAGAGGCTGAGATGCGGGAATGGGCCAACCTTTTGCAAGACTTGCTCGCAAGTGAAGAGGGCGTGCACGAGGTCAAATTGCAATTTGAGCCAGAGCACAATTTCTATATTCCTGTCGTCCACCGAGTCTCTCGCGGGCTCGAAAGTGAAACGGAATTAGGAATTAATTTCTTTGAGTCTGGTATCTATCGCTTGATCCGAGATATTAACGAGCAGACGAACGATCTCTTTGAAGAAGGGGCTAAAGTTGTACAGGGCAACGCAGAACACGTGATTACATCCTTTGCAGAAGCCTACGACTGGTTGCTCACGAGAGCACGGGAAGGAGTGCGGTTGCAACGCTACAAAGGACTTGGAGAGATGAATCCAGAACAACTGTGGGAGACCACGATGGATCCTAACGTAAGACACATGTCCCGCGTGTCCGTGGATGATGCGAGTACCGCGAATGAACTCTTCGCCACCTTGATGGGCGAAGATGTCGAGTCTCGAAAAGCGTTTATCCGAGACAACGCCTTGTCGGTGTCATTGGAGAGTCTCGACATCTAAAGCTATATCGCTTTGCAGCGCGATATTTTCTAGACTCCAACTGTGCTATTTGTCTAAAAGGTCGTCCGTGAGTCGAGTTCGTCGTGAACGGGCTTCTTTTACTTTTTTCTCGATAGCCTAAATCCAGTCGCAGCAAACAATGGAATCTGCACTACGTTGATAAATTTCCAAAACAAAAGATCGTCTTTTCCTCCGACTAGAGTTCCCACGAAGTTATGTAAGAACGCCATTGTTAGACCAACCGAGACATAAAACGCAATGCTTGAAGCCAGTTTATCCCACGTAAGGGAGTCTCCATCGTTACTAGAACGCATATACAGAAAATTCCCCGCAACGCAGATCACAAATCCAACCAAAGAAAACCAATCCAGGACAAACCAGACCTGTAAAGAGGTAATCTGCGCAGATTCGTAGGTTAGCTCGACCGTGAATTGAATAGCGATGACGATCGCTAGTGCGATTAGATAAGCACCAAAAATTCTGTTGAACAAATTTCGGGACATAACTGTTACACAACTGATGTGAGAGCGAACTTTCTAGCAGAGAAACGGAATATCACATTCGGAACCAAGACTGGTACGCCGCTAGACGATGGAAACAAAGAGCGGCGTAAGCCAGCCTTCCTGCGCAGTTGTTACCGATAGAGACAGAGATGCAAATAATTTTCTACCAAGAAAAATCTTTTACGACGTCGAAGAAGATGACACGGCGACGAAAGTCAACGTGAGCAGAGTCAACACCTCGATAGCTATCGAAGAAGGGGAAATCCGCATCAAAAATGTTTTGTATTCCAGCAGTAAAGTGCCAACCTGAGTCAGGCCGCGCGTACGAGCCCTGTATATCGACGGTTCTGTACCCGTCCACGTCAATCCGCGCGACTCCAGGATTGGTGTTTTTGTAGTCACTCTCGAAGTTCAATGTCACATTTCCGTTCCACGCTCCCCGAGTCCAGTCGATGAATGCACTTCCTTTCAGTTCAACAGGACCTTGATTTGTCCCTTGTTGTTCTATGGGATCAATACCGGGACCGGGGATGGTTTTCAACTGCCACGTGTGGGTTCCAAGAATCCCTGTCATGAACTCACCGTAGAGTGTCTCGAAAGAGTATCGCACATCAAAATCGAAGGCTTCGCTGGTCTTCGCGGAAAAATTCGCCCACTGCATAGATACAAACGTCAATATGCCATTTTCATTGCGCCTCACTTGGTTCGGGAATTGTTCCCAATTTTCGAACGCATAGGTGGGTGGCCATCCTAAAACACCACTCAATGTGCCCAGTATGTCTTCAAATTCAGTATGAACCCATGAAGCAGACACCGTCAAGCCAGGAAGGTCTTCTGGTGAATACTCGAATCCCAAAGTCGTTGTGATGGATGTTTGTGGTTGAAGGTCGGGGTTCCCACCAAGAACCGTGATAGGATAAACCGACGCAAACTGGCCGCCATTCTCAACGGGGTTCAAAGGATCGAGAAATCGGAAGAAAGTAAACTCGCGTTTTGGCGCAAATAATTCGGGCAACGTTGCCGCCAGAAACGCCTGTCCCCACGTACCACGAAGCTTTAGATTCTCTGTTGGTCGGTAGACAACGCCGAGTTTTGTTACGAAGTCGTCGAAGGTTCGACTGCTTGAGGGTTCCAATATCCCCTCAAAAGGCCCTTCGATCTCGTAGTTGTCATAGCGGCCAGCAACATAGAACGTCAGTTCGTGGATTTCAGCGCGCGCATTGGAACCGCGGACTAGCGGAATGGAGAGTTCATAAAACAAAGCGGTGTTCGTCGATTCAGGAACGATTTCTGGTGCACCGGGCACTCGGAAAGTAAATGGATTTAAGAGGAAAGAATCAAAGTCAAGCGTGTCTGTCCGAGCCTCGAAGCCAACAGCCATTTCGATAGCTCCACCTCCAATCTCAAAAACCGAGCCTGACGCGGTAATACCCCAAACATTCTGTCTACCTTCTCGTGCTCCCCGCGTGGCATATTGCGAAAACTCTGCGAGAGACTCACGTTGAATAGTGCCATCGCCAAAAGGATTAATTGCTTCTGTTGGATCGCTGCTAGCTAGCGCGGCTTGAAAAGCGGCACTTCTAGAATTGAAAGAACCTGGGTAGCCTCCATAGGGATTGTCTATACCTATGTTGAAAGAAAAGACAGCAGTCCAATCTCTGAAGGTTGACTCCCAGGTCAGGGAGGCGCTGAGATTCACACGGTCTAAATCAGTTGTTCGCGCAAAACCCGCAAGTTTTCCATCAGCGATTTCTCGCTCGAATGTATATGCGATGTAGACGGTCTCGCCAAACGGGTTGTAGTAATTACTGGCTGGAACTCTCCCACTGAAGGATGCACCGACGGCCTCTTGGATGGACTCTTGGCGCGCGTAGGTGCCGGACAGATTAAGAGTGAGACTATCCCCGAATTCCTGCACGAAACTAACATACGCCGATAAGTGCTCCGATGCTGGTATCGCCTCACCTGGCGCATTCGCGGAAAGCCCTTTTGGTAGAAGATTGAAGTTTCCACTCTGCGTAGCAACCTCCTCATTAGAAACCCATATCACATCTTCCGGGGCGAAGTTCGTACCATCTCCTGGCGGTAGAATGCCATAGGTAGTATTCGGAGGTGCAATTGACGGCAGTCCAAACCTTAGGATGACGCCGGGTTGTCCAAACGTGTTTGGATAGAGTCTACCGCCTTGTTCGCGATAATCCCCGTCCGTGTCGAGCCCCGCATCACGCGCATACACTGGTTCGTCTTCACGATAGGTCAGAGAAGCTGTTAGGTTCCCGTCATACCAAGAATATCCGATAGACTGTTCGAAGACTGTGCGATGCCCCCCAGAACTGCTATTTTCGTAGCGCAACGAAGCGTCAGCTCCTCGATAATTCTCCTTCATGATGAAGTTGACCACTCCGCCCACCGCGTCAGAGCCGTACACGGAGCTGGCACCGTCTGTCATCACTTCCACGCGATCGATCGCGCTGAACGGAAGAGTGGAAACGTCTGTAAATGTACCAGTCTCCGCCGGTGAAGCTGCTAGGCGTTTACCGTTAACTAAAACCAGCGTCGAACCTTCTCCAAGCCCACGTAGATTGAGTGTGACTGAGCCAATTTGAAACCGAGGCGAACGGTTGTCGAGACTGCCCCCATTGGTAATCGTTGAAAAATTTTGCGGTAAGAAACGAACTATGTCCTCTATATTCGTGAGCCCTCGGGCGTCGATCTCATCGCGTGTGATTTCAAATACTGGGGAAGCTCCGAATCCGGTGGGTAATCGACTACCGGTAACGATAACTTCCTCCATTTCCTCGTCGTCAGTTTCATCCTCGTCCACATCTTGCGCGACGGAGACCATAGGTGCAATGCAAAGGCAAAAAAACACCGCTAGCCAGCGGTTTTGAGTCGTAAACATATCTTTTTCTCCTTGCCATATTAGGCGTATAGGACCACTTGGAATCGAGAAGTTGATCGATCGCACTTCCTATTCCTGTTAAATTACGTCGTTCCGATTATAACAAAGTTCACAACTAATCCTTATGCCTTCTTTGAGATCACTTGCTACACGTCATGAGCTTGGCAGTGCGCACACAAGAACACCCACTCCTCTGAGATCGAATTAGAGCCATTTGGATGTATCAGATTGCTCTCTAGCAGCTCTAGGAAGATAGTCCGAAAATATTGTCAAGGAGATGTTCCACGTGGAACATCTACAAAAGATTCGTCAGCGACGCCAGTACCTTGGCGCAAATAGAACGAGCAAAGTGAAGATCTCCAAGCGTCCTAAAATCATCGCAAAAATGAGAATACATTTATCCAAATCTGCTAATGAATGATAGTTCGTCGCGACGGCACCCAATCCCGGACCTAGGTTGTTTAAGCAGGCAGCTACCGCAGAAAAAGCGGTGATCAAATCAAGCGACGACACAAACATCATTGCACCAAGCAAAACTGCAAAACACAATACGTAAACGGACACAAAACCAACAGTGGACTCCAACATTCGGTCGCTGATGTTCTTGCCGTTCATGCGAGCCTGAAAAATCGCTCCTGGGTGAAGAAGTTGCTGAATTTCCCGCACCCCTTGTTTGAACAGTATCACAACGCGAAACACCTTGAATCCCCCACCAGTGGATCCTGCACAGGCACCAATAAAGCTAACATATAACAACACAACCGGTGCCATACTAGTCCAAGCATTTAAATCGGTGGTGGTAAATCCTGCCGTAGTTAGAAACGAGACGGAATGAAAGATGCCTTCACGGAACAGATTTCCGTGATAGTCACTGTCCAAGGCGAGCTTTATACAAATGAGCGTACACGTGAAAATCAGGGCTACAAAATAAAATCTGATTTGTGCGTCGCGGGTGTACGTACGAAAAAAATGAGAAATACGACCCGTGTGTCTTCCCGGTCGATGAATCGCAGCGTAATGAAGCATGAAGTTACAGCCGGCGATCACGATAAACACGATCATAACACACTCTATCGTGGCACTGTTGAAGTATCCGATACTCAAATCATGGGTGGAAAGACCGCCGATTGCAACCGTTGAGAACGAATGCGCGATAGCATCGAACGGTGTCATTCCCGCAAGCCACAAACTTACGGCACACAGTGCGGTCATACCGACATAGATCTTCCATAAGGTTTCCGCTGTCTCTCGCACCCGGAGAGGAACCGACAACTTGTTTTGATCATTGGAAAGTTCAGCTCGGATCAGTTGTGCTCCACCGATTCCCAACATTGGCAGGATTGCGACCACTAACACAATAATCCCCATACCACCGAACCAACACACAATCTGTCGGTACATGAGAACAGATTTGGGCATTTCGTCCAGTCCCACCAACACGGTAGCACCGGTCGTAGTTACCATAGAAACCGCCTCGAACAGCGCGTCTGGTATAGAGGCTGCTATGTTTGGTATTAAGAGTAACGGTAATGCCGCCAACGCGGAGATGGCAAAATACACGAGCGTAACGATGAGAAACGCGTCGCGTGCGCGCAATGCTCGCCGCGCTCTGACTGCAAAACACCCTAGTCCCAGAAATACCGCGATGCCGGTACACAGCATAAATTGGAATATGGTAGGCTCACCATAGATTAAGGCGACCCCAAGAGGTACGACAAAAACAGGGCTGAACAGGAGTATGGCTGTTCCTAGAACACCAAGGACTACTCGGAAACGCATGTTGCTAGTTAAAGGAGAACGCGCTAAGTTGAAATAGCCTGAGTACTTTTTGAATCATCGCAGCCTCAGCGACATAGATTACGACTATATCTCCTTCTTGAAATACCGTGTTGTCGTCGATTTCGATCACATTAGCGTCCCGCACGACTGCTAAAATCGTAGCGTTCTGTGGAAGGCTAACTTTATTTACTTTTTTACCGGTTACTCGATTTTCACCGGCACTTCCTCGAACTACGGTTTCAAAGACCTCGCAGGTACCAACACGCAGTCGATGCGCAGCTCGAATGTTGTTTTCGTGCACAAGGGAAAGCACCGAGCTCGAGGTGGCTCGTTGCGGTGATAGCGCAACATCAATATTAGTCTCGTTTAATAGTCGTACGTAGGGGTCTTGATTTAGCAGTGCAATAGTTTGCCGAGCACCTTCTTGCTTCGCAAGAAGACAGGACATTACGTTTATTTCGTCGTCGTTCGTTACTGCGACGAAAAGATCGGTATCAGCAATTTCACATTCACGCTGTTTGATTGCATCGGTTGCATCACCAGGATAGACGATTCCGTCCCGCAATTGATCAGCCGCAACATGTGCATGGTCGGGGTCTGGTTCAATAATTCGCACTGAATGCTTGGTTTGAAGAACCTTCGCTAATGAAGTGCCAATGCGACCAGCTCCTGCGATGAGTACTTTGCGTTCTGGTTTAACGGAACCTAGGCACTCATTCAAAATTTCCGAAACATCTTCAGTAGGAGCACAAAAATAAATTTCGTCTTTCCGTTGTATTTCGCTCTCTCGGGCAAGCGGAACGAACTTTCGAAAGGCCGCGACGAAGCGTGCTCTACTAGTTGGATTCCATTTGTGCATCGCATCGACAGTCATACCGCATGGAGGCATGTTTCGAAGTGCTCGAAAACCGACAAACGCTACTCGATTGTCAGCAAGAGAGGCGACTTCAAAGGTGCGTGGATACTGTAATAGTCGTTCAATCTGGGCGCGGACCTCATTTTCGGGGTTGATAACCACCAGATTGTCGAGGTATCTAGACTTATAGTGCTCAATCTTGGCATAGTCTTGCGATCTTAACCGAAGAATTACTTTTGGGGTCTCGTAAACCGAGCGTGCAACTTGCGCAGCCACAATATTGATTTCATCTCGCCCGGTGACGGCAATAACCATGTCCGCTTCATCGACGTTAGCTTGTTCGAGTACATGGGGATCTGCAGCGTTTCCAGACACGGTACGCACTCCATCGAGCTTCTGTAGTCGTTCAAGTAGTGCGAAATTTTCATCGACGACCGTGATACGATGCAAGTGGTCATTGAGCGTGTCTGCGAGTGTGCCGCCAACTGCTCCGGCTCCGAGGATTACTATGTTCATGAGCTACTTTATTGTTTTCTCATTCGCGCAAAGAAAAATCCATCGTAAGCTTGCTCTTTAGGGAGAGTCTGCCAGCCACCCGGTGTGGGTCGCCCAATGGGTAGTTCAAACGGTTCGATAGCGATATCCTGATGCTCCGTTAGGAATCTAGTTACAACACCATCGTTTTCTTCGCGAAAAATCGAGCAGGTGCAGTACACCAAGACTCCATCAGGTGCTAAGATTCCCCAAAGATTGTTAAGCAGCTTTAGTTGCAATTCTGCAGCTTGAGAAACATCGGCTTCGTTTCGGGTAACTTTAATATCTGGATGTCTACTGAGAGTACCTGAACCCGAACAGGGAGCGTCCAAAAGAATTCGATCATAGTGAGTGCCGTCCCACCAAGAAGTTGTCGTTAGATCACCTTGTTTGAACACAAGATTTTGCTTATTTCCACTATCCGTTGGGATGTTCCACGTGGAACACTGCTGTTTGATATCATAGGCGTCCACGGGGTTATTAGAAAATACATCGGCAATTTGTCGCGACTTTACGCCAGGAGCGGCGCATGCGTCCAGTATTCGATGTTCTGGTTGGGGTTCTAGCAACGATACTGGTAACTGCGAGGCAAGATCTTGGACGCTGAAATATCCTTCTTCATATCCCGGTAACTTACTCCTCGACATGGGTTTTACGAGAGTAATCGCATTCTCTAGTGCCGTTTTTTTGAATGGAATTTTAAATTCTTGTAAGAGATCGCAGTATTCTGAGCTGCCGATTTCACTAATGTTAATTCGAAGAGTCATAGGCGCTCGCGTTGTGCTCGTTCGAAAAATCTCATCGGATTCGTTCGGATAGTCGGTTTTGATTCGATCAATCATCCATTGAGGCAGTTCATAACGCGCTTCTTCCATGCTCGGTTCGACTGCCGTATCATATCGACGTAGAATCGCATTGATTAAACCACCAGCGGAAGTCTTCCCTATTTTCTTAGCCGCAGTGACGACGTGCGCTACAGCCAACGGAGCTGGTAACGTGGAGTACTGCAACTGACACGCCCCGAGCAAGAGCAAACACTTTACTTCGACGTCCATTTGATCAAGTGGTCGATGGGAAATGTTGGACAATCGTTGATGTAAAGAGTAATAGTGTCGCATGGTTGTATAGCACAAAAACGTTAGCAATGCGATGTCCTTGGATTCATGATGTTCGTACAACGCATCCTCTAACGGTTGGCCCTGGAATACCTTTGTGAGGACTTTCGCTGCGAGAAAGTTAGGGCTATGTCGTCTAGTCGAATTGGACGCCATCTTCAAACAACCGTCCGAACCCGTTGAGTACCGATGCGACACTCAGTGGAGTTCCTTTCCCTCGATTCAACTGCACAGTGCGCAGTTGTAAACCGTCATGTGTACAACCGATCGTCAACGTTTTCTTTGATCGATACAGTCGTCCCGGAAGAAACTCGCCCTCGCGCACTTCTGCTTCCAAAACACGAAGACGTAATTCTTCTCGCGAGGTAAAAGCTGCATTTCGACCAACGAAAGCGCGCACTTTCCGCTCATTCACAGTTGCTGTTTGTCCCCAGTTTATACGAGCATCATTGGATGATAAACGGGGCGCGTAAGTAACTCCAGTTTTTGCCTGCGGTCTTGGTATTGGTTTGTCTGCTTTGCAAAAGTCATTCAACACCGTCAGAAGTGCATTGCCACCCATTTTGGTAAGTACGTTTGATAAGGACGTGGTGGTTTCTTTCCCATCCAATGAGCAACTCTGTTGCAAATATATCGGTCCCGCGTCAAGTTTAGATTCGATTTGCATGATGCTGACACCTGTTGTCTTGTCTCCGTGCAGTATCGCGTGTTCTATTGGAGATGCGCCGCGCCATCTTGGAAGGAGCGAAGTATGTACGTTTATACATCCAAACAACGGTGCATTGAGAACGGAACGCGGGAGAATTTGGCCGTATGCCGCGACGGCAAGCAATTCCAAATCCTTAAGTGATTTCACGCACTCTTCGATGTTGTAAGGAGTAGCGATTGGAATATTTTCTCGCAGCGCTAGTGAGTACACGGGAGTGTGTCGAAGCTTTTGTCCCCGGCCTGTTGGTTTTGAAGTCTGGGTAATGACCAGTTGAGGTCTGAGTCCTGCATCAAGGATAAGTTGGAGAATGTCTGCTGCGAATGTTGGACTTCCAGCAAAAGCGAATTGCATGGTGATTTGCGCGTCGTTAAGACCTCGCTTTGCGGAGCTTCTGTCGAATCCGAATTTGTTTCAGACGGGATAAATAGTCGACGAATAATTTACCGTTTAGGTGATCAATCTCATGTTGAATACAACTGGCTTCCAAACCTGTTGTCTCTTTCTCAAATTGATTGCCATATACGTCGTATGCAGAAACCTTTACATGGGATGGACGTTCGACTTCGTCGTAGTAATTTGGGACAGAAAGACATCCTTCCTCCAGAACTTGGGATCCGCTGGTGGAGTTCAAGACTGGATTGACAAAAACTTGAGGTTCTTTCCAATCTCCTCTTAGATCAATAACCAAAATACGAAGCTGGACGTTTACCTGTGTTGCAGCTAGACCGATACCGCCTTCTTCGTACATAGTATGAAGCAAATTCAACGCTAGTTGTCGTAGGTCAGGATCGAATTCTTCAACCGGTTGTGCCACCTTACGTAGATTGGGATGCGGATGAACTAAGATTGGGAGGACTTTCGAATTTAATTTATCTGAATCCGAAATTTCCATAGGAGCTATCACAAAGAATATTTGAGGAATTTGACTGATTGAGACGAATATTTTAGTTTTGGGTATTTCTCGTCGAATCGTTTGTGTGCAGTGCAAGCACACGAAGCTGGCTTCCGAAAACAGTCGGAATAGGCGGCGTGTAGAGTAAACGCATGAGATCTCCACTGTCAGTCGCCAATGGTTTAACCCTCGCGCGCCTGATTATTTCACCCATCAACGTGTGGAGTATCCTCGAGGGAAGGTTTGTTCTTAGTAGTGCATTATTTGTCGTCGCGGTCGTCTCAGACGTGTTCGACGGAATTTTTGCTCGTCGTGAAGCGAATCCCAGCAGAATCGGAGGGACACTTGACCATAGTGCCGATTGTTTCTTTGTGTCCAGCGCACTGTTCGCGCTAGCAATTCGTGGGAGTGTTCCTCTCGTGTTACCCATTCTGGTGGTGTTAGCGTTTATTCAATACGTGCTTGACTCTCGAGTATTACAACGACAACAGCTCGTACCCAGTAAATTGGGTCGTTGGAACGGAATCGCTTACTTTGTTGTCGTAGGAATAGTGGTGGGCGAGAACGCGTTGAATTTTGATTGGATATCGAACCTTTGGATTCGACAGACGTTTTCATGGGTGCTGGTAGTGTCAACCATTCTCTCAATCGGCGAGCGGTTAATCCTGTTAGGGAGAAGAAACGCTCGCTAGGCGATAAGATCCGAAAACAAAACAATAGCTACAGAGACTACGGGTTGCCAATGAGAGCGAGAGTAAGTGGGCTGTTCGGATCTCTCAACGAGCCAATCACATCGAAATGATGCCGATTCGGTTCGATAACGACCCGAATGTTCGCTATGTGATTCTTCCAAGCATCTCGCAGCGCAGTTGCTTGCCTCAAAAACTCAGGTCTCTCTTCTGAACCCACCCAGCACGTCACGTCTGCGGAAGCAACAGGCGTTTGTAATGCAGGACTCTCCGCGATGGCTTTATCGAGACTGAGTCGTAGTTGATCGTTCATGCGCGTATGGATGAGATTTCGAAGGTCATGCACTCCACTAATCGATACGATGCGGGCAATACGCGCTTTCGTGTTGTCCTCTAGCGGCGAGGGTTCACAAACCATTCGAGTGACGAGATGACCACCCGCTGAATGTCCCGACAGTACGATAGGACCATCTACTCGCTTACTAGAACTTTCAATCGCCACAGCGATCATTTGGGTAATTTCCGAGACTTTTGCCTCTGGTGCTAGAACATAGCTTGGGATCGCAACTGCCCATTCTTGCTCGCATGCGCCATTTGCTAAGTGCGACCAGTACGATTTATTAAAGTCGAGCCAATAGCCACCGTGAACGAAGACAACCAGCCCTTTCGGTTTGGTCGAAGGCCAAAAGAGATCGATTTTCTGTCTCGGATGTTCTCCGTAGGGTACGTCAAGCTCTAATTGTTGTTGCGTCTCAATAAATGAGTTAGCATTCTGCCGCCAACGATCTGGGTAAGTAGCTCCATCTGTTATGTACGCCGCGTTGGCAAACGCATCGTCCCAATCGATCTTACGCACTCTAGTCGACCCGTTTTATTTGTCCCAATTCAACACTGATAAGACGAAAAATTCTGCGGGAATTCATCCGTTCCCAGACACCAACCATACGGAACGGATCGATCAAGACATCTATTGATATGTATAGACTTAGGTCGCCTGAAAGCATCTTTTTGGGGTTCAATTTGAACTTAAAACACTCAGTATAATCCATGAACCTTACCGACAGAATCGAAGGTGTGAAGTAGCTCAACAACGAAGAATTTACAAGAGCTATATTAATACTCTAGCGATTCAACTGCAGAGCCTTCGACCGAGTACTGAACATTTGAGTTTAACTGATACCGATAAAGTTGCAGGGCGTCCAACTGTCCAATCCTACCGCGACTATTTGAACCTCGACTCAATTCTCTCCGCACAAAACACTCTCACCACATCTCACGACGAGATGTTGTTCATTATTCAGCATCAGACTACAGAATTATGGATGAAGATGGTTATTCATGAACTTTCCCACGTGAGAAAGCACATGGAAGCTGATCAACTACAGCATGCTTTCAAGACACTGAGTCGTGTTGCACGTATCTTCGATCAGTTGAACGGAGCTTGGGAAGTCTTGCGAACAATGACACCCAGTGATTACACAGAGTTCCGGTCAAACCTTGGTACCGCGTCTGGCATACAGTCGTATCAGTATCGAATGATTGAGTACATGCTCGGAAATCGAGACGTTGGCGCGTTGAAGATGCACGAGCAAAACAGAGCTGATCATCTAGCGCTCTCGGCAGAACTCGATCAACTTAGCATCTATGACCATGCCGTTCGACTACTCTTCGAAACTTTGGATGGAAACGATGACCAGTTACCTTCGCCGCAATTACGTCAGTCTCGACAACCGGATACAAAAATTCAAAAACGTTGGCAAATTGTCTATGAGAACACGTCAAAATATTGGGAACTCTATGAATTAGCGGAAAAATTGGTAGACCTTGAAGATTATTTTCGGCGGTGGCGATTCAATCACGTAACCACGGTTGAGCGCGTGATTGGCTTTAAGACAGGTACAGGTGGATCATCCGGCGTACCATTCCTGTCGAACAGGTTGAAAGTGGTCCTCTTCCCCGAGTTGTGGCGTGTGCGAGGGGATCTTTGACTTCGAAATTGTCTCTACCGCGCAAAGAGCTCTTCGACATACCCAAAGGCATCATTTATCTCGACGGTAATTCGCTTGGGCCGCCGATTCGTGGTAGTACAGAATGTGCGGATCAGGTCATTAGCGACGAGTGGGGACAAGAACTCATCAAGGCTTGGAACACCGCGGGCTGGATGTCGTTGCCACAGACTGTTGGGAACCAGATCGCTCCCGTAATTGGAGTGTCCCCGGATACAGTAGCCACGGGCGATACGCTATCAATTAAGCTCTATCAAGCCTTGGCCGGCGCATTAAGCTTGCGTCCTGATCGAAGGGTTCTACTTTCCGATGCAGGCAATTTTCCAACAGATCTATACATGGCGCAAGGTCTGATCGACACGATGGATAGAGGACACGAGCTTCGAACACCACCGCCGGAAGAAGTTTTGGATTCAATCGATGAGAGAGTCGCCGTGGTGTTTTTAACCCACGTCGACTACCGAACCGGGCGCGTGCATGACATTGAAGGGATCACTCGACGGGCACATGAAGTTGGCGCGGTCACGATATGGGATTTGGCACATTCCGCCGGTGCAGTGCCGTTATCGATGGAAAGTTCTCGCACGGAGTTTGCCGTAGGTTGTACATACAAATATCTCAATGGGGGTCCAGGTGCACCAGCATTTATTTACGTTCGGCCCGATATCGTCACGTCAATCACCCCCGCATTGACGGGCTGGTTGGGACACCGAGATCCGTTTGCAATGGAGTTGAAATATAGGCCGTCTGCGAGTGCGGAACGCTTCCGTATCGGGAGCCCATCAATCATTCAGTTCAAATTACTGGAACTTGCGATGAGAGTCTGGGAGGATGTGGACATGGCGGAACTCCGAGCTTCTTCCATAGCATTAACCAGTTTGTTTATTGAGGAAGTAGAGAGACGGTGTCCCTTGTTGACGCTCGTTACGCCGCGCGACTCAGAACACCGGGGTTCTCAGGTGTCATTCGCGTCAGAACACGGCTATCCGATCATGCAGGCATTAATCGAGCGGGGGGTCATTGGTGATTTTCGACGGCCCAATATCATGCGTTTTGGGATCGCGCCCCTTTACTTGGATGAGAATGACATCGTTGAAGCTGCTGAAATTCTCGAAGAGATTACGAAGAATGAAACCTGGTGCGAGTCCAAGTATCAACAAATAAAAGGTGTCACCTAGAGACCCAACATAATATTGCCCACACTTTGGTTATTTCAATGAGACGACCGTGATGAGGCAACAATCATGTCACACTAAACCGATGCTAGATTGAGCTAGTTAGCCCTCATTCGCGTCGTTAGCTTTGTCGTCCTGATCCGTCTCGTCGAACTGCTTCAAACGCTCTTTAAAGTCAGAAACGGCTTTGTCGGCCTCTTCGAACACTATTGTTTCAGTAACCATTTTACCTTCCTGTCTAAGTTCAAAGAGTAATTGATCCGATTCCGAGATCGACTTTAACCATTGATCCGCAGCCTCTTGAGTGACTAGGGTAGTCACCCAAGTTTTCTCCTCTGGATGGTAAAGCACCATTGGGGGTGCGTCGTTTTGATGAAACTTTGCCGTCTTTGCTTTGTCTTTGTCGAATCGGTAGCGAACACTAGTCTCTTTCTCGCTTGGTAAAAATGATGTGTTAACAAGCGTAACGTTAAAAAACATTTGACCGTCTGTAGCTAAGTCAGGTCTCGTATTGATGATCACGCTAAGGCCTAAGTCTTCTTCCGTGTCGTAAGTAGCACAGCCCAAGTAAAGAGATCTCTCATCGGTGAATTTGTCCACCAGTTCGACGAGAGAGCAGTTACCATATTCCTTTTCATTTTCAACGTCATGCGATTCAAATTCAAACCGTGCCTCAACCGGCTCGCTCGCCGTGGAAAACACGGCGGATAAGAACATTAACGTCATTGTTCCGAATTTCATTCTCTTACTCATACTCATACAAATAATCCCAATTTCGTCCTGGTAAACCAAACTGCTTTGAAGTTCATCGCTCCGGTGTGCTCAGTAGAACATTCCGTACCATCTAAATTTGTCAGTTGGATGCGACGAATTGCTTCTCGCCGACGCCATCGGTCAGCCTCCCTGTATTGTATGATTTTTTTGGAGAACTAGTTTCAGACTTTTGTAGTTCCAACTCTTATACGCGAGATAGCACACGATTAACATCCGGGGCAAACTCGCTTCAATGCCAATGAGTTACTGATCGAATAGTTCACGATTAGCACGAGGTAAAAAGCATACGCCGATGAGAGCATTAAATATAACGAAGAAGGTGTGCATGACGAGGCTAAAGGCACCGACCTCGGGGTATTCTGGGAACACCACGGTCCAGATGACCAAAGCTCCAGCGTGGAATGGTAATGGTAGAGCAGCTGCTAGGAAGATCAACGGCAAAAAGACCAGAATTTGACCAGTATTTGCCTGAACGTTAAACACCGCGAGAGCGATCGTGTAGACGAAAACAGCACCGATCATGTTCGGTGCTTTAAACAATATAGTTAGTACATAATGGTGAAACTTTGCTTCACGTAGCGCGTGTAACACGCTTAAATTGCGAAGTTTAAACTCTTTAAAAATGTACCCTCGAAAGTAGGCGAGATGGAACGGAAAATACACGAATGCGAAGATGAAAACGGCGGGCAGGATGAAATCGAGAGGCAGTGCTGTCGACGCTTGTTGCACGTATCCGAAGAACACGATTAGACCAACTGAAGAGAATAAGAGTAGCTGATATATTTCGCAGACGCCGATGAAAATCATGGACGAGAGTGCTTTCCATCCAGGAACTTGATGGGTCTTGAGGAGATAGAGCGACATGGCTCCTTTGCCGACTTGTTCGTTTACCAGAGACAAGATATAAGCACTTGCTCGAATGGGCAGAACGTTGCCATACTTTAGCTCAGGAGCGTTAAACCAACGTAGTACGCGCCATGTGACATTTGAATCTACCAAAAAGAAACACACCGAATAAGGCATCATCACTAATAGCCACAACAACCAATTCGCTTCACTGAAGAAATCGAGTAGATATCGCCACGCAGAAATATTTTCTTTCGCGGCCGCCCCTGCAATTTTGGTGTAGACCCAATAAAAACAACCAGCCGCGAGTAGCCAAGTAAGCGTTTTGAACAGTAAGCTAAGAACTCGCTTGGATCTAATGTTGGGTTCTTGTTCCTTCATACTCAATTTGGAGAGGCGAAGAGCGGAAGAGTCTTACCTACGAGTTAGTAGAGTCAGGAAATCGGCAACTGGAACGAGCACTCAACTGTGCTCGTTCCGAGAGCGAGTGAGAGGCGCGATAATCGCAAAACGACCCCTTGCCTGGGATTATCGGCCTACTAAGGTTGTCTTATAGTCGACGTGTTCTAGCCCTATAGTTTGGTGGTTGATAACCGAAACTAGGATAACGCATCTTTGGTCGTTCGAACGATGACGGCAGCGACTTTGTATGGGTCCGCATTGGATGCAGGTCGTCGGTCTTCCAGTCGTCCTTTCCAGCCGTCTTCGACGGTACCTACGGGAATTCGTATAGATGCGCCCCGGTCAGAAACACCATATGAGTACTCGTCAATTGATTGTGTTTCGTGCAGCCCTGTTAACCGTTGCTCATTATCTGCGCCGTACACGTCGATATGTCTGCGAATGTTGCGACCAAACTCTTCACAAATTTTTTCAAATACACCCTGGTCGCCACGCTCGCGCATAACCGTATTGGAAAAGTTTGCGTGCATGCCGGACCCGTTCCAATCAGTTTGTCCAAGAGGTTTGGGATGCCAATTGATACCATATCCCCACTTCTCAGCGTTTCTTTCGGCTAAATAGCGAGCAACCCAGGTTTGATCACCTGCACTCTTCGCGCCTTTGGCGAACACTTGAAACTCCCATTGTCCAGCGGCAACCTCGGCGTTGATGCCTTCGACTTCGATACCTGCCTCTAAGCACTGATCGAGATGATCTTCAATACACTCGCGACCAAAGTTATTCTCGGCCCCAACAGAGCAGTAGTACGGTCCTTGTGGTCGAGGAAATCCTTTCACTGGGAACCCTGGAGGTAGTGAAGTTTCCAAATCCCAGAGAAAATATTCTTGCTCGAAACCGAACCAAAAGTCGTTGTCATCATCGTCGATCATCGCACGGCCATTGCTGTCGTGTGGTTCGCCGTCCGGATTTAAAACTTCTGTCATGACCAAAAACGCGTCTTTCCGCGCAGGGTCGTTGAAAATTGCTACTGGTCTTAACAAAAGATCTGAATCAGCCCCTTCCGCTTGTGCGGTGGAACTACCATCAAAAGACCAAACTGGGCACGACTCCAAACGCCCATCGAAATCTTCGATAATTCGAGTTTTACTTCTAAGGCTCTGAGTTGGGGAATACCCGTCTAGCCAGATATATTCAAGTTTTGCTTTCATGTTTAGTTCTCCAATAATTCAAACTGAGGGAACATCGTCGATAAATAGTCGATCGAAAATATGAAGTAGTATGTTCAACGGATCTCAACGAGATCAAGGCGAATATTTTAATGTTGATTGAAATTTAACTAAGGTCTCTTAGGTATTTTCATGTCGAGATGTCTTTCGCGACATTTTTTTCTCGGAGGTCCTACGTTTCTGATCTAGCCGAACCTGTTTCGCCCTTACAGATGGGCGGGTTGGAATCCGTGGTTTCGGTGGTGTTTGCGCGGCTTCGAGAACGTTCGCTAGACGTTGGAGCGCTTCCTCTTTATTTCTCTTTTGAGAGCGGTGGCGCGTAGCGTGAATTACGAGCTCACCAGCAGTGTTTAAGTGCGATTTTCCCCGTTCGAGCACACGCTCACAAATGGGTTCGGGTAGGCCACTTTGTTCAACGTTGAATCGAAGTTCTACAGCGGTCGCTACTTTGTTTACGTTTTGGCCACCCGGTCCTGTCGATAGATGAAATTTAAACTGAATTGCTTGATCATGAACTTCTACTGAACCGACTTTCATTATTGTTTTGGGCAACCCATAGTAAGTCTGCGAATTTTCCTCTCTTTGGTACAATTTTCTAGAGTTATACGTATCCGTTTCAGTTTAGAACCGCAATCCAGACTACGAGCCGAAACAGCAAATCTGAAATTATTTCTCTGTACAACGATGACTTCCCGCCCAATTGACACTAATTTCCTTCGACGGTGTATCCGGACTTTGGAACGAGCATATACCAAACTGAATGAGCTTCCAACAAAGGATCATCCAGACTATGAACTCTATAGGGCGGCGTGTGTTAAGGAGTTTGAGTTAGTCCTTGAACAAGGAGGAAAGTTGTTACGCAAACGAATATCAGCTTACTTCGCTAGTGCGAAAGACGCTGCGAGATTGACCTACAAGGATCTTTTCCGATATGCTTCCCGGCATGATTTAATGGACATTACTACTGTCGAACGTTGGATTCATTACCGCGATAATCGAAACGATACCGTGCATGACTACGGAGAGGGATTTGCAGAGTCCACTTTAGTATTACTACCGAAATTCATTGAAGACGCAAACGCGTTGGCAGAATTGATTGAACAAAAGAACGATGACTAATCGATTACGCCTACCTGAGAAATATCGGCGACTGCTTGAGTCTTTGTTCCAAGAATATCTACCGGGCGTAGAGGTTTGGGCTTATGGAAGTCGGTTAACAAACCGTTGTCATGATGGGAGTGACCTTGATCTAGTTTTGCGTGGTCCGGAATTACAAGAGATTCCGATCGAGAAGTTGCTGGAACTCAGGCATGCACTCCAGGAGTCTACGATCCCATTTCTGGTCGAAGCACATGATTGGAACCATCTTCCCGATCGGTTCCACAAAGAGATAGAACGAGACTTTGTGCGCCTCGTGAGAGTCGATTAGCGAAACTATCTCCATTGCAGGGCATCATGTCGCTGTGATTACACTTCAATTTCCTTGGGCGCGTGTGGTGAAAAAGCTGGCGATAGTTGAATCCGAATCCGATTGTAGTTCTTTAACCTTCGCTTATCCAATACACCGTCTCGTAGCGCGGTCCGAACACGACAATTAGGTTCCTGTTCGTGGGCGCAATCCCGATACGCACACTCTTGTGCGAGCGATTCAATATCAGGAAATGTCCGCGGTAGTGACTCTGCCACTCCAGTCAGCGCAAGTTCGCGAATCCCTGGAACATCTATGATTAAACCACCGGTGGGGATGTGCACAAGGCGACGAGCGGAAGTAGTGTGTCGACCCTTTTCGTCTTTCGATCGGGTTCGTTGCGTTTTTTGCACGGATTCGCCGACCAACGTATTGGTCAAAGTAGACTTTCCCACTCCAGACGAACCGACTACCAAGCCCGTTATTTGGGTTGTAAATAACAGACGAATTGTCCCCAGCGTTTCCGCATCCAAGCAATTCACAGTTGTGCACTCGATATCGAAGAGCAATGGTCTAGCGCGCTCTACTATTTGAGCGTAGTTGGGATTTAAATCCATCTTAGAAAACACCACATGAGCATCAACGCCAGCCGCTTCTGCGAGCGCGAGATAACGTTCAAGTTTCGATTCCGAGAAGTCGTCGTTACATGCGATAATTACGAGGAGAAGGTCGACGTTTGCGGCAATCACCTGCGCGGTTCGACGTGCTTTCACTAAGCGTTGAATTTCCGATTCACGCGGAAGGATGCGTGTTCGACTCACGTCCTGTTGGGAGAATATAAGCCAATCGCCGACCGTGGGCTGAGTGGATTGTTTATCTCGAAACCACTTACCCAGAGCAGGAAGCTCGATTTCGTTCGTACCATCGTGCACAACCAAAGTATGCCTGTGTTGTGCGATCACCCGCACCGGAATTCGTTGAATTTCTTCACCGTCTTCTTTGACATGGAGTGCGAACCGAGAAGACCATCCTAGTGCGTGAAGAGTCATCCGATCGTTAATGCATGTGCGGTAAAAACAACAGGGATATCCAGGTTAGCAGCAAACCGCAAAGAAACGCTATAAAAATCTTCAACCGATCATGCTGATGTCGGAAGGCTTCGGGTAACAGATCTGCTAAGGCGACGCAGAGAAACACCCCCGAAACGAAAGCGAGAAGAAATCCAACAATGTGTTCGTAATCGTGAAGAACTTCCACTAAGAAAAATAGTGCTATTAAAGCTGCGAAGGGACAAATAAGCGCAAATAACACATTGGTTAGCCAGAGTGATTTCTTTTCCACACCGGCATATTTCGTAACACCAACAACGGTTAAGGCATCAAAAGGCTTGTGTACCACAATGGCGAACACTACTCCTAGCGCGAGAGTTGAAGAATACACTTTGACGTCAGTATGTGTGCTTAGGTCTAACGCCACATAGTCAATGCTGAGAATCGATCCTATAGCGAACCCTTCAAAGAGTGTATGCACGCTCATACCTGCTATCACAGCGATCCAAGTAGCACTTCCAGTGCGCGCAGTCCCTTCCGCGTTGTATGTCGTGGATACTGGTTCGTGGTCATGAAAGCTCAATAAACGTAACGTCCCGAACATGAGCACGATGCCACAAACCATGCTAAGCGCACCGAGTTGTACAGAGCTTTCAGTGTAAACTGACGCGATTTGGTCAATCCCGTGTGGGAGTATGTGCAGAACGGCAATCCCGATCATGAAGCCACTCACAAAGGACAGAAACACTTGGGTTATTGCGTGAGTGAATTCTTTAGCGGTCGGAAGCCAACCACCGACAAGTGATGCTACGACAACCGGTAACGAGAATAATAGTGCTTTGAAGTACGGAGACACGGATAAAACACCAATGAAATGTTGAAACCAGAGTCACATTTTCACTACCACTACACTATATTTGTTGTGAACAGTGTTTTCTTCGGGGCGAAAAATCTTAGAAACGCTATAAATTCACGCTGCGTTGGTTTACACAGAAAAAAGTAATTTGCTCGGGGCAATACCAGGAAACGTGTCAGTACGGCACCAAGGACGACGGCTAAGAGTCCAAAGGTTGCGACAAATTTGAAATTTTTGCGGTACTTACAATTCTAAGAACACGTAAAGAATGGAATTTAGGGAAATATAGTTGCACCAAACACAAGATGAATGGGAAGCTGAACAGCAGGAGTGGGTTGAAGCATTAGACGCTGTTCTTCAGGTGCGAGGACACGAAGACGCGACCACGTTACTTAAGAGACTTCACGAAGAACTTCAAAATCGAGGCGTTTGTTTGGGTGAAGACGCTCTCAATACACCTTACATCAATTCCATCTCGCCCGCAGCTCAGCCACAGTATCCGGGCGACATTGCAATAGAACGGAAGATCGAGAACATCATTCGTTGGAACGCGGCAGCGATGGTGATTCAAGCTTACGATAGTGGTACCGGTGTGGGCGGTCACATCGGTACATATCTGTCGGCTGCGACACTCATGGAAGTAGGTTTTAATCACTTCTTTCGTGCTGACCACGGGGATCAAGTTCACATACAAGCTCATGCTTCGCCCGGTGTCTATGCGCGCGCATGGCTCGAAGGCCGACTCACGACCGAGAACTTGGTAAATTTCCGGCGCGAATTACAACCTGGTGGTGGTCTGCCTTCCTATCCCCACCCCCGCCGTATGCCTCAGTTTTGGCAAATGCCAACCGCCAGTATGGGACTCTCTACTCCTTGTGCAATTCACCAAGCTCGTTTCCTTCGCTACTTAGAGGCAAGGGGATTGCGCGAACCATGCGATAGCAAGATTTGGTTGTTTGTTGGAGACGGTGAAGCAGACGAACCCGAAGTGTTAGGCACGATCAACTTAGCCGGACGGGAACAACTCGACAATTTAATCTTTGTCGTCAACTGCAATTTGCAACGTCTTGATGGACCAGTACGTGGTAACGGCAAGATCATTCAGGAACTAGAGAGAATGTTCCATGGCGCGGGTTGGCACGTTATTAAGGTGATTTGGGGGAGCGATTGGGACCCCCTCTTTGCCAAAGATCGTACTCGCGTATTGCGATCTCGTTTGGAGGAATTGGTCGACGGCGATTTTCAGCGTTATAGTGCTTCCCAAGGAGATACAACACGCGAACATTTGGTCGGCGACGACAAGAAACTTGAGCAACTTTTCAGTTCTCTTACCGACGAAGAACTAACGTCGCTTAAACGCGGTGGACATGACCACCACAAGATCTACGCAGCTTACCAACAGGCTATGTCGGTTCAAGACAAACCATGTGTAATCCTCGCGAAAACAGTCAAGGGAGATGGCTTAGGGTTAGCGTCACAAGGTCGAAACACTATTCACCAGAAAAAACAATTGAGCGGAAAGGAACGAACAGAGTTTGCCTCAAGCCTCGGGATTCCTCTTGATGACGACGAGAAGAACCAAGCGGCATTCTACCGCCCTGCTGAAGACAGTGCGGAAATGCAATACCTCAAACAAAGGCGAAAACAACTAGGTGGTTATTTACCGCAACGTACGGTGGACTATGTTTCGTTAGAACCACCCGATTTGGATTTTTTCAAGGACATCTTAGAAGGCAGTCGTGGTCGCGAGTTATCGACCACCATGGCGTTGGTACGTATATTGCAGCGTCTATTGCGAGAAAAGACTATTGCCCCATATCTAGTTCCCATTATTCCAGACGAAGCCAGAACGTTTGGTATGGATGGTTTGATCGCTCAAGTGGGCATTTATTCGCCTGATGGACAACGATATACGCCAGTGGACGCCGGCACTATCGCTCCCTACCGGGAAGCAAGCGATGGACAAATTTTGCAGGAAGGTATCTGTGAAGTCAGTGCGATGGCCGCGTTCTTAGCTGCGGGTACGGCTTACGCGACCTACGGTATCCCGATGATTCCGATTTACTTGTTCTACTCTATTTTTGGTTTTCAGAGAGTTGGTGATCTAGTGTGGGCCGGTGGCGACATGATGTGCAAAGGGTTTTTGATTGGCGCTACGTCGGGTCGAACTACCCTAAATGGAGAAGGAGTCCAACACCAGGATGGCCACTCTCACGTAGTGGCAGCAACAATACCCAACCTAGTAAGCTACGATCCAGCGTTTGCGTATGAACTTGCCGTAATCTTCCAAAACGGTGTACGGCGGATGTATGTTGATCACGAAGAAGTGTTCTACTACCTTACCGTAACCAATCAGAATTATGTCATGCCGCCGATGCCCGAGGGTGCTGAAGATGGTATTTTGCGAGGTATGTACGCGTTTGAGTATGAAAAGGGTGCCGAAGTAAACCTCTTCGGCAGTGGTGCAATAATGACCGAAGTGTTAAACGCGGCGAAGATGCTTCGGGAGTTTGGGAAGCGAGTGAGCGTTTGGAGTGTAACAAGTTATGGCGAGCTCCATCGACAAGCTCTCAAATCCGAACGAGATGAATTGGTGCAAGTGGGCGAATCGCGAAGCATGCCTTATGTACAAGAGTGCTTGCACGGCGAAACCGGTGTGTTTATTGCGACTACCGACTATCAGCGCGCCTTGCCATTGCTTATTGCACCTTGGATTCCGGGCAAGTACGTGGTGCTAGGAACGGACGGCTTTGGTCTGTCTGAGTCTCGCGAAGCTCTGCGGAACTACTTCGAGGTATCTGCGGATTGGATTGTGTTTGCAGCGCTCTCTGCGTTAGCACAGACTCAGAACGAACCAAGTACGACGGCGAAGAGATTTGCAAAAAAAGCCAAGCTTGACCTAACCAAAGTTTCAACGATCTAGCAACGTTGGGATTGCTCGGCGGCATTTTCGGTAGCCCCAAACTACAACCGGAACAGAAACGCAGTCTAAAACACGAACAGGTCACTGATCTGACCTATTCTGTCGCCCTAGCGATGCTCGAAGGAACGTTCATTGGGGTGATCGCCGACAAGATTTACGCAGTTCCAGCATTCGTAATCGCGATACTCATATCCGCGCCGTTTCTCGGTAGTCTGTCCAGCTACTTTTGGGCTAGATTGGCGAATGCAAGACCCAAAGTACCGATAATCGTAGTTCTCCAATTTCTCGTTGTCACATGTTTACTAGTCGTTGCAGTAGCGCCACTCAACGCAGTAGGAAGCCTGCTTCTTGTCATTGGCGTGGTCTGCGCCCGGACACTTACCGCGGGAGTAATCACTATTCGAAGCGTGGTTTGGAGTTTGAACTACCCACGAGACGTGCGAGCCCGTACCACTGGTCGACTGCAAGTGGTAACAAGCCTCGTCATAGTGCTTACGACTGTTACTGCCGCGCCGATTTTGGATGCCAATCCGATGACATTTCGTTGGATCTACGGGGTAGCCATGCTTATATCTCTGTTCGGTGTAATGGCATTCGCTCGGGTGCACGTTGCGGGTGAACGTCGTCAGCGCGTTCGTGAGCGGCACTCTGTCAAAGTTGCTCGAACGGCAAAAACGCGCTTTCGATTTTTCCGGATTCTGCGACAAGATAAGCGGTTCGCACGCTATCAGGCGTATCAGTTTTTGAACGGAATCTCGAACTTGAGCATTGAAGCCCCGCTAATTTTTCTAGTGTCGCGCGAACTTCAGGCAAGCTATACGGTAAGTCTCACGATCTTAAATATCTTGCCCTTTTTCTTCAGCACTCTGACGATTCCCCTGTGGGCGCGTTATCTCGATCGCGTTCACATCACCCACTTTCGAACTCGAATTAGCGGAGTATGGGTGCTGTCGCAACTCTTAGTTTGGTTAGGAGCGATGTTTCAGAGTTTTATTCTGTTGGGCATAGCTGGATCGGTCAAAGGTGTTGCGCGAAGTGGTGGATCGCTAGGCTGGCAGCTTGGACACAATGACTTTGCACCTCTAGACAAACTATCAGACTACATGTCAGTGCATGTGACTCTCACGGGAATTCGCGGAGCAATAGCGGGAGTGCTAGGTATTGGACTCTATGTCGGCTGGTCCGGTGTTGCTTGGTTACCCGACTTTTCAGGTATCAAAGCTCAGCTATTTTTGGTTTGTATGGTGATCGGGGTGATCTCTTGGATCGGTTTCATACGCATGCACCACGATATGAAACGAGAAAGAACTCGTTCACAGACAGGATAGCGTGTGTTACTCGTGCGACATGGAACTCAGCCATGCCGCACGAGAAAATGCAGTCTACGCTGCTTTGACTTCGGGGAGCTCTTCGCCTTCGGATCGAGCCACGATTGCTGCAATCGTGAGATCACTGGTGACGTTGGTCGAGGTACGACACATGTCAAGAATTCGATCAACTGCTAGGATGATCGCGAGCCACTCGGCAGGTAATTCCAAGACTCCCAAGATTAGGGTTATGGCGACGAGACTGGCTGCTGGAACCCCGGCAACGCCGATGGACGTAACTAGGGCTAGTAAGACTACGAGAAGTTGTTCGATGAACCCAAACTCGACACCGGAAACGACGGAATATATCTGCGCGATAAAAATCACGACCACGCACTCATAGAGCGCGGTGCCATCCATGTTGACTGTTGCACCGAGCGGTAAAACAAAACTTGAAGTTCGTTTTGAAACACCAGCATCTTGTGCGCTTTTAATCGTAACTGGTAGCGTTGCCGAAGAAGACGCCGTAGAAAACGCGGTCAGTTGTGCTTTTGCGACCTTACCGTAATACTTAAACGGGTTGACTCGAGCAAGAAACACCTGCATTAACGGTAGCCAAACAAAAAAGTGAAGCGCTAGTGCTAACAGTACCGTCAAGACAAACCAAAATAGAGGTTTAAATGCGCTAAAGCCAGTTCCTACTATTATCACGGTGACGAGTGCAAAGACCCCAATGGGGGCAAATCGGATGATCCAAAGCGTGACTGCAATTGTCACGTCGTACATTCCTTGCCACAAGTTGTCGATGGTTTCCCGGACCGCTCCTGTAAGTTTAGTAGTAAAGAACCCGAACACCACGGCGACAAAGATGATCGCAAGCAATCCGCCGTTGTTCGTTAAAGCGTCAAAAATATTAGGCGGTACAGCACGAACGATTATCTGGACTAAGTCCCACCAACTACGTCCCTCGATTCGAGCAGCCATGTTCGATTGCGCGTCCGTACCTTCGATGCTGTCGACTAGTGCCTGTGCGTGTTCAATCTGCATATTCCCAGGCTGAATCACATTAACCAGGATTAGTCCGGTAAAAATAGCGATGAACCCAGTGACGAGGTAGAGTGCAATAGTTTTGCTCCCGATTCTTCCAAAGGATTTTTGACTAGCCATGCCAGCCACCCCAACCGCAATCGCGGCGAACACAAGCGGGACCACCACCATCTTGAGGGCATTGATAAACAATGTACCGAAAATACCGATCCAACTAGTGATGGTCGTTAGGGTTTCGGCATTCGAAATTCTCCAACGTATAAGAGCTGCAACAATAATAGCAAGCGCCAACGCAATCAAAATGTGCCAAGCTAAGTACCTGGCATTTAGGAACTCTTTAAACACAATCTACCTCCAATTTCATTCAATCAACAGAACGAGCGTGTTATCGATCTTCATCGTGGTAACACGCATGAACTACATTGTAGTAAAAGAGGTTCTAGGTAGACCGACCTGACTCCTCACGAGACGAAGATAGTTTCGGAACTTTGAAAATTCTCAAAATCTTGACTACCGAGCCACGTGCATAGACATCCTAAGACAAAGAGGTAACTAGAGAGGACGGACGAACCTACCTGTTCTCACGCGTACCCGGAAACGTATCTTGTGTTTGCTTAGTCTAAATTGAGGTTCACGGTTTAACTTAGCACATTCAATCTCTATCGCTTCTAATACGAACTCGTGCAAAGTCGACCAGTTTTTTTGCAACTAGCGGAAACAGTCCGAGTGCAACGAGCGAAAGTATGAGAGTCCAAGAGAGGATTCCAGAAGCAGACTCTAACTTACCTAACTGTTGCCCGGAATTGACATACAAAACCGTTCCCGGCAGCATACCTAGTTGCGTGACCCAGTAATAGGTCCATAAGCGAATCGGTGTCAGAGCCATCACAAAATTGACTACAAAGTAGGGCACGACTGGGACTACCCGGAGACCAAATAGATAGAACGCGCCTTCTTCCGCCACCCCACGGTTAATTCGGCCTAAGTAATTGCTGAACTTTTCTTGAACGTAGTCTCGTAAGACATAGCGAGCCAATATAAAGGCACAGACAGCGCCTAAAGTACTTGCGCTCAAAACCACGACAGTTCCAGTAGCGACTCCAAAGACCGCGCCGCCAATCAAAGTTAGTAGGGTTGCACTAGGAATTGAGAGGCCCGTCAATACCACATAAATGGCTATGTACGTCGCAATAAACAGAGTTGGATGCGCTAGATACAGGTCGATGATGGCACTTCTTTGACGCTGAAAATATTCAAACGAGAGATATTCGTTTAGCGGTAAGAAAAAGAACAATGCGATACAAATGATCACAGTGGCAGCGAGTGCGAGCTTCAAGAAGTTTTTGGCAGAAAACATCGTTAGTTGAGATCTCTGTGGGGAGTTATGCGGTCTCCCTCCCTGTCAGTGGCGAGCAAAGAAAATGCTCTTACCACTTCAGAGCGTGGTAAGAGCATTAACTCGAACTAAATTCGGACTAGAAAAAACTTACTTCACAGAATAACGGAAAGACAGACCCGCGACACGTGGCTCAGTCAGGAAGTAGTTGCGGAAAAATCCTGACGAATCTGAGGTTAGGTACATCCCGGTAACGTTGTCGTTGTCTTCTAAGTTTCGAACCCATCCTTTCAGAATAACACGTCCGTTTCGGCTCTCAAAAGTTGCACTAACGTTCATTTGTGTCCATGCATCAATTTCGTCGCCAGGGGTGTTAAATTCTCGACTGTAAGACTCACTTTGCCAGTAATAGTCCCATCTTAGAGACAGCGTCCCGTCAAGCATGGGAAGAGGTGAATCAGTACTGTACGTCAAGCCAATCTTGAAGGTGTGTTCCGGGGAGTTCGGTAACGAGTTTCCGTCGAGGTCTGACGGTAACCCGTCAAGGGTTTCAACACCTAGAGTATTAAGAAACGCTCTTGAGAAATATGCGGGAATAGACACCCCAAATTCGTTCACCGGATACGACACCGATACCGCGGACAATCCGTTACGTAGATCCGCAGTCGCGCCTCGCGCTAACGCCGCGGCGACAACGTCATTGGTGATATGTGCTTTACGCGCGATGAAGTTAATTCCCGTCAAAACCCCTGGATCTATGTTGTTCAGCAGAACCCAATCGTCATTTCCAGCTGTACGATTCAAAGGATCGAGCGACATTGATCCGTCGACGGCGGTGTTCAAGTAGCTGTAGGCGTAATCAAGCATGAGATTTGGCCATTCATCGAATGTGAGCCAACCCTCTGCTTCAAAGCCCCAGATATTGGCATCAATATTTTCATTGATTGCAGAGTTGTTCTTGATCCGCGTTACCTGTAGTCCTTCGTATTGATAGGTAAAGAACGACCCGTTTAAATTGAGGCGTTGGTCGAACCAGTAACTCTTGGTGCCGACTTCTATCGCCGTGACGTCTTCACGATCGAACGTAAAGCCACTGGCACCTTGGAATTGTTGGGGGATCGCTGCGTTCATTCCGCCAGGTTTATATCCGCTGCTAAGTGAGCCGTAAATCATTACATCTTCATTAAGTCTAATATCCAGAGCCACGCGCCCAGTTAATGCCGTCCAGGAACCGCTGTCAGGGCTATTGGTAAGACCACGTGCTTCGCCGAATGCGGGTGCTATCGGCACTCGTTGGCTAATCGCGACTCGTTCTGGACTGTACGCAGCTGTCAACAACGCAGCGTCTATCTCTTCTTGCGAAACGCCGTAGTAGAGGGCTAGTGCAACCTCTGGTGGCCCGCTTGCAAAGGGTCCAAGGAGTAAATTGGATGTACGAGACCAGAAGATTCGGGATGCAGCGTTTACGTTAATCAGGTGACTAGGATGCAGTAGACCTGCCGCGTAAGCTGCTTGCAAAGCAGTTTCTAACGGTACAAATTCCACGGGTACGCCCAGAACCCCAGCTACATGAGCGCGAACACCTGGATATACACTCGCTTGCAACAATGGCACATGGTTTATTGCGTTGAGCAAGATGCTGGTGTCATCTGTGGTCCTGGTGTCTTCGTTGTATCGCAGACCGATGGTCAACTGTGTCGTATCGGTCATGTCATAATAAAACTCTCCATAGACGGCAGTACCCTCATCATTCCTACCACGTCCTCCCTCAGGAGCAGAAGAGTTTATGAAGAGGCCGGGATATAAAGGCGGCAACCCCAATCCGGCCGCTCCATAAAGAGAAACAGCGTCTAAGGTGTTGCTGAAGATCATGTAGTCAGTAGCGCGTTCGCGATTGTGAGATATTGCGCCTAAGAGGTAACTCATGTTCTCATCAATGGAACCGCTCACCTTCCCTTCAAACACCCAATCAGTCGAAACGCCTGAAGAGTGATCAAAAGTAAAGAACACGGTTGGGTCAACACCGGTGTAGATGCAACCACCGAAAACTCCGGCCGTTCCACCAAAAATGTTGCACATTCGACTGGTAAAGTTATCCCCTGTGTCACCTGTAACCGGTGCAGAGGTCGGCCAAATTCCTGACGGATTGAGCGGCGTAGGTTGCAAAGTTGGTCCAACGTCGAAAAGGTAGTCTTGCTGTGAATAACCGTCAGATTCGCTTAAGGACGCGAGGATTTCGAACTCAAGGTCCATCCACACGTAGTTGATGCCCAGCGCGAAGAAATCTTCGTTCTCCACGAAGATGGGCTCTACGTCGGTATGTACTGTACGTAAATCTAGACCAGCAGGTCGAGGGTACTTGTACTGAGCCAGACCGTCGTCCCCGGATGCGCCTAGCGGAAGTGCACCAATCGCACCGCCAAAGATTCCAAACGTGGTACCGCTCAAGTAGGGATTGTCAAAACCAAACCCATTCGGAGTACAACCAGTAGTAGGCAGATTATTTCTTTCACACACCTGGTTACTAATGCGGACGCGATCGCTATCTTCGCGTTTCATACTGACTAAAAACCAGGCTGAAGCAGATTCGTTAAGATCCCAAGAGAGAGTGATGCGCGCTGTCCACTCGTTCCGACCGTCGATACTATCGTCTACTCTCGGAATGCCATGCACACCGGCTAGATTTTCCGTATAGCCATCGCGGGTTAAGTGCATCAAAGCGACCCGTGCGGCAAAACGATCTTCAATAGGAAGATTGAGCATCGCGGTAAACCGGGTATGCGCGTCGGTGCCGAGTTCCGTATTCAGGTAGGCATCAAAGTCACCGTATACGGGTTTCTTGGTTACAAAGTTAATTGCACCCCCAGTTGCATTCTTACCAAACAAGGTTCCTTGAGGACCGCGCAAGATTTCGACCCTTTCCATGTCGAAAAACTCAACTGTGTTCAAGTTCGACGACACAGGGATTTCGTTGACGTGTGCGGATACTCCAGGCTCCGCGGCACTCCCGGTGATTAAACTGCCAATGCCACGTATGCTAAAACTGGACCCTCCAAAATTGGCAGCTGTATAGGACACATTTGGGGTGTTCATCTGAATATCCGAGGGTGTGATCACCTGCTGCTTATCTAGTGCGTCACTACCGAAAGCACTGACACTGATTGGCACGTCCTGAATATTCTCTTCCACTCGCTGCGCGGTGACAGTTACTTCTTCTATTTCGTGCGAAGACTCTTCGTTTTCGTCCTGCGCTAACGCGGGTACAAGTAGGCCGAGACAAACGGTGAAGAATGTCGCGCCTCTGAGGAAATTTTTCATCATGACTTTCTTAAATTTCTCCGGTTAGTTGAATTGTTTTTGTCTTGGTCGCGAAACCAAGACAATCGAAAAACGGCTTGTTAAATAAAGAATATTAGCAAACTTGGGAGTTTTGCGAAATTTTTTAGCAGCAGGGTATGGCTATTGACAACGTACAAACGGGTTCCTTCTGACCAATTTAGCTACCAATTTGTTTTGTGAAGTCCCACATCCGCGTACTTCTATAATTGTTCGAGCACAGTAGTTTGCTCGCAAAAATAAAAAAGAAAAGGAGAGATTTATGACCAATGTAGCCGGTCCTTCATGGGATTTGTCGACGGAGTATTTATCACCAACCGATCCGGCGATTGACGCCGACCTAGCTACACTGACTACTCTTCTCGATCAAATCGAAGAAAAGAACGACACTCTCACGCCGCTTATCACTTCCACTGAACCACTTGATTCTGCTAGCAGAGATCTTGCGGTTGCAACTGCCCGAGACATTTACGTGCTTGCGAACGACGCGCGCAAGTATCTAGCTAATCCGAGTACCTACGCGAGTTGTGTGCTGTCTGTAGAAAGTAATCATCAGGAAGCAAAGCTACTTTCTGGGAGACTTACTAAATACCGCGTACGTTTCAGTGAACTGATGCAACCAAGTCGGTTGTTTTTGGATTTATCGGACGACGACGTGATTGCATCGTACCTTGCAGAACCACCAGTTTCTGAATCTGCGTGGGCGGTCAATCATTCTCGAAAACGGCGGCATGAGTTGTTAAGTTTGAACGAGGAGAATTTGGTCAGCGCGCTGAGCCAAGATGGCATCCATGCATGGGGAAGACTCTACACGGAACTTTCTGGGAAACTCCGCTGTCTCGTTGCGGCCGATAATGAGCAACGAGAGGTAGGGATTGCAGAAGCAGCTGCGTTAATGCAATCTACTAGTGATCGTACTCGCGAGGATGCTTGGCAAGCTATAAACAGGGCGTGGACGGATCATGAAGATTCTTGTGCAGCCGCGATCAATGCACTAGCAGGATGGCGGTTGGAAATGTGCAAACGTAGATCTCGCGTAGAAACGGTGCACTTTCTCGATACACCGGCACATGCAAGTCATATTGAACGGCAGACGCTAGATGCGATCATGCAAGTCGCAGCTGAATCCAAACCTATGGCTCGACGTGCGGCTAAAGCGATGGCGCGCGCCTACGGAAAGAGTCGGTACGGACCGTGGGATAACCGAGCACCTGCGCCGGTCATGCCAAGCGCTGAATCGAGTTTCCCGTTCGCCAAGGGACTAGAGGTAATTTCGCAAGCGTACGGCGAAGTTGATTCCTCCATGGGAGAATTTGTGGACATGATGGCATCCAAACAATGGATCGAAGGAACAATCGGCCCGCATAAGCGTCCCGGTGCGTACTGTACTTCGTTCGCGAAAAGCAAGACACCACGTGTTTACATGACGTATGGCGGGTCAATGTCCGATATTACGGTACTTGCTCATGAATTAGGGCATGCGTTCCATCATTGGGTCATGAAGGATCTTCCAGACGCCCAGAGATCTTATGGCATGTCTTTGGCAGAAACAGCCAGTACTTTCGGTGAAACGTTGGTGCGCGATGCGGTATTGCAAACGGCGACCACCCCGCAACAGGCCTTATCTGTTGCTTGGGAAGAAATGTCAGCGATAGTGTCGTTCTTGCTCAACATACCGACTCGGTTTGAGTTTGAAAAGAATTTCTATGAGGCGCGTGAAGCACGACCCTTGTTGCCTGCCGAGTTGCGGACCCTCATGTCTGATGCTTGGACGTCTTGGTATGGGGATGCTTTGTCTGAACCGGATGAGCTTTTTTGGATCAGCAAATTGCACTTTTTCATCTCCGGAATCAGTTTTTACAACTTCCCCTATCTCTTTGGCTATCTCTTTAGCCAGAGCATTTATCAGCGTCGTGGTTCGATGGGCAATGAGTTTTTTAGTCGCTATTCAGGTCTCTTACGCGATACCGGTCGAATGTCCGCAGAAGACTTGGCACACGAACACTTAGATGGGGATTTAACCACGACTGAGTTTTGGCAGGATACAGTAAACGCCCTGGAAGACCGGGTAACTCATTTTGAAGCGCTTTGCGACGAAGTATGTGCGTAGTTCGAGCACGAAACTTACATAACGTTCTAAATTTATACCACAACTAGTTTGAGGAACTACCCATGAACAAAAAGACGAACATCGTCGGTACGATACTCGTAATTCTGCTGATCGCCACCGCGGTAGTAGCAAATGAAAAGATTGTTGATTACCGCCACCATAGCATGGAAGCTGTTGAAATACACTTTCAATCGATTCGGCAAATCTTAGATGGTGATATTCCGTACGAGAGTCACTTGTCGATGCACGTCAATGCGCTAGTCGATTACGCTGAAATAATGCCGGATTTGTTTGCCGAAGGATCTGAGGGTGGCGAAGCCTTAGACCGGATCTGGGACGAAGACGAAGAGATGAAGTTCCTTAAAGTAGTAAGCAACTTCAAGGGAGCAATGAGTAGTTTAAAAGAAAAAGTTGCCGAGGACGATAAAGATGCGATCATGGATGCGGTGCGTGTCGTAGGAAACGCATGTCGTGATTGTCATAGACCCTATCGCGAGTAGTACAACAAAATTAAAAACACTGCTACCGCGACAGCAAAAGCTATCGTCGCCCCCCAGACTGACCATGTCGTGTCTGGGTCTTCGGTGAACTTACGGCCGGTGAACATAGACAACGGGATCCTACTACGCAAAAAGCACAAATAGACAATGTGCGCACTAAGGTGGATGGCGATCAGCGCGAGAATGAACTTCCACACTTGGTGATGTAGATCGGTGGCGGTTTCAACGATCTCGTCTTCAGCAAACTGTACTAACGGTCCCTCGTAAAACACGTCGTCACTAGTAAACAAACCAGCTACAGATTGCAGTGTTAACGTGAGTAATACAGCGAGCGTAAGTAACACGCTTGGGGAAGTGTGGGCGCGGGGCTCGGCTTTCCCAGTGAAATGATGTATAAACGCTTTCGGTGTAGTCCAGTAATTTTTAAATCTTGCGTAGGTACCGCCAAACACTCCCCACAAAAGCCGAAACACGATCAACGCCACGACCGATATCCCAGCGATGCGATGTATGCTAAAGTAATCCAACTGTGGGACTAGTCCAGTTAACAGGGCAACAGTCACCGAGATTGCGACAGCCCAGTGCCACAACCGCAGTGGCCACTCCCACACAAGTGTTAGTTTGGAGGGGATGTTCACAATTCTACCAATAACTGGAACAACATACAATTACTAGTTTCAACACTAACACCAAATATTACGCAGTAACGAACCGTTTCAAATTTCTCTGTTTATTCGTTGAAACAGCTAATAACAGTTAATTATCTCAATCCTGAAAAAAGGTCTCGAATATAGAGTCTGTTCCTCTCGAACATCTACCAAAAACTTGTACCGTTCCTATGACTAATACCAAACGCACACTTGGACAGTTTTTCACGGTAAGTCAGAACCCATTTGAACTCACGGCATTCAAAGAGTGGGCTGAAGAAGCGAATCTACGGAACAAACAGGTATTAGAACCTTTTGCTGGAGCGAACCACATCATTGAGTCTCTTCAAGCAACCGGATTGTGTAATGCATTTGCTTCATATGACATCACACCCGCACACAATGCCGTAGTCGAACGCAATACCATGGAATCTTTTCCAAAGGAATATAACGTGTGCGTGACTAATCCGCCTTGGCTTGCTCGGAATTCAGCGACACGACGAAGACTACCATATCCTGCTTGCGAATACGATGACGTTTACAAGTATTGTTTGGAATTGTGTCTGAATCACTGTGAGTTTGTAGCAGCACTCATTCCAGCGAGTTTTTTGCAAAGCGGGCTGTTCCAGGAACGGTTGAGTACGTATATCTTGTTGCATCGACTAATGTTTGCAGAAACCGAAAACCCAGTCTGTTTAGCTCTTTTCACAGGTTCTCAAGATCGACCCACCGAAGTGTTCTATGATGAAGAATTTATAGGGGAACTCGATGTTCTTCGTGCCAACATTCCACAGGAGACGACGAACCGAAAGATACGATTTAATGATCCCCAGGGTACGCTCGGTTTCATTTCTTTCGACAACACGCGCGGTCGAACTATTCGATTTTGTGGAGTTGACGAAATTTCCGATTACGAAATTAAAGAGTCGTCTCGATTTATCACGCGAATCAGTGGCGACTTTCGCAGCATTCCAGACTTGGTAGAAAGACTGAATTCGAAACTCACGAAATTTCGAGATGACACAAGAGACTTATTCTTGACTCCGTTTAAAGGGATCCGGGAGGATGGCCAATATCGTCGTCGAATGTTTTTCTCGCAAGCAAGAATGTTGATCAACGCGATCTAATCCTCGTACCTTTCTTCGACAATGCTCTCAGTCTGTTCGTGTCCAATTGATCGGAACAGGTCATCAGGTTCGTAGTCCCGCATCGCGATTTGTTGAAAGTCTAATCCCAAGACGTCAAGAATCGGTTTCACTACTGGTTGTATCTGTTTCTGCACGTAGTGTTCGTGATCTGGGTCATGAGTCAGTATTTCTACCGGTTCAGGACCATCGGTGGTCATGACATACTCGATGACCCTGCTAGGGGACTCCAATTTTCGACCAGCTACGACATAAGGGGGACTCACCTTTCGGTACTCGTGAAGTGGTTTACGTAAGCGTTTTCTATACACGAGCTTTTCGTCTAACGTTCCAGCGCGCAACTCAGAAATGTACGTACTTAGATACTCCTCAACTGATTCCTCGTCAAATAATCTCCGAAACATCTCACGTTGTAGGTCCTTCGCGAGCGCGGTCCAGTCCCGACGCACAGATTCAAGACCTACAAACACGATCTGCTGAGATTGGTAATCGAAGCCAACATAACGTTTCCGGGAACCGCTCTTTGAACGTCGCATGTGTTGTAAGAAAAATTTGGTGTAGAGATGTTCGAGCTCTAATTCGAGTTTGTTGGTAAGCTGCCATTCGCGACGAATGTATGACGTTAGATCTGTGTTAAACTCTTTGCGTAATTGATCCCCATCTTGAAAGGCTCTGTCAGGGTCGGTGATGTCAGACTCGACAAACACACTATCTGTATCGCCGTAGAGTACCGCATATCCGTGATCTTCAAACCATGATTTCACGAAACGTAGAAAATGCCGTCCTAATGAGGTTACCGAATTTGCCATTTCTGGGTTGTGGAAACGACTGAGTGGTGTCGCAAGCACTCCATAAAACGAATTCATAAGAATCTTGATAGCTTGACTTGAGATCCTATCGTCCGCCGCTTTTGCTTGCTCCCGTTCGGCAAAGAGTTTATCTAGGAAAGTAGGTAAGATCGCGGGGTCGCGTCGATAGCAAGCATCGTTGGTGGTACGAATGACATCCTCGGATTCATGGTCGCTGGACAGAGTTAAGGGGTCAATATTGAAGGTTCGAATGATGCTAGGGTAGAGACTCCGATAGTCGAACGCCCACACGTTTCGGTAATACCCAGGTTTTGGTTCTAGTACCAATGCTCCAGAATGCCGGTTGCGATAGTGTTCTCTGTCTGTCAACATCGACGGCGCGCGGATTTTCCTCTGTTCTAACTGTGAGAGGTACACAAAATCAAAAGCTGCGATACTACTTGCGACGCGATCTAGTGCCATTCCTGTGAGCTTACTACGTTTGACAGCAAGCGAAATTAGATTCAATTTCTCGATAATCTGATAAGCAAGCCTTGCATCAGCTCTCGAGTATTCGACAAAGCCTTCTAAGCCTTCATGGTACCTTGTGAGAATTTCACCGGCACGATCGTGTACCTTTTCAATGACAGCTTTGCCCTCCCCCAGAACCTCTCGGGCAACCGCGTCAAGATTGTGTTCCGAGAAGGGAATAAAAGCACCGCGAATCAGGCCGATACCATCAAGTACGATCCGACCTTGAATCACCGCACGGCTAGACCCGAAGAAACCACGCGCAGACAGAATTCTCACGTCGGCATTAGATCTACCTAATCGCAGACTCAAGCGATTTCGCTTGGCGATCCGAAGCAAAACCGCAAGGTCAAAGTCGATCACATTCCAACCTAAGAGTACATCGGGGTCCAGATCGCGCACCCGTTCGATAAACAACTGAATTGCTTCCACCGCCGAATCAACGCCGACTGTTCGTTCTGGCATCTGACGATTCTTCGGATCCACGACGATGATTTCATCGGTGGTCGGTCCATACATTGAAACCGCAAGCAATGTACGCGCTGACGGATCAGTTTCTATATCGAAAGATAGCACTGTTGGCTGAAAATCGATCTTCGCGGGTCGAATTTCGGGGTCATTGAATACGACGTCAACCAGTGGGTCATTGAATTCTGGAATACCTGAAACTTCAATACCACCGCGGATGTTGTTGCGGATTAAATATGCATCGGAGAAACGCAAATCTGCTTCATAGGTTGGTATTTGCTGATGGTGCAAGCGATCCCTGACTGAGAGCATATCTCTTGGTGTTTGAAACAGCGCTTTGGCTGCTGGATGTCCATCCAACGTTAGGTATTCCGAACTCTCAATTCTTCTTCCTCGCAACTCGGGATGGCCAATATCTTTGTCCCGTATTACGAAGTGAGGTTGGGGACGTGATTCTCGTATTAGAAACGACTGGCCATTCTCTAGGCGTCCGTAAAGATAGAGCACAGTTTTATCACTTTCGATTCGATAGTTGGTTTGTAACAAAAAACCATGAAAGAACTGCTTGGCCATATTAGTAATAGTAATACGTAC
>VXUA01000051.1 GCA_009837185.1 Gammaproteobacteria bacterium | reverse complement strand
AAACTACCAGAAGTTCGTGTCGTTAAACCTAGACCGAAGATCATCCCTGCAGACCCACCTCCTGGTGGTGGCGGCGGTGGTGAAAAGCCCCCAGCAAAGAAGAAAACAGAAGTGGAGTTCGACAGTCAAGACGCCCAGGAACTCAAGAATTGTTTAGTGAACAAGTTAGAAGATCTTGGTAAAAATCTTAAAGGTGTAACGGAAATACTAGATGAGGACGAGCTAGAAAACCTAGGGTGCTTTGTGAAAATGGGATTGAATAATCTGACATTTAAAAAGACGGACTATAGGTGGGGAGCCAGTCTTAAAAGGCGAGGTCTTTTGGGAGCAACTACTTATATCACTGGTCAAGAGAAATACGATAAGTCGGTCGTTTTGTACACTAACTCGATCAACGATAAGGTAAAAAAATTCAGCTATCGAAATATGAGCTTTGAAAATTTATCTTCAAACGTAGGGCTCGATGAAATGGCTCATACCATCCAAGGCCACAACTCCATGCTCGCTGATGACACCTGGAAAAATCCACGGCCTTACGAGAAATACAACCTACAACTGCAGGCTAATGTTTACGCTTACATCTGGTACAAACAACTTCATAGTAACAATGAACCACCGATCGAGATGTACGATACAGACACCATCAATAAATGGAGGGATAAAGACTGCAATCTCAAAGAAAACAGCAAGTTTGCGAAAAAGAAAAAGTGATATCAAGAACTAGAGGTAAAGGAGGCGGCTGGCACCTTAATCTATGAAGTCAAAAACGGAAAAGTAGTAATAGACGAAAAAAAGGAGATGGCAGAGATAGCGGATTGGTTCGACGAGATCTTGCCGCCAATCAAATTCAACGGCGGTTACGACTCTGGTGCGGACTTAGGATGTACTGAAAAGGATAAAAAACCATGAACCAGAACCTGCGCAAATCACGTTGGTTGTGGGGCTTGATTGGCGGTCTCGGATTAGGCGTGGTTACTGCAGTTTGTTTCGTGCTTTTAAATGCGAATAACCGCACTCAAACTGAAGCTCCTAGCGCGGTCAATAAACCAAAGGAACTGAGTGTCGGCACCTCTTCACGATCCACGATTGCGCCCATTGTTGCTGTGGTCGACGAGCCGCCAAATCTACCCGATCTAGAGTTCCCACCGGGTTCGGTTGAAGAGGCGTGTGGCTTGAGTGAGTTTCCATCGTATTGGGAAAACGGAGACTTCTTAGATAATGAACCTCCTCAGGCTCTCGAGTCCGAAGAATGTCGGACTGCTTTGGAGACGCGCATGAACGCCCTCAACCCCTATCTTTGGAGCTACACCACCGAAGCGACTTCGTTCGCGTTCGTCGTGTTAGAGAAGCCTTTAACCTTTGAGCGTATTTTTGCGGACCCTGCTGGTGATTTAGCCCGCGTGCAAGACGCGCTGTCGCGCCCTGAGTGTTTATTGCAACGAGACGAAACCAACTGGGAGTTGAAGGAATCTTGCTCTGCCGATGCGTTTATGAACTACGCGATGTTTAATCGATATTGCTATTCTGGAGGAATTCGTCCGCGCGAAGTGTACGTAGAGAATCCAACACTGGTACAAAGCATAACGGAGTGGAAGCACGAATTGGCAGAGTCTTGGATCGAAGAAAAGTGTGATACGTTCGCGCCTGAATTAAGGCTTACCGCAGACCGATACCCAGAACTCACAGAGTGGCTTTGGGCGTTAGCGGACCCGGAAGACAGAGATATGACGGAAGTGCTTTACGGTAGAAAATCAATGTTTTCTGCTAACCTTATCGAATACGCGGCCCGTCTCGGCGACGATGCGGCAGGAATCACGCAACCTGTCTCTCGGCGCCACATTGAATCGGGTGCCGGATACGGTCGTTTTTCTTGGTTGTTGGACAGCGAGGACTGGTATGAGTTTAGAGGGAAGCCGGAGCCTAGCGCTGAGCATTTTCGACACACGTTCAAGATGCTAGCGCTGGCTAGCGCGCGCAGACCCGATCCCCGCGACGAGATCGAGTTTGATTGGGAATGGGTGGCACGCCATTTGTGTGAGCCGCCCTACTCCCCCGATATTCACTACGAAGATGACGAGCTCCCAGAACTCAAAAGCTGTAAAGAGATCGTCCACGAACTGCGCCAGAGTGAGCTTAATATCGCGCCAGTGCATCGCGCGTTGGACAAGTTCGAACAGGTGGCTTTGGAACTAGGCGTGTACGAGTAAGCGACTTAAATCTATCATTATGCCCCGCGTCGATCGGGGCATTTTTTTAGCGTTGGCTATAGAAACCGCACGTGCGATCAAGCACAGAAACGCACCAGTGCCAAGCGATGCCCAAAACCTCCCTGTTTGATACCAAACTCCACACCAGATCACTACACCAAGTACCGCGCTAAGAGCGAACGATTGAAGCAGAGCTAAAACGTCAATCTCTATTTTCACAATCTTGAATTTTGCAACTCTCCGATGGTCGTAGCTCCAAACCTACACCGGTCGCAATGCGTGCCATCCAGGTGTAAAACCCCGCCTTCTAGCCGACTCCTACATCATCCCTGAGCAACCACCGCTTAAATCGCCTCTCTGTGCATGTAGTTTTACAGTATCTGTATAATTACATAAACACCACCGAACGGTTGAGAGAGCCGGAATTCATGCCAGGACGCTATCGGAACTGCAGCACTGAGGACGAGTCCATCAAGGTGTGCGATCCGCGGCGCGGTGGACTTGGACATGTGGCGCTATGAGGGCGAGGTCGTGCCGCAAGCGACCGACATGACCTACACGTGCGGCTGGTGCCATCGCAACAAACGCTATCGCAAGCATGACTACGCTCTTCTGCAGTGCC
>VXUA01000077.1 GCA_009837185.1 Gammaproteobacteria bacterium | reverse complement strand
GGTCAGAACGACGCCAAACGCGATCCGGCAGCCTCCGTGCATGGAAATCCGGGTCGATCGGTATGTCATCGCCGAACCCCTCGGGGACTGCCATCAGCGCCTCCAGTTCGACCTGCTTTACCGGTCGTTCGCTGATGGGGCCACGCTTCCTTTGCTCAATTGCCTTAATGACTTCATCATCGCTGAAGGGGGCCAGTCCTTCGGCCACCTTCGGCTTTTGCTTCATAAATTCGAGACCTGTAGAGTCATTTACGATCTGTAGATCATCCCATAGTTCCGATACCGCATTTTCGATTTCGCCTCCACGGTCCGGAAGCGACAAGACGCTCATTACTTGGGGGAAGTAGGCGTTCGAGGCGGTCCGTATCAGCAAACGGTTCGGCTGATCGCAAGATTCGTTTGCGTGTCTACCTAACCATGGACGCGTACCTTGGCAGGTTCCCAACGGTTTCGCTCCGATATCCTTTGCTTCGGCCATACCGCGCTTTTGCCCGCACTCACAGCGCACTGTGAGATCGGACAAATCGCCACTCGTTCCAGATTCATCAAGCCAGAGCTGACGACGGCAGTTGTTTTCGGGACCATGTACGAAAGCGTACCAGTCGATGTCATCTACGTGCCCCTTGGGGCAAGCACGCACGAAGCGAGTGGCCACGACATCCTTGCCTTCAAATCGCCCTCTTTCAAGTTCCTTGCGATGGACCAACCGCCGGGAGCGCTGGCGCTCTCCAGCCGCTGGAGCCTCCAGAACGACGAACCACTCTGGAAAACGCCAACCACCTATTCCAATCACTTCGCCGGGGACATTTGAAGGGGCAGGTGGTGCGTATAGGCGCGGCAAGCTACCGCCTCCTAGCACCATTTGCAGCTTGCGCGAGAGCCTCGGCTCGTCGATCTCTTCGAGTTTGCTCTCGCTCGGCCACTTGTCCAAGCCGCCAACTATCGCCGAGTGCTTCGGTAGATCAATCAACGCCCCCGGCCCGTAGGTAGTAATCACTTGGCTGCGGCGAATCTGACCATGGCCTTTAGCCCTAGTATTCATGAAGCTAAGTCCTCCAAGAACAGGTTCACTTCAGGCTCTACATCTCGGAGTGATCGATTGGCGCGAAACTTCCGGTGATGTTCTGACTCAAATTCCGTATCCAGCATGTCCCGCAGCAGTGGACGAGGCCTCTCAAGTTCATACTTCTGGTATTGCAGTTCAGCTCCCACCGAGGAGTAGTCGCCGAATATTTTGCACCACGAATCGAGCAGGTCGCCGACGCGATTCTGGATACTACGCAGCCGTTCTTCCCGCTCCTCTTCGTTTAAGGGCTGCTCGCGGACGCGCTCGAGAAATGCGTTGAGAAGAAGTCGTTCAAGTGTAGCCCGTACCTCTGCAATCCGCTCTGCGCCCTCCGCCGGAGTCAGCATTGCCTCAGCATGACGGGACAAGGCCACGAGCGCCCCGGCGAACCCCCGGTCGAGCGCACGGGCTGCAAACGGCGTTACGCTCCCCACTTCTACCGACCTATAAAAGGTTTCGTGGTAGTGCCGGAAGCGCTCGTAGTGGGAGCGGTCACGTGGCTTGTGGACGTTTAGTAGTGTTAGCACAAGCCCCGGTCGCTCATCGTCGCGGCCGACCCGGCTCGTCGCTTGGATGTACTCAGCGTGGGCTTTGGGCTGGCCTAGAACCACCATCAGCCCCAAGCGCTGTATGTCGAGGCCGACGGAGATCATGTTCGTTGCAATCGCGCAGTCAACGCGCTGTCTTTCGTGAAACTGGAGCCCGAGTCGCCGCCTCGCCTCAGCTACCTTGTCGGTGGGAACGCGCGAGGTCAGCTCCACCACCTCGGAGAATGTCCGACGATTGCGAAAAAGCCCTCGCTCCTCGCCAATTCGTCGCCGAGTCCCGTACTCCTTGAGCGTATTCTGGACCTCCTCCTCAATGATCCGCCGCGCCCCACCCAATTCTTTCAGACTATTGAAATAAGCGAGTACAGTCATGTACGGATCTGTAGGATTCTCTTGGTTTTCTCTTCCCCCAGCGTCCAGCCAAGCCCGCTGGGCAGCACCCATGAGCGCCAGCAGCACCCGGCGCATCAGCACTTTGGGATTCCGTCCGGGCGATGCGATGCCGAGATAACGCCGAGCAGGTTTTTTGTCAGCCGGAACGATGTGGGCAAAGAAGGAATCGCGCTGGTCGGGTCCAGGCGGAGGGAACACTTGGGTTAGGGATCTTCCGAAGAGGGCGTGTATCTGATCTTGGGCACGACGCACGGTGGCGGTCGAAGCGACGATTTTAGGCCGCACGGGATGGCCGTTAAGACCTCGGACGCACAACGCCTCAATCGCCGATTCGTAGAGTCCTACCATCGTACCAAGCGGCCCCGAGATCAGGTGTAGCTCATCTTGGACGATCAGATCCGGGGGAGCAAGGGGCGCTTCGAGCGGCTTCCCCTTACCGGGTTCCGCAGCACCATAGAATCCTTCGATGTCGTGGCGATCTGCCCCGCCGAGAAGCACTCCCGATAGCCCAACCCACGGGAGCGACGCAATCTTATCAACCGTGGCGATCAAAAAGTCCGGAAGCCGCAGGTAAAGTGGCTCGTCAACAGCGACGATGGGAAGCGCTCGCTCTCCCGAGAAATCGCACTCAAAGTACGCGCAGACGATACGCAGATTCTGTGGTCTGTCTGTATTAGGCTCAAGAGAAAACGAGTTCGGCTCAAAACGCGTTCCGCACCACGGACAGTTTTCGAGTGGAATCGGCGAGGGTCTGCTTTTAGGATTGTCCTGGAACTGCATGACCTTGAGACGAGCCGAATCAGAGCGTTTATCCCCCTTGTACCCCAAGAAGTTAGGCG
>VXUA01000052.1:2332-2882 GCA_009837185.1 Gammaproteobacteria bacterium | reverse complement strand
CAGAGGTTGCAGACCCCAGAGGCGGAGGCGGGCCGGGGCAGCTCAGCCGCGCCGACGCGCCCCCACGCCTCCGTGGCGGATCGGCGTGGCAGGCTTGTCGCGGATGCACTCGTGCTCCGGCGCGCCTCGCGATGCCCCGGCGCTGCTCAACGGTTCTGTTCGTGCGGGACCGCTGGGTCGCCGGCAGCCCGGTGATGGGATCGCAGGATCACGGGGGGCACGACTTGCTATCCGTATGCGCCGGCGCCCGACGCTACTGCGCCCGGCCTTGGAGGAGGGCTCGGGACGGCCAGCCCGGCCCCGCCGGGCCGGCCGCCTTCGAGGGCTGCGGTGGCGGACGGTCAGCGAGTGCTCTCGCGCTTCTCCGCGCAGGGCTGCTACGTCCCGGGTCGTCCGGCCAGCGTGCGCACAACGAGACTGCCGTCCGAGCCCAGCGATCGGCCGGGCGGACCCACAACATGGGCACGGCGGTCGGCATCTTCATCGATCCGGAGCGATGCGGCCTCCGCCACATCACCATGCACGAGTTCGGCCACGCGCTTGGCCGCGG
>VXUA01000052.1:0-2322 GCA_009837185.1 Gammaproteobacteria bacterium | reverse complement strand
GGCCGCGGCCATGGCGCCCGACCGCGAGACTTGATGCACTCCCCCTTCACCGGATGTGCCCGTGTTCGCCGTGAGCAGCCGCGCCTACGGCCTGATTGGCATCAACTCGCTCAAGGACCTGGCACGCCCGGCTCGGGCGATCCCGCGGTGCGGGATCTCGGCAACAGATCCGCTGATGCGATCCATGAGCTTCTCGCCGCTCGACAGCACTGATATCCTAGTAATGACCTCTCCACAGGTCTGTCCTTGCGCAAGCGGATGTGGGCCTCGCGCCCCCTTTCGGTATGCGTAGGATTCGGTGACTTGTGGAGAGGAACCCACATCCTCACCGCGAGGGGGCATCAAGACGTGTTGCCCAATGCCATCCGCGCATCGGTTCCTCCCGCCGCGCTTGCTCTGACCGCAACTGAGGTCGCTGACGGTCGACGACCACGACCGCCCCACGCTCGCACGTCCACGGGCCCGGCCACCGTTCAGTTGTTGGGTGCGGGCCCCCCGTCGGCACTCGCCGCCGGAAGCGACAGCTTCGGGCGGGCAACCAGATACAGGTCTGCATCTGGCCCGGCTGCCGTAGCGGCCACGGCTCGCTCGAGCCCACGTCGACTCCTCGTCGCGATTGGAGTCGCCGATGGCGCGTAGCGCCTGGCTTAGCCCCACGCTCGGTGTCCTCCTGCTCGCAGCTGCCTGCGGTTCCGACGGCGGCGCCGAGCAGCCGGCCGCGACCCCCACGGTTGCGCCGACGGCCAGCGCGACCGTCGCGCCAGGCTCGGCCGCCACGGCCACCCCGACCGCGTCGTCGTCCCGCTCGACCGTCACGATCACGGTGACGCCCACGCCCACGCCCACGCCCACGCCGACCCCGACTCGGGCTGCAGCCACTCCAGCCGCTACGGCGCCCCGCACGCCGACGGTCGACCCCGCAGAGGAGGCGGCGCTGATCGCCGCGGCCGAGGCGCAGTACGGGATCCCGATCGCGCGCATCGGCATCACCGGGCTGCCGATCCCCGAGCTCGCCACCCCCAAGGGGGCCACGGAGTACGGCTGGCGGCCTGCGGAGCCGCTCGTCGACGGCTACCCGGATCGCCCGTTCCTGGTCTTCAGCGACGCGCCGGTCGAGACGCCGGAGCCATGGATGATCGAGGCCGCAAGCGAGCTCGTGCGCGTGCAGGCGCTCTACCACGAGCTCGAAGTGACGACCGTGGGAGACGACAGCGGCGAGCCCCGCTACCTCCCCACTGCGCGGCGGTGGGACCGCAGCGGCTATCAGCTTGCCCCGGCGCTCGCAGCGCTCGTCGTTCCGGGCTCCATCGGCGAGGCGCGCACGTACGGCCCGCGCACATCAGCGATGGAGCGTGGCGGCACGCACGTCCCGCTCCCCTACGACGACGAGCTGGTGGCGATCAACTTCACCGCATCCGACCGCGCCCTCGTCTACGTCTGGACCTATGACTGGAACCGCCGCTTCCTGGCTGCCGGCGAGAGCGAGCCGAGCGAGCCGCTCTTGCCGCCGACGCGCAGGCACTGGGAGTACACCTGGGTCCAGCAAGAAGGTCCTTGGCTGCTGGAGTCCCTGCTGTGGTACGACAACCGCCTCTTCGTGACCGTCGGCGTTTCCTGGCTGGAGCCCTACATCGCGCTCGTGCACGCCGTGCACGAGCCGCTGGCGCTGCAGGGCTACGAGGAGTGGACGGCGACGCCTGAGTACGTCGAGTTCGCGCGCTGGTGGGTGGCGCTGGGCCGCGCCCATGCGGCCGAGCTGGCGGAGCGCGAGCGATCGAACCGGTGAGGACAGGATGCGGCGCCATGCCCCGTGCCCTGACGTCGCGCTCGGTGCCTGCGATGTGGCGGGCTCCGGACCAGCAACGCTCGCGACGTGACGCCTTGCGTCCACGCCTGGGCTACCCGCACCGCAACCGCAGGGCCGACTCTCGCCGGCTGCCTGGGAGCCAGCGGTACGCGCTCGGGGTTCGTCGAGGGACTGGCCCTCCTCCGGGGATTCACGCGGCCGGCCGGGTGATTCCGAGATGAGACGTCGCTGGACTCCCGTAGGGCTCATTGCCGGCGCGATTGCGATCGCATCGGCAGCTGCCTTTCAGGCATGCAGTTCCGGCGTGGAGAGCACAGCGACGGCATCTACTCCTCTCACCGCTGCCACGCCGGCGCCGACGCTGACCCCCGAGCCGAGCCCACTCGCGGCCATCGCCACCGCCACTCCAACCGTGCCCGACAGCCCGCCGCCGACCCCCACTCCAACCGTGCCCGACAGCCCGCCGCCGACCCCCACGCCTGTGCCGACCTTCACAGCGACCCCGTGGGTTACGC
>VXUA01000007.1 GCA_009837185.1 Gammaproteobacteria bacterium | reverse complement strand
CGGCGTTTATGCCTGGCTCCGAAATGGCTCATATTTCAAACTGAGCCACTACCGATTCTCTGGTAGCGTCGAGTTTCCTTAGACTTCGAACCGTTTTACCGTACAGAACGAAAACATATTTAGGAACGAATTAGACCAAAAACGAATCGCAAGAATCGAAGAAATTCGATCATAGATCGCTAGGTCAATCAGCTTAGAATCTGTCGTCAACGCTTCTCAGATTGGCCATTCTTTCGGAACATTGTTCGAATTAGCGTGTTTTTCGTTGATTTGCTTACTAACATATTGTCGACCTGACTTGATCTCACATTAGAATCAAAGTCTGGAGTTGGTTCGAGATTATTGTTTGAACTGAATGATGGGCAAGCATTAAGAGCTGTGTGTCAGCTATTTCGTGGGGTTAGGTCTATCGAAAACAGGAAGGTAAACAAGTGACAGCAACATCTTTTGTCTCGTGCTTACGCGAAATGATGGATTTACAGCACACGCACAATCAACAAGTACATTCCCAATGGCATAAACAGAACTATCCATTCCACCGAGCAATCTGGACAGAGTGCGCGGAACTTCTCGATCATTACGGTTGGAAGTGGTGGAAACTTCAAGAACCAGACTTGGTTCAGGTCAAACTAGAAATCGTCGATATTTGGCACTTTGGTCTGTCTATGCTGATCGTAGCAGAACAAAATATTGAAGAACTCGCACGCGCGATGCTCGAGCGTGAGCAGGATTGTAGCGTGGTTGGTCCCAGCTTTGTTCCTTCCGTGGAAGCACTAGCCCAACAGGCTTTAGACAGAAGATTCGACACGATAGCCTTCATGGACATGATGAACGCGCTACCGTTTCCGTTGCAAGATTTATATGGCATTTATAAAGGGAAGAACGTACTAAATCGATTCCGACAGTCAAACGGCTATAAGGATGGTAGCTATCAAAAATTTTGGAATGGGAAAGAAGACAACGTGCATCTTGCGGAACTCGTCCAAGAACTAGATCCATACGACGTAGAGTTCCTCTCCAAGTTGTATAACCAACTAGACAATCGGTATCGTGAGTTCAAAGTAAAGGCAAAACGCCCAGAAGCCTGATGCACAGTGGTCGCTTATTTCCTGAGGACTGGAAACCGCCCGTTATTGCGACACTTATTTACGTCATGCGTGATGAAGAAGTTCTTCTAATCGAAAAGAAGCGCGGACACGGTGCTGGAAAAGTGAACGCGCCTGGTGGAAAAGTCACCACATCTGAGTCCTTGTTGGCTTGTGCGGTTCGCGAGTGCGAAGAAGAAGTCGGAATCGTTGCGCACAATCCTCAACACCGAGGACTGTTGCGCTTTCAGGATTTGGTGAACGGGTTTGCGCTGCAGGGTGCGGTTTTCGTCGCTACGGAATTCTCCGGAACTCTAAAAGATACTATAGAAGCAACTCCGTTTTGGTGTTTAAAGAGTGCTATTCCGTTCGAATTAATGTGGGAAGATGATCAGTATTGGTTGCCTCATGTATTGGGAGGAAAGCAAATAGCTGGTGACTTCTATTTTCGAGACGATCAACTGGTGTCTTGGGGTCTAGAGGTCGCGTAAAAATAATTTTCAGAGGCGGGAGAACTCTTACCCTCTAATTGACTTCCAACATGACGTCGTCGACAGCATCCGAGAGTACATTCACAATTTGGTCGATGTGAGACTCGTTCACCGTTAAAGGCGGTCCAATCAGTACGACGTCCCGTACGATCCCAGTACCGGCCCCGTAGAAATGAACGCCTTTTTCAAAACATTTGCTGATCAGTTTGCCCGTTACGTTTTCAGAAATATCAAATCGTTCCAAAGTACTCCGATTCTTAACAACTTCTATGGCATGGAGTAGTCCTTTCCCGCGAGATTCAGCCACGTGAGGGTGGTTAGAAAACGCGGATTGCAGTTTTTGTTCCAAGACGCGTCCCAAGCTGTCGGCCTTCGACACTAAATCTTCGCGTTCCATGATTTCGAGCACTTTGTCTGCGATCGCGCAGCCAGACGGGTGCGATCCGTACGTATGAAACATCACGGCTAAACCGGGTACTTGCTCTATCGTTTTGGCGATTGTATTCTTAGAGAATACTGCGTTGATAGGTGCATATCCCGCTGCCAAACCCTTACCACTGATGATGAAGTCTGGGAGCACCGGCCAATGTTCGTATCCCCATTTAGTTCCGGTCCGGCCGAATCCAGTCATAATTTCATCGCAGATCCACAGCACGTCGTAGCGATCACACAGTTCACGAATACCTTCCCAATAGCCGTCGGGTGGTACCATCGCTCCACCACTAGCCCCAATTATTGGCTCACCAAGAATAGCTGCGACTGTTTCTGGACCCTCTAGTTCAAGAATTCGCTGAAAAGCTTCGACATAGAATTCGGCGGGCTTCTCACTTTCACACCTCAGTGTGTAAGGTGTGGAAATCGTCGGATACGCGGGCAGAGTGTGTTCGATTCCTTGCTTGCGAGCCTGATGTCCTCCTATCGCCATTGTCGTATGCGTGGTCCCATGGTAGGAGATGTCGCGACCGATGATTTTGTACTTTTGGCGTTGGTTCTTCGCAGCGAAATACATTTGCGCGATGCGCATGGCAGATTCAATCGCTTCCGAACCGCCGCTTGTGAAATGAAATCGATTGAATTCGGGGGGTAACCAAGATTTCTGTAAGCGTTCAACCAGTGCTTCGCGTTCGTCGCAATTCCAGGGAGGTATGATGTAATCTAGTTTGAGTACTGAGTCCCTTGCGACATCAGCAACTTCGCTACGTCCATGGCCAATGTTGGACACAATTGCGCCACCCGCCCCATCCAGTATTTCTCGACCGTCGTCGGTGTAAAGGAAAACTCCGTCAGCACTTGTGATATGGATCGGTTTGCCGTTTTGCAAGAAAGGCCAGTTAGCCATTACTTTCAATCCTCGGTAATTTACAGATTAAACAAAAATTATGCATGTAGAAGTCCGCTACATCCCTGCCTCTGAGTCGGCATCAATCAAATCTGACTCGTGAATCACATCATCGAGAATTAGACGTGTGGAGTTTCCGACTTGAACCTGCGCGCGATTGCTTTCTACGTCGTTGTTGGCGCGTGTGGTATTGCCCGTTCTTGAGAGACGGGCGTATACCTCGAGACCTTCTTCGGGTAACTCGTCGAGGGGGAGCATGGCGTCTTCGACTGTCAGGACAACGTCTAAGGGTAAATCGCGTTTCATTACGCGTTTAACAATCAGCGGTGGTTCTCCGTCCTGGCTTGCGACAGCGTGCCCGATAATAAAAACAGTTGCGTCGTCTTCTGCCGTAATTCCATTGCCGAGACTCACCGATATGGAGATGCCATCTTCGGTTGCTGTGTTTGCAAGGCGTAGAGATACTTTTGGTAACGTCGATGGATCAAGCCAACCACTAGATACTTCCTGAATTGCGTTAGTACTCAAGATTGACTGCGATGGAGTCAATCTGGCAACCACCCTGACACGACTTGCGTCAGACAATAGTGACTTTGGGAGCATAGCTACTGCATCGTCTAAGACAATGTTGTATATAGCTTTGCGAACAAACGGTCGTTGCACTACCGCAAGTGGTGGTTCGTTTTCATCAGTTTGAGCAAACACGGTTAACCAGAGATTTGATTCGCTTTCTATTTGAACATCAACACTCAGACGTATGCCGACATGGGATTCATCCAGTTGTTCGTTGGTCCAAACCAAGAGTTCCTCAAGTACTCTGGCACGAGATGGATCTTGGGTATTACGAATGCCCCGCTCGAAAAAATTGCGGGCTCTGACGTACTCCTGTTCGTGATAAGAATATACTCCAAACAGTTGCATGATGCTGGGATGATCGGGTACGGTAACTAATACACGTTCAGCCACTCGCAGAGCATCGGCTGTGATTTCACCATAGACCAACTCTTCAGCGTCAATTCGAAAAATATCGGATTCAACAGAGGTCATGTCATTAGCCTCTGCTTGTTTGTGCGTTCGAATAACACCATCTAAATCGTTGATGAGTTTGTAGGTGCGGATGAGATAGTAGGAAGAAGCAACACTGCGGTGTCGAGAGTTGTTCCGTCGTTCTAACTGAGCTATAAGTTTCTTTACTTTCTGTTTTTGTTGATCGGGCTCTAGATTCGGCAATTCTGCGAGTTGATGCTCGAATCGTTCAAGTGTAGGTGCTTGCAGATCACCCCATATCATGTATCCTAGAAGTCCCAACACGCATACCAATGTGCACCCAGCAATTTGCAATATGAAGGAACGGGGTTCAGTTGCTGTCTCAAGCTCTTCTTCGGTTACTTCGCTCAACAAGAGGTGGTCAGCTTCTACTTTATCTTGTTCCGCGCCCTCTCTTTCAGCCTCAGCAATGCGTTCCTCATGAATTACAACGTTTGCGTGTCGGCGAGACCAACGTTTTGTGCGGTGATGATATCGAGTGTCGAGGTATATCCATCCGCCGACCGCAACGGCGAGTAAAAGGATCGTAGCCAAAGTCAGAATCACTAATGGATACCTGAAATCTCTTTAACACGCTGTATGTCGTTCAAATCCAGTGTGATCGCGTTGCGTTTTTCTCGAATTCCCATCAAGAACCACGTCGCTATGAGTAATAGGACAATGGGAGTCCCCCACAAAGCCCAAGTACCGGGTGTGAACCGTGGTTTAAACAGGATGAAGTCTCCATATCGTTCTCGTAAATAGTTTCGAATTTCTTGATCGGATTTTCCCTCGCGCATCAGCGAAAAAATCGTCCTTCGCAAGTCCTGCGCTATCGGCGCGTCAGATCCCGCCAAGTTCGTGTTAACGCATTGGGGGCACCGAAATTCTTCGATTAATCGCGCGAATCGCTTTCGCTCGGACTCATGCTCAAACACAAAGCCGTCGATTGACTGGGTCATCGAGAGCGTAAAGCTCACTAAAACAATTAGCATCACTCAGTTCTACTCCGCTTTGACTTCTAGCCAAGGTTGAAACTCTTCCATCCATGCGGTACGTGTCAGAACTCCTACCTGCTTCGCGCGAATAATTCCCTCTGCGTCGACCAAGAACGACTCGGGTGCGCCATAAACTCCCAGGTCGACGCAGATCTCACCTTGTGCATCCACAACTACAGTCTCATAGGGGTTTCCTCGTTCGTACAGCCACATTTTCGCGTCTTGGACTTGGTCTCGGTAATTGATTCCGATGATCGAGATTGTTCCTGACCTTGCCAATTCCAAGAGTAAATTGTGTTCCTCAATGCAGGCGGTGCACCAAGATGCCCAAACATTAACTAGACGAAATGTTCCGATAAGATCTTGTCGTGTAATAGCTTCGTCGTCCAGAAGCGTCACACTTGAAAACTCCGGAAACGGGTCGTTTAGCATCGCCGAGGGGTGCACGTTGTGTTTCCCGAGCCTAAATCCAATCCCTAGGAAAAAAACCAGAATTCCAAAACCAATTAATGGCGTGACTAGTAACAATCGCGTTTTTAAGCGTCGCTCCATTACTCTGGGTATTTGGTCTCTAAATCTCTTTGCGACAATCGGCGATATCGTTTGTCGAGCATCGCGATAAGTGCCGCTATACCTGCGACCACTGCCCCAAACCATATCCATCGTTGAAACGGTTTGTTTTGGATTTGTACTCCCCAGGTGTTGTCATCCATCGGTCCAGCAAAGGTGATGTATCGATCCTTGAAGATACCAGGCGCTATTGCTGCTTCGTGCGTAATTTGTTCTCGAATAGGGTAATACCTCCGTTCCGGGTACAGAGACTGCTGAAATCCGAAATCGAATCGTGCCCGTTCGCCAATGAAGTTTTGAGATTCGGTCTGCTGGACGCTTACTAGTTCGAACTGGGTACCACTAACTTCAATGGATTCACCAATTTCCAGACGAGCGTCCTTAGATTCGGTGTAAACACTCACCACCGCTACGCCGATAACCGCGATTGCAAACCCAACATGTGCTACCGACATTCCAATAAATCCCAAGGTGAGTGCTTTTCGTTGTCGATAACATGCAATCGCGTGGGTCACGATGATCCAGATTGCTAGTGCTACCGCGCAAGACACTCCGAGGTGCACCCCGTCTGCCAATATCCATGGTAGCAGTAGCGCAACCACAGCCGAACCACCCAAAAATATGAGTACGTTCAAAACTAATCGCATGGGGGTATGTTTCCAACGTGAGATTGGAGCGATAGCCAGAGCGAATGAGAGTAACAACATGATTGGTACGAACATGGCGTTGAAATATGGTTCACCAACAGACAGTTTCTCTTCGCCGCCAACAAACCATTCGTGTCCGAGGGGATACAACGTACCTAACAGAATCGTGAAGAGGGCAACAACCAGTAACGCATTATTGATCAGTAGCAAGAGTTCGCGGGACACTCCCCAATACTGTACTTGGGTGTTGAGTGTGTGTGCGCGAAACGCATAGAGCACCAGGGAACCGCCAGCTACTAGAATGAAAATCGTCAGCAAAATCAGTCCTCGCTGGGGATCGACCGCAAACGCATGAACGCTGGAAAGCACACCGCTACGGACAAGAAATGCCCCCATCAGTACCAAGGTGAATGTTAAAAACGTTAGCAGAATGGTCCAATTCTTAAATGCACCCCGTTTCTCGGTGGCCGACAAAGAATGGATCAATGCTGTTCCAGCTAGCCAAGGCATGAAAGACGCGTTTTCGACTGGATCCCAGAACCACCATCCCCCCCAACCAAGTTCGTAGTAAGCCCACCAGCTACCTAAAACAATTCCAATGGTCAAGAATAACCATGCTACGTTAACCCAAGGTCGTACCCAACGAGCCCAAGCAGAATCTATCTTTCCGGTGGCCAGAGCGGCAATTCCAAAAGCAAAAGTTACGCCAAACCCTACGTAACCGATGTATAGCATCGGTGGGTGAATGATTTGTCCAATGTCCTGAAGCACGGGATTTAAGTCCGCGCCCTGTATTGGCACATTTGGTACTAAACGTTCGAATGGATTGCTTGAGAAGAGCAGGAACGCAAGGAACATAAAGCTGAGCACACCCAGAGTACCGAGTACATATCCGTGTAGTTTCAGCGGAATGTGCCGGGCGCGTGTTGCGACGAGTACGGTCCACACAGCGGTTACCAGAGTCCACAGTAAAAAAGAACCCTCGTGAGCGCCCCAGACGCCGGCGATTTTGTAATACCACGGCAATGCTGTGTTGGAGTTATTCGCGACGTAGAGTACCGAAAAGTCATCTTCGAGGAACGCGAGAATCAGAAGCAGAAACGACAACGCTAGGACGGCCACTTGTACTTTTGTGAGACGGATGGACATATCCACCCAAGAAGCTCGATGCTGGTTCGCTCCAAAGAACCCAAAGAGTGCGATCCCGACCGCGCTCATTAACCCCAAAAAAGCGCTAAAGTGTCCTAGTTCAGGAATCATCGTATTCGATCAACCCTTCGAGCTCCGGTGGAACATAGCTTTCGTCGTGTTTCGCGCGTATTCTCTTTGCGATGAATAACCCTTTTTCGTTTAAGTTACCGTGTACGATAGTACCTTGGCCTTCCCTAAATAACGAAGGTAGGATACCCTCGTAATGTACTCGAACTGTCGCACCTGTTAAATCAGTAATGTCAAATTGAACACCCAGTCCCGTCGAGTCGTACACGAGACTATCAGGTTTGACCATACCACCAGCTCGAATAGTACCTTTGAGTGGTACTTCACCATTCACGATTTCCTCCGGTGAGTAAAAATGGTCGATATAGTGCTGTAGTGCGAAGATGGAAATGAGAACCGTTGTGAGAGAACCAACGAACAAAAAAATGATGATCGTTAACTTACGCCGGCGATGAGATTTCACTTGGGCTCGTTGTCTTCTTGGTGTCGTTGTTTAAATCGCGCGAGTCGGATAAAGGGATAGCTACCCAATCCCAACAATACAGTGATAGTGAGGATGTAAGCACTCCACACGTAGATGCCGTGTCCGTCCATTGTAAGTAGTTCCATCATTGTTTTCGTCCTTGGACCCATTCTTGATTCCACGTCATTGAAACATTCCTTACGGCCACTAGATACCTCATATTTGCAAGAATAAAACCAGCAGCTAGTACGTAGGTACTGGCAATATTGATGAAGAGAGGAGCAAGGAAAACAGGAGCGATGGCAATATCACCGAACAGCTCAATGCTCGCGGGTTGGTGAAGTGTCTTAAACCATACTACAGAAAATTTGATAATAAAAATATTTATTGTTCCTACTATTGCAAGAATACTTAATGCGGCCGCTGCCCTTGTAGGATTTGGGATTACACGGCGTAAAACGATGAGTCCAAAGAATAAGAAAAATAGGATCAGTGTAGACACAGTCCGTGCGTCCCACACCCATGCCGTACCCCAGGTAGGTGCCCCCCATATCATTCCGGAGACCAGTGCCAATACGGTCAACCAACAACCGATTGGCGCCGCTGCAGACATATAAATGTCTGCCATCTTAAGTTTCCAAACGAGGTGAACGACCCCTGCGATCGCAATGGATATGTAAATCACTTGAACCAAATGTGCGATAGGAGCATGGACGAACAAGATCCGGAAGCTGTCTCCCTGATAACGTTCTGGTGGTACGAAAGCCAACCCCCAAACTGATCCTACTAAGAAACCAATCGTGCCTAAGACGTACAACCATGCTATCCACAACTTGATATCCCCAAAAAAGTGCTGTGGTGAGGCTAACCGACGTAGCCATGTAGGAATGAAATTCATGCTAAGAATCTTGGCTCAATTTCAGTATCGGTCCTAGTGCCAATGGGATCGCAGTTGTGGAACCTGTTAACAAGGCAAAGCACCAGAACAATTCTGAAGTATAAGATGCACTGTCTATGTGTAAGTGACACACACTTATTCCAAAGAGCAAAATTGGGATGTACAAAGGTAGAACTAAGACCGTGAGTAGCTCACCTCCTCGGCCAAGACCTACAAGAAGGGCAGTCACTAGAGCACCAAGCATCGTAATGGTCGGAGTACCAATTAGGAGAGTAAAACCAAGCATAGATGCGTGGTCAATGTGCATCCCGGCAAGTAATCCAACCGCAGGACCGAGAACTGTAATCGGAATCCCAGTTACACTCCAATGTGCGACTAGCTTTGTTACTACTGTCGCGGTAATCGCATCACTATGAAGAACTGCTACTGCAAGGGTTCCGTCCGCATGATCTCGCTTAAATAATTTGTCCAAAGAGAGCAAGCTTGTGAACAACGTGGTAATCCAAATCACCGAAACGATGACTCTATTGTCGCCCGCAGTGAAACTGCGCAAAGTAAACACGAAAGTTCCGACGACAAGTAAAAAGAAAATGATGGGGATCAGTGATTCCACACCAGATCGAAATTCGATCAGCAGCTCTCGCCGGTACAGTGCCCAATACCGCATCAATTGATACCGAGTTCGACGAGGGCTGCGTGAGCTAGCGGCGAAGTTGAGTGAGAAGCGATCACAGCACTTCCACCCTTTCCGCAGTGTTCTTGAATCAATTCTCGAACGAGCTCTTCGCCTTGATTATCTAAGGACGAGAAGGGTTCATCCATTAACCACAATTTGTACTCACCAATTAACAAACATACAAAGCTACATCGTCTCTTTTGTCCAGTGGAGAGTTCTTGAATCAATTTGTTCGTAGCGGTACGAAGTTCAAATGTTTCAAGCAAATCTTGAGCTCGAGCGGTATCAAATTTCGCCCCGTTTAGCGTACTTGTCCACCGAAGGTTTTCCTGTACCGTAAGAATACTAGCGAGACCGAATTTGTGCCCTAGATACCCTAGTGGTTCTACATAACGAGTAACGTCCCCGGAATCTGGTTGTTGTAAGCCCGCCATAATTCGGAGGAGAGTGGATTTTCCGCAACCATTAGGTCCACGCAATTCAATCGTTTCCCCGCCCGAGACAGATATGCTCAGACCATCGAAGAGTTCTTGAGAACCCGGTTGGCACCGCAGATCACTAATGGTCAAATGCGTACTAGACACGATGTTTTATGATGTAGTTCAATCGTGGCTGAGAATAAATTTCTGTAAGTGTTCAGTAGGCCGAATGTCGGCCGTGTTACGCTTAGTATCAAAGGTGATAACTGCTCGTTCCGAGCGTAGAGCTTGAAGGATTTGTTCCCGTTTTTCGTCTAGAGAGCCATCCCAGACACAACTGTCGCGAGTGATAAACTCTTCAATCAGTTCGTTGCGAGCGGTAACCGATAACCGAGAGAGAGGAACGATTACAAAATCAGCCATGCTGAGCTAGTACTTCCTCTGCTACATCGAGGAGTCTCCCCTCTAGATTCGTGGTGTCCTGACCGAACGCGAAAAGTTGCCGATCCCCAAGATGAGAGAGTTTTACGTTTCGGATTGCGCGAGCAATGTTTTCCACCCGACCCGGATGAGTCTGATCCCACTCTTTGAGTAGTGATTTAATTTGTTGGCGCTGTAGTTGCTCCTGCGAACCACAAAGATCACATGGAATTATCGGGTGATTTAGCATCTTCGAATAGCGCGCGATCAGTTTTTCACGCACGTAGTACAACGGGCGAATGACGTGATGCACTCCGTTGTCTGATACCAGATATGGAGGCATGGATTTCATTGTGCCACCAAAAAACAAGTTTAGAAAGAGAGTTTCAACAACATCGTCAAGATGGTGTCCAAGCGCAATCTTTGTCGCTTTGATTCTCCTGGCAGTCGTATATAGGATTCCACGACGCAGACGCGAACAGATAGGGCAATATACCTTACCCTCTGGAGTTACTTTAGTGACTACAGAATACGTATCTTCCTTAACGACTAAGTATTCAATGTTGCGAGCAGTGCAATAGTTAGGAATGACCTCTACAGGAAAATTTGGTTGCATTTGGTCGACGTTGACTGCGACTAAACTGAAATCCACGGGTGCGTTGTGTTGCAAAGAAATCAGTGTTTCAAGTAATGTATATGAGTCTTTGCCTCCGGATAGGCAGACCATGACGCGGTCTCCGGCTTCAATCATGTCATAATCAGCAATAGCTTGCCCAACTAGACGACGAAGTTTTTTCTGCGTCTTGTTCAACTCATACCTAGCGCGCACAGCGTCGTTCGGTGGGGACGTTCCAACTTTGGTATTTGTGGTTTGCGCGACCCCTGCTGTCACAATCTCATCCTAGATTGGCAAGTTTTCCAATGATACGTTGCTTTCAGTTGCACGATTATCTTCTCGTGTGCGAGCGAGATGCAGTTGTCGCAAGCGTTCTGACCGGCGCGCACGCGTGGTGGGTGTGAGTTCATGGTGGCAAGCTGAACAACTGATACCGTGCTCATAGTGAGGATGGACCGTGTCGTTCGGACTGAGCGGCCCACCACAAGCCAGACAGAGTACCGCAGATCCTTCCGACAGGGTTTCGTTCAGAGCAACGCGCTGGTCAAAAACGAAACACTCACCCTCCCAGAATGAGTCATCTGTGGTTTCCTCAAGGTACCCTAGGATCCCACGGTCAAGTTGGATAACGGATTTAAAACCCAGCTTGAACAAAGATTGCGCGGCTTTTTCGCAACGAATGCCGCCGGTGCAATAAATAGCTACTGACTGATCATAGTCGATCTCAGTCTGTTGTTCAAGAAAGTTTTTGAATTCTCGAAAGTTTTTGGTCTTTGGTTGAATAGAGTTTTGAAATCGACCGAGGTCATGTTCGTATTGATTGCGTACGTCGAGCACTACCGCCTCATTCGCCCGGAGTAAATCATTCCATTGGATTGAGTTCACCTTTGGGAGAACTGGCAACGTAAAGTCAAAGGATGAACCGTAGGACACTATTTCGGAACGAATTTGAACCAATAGTTTGTCGAAGGGGAGGGTGTCGTGATGTGCGCGTGAAAGTGTTGGTCGTAACTTCTGCACGGCGAGACAAGTTGTGATTTGCTCAACGATTGTTTCCAAAACTCCAGCGTTTGGATGCGCGAGTGCAGCATTAATCCCTTCGGTCGCGAGAATACAGGTACCATGAACATCAGACTGGGCGCACAGATCTTCGATAAAGGCGCACACACATACGAGTTCCTCGATTCTCACGAAGCGATAGAACGATGCAACGTACATGGGAAATTGTTGAGGAGATCGGGCTAAGTGGTCTTTTCGCCACCGCGACAGGGTGGAGATTCCGGGATAGAGCCGAACCTTTTCTCCCAGTCTTGGTTAGTGTAGAGATGGAGCGAAAGCGCATGTATCGGTCCAGCGAGTTCTTCCTGCAAGATCTCATTAATCATTCGATGTCGTTGAATCAATCGAAGTCCTTCAAATTTGTCACAGATCATGACAACTTTAAAGTGAGTTTCAGAACCCTTTGGTACATTGTGTTTACCACTTTCATTAACGACTTCTAAATGTGTCGGATCACACGCAGCCAACTTCGTTTCCAAAACTTCCTGGACGGATGTCGTCATATTTTTGCAACCACCGTCGTTATGTTGTCGGTGCTTCCGTGTTTATCGGCCGTTTCCACGAGCATGGATGCGAGGAACCGGAGGTTGTGCGAGTGTGCGTCCATGACTTCCTGAATTTCAGGGTGTGGGACGAAATCTGAGATTCCATCACTACAGAGCATCAAACAATCCCCGGGTTGAAGTTCCGCATTCGTGATCTCGGGTTCTACTGTGTGTTGCGGACCAACGGAACGCGTAACGAGATTGCGCATTGGAGCTACTCTGGCTTCTTCTGCTGTCATCTCCCCGCGGTCAACTTTTTCCTGTACTAGTGAATGATCTTTCGTTACTTGCTTCAGTTCTTTTTTGCGAAATAGGTAACCACGAGAATCGCCAACATGGCAAAAAGTCGCTAGCAATTCGTCTACGATACAGTATACAATCGTGGTACCCATACCTGCAAAATCGGAATAGGTTTGCCCACGATCGAACACCATGGCGTTTGCATGAATTACAGCTTCGATCAAATCTTCGGGTTGTAAGCTCCGGCTTTCGTTAATGTTGGCTAGTGTGCTGGAGACTTCGTCAATCGCAATACGTGCGGCAACATGGCCTGCACTAGTTCCACCCATTCCGTCCGCAACAGCAAGAAATCCAAATTCTGGTCGGATGCTAAACACATCCTCATTTCGGCTTCGGACTCGTCCTACCCATGTCTTACCTCTAGATTCCACGAATTTCCATATCCATGTACATTGCTAGTGTTTAATAATGTCGCGTAAAAAATTCGTGCTATTGACTGAGAAATTGTCCGTGTTACTCTGCGGCTGAGGTCGGTACATAAAGGTTGTGGAAACCGCGATTTCTGGGTCCAATGTGTACACTGTATGGTAGTAAACCAAATTTATGGGTGCAATTTTATGTTGACGGTGTTATCACCTTCCAAAAATCTAGATTTCAAGACAAAACTGACCACTCGCAAACGCTCCGAACCAACATTTAACGATCGAACTACGGAGCTTATTTCTCATTTACAACAGTTGAGCGCTGGTAATCTAGCAGAGTTGATGAATATCAGCGATGATTTAGCAGATTTGAACTATAACCGCTATCAGAATTGGACCGCACCAAACGGAAAACGCCGACCCGCGATTCTCTCCTTTCGGGGGGATGTATATTTGGGACTACGTGCCGAATCCTTCGGAGAGAGAGATCTCACCGCCGCGCAGCGTCGCCTCAGAATCCTTTCTGGTCTGTACGGAGTATTGCGTCCCCTGGACGCCATTCAACCGTATCGACTAGAAATGGGAACCGATCTACCAAATAGCCATGGAACTGATTTGTACGCCTATTGGAACGACGAAATCGCCGATTCGTTGAACTCCGAATTAGCAAACCATCGGTCACCGGTACTGGTAAACGCCGCTTCCAACGAATACTTAAGTGACGGCTTGGTTCGCAAAATCAATTATCGTGTCGTGCACTGTAAATTCCTAGAACGACATCGCGAAGACTATCGATTCATGAGTTATTTTGGGAAACGCGCTCGAGGTCTGTTAGCTCGATTTGTCGTGCTAAATCGAGTGGACAATCCAAGTCGCTTGCGCGAGTTTAACGCCGAGGGTTATTACTATTCACGCGAACGTTCGACGCGGGATACCGTAGTCTTTCTTCGCGATCATCGACCTGAGGCAAACAGCGGATAACAAATTATGGAACCACGAAGTACTTCTCGAGACCACATCGAAGCTGCAGTCTTTCGCAGGCTAGTATCACACTTACGCACGCGGTCGGACGTGCAAAACATCGACTTGATGAATCTCGCAGGATTCTGTCGCAATTGTCTGTCGAAGTGGTACGTTTCCGCCAGTACCGACGCCGGTGAAGCGATCGAATACGAAGAAGCTCGCGAACTGATATATGGGATGGGTTACGACGAGTGGAAGGCACAATATCAGACTGAGCCAACAGCCGAACAACTCGCAAAGTTTCGAGCTCAGGACTCGTCGAACTAAGTAAGCTTTTAGAGTCTCTAAAAGCAGAGGTTTAAAATTCACTCCTTGCCATCCATATAGGTGATTCAAGCCGAAGCCGGAACATGCCCGACCCTCAAATACAAAAGAATGACGCCCCTGAACAACGACCTGGTCTTACGAATCGGGTACAGAACATTAAGTGGGGAAGAGCCCTATTTAACTTTTGGCGAGAATGGCGCGGTTTCTTCGTATTTATTGTGCTCATGTTGCTGTTTCGTTCGGCCATAGCAGATTGGAACCACGTACCGTCTGGGAGCATGAACCCGGGCATCATTGCTGGGGATCGAGTAGTTGTCGACAAGATCGCTTACGATGTCCGCTGGCCATTTACATTAAACCGCATCAGCCGGTGGGCTCATCCTGAACGCGGTGACATCGTAACTTTCCCGAGTCCGGAGGACGATAGGACACTTCTGATAAAACGCGTTATTGGTGTTGGGGGAGATAAGATCGAACTGCACGACAATCGTCTGTTTATAAACAACGTCCCAGCCGTCTACACCGTATTGGACGATGAAGAAATTAAGAGGTTGCACTTGATCGCGGACGACCGAGTGGTTTACGCGCGTGAAGAAATACTGGGTCACAGTAGAGTTATTCAATGGCATCGCAATCGACGATCTCGAATCGCTGATTTCGGTCCTTTTACACTCGCGGAAGGCGAGTACTTTATGATGGGTGACAATCGTGATGACAGCAAAGATTCAAGAGCTATCGGTGCCATCGAGCGAGATCGAGTCATTGGACGCGCGCATACAATATCATTTTCTTTCAACTTAGATCGTTATTGGGTACCTCGCTTACGAAGATTTTTCATTTATCTTGAGTAACGAATGTGTACCTTGGCTCATCTTTATTGCTGTGCGTTGAATAACTTCATACATCAATATAGAATGGTTGAAATCGCATAAAATTAAACATTACCTGTCCGCATTTATTTAAGGAATCGATATGAACAAAAAATTTCTTGCATCGCTGAGTTTGGTTGCGCTGATCATCTTCGGAGTTACGGGAACTCTGAGTTCATCATCTGTGGACGAGGCAACCATCGGGACAATTGATATTGACACCCGACCTGCACCATTAGAGCCAAGAAGTGAACACAAACAGCTTACAAAGCAGATCGTAGATCAAGTGAAGTTGAATCACTTTTCTCGGCAGAAACCACTTAATGATGAGGTGTCTGAAATCTTGTTCGAACGGTTCTTGGAGCGACTTGATCGGAGAAAGATCTTTTTCCTGAAATCCGACATCAAAGAATTCGAACCTCATAAAAAATTGTTTGACGATTATTTAAAGAGCGGAAAACTAGATGTTGCTTTTGAGATCTATAACCGTATTCAGAAGCGCCAATTTGATCGATTCACTTGGGTCCTCAAGCGACTTGGTAGAGGGATCGACTCCTTCGATCTAGAGTCTGAAGACGTCTTGCGATTAGATCGAGACGAACAGGGAACGTGGCTAGCGAACAAGTCAGAAGCGAACAAGCTATGGGAGAAGTACCTAGTCGACGAAATTATTAGGTCTAAGTTAAGTGAACCTGACGAGGATCCGATCGACTTTCTAACTCGAAGCTACACGCAAGCGCTAAGTAGAGAAGTACAGACTATGCCTGAAGACGCATACTCGGCGTATATGAATTCGTTTTCGACATATTACGATCCTCACACGGAGTATTTAAGCCCACGAGCTTCGGACAATTTTGATATTCAAATGTCGTTATCACTGTTCGGAATTGGTGCTATACTGCAGCAGGGAGAGAACGACGGATACATTCACATAACGGAGTTGATCGACGACTGTCCCGCAGATCGAACAGAGGGCGTCGAGAAAGGGGACCGTATCGTCGGTGTAGGACAACGCGAAGATGCTCCGATAATCGATATTAGAGGAAAACGCCTTGATCAAGTTGTAACCTTGATCCGAGGTCCGAAGGGTACCACCGTATATTTGGAACTGCTGACTTCTAAGGACACTGGCAGCCAACGAAAGTTTGTGGAGATCGAACGGGATGAGTGCAAGATAGAGTCGAGTGCTGCGAAAAAGAAAATAGTCGAACTCGATCCCGATCCTATCACCGGTGAGATTCGAAAAATCGGAGTCATTGACTTGCCGTCAATGTACCAGGATTTTGCGGCGAAGAGCCGGGGAGACGAAAATTATCGCAGCGCGACCAGAGATGTTGAGCGTTTAATCAGAGAGTTGAAAAGGGAAGGTATCGTTGGGCTGATCATTGATCTACGCCAAAACGGTGGCGGCTCACTAGATGAAGCGAACACGCTAACAGGTTTGTTTATTAAATTTGGTCCGACTGTGCAAGTTAAAAATGCTCGCGGCCAAGTTCTTAAATTACGGGATAACGATGCTAAAGTTGCATGGGACGGACCATTGGCGGTTCTTGTCGATCGGAGATCTGCGTCGGCATCAGAGATTTTCGCTGGGGCTATTCAAGACTATGGTCGAGGGATTGTGCTCGGAAATCAAACTTTTGGTAAAGGTACTGTACAAACTTTGCAAGAACTATCTCATGGGACGTTGAAGATTACTCAGTCCAAGTTCTATCGAGTATCGGGCCAGAGTACGCAAAACAAGGGTGTAGTACCGGACATAGAGTTTCCAGAGCTTATCGATCCGCGGAATATTGGTGAGAGTAATTACGATGAAGCTTTGAAGTTCGACATTATTGACCGAATTACCAAGACGCACGACCCTTTAATAGGGACGTTGTTACCGCGACTCACCGAATTGCATAGGGAACGAATCGCCAATGATCCAGAGTTTAAGTTTTACGACGCTTTGGAAGAACGTATCAAGCAGGATCGGGATCGAGTCACACGGTCACTCAATCTTGACGAGCGAGAACAGGAGCGTGATGATTACCGCGCGTGGCGATTGAATACGCAAAACCCTCGCCTTATTGCCCGAGGACTGGATCCAGTGGAGACCCTGAAGGAACTAAACGATACTATAAAAGAAATCGTTAAGGAAGAAGAAGAAAATAACGTGCCTGATGCCTTGCTGGTTGAGTCGGCGAAGATCATCATTGACCTTCTCGAATTAGAAGAAGAAGTTGCCGCGTCCACCGAAACGGAAACCACTGGCATCTAACTTTACTGCATCCAGTTGATAACCGTGGTTGTGATTGGCAATCGCGAGATGTCGGGAACGCGAGCGTCTGGTTTAGGATAGCCTACAACGAGGAGGAGGAAAGGCTTTTCTCGTGAAGGTCGGTCCAAAATCTCGTTGAGAAAGCCCATGGGGCTCGGTGTGTGCGTTAGCGTTGCCAGTCCGGCATGATGCAAAGCCGCGATTAGGAAGCCAGATGCGAGTCCTACTGACTCTGGCATGTAGTAGTTTTTAACCTTGTTACCTTGGTCATCCATTCCAAATCGTTCCAAAAAAACAACAATTAATACTGGTGCCTCAGTCAGAAATGGTTTGTTCTCGTCGGTTCCCAATGGAGCCAAAGCCGCCAGCCATTCCGCGGTTGCCCGGTGTTCGTAAAACTCTCGTTCCTCAGCTTCCGCGCCTTCTCGAATTTTTTGTTTGGTTTCCGGATCGCGAACCACTACGAACCTCCATGGTTGGCGATTCGCACCGCTTGGCGCGCTAACGGCTGTTTTCAGTGCGTTTTCGATGACCTCGTCTGGAACGTGGCGACGTTCAAAGTCCCGGACGGTACGACGACTCGAGAGCTCATGCAATAGTTCGCGTGAACGTCGGATCATCTCACGCTCTTCATACTCTTGGAAGTCTAGCTTCTTAGTCTTGAATACGCCGTAGTCCCGCATATAAAAGAGTCGTCGAATTCCGGGTGATCAAGGCTATCTGTGCCGATAGTTTAACGACAGTTTGATACGTCGTCCCTTCGGATTGTGGGTCATCCCGTCGTACGCGAATTCGACATTCGCAA
>VXUA01000040.1 GCA_009837185.1 Gammaproteobacteria bacterium | reverse complement strand
TGTGAAGTGCCCTTTAGGTGTTGAGTGTTGGGATTTGCGTAGTCGTCTTAGTACAGTAGTATGCGCTGGGTTGTTGGGATACTCTACAACGGAGTTATCATTTTAGAATATTTTTACTGATGGGAGCAGAAATGGCCGGTCGCGCGTGATGGTTACGATTTTGAGTCATGTTGGTTCGTGTCGAGGGTGGGGCTGACGACGAGCATTTAGGATCTGCGTTTCGTTGGCGTTTGGTTGCTGGTTAGCGTTTTGGTGGCGCTTGAGCTCGGATCGCATCGAAGCCTTCTTGGGGAGTGCGGAAGCCAAGACACTTGCGGGGCATGTGATTGAGTTGTTGTTCTTCCACGGCGATTTCTTCTTGGGTCAGGTGGTGAAACGATTGCTTTTTTGGGAACGTGCGGCGGACGAGACCGTTGAGTTGTTCGATTTGTCCGCGTTGCCAGGAATGGTAGGGTTTGCAGAAGTAAAACTGGGCGTTTAAGACGTTGGCAGCATAGGTGTGCGCGGCAAATTCGAGTCCGTTATCCACGGTAATCGTACGTACCCAGTGCTGGACGGGCAGGAGCATCTCGAGGATGGCGAAGGCGATGAATTGGGCTTGTCGGTGGGGTAACACGCGGATCCGAGTCCCACGGGAGTAGCGTTCGATGGCGGTGAGCAAGACTCCCTGGTGGCCGTGTCCGATGATCGTATCAATTTCCCAGTGCCCGGGGACGTTGCGAGCGTCGACTTCCTTGGGACGTTGGTCGATATCGATCCGGTGCGGAATTTTGCTGCTGCTGGCATCACTGGGTAAACGTTTGCGATATTTTCGTCCGCGCCGGGGTAGACCGGTGTAGAGGTCCCCACCTTGGTGCCGATCACGATGCAACAATTCATAGAGCCAGGAGCCACTTAAGCTTTCTTGACCGTCAATTGGGGTCTTGCGACCATGATAGAGTTCGGGCGACAGTTTGCGCGGATGCAGTCGTAGCGTCTGGGCAAATTCCTGCCAGAGCTGTGCGGTCTTGCAACGCACTTCACGGGAGACCGTGGTCGGGTGCTTGCCGAGCATCTTGGCAATCTGTTTGCAGCTCGTACCCTTGTCTCGCTCGTGCTCAATGATTATCCTATTACCTACAGTGAGGTGTTGGTACGGCTTTGCCATGGGACATTCCTATTCTTTGAAAAAATAAAGAATATCCCAATCAACACCTTTCTGCAATTCAGGCTGGTGTCATCGTTGATGGTCGCCCCTCGCATGGGAAGGGTGTTTCAGTCGGACGAGTCCTCCTTTCACACCCTTCCCACGCGCTGTCTTGTACAGTGTTAACTACTTAAAATGCTATCGGCACCTCGAGTGCACTTCATAATGGAATCTAGGTCATATATCAATCGCTTCAGGTGGCAGTTGCATAGAATTGAAGTAACGGCCACTTGTCGCTTTGTATAGATATGTTAGGTTTGTAAATTGAGCATCATTGGAGTTTCCATATTAGGCATTTTCGTAGTCATGATTGGCTCGGGAATACTGATGGGGGTTTGTCAACTCTCTTATAGTACCGTACCTAAAGTTCGGAATAACAGCAGAGACATCTCAACAGCACGAAACTATTGGACAGTTATAGTGCTAAACGTTGTCGCCATATTCGGTACCTACATTGGTGCAGTATTGCTATTTTCGGATTATTTGATCAAATCAGGACCTACGTACTGGTACGATGCTATACTTGCGATTCTTCTTTACGACTTTGCTTATTACTGGCTTCACCGCGTAATGCATACGAAATTTCTAATGCGATATCTGCATGGGTGGCATCATCGATGTAGGCATCCGACTGCTATTGACGGGTTATATCAGAGACCACACGAGACAGTACTCGCCCTGTCTATGCTTATGGTTTGTGTTGCGTTAGTTGGTCCGGTTAGCGTGCCGTCGTTTGTTTTGGTGATTTTCATTCACACACTGATAAACATGCTGGATCATGCGAACTTGCGAACGGGGATCGGTTGGTTGGACCACATAATGCATGCTCACGACTTACATCACTCGAGTCGAAACGTTAACTTCGGTTTTACACCACTTTGGGACCATGTTTTTGGCACGACCCATAAAGACGCTGAACACGCAGAACTAGACAACTTGTAAGATCTTTTGACGAACCTGAGTCTGTCTTGCTATAAGGCAGTGTCATTGCTTCGTCGACTTTTTCGTGTTTGAGTGAGCAAACATTTACTTTCATGGTGCCCTTGTAACGGCAGTGGCTCTATGTACATCTTTGTACTATGGACTAAGCGTCGAGGTCTCGACAAACAGCTAAAGAGTTGAATCTCTGATATGTTGACGTTGCAAGCAGTTTTTGTTCTAGCGTTATCCGAAGTAAAGCTGACACTCAAGCTTTTTCGAACCAAGATATACCTTCTGCTCGCGGTCGCAGTGTGTGTAGTTTTCTACGTACTTGTCGAATGGCAGTACATCGTCAGGGCCGACGAATCAGCTAGCGTGGGCATCATGGCGCCGACTTACTTGGCCGCAACTCTAGGTCCGTACTTTTTAGCACTCTTTTGTCTCGCGATCGTTTTACTTGCTTACGATCTTCGGGAAAGAGATCTTCTTAGTAGGATCAACGAAGTTTTGGAAGTCGTTCCAGCTTCTAATGTAACGGTAGTGTTTGGTCGGTTGTTGGGACTTGTCTTGTTGCTTGTCGTTCCAGTCGTGGTCTTCGTTCTCGCGATTATTCTGTACGGTTGGATCGCAGAGGGTGTTGGTCTTGGCTATGGTAATCTCATTGAATTACACAGTACTGCCGCGTTCTTAGTCTGGGACCTAGTACCCAATCTCGCATTTTTTGGTTCTTTGGTCATATTTTTGTCTACGTTTATACGATCTAAAGCGACCGTTGTTCTAATCGCGCTGACGAGTCTTCTAGTCATTTTTTGGCTGTTTCTCCGATTGCCGCTCGACGTATCCAGCTCTCTTGTTACCACTACAGGGGCGACACTGTTCCCATCGGAAATTGCTCCTCGTTTTGTTTCGGTCGAGATACTACTCAACCGGTCTGCCTTGTTGTTTTTCACCTTTGGATTTGTGGTATTAGCTGGATGTTGCTGGCAACGTCCTCTAACGAATCGCACCCGTTTCGCAGTTGTTGGTATTTGTTCTTGCGTTTTTGGTAGTTTGATAATCGGTGGATCATTGTTTCACCAGCAACTTAGCCAGCAGGAAATACAAAGATGGGTTCGCATTCACGGTGCGTTGGAACTGAGTACATTTCCTGACGTTATCCACATAGGTGGCAGTGTTGATATAGTCCCAAATCACAAAGTAGAGTTGGACCTGACCGTCAAATTGATCCCACCTGAGGACAACATTCAAGATTACGTAGTTTTGTCCTTCAATCCGGGTTATCAAATTGACAAATTTTGGGTGGACGGCAATGAAATTGATGACTATAGCTTCAATCACGGAATCTTACGAATTCCTATCCACACTCGAGACGGGAATGCCATACCGGTCAGAATTAAGGCTCGTGGTCGTCCTGATGCTCGCTTTGCGTATTTAGATGCCGCTGTAAAAACTAAAGACATTGCTGGTGCAAAGGTTCGGAACCTGTTCGCGATGGGTACAGAAAGCTTCATATTTCATCCTAGGTTTGTGGTTCTAACTTCAGGAATCAAGTGGTATCCGACGTCCGGAGCTGCAACCGGTGGAGACGAACTCGATACACGGTCGCGTGATCTCTTCAAGGTTGATCTCAAAGTAGAGGTACCAGAGGACTGGCTTGTCGCTGGACCAGGGCATCGTGAGTTGGTCACAACAAACGACGCGAAAAAATCTGTCTATCGGATTGCACCAGAGAATCCAGTCCCCGAAATGACCGTGGTCAGTTCGAAATTTGAGCGAGCCAGTACGGTGGTGGAAGGTATTGAGTTTGAAGTGCTCTACACGAAACATCATCAACGCAGACTCCGTGACCTGAGAGAAATCGAAACGTCTCTTAAGACTCGTCTGTCGAGTTTCTTAGTCTACTGGGACAATGTGGGACTCCTCTATCCTTATGAACGTTTTTCTCTTGTTGAAGTTCCAACATCGTTGCACATATATGCTGGAGGGTGGAATATGGACACGGTCATGGGACCTCCAGGTTTGATGTTGATGCGGGAATCGTCTTTACCAAACTCCAATGTGTCCATTGTGGGTGAACTAAATTTTGATCACAATTCCAAACTCTTCGGACATGATGAATCACAACGATTGCAGAGGAGTTCAGCAGGAACGGATTTGTCTTCATATTTCAACAGCAACGTTTTTGGCGAACATCCAACAATCGGATTTACTAGGAACTTTGTTCACTACCAAACTTCAATCACGGGACCGGGTGCGCAAGAATTGAGTCAAGTTTTGGAGGACGTAGCACAACGGCTAATTTTTGATCGAAGCATTTTTTGGGATGATCGAATTGATATTTACCCAAGCCGCGCCTTTATATTTGAGGTGGCTCTGTCAAATGCGAAGAGAAGTGTCTATGACCTATTTGACATTAATCGAAGGAAATCCAGAAAGAGTCGAGAAGAATTAGTGTTAGTGCGCCGAGGAAATCAAACTGAAGTATGGAACGATTTTGAAGACTATTCACTAGGCAAACTTACGTTCTCTCAAGCACCTCGAAGATCATCTAGAGCCGTACGGATGAAATCCACAGCATTGTCTCAGATCATGCTCAAGCTCTTGGGTAGACGGTCTACCGCCACGATGTTAGGACATTTAGTAAATACATACAGAGGCATCCCCTTTAGTTACGATGACCTCGTAGTCACGGCTCGAAAAGCTGATCTTGACCTAGAAAACGTTCTTGGAGATTCGTTCACCTCAAAGGGACTACCGGGCTTTATATTGGCTGATCCAAAGATCAAACGATTACCCAATTCAGAATATGGTAAAGTTTTTCAAGCGAGTCTAATCGTTCACAACGCAGAACCGTTTGATGGCTTCGCGACGGTATCGTGGTTGCATAAAGGAGCAGGAGGCGGACAGCGCGAGGACACTAGGAAAGCATCAAAGTCATTCCTAGTCCGCGGTAAGAAATCAGTGCTATTGAATGTAGTCAGCTACTCGTTTCCTAGACCAATTGACGTTGTATATGTTGAACCTTATTTGTCCTTAAATAGGGAAGCCATTCGCATTGACATTCCAGAGAATTTTGACGTGGACACTATAGTTGACGAGCCTGCGCAACCTTATGTTGTGGACATTTCCTGGTCGCCTTTTGATAGTCCAGAGATCATCGTCGACGATCTCGAACCAGCGTTTGAGATAGTGTATGAACGACCGCCTCTAACGACGATACCAGTGATTTCGTTCGTTCGTGATCTAATTGGTACTTCCTTAGTGGAAGAATGGGACCAAGGCATGTTACTGTATGTACCCGAACGGGGTGTTCCACCACCGAAACAGAGATGGCTACGTCGTTCCGATGAAAAAGCTTACGGTAAGTATCGGCATACATATGCCTTTGTCTATAAAGGAAAGCAGGATCGTTCGTCGTACGCCAAATTTACCACATCGCTACCCAGATCTGGCCGTTGGCGTCTGGACTACCACATGCCGGTCGAGTCTCTGGACCCAAACGGTGCAGAGGCTCGCATTCAGTTGGTTCAGGGGAGATCAATAGACTGGTACGAAAGATATCCACCTGGGTTGACTGAAATTTTGATAGTGAATAGTGAGAAGAGGGAGACGAAAGAATTCGATGCACAAGCCGCTGAGTACGGCTGGAACACTATCGGTGTGTTTGATGTCGATTCATCGCTGACTGAAGTTTGGATTTCTAGCGTGTCAGACAGAAAGACGATTTATGCAGATGCAATTCGGTGGGTACCATTAACAGACAAGTAACGACTTTAGAGTCAAAAGAGAATGTCGTGCTGAGTTTACAGGGGCATTCACCCAGACGGAAAGAGCACAAAACACTTCAAGATTAGAGATGTAGACTCTGCTCCAAACATAGCTCGATAGTACGAAAATTATTTGAATGGTGAGAGAGTAGTGGGAGCATGTCAGTACAACGTCTGTGCTGTCCGAACGTAGCTTGACAGCATCGTTACTAAACATTGCACGAATTGTTCTGCCGCAGTTTCATCGTAGAATAAAGTGGCCTCGTGCATGTATGCGCGTTGCGCCTTTTCAAGTTGTAGGGCATGGATGTTCTCAGCGGGATTTCCGTGAGCGCGAGTAATGTAACCACCCTTGAATCGACCGTCAACCACAACGGAGTACTCAGATTCATTTGCAATCTCATGTACTGCTTCAGTTAGCCGGTGATCACAACTGGTACCATCAACGGTACCGATGTTAAAAATCGTCAGGATTCCAGAAAACAAGGAAGGCACTCGAGAGGGGATTGAGTGGGCATCCCACAGCAACGCGAACCCAAATTTGTCCTTAATCTGAGCGAGTTCGATACTGATCTTGTCATGATAGGGTTGCCAATACTGTTCCACTCGCTCTTGTTTTTCGCTTTGCGAAACTTCTTTTCCTTCTAAATATATGTCGTCGCCACCGAAAGTTCTTGTAGGACACAATCTGGTGAATAGTTGACCTTTATAGAGCTCTTCGTCAGTCGATGGTCTATTCAGATCGACAACGTATCTAGAGTAATTTGCAGAAATTACATTCGCACCCAGACTTGGTGCAAATTGGTATAGTCGTTGTACGTGCCAATCCGTGTCCGGTAACGCTAGACCTACAGTGGTCATTCGCTCTTTCATACCTGGAGCGAGGGCACGTCCGTCGTGTGGTACGCTAACGAGGAGTGGAGTACTGCCTTCGACGAAGTCGTACACCTGCATCATGCTTTTAGTGAGGGTAAGATTGCACTCGCAACATCATTGAATGCACCATCTTTGATCTTCTTGGCTACAGTTTCAATCTCTGGAGCAAGTGAGCGGTCAGTAGTGTAACGGGGAGAGAATTCCCTCAAGGATTCGATGGTTGTCTCAATTTTCTCCGATGACTTCAACGGTCGACGCAGTTCGATTCCTTGCATTGCTGCTATCATTTCGATGGCAACAATGTACTCTGCATTGTCGAGCATCTTGTGTAATCGTTGCGCTGCGAACGTCGCCATACTTACGTGATCTTCTTGATTAGCTGAAGTAGGAATACTGTCAACACTGGCAGGGTGGGCTCGTGATTTGTTCTCCGATGCGAGCGCAGCAGCAGTCACTTGTGCCATCATAAATCCAGAGTTCAATCCCCCTTCACTAACAAGAAAGGGGGGTAAACCGCTCAGAGGTGGATCCATCATGAGCGCGACCCGTCGTTCTGAGATTGACCCGATCTCCGATATTGCGAGCGCGAGATTGTCCGCGACCAACGCAACAGGTTCGGCGTGGAAGTTTCCACCTGACAGAATTGCTTCATCCTTTGCAAAAATAAGTGGATTGTCCGTCACTGCATTTGACTCGATTTCAAGGACCCCGGCTACGTGGCGCATTGTGTTGATACACGCGCCTAAGATTTGAGGTTGGCACCGAATCGAGTAAGGATCTTGTACACGGTTGCAATCAAGGTGTGCAGCACGGATTTCACTCCCTCGCATCATCTCGGTGAGTAACTTGCTCGCTTCAAGTTGTGAACTATGCCCCCTAATTTCGTGAATACGCGAATCAAACGGCGTGTCGCTTCCTTGAACGGCATCAGTTGACATGACGCCTGCAAGGATGGTCGCGGAGAGTACATTTTCAAACCGGAAGAGAGCCGTTAAACACAACGCGGTGGAAACTTGCGTTCCATTCAGCAGCGCGAGTCCTGCTTTCGGTCCAAAACGTATAGGAGTTAATCCAGCCGACGCTAGAGCTTCTGCTGCTGATTTGATTTCATTGTCGTGCGACACATTTCCTTCGCCAATCAAGGCACTGGACATGTGTGCGAGTGGTGCTAAATCTCCGGAAGCACCGACAGAACCTTGGCTAGGCATGACGGGATATATCTCATGTTCGACCATTGCACACAGTAATTCGATCAGTTGGACGCGCACTCCAGAATATCCGCGTGCTAGTGCGATGATTTTTAGCACCATACAGACACGAACGACATCGTTTGTCAGTGGAGGACCAACCCCAACCGCGTGAGACCGGATCAAGTTTTTTTGAAGCAATTCCAGCTGGTTTATTTCAATTGGTTTGGTGGCAAATTTCCCAAAGCCTGTGTTGATGCCGTAGGCTGTAGCTCCGGACGCGAGATATTCCTTCAGATATTGGTAGGAATTCTCAACTCGTTGCAGTGCACCGTGAGTCAGTTCTACGGATACTGGGGACTGCCACGCACTACGAAGTTGACGTAGCGTAGCAGAGGTGTCTCCAACTAGAAGTGTCATATTCTGTGTGCCCGCTTTAATCAGTTGGCATCATCGGTATTGTTAGATCATTTTCTCTAGCACACTCTCGAGCCTCTTCATATCCTGCGTCGACGTGGCGCATTACGCCGATAGCTGGATCGTTCCAAAGCGCGCGAGCGATTCGTTGATCTGCTTCCTCCGTACCGTCGCAAACTACGACTAAGCCAGCGTGTTGAGCGTATCCCATGCCAACCCCACCACCATGATGAATCGACACCCAAGTTGCACCGCTTGCTACATTTAACATAGCATTGAGAAAAGGCCAATCCGACACTGCATCTGAGCCATCGCGCATGGCTTCCGTCTCTCGATTTGGGCTGGCCACTGAACCACTGTCAAGATGATCTCGTCCGATAGCAATGGGAGCTTGGAGTTCACCACTGCGAACCATCTCGTTGAAGGCGAGACCTAATCGGTGTCGTTGTCCTAGTCCGACCCAACAGATCCGTGCTGGGAGTCCTTGAAATTTAATTCGTGCACGAGCTGCGTCCAACCAGTTATGAAGGTGTGCATCGTCTGGAATCAGTTCCTTCACTTTTTGGTCAGTTTTATAGATGTCTTCGGGGTCACCAGAGAGAGCTACCCAACGAAATGGACCGATTCCACGACAGAAAAGGGGTCTAACATATGCAGGTACGAATCCCGGAAAGTCAAAAGCATCCACGACTCCGTAATCTTTGGCGACCTGTCGAATGTTATTACCGTAGTCAAACGTCGGAGCTCCTGCACGGTGGAAATCCAGCATTGCTCGCACATGAACTCCAATGGATTCAGTAGCCGCTTTTGCTACCGCGTTTGGATCACTCTGTCGCATTTCCTCCCATTGTTCAACGGTCCAACCAGCGGGTAAATATCCGTTTGCTGGGTCATGTGCTGAGGTTTGATCTGTTACTGCATCAGGCAAAATGTTTCGCGCGATAATTTCAGGTAGTAGTTCCGCGGCATTGCCAACTACGCCCACCGATATAGCTTTTTTCTGCTGTGTCGCTTCATGAATTAGGCGTAGTGCTTCATCGAGCGATTCGGCTTGCTGATCTAAGTATCCAGTCTGTAGTCTCTTCTCAATGCGGTCTCTTTGGCATTCAATTCCTAATAACGACGCTCCAGCCATTGTTGCAGCGAGCGGTTGTGCACCGCCCATGCCACCGAGTCCGGCAGTGAGAATCCACTTGCCTCGCAAATCACCTCCATAGTGTTGCCGTCCCAATTCAACGAAAGTTTCGTACGTCCCTTGCACAATCCCCTGACTTCCAATGTATATCCATGAACCAGCCGTCATTTGACCAAACATCATCAACCCTTTTCGATCGAGTTCCCTAAAGTGATCCCAGGTCGACCAGGCCGGTACCAAATTGGCGTTGGCGATAAGCACTCGCGGGGCATCGTGGTGAGTTTTTGCGACTCCGATCGGTTTTCCAGATTGGACAAGTAACGTCTCGTCGCTCTCGAGCACTTTTAGCTGTTGTACGATCGCATCGTAACAGTCCCAATTACGTGCCGCCTTACCAATACCTCCATATACCACAAGCTCATCGGGTCGCTCTCCCACTTCTGGATTAAGGTTGTTCATGAGTAATCTCAGCGGGGCTTCAGTCAACCAACTCTTAGCCTGTAGTTGAGTCCCAGTGGGAGCTTTGATGGCTCGATGCTTTGGATTTGTCAAAAAAATCTCCTCTAAAACTGAATTAAGAAATTTGGAGTGCGAATAGGGTCATCACTCAATTCCATAGTCTGTGTACGCATTCAGCATAGTCTCTTTCAAATTTCGACTGTGCGACGTGTCTTCCTTCTTTTACTACCCACGTTCCGGATACCATGACTTGATCGATAGCACTTTGAATTCCGCAAAATGCTAGCGCGTCTAGAATTGATTCAGAGCTATGACCAGCGATTAAAGGATTGTCGTCATTTAACGTGATTAAATCCGCGTGACTCCCCGGCGCAAGTGGTTTTCGCCAATGTCCGCATGCTCGATTTCCACCCGCAACCGCATCTTGAAACAACGTTTCACCGGTACAGGTAGTAGGGTTTGTTGCGTATATATTGCGCGATCGTAGTACTAAACGTTGTCCATATTCAAGCCATCGAAGTTCTTCAAAAGGATCAATCGATATCTGACTGTCAGATCCTACCGCAATAACTCCATTTAGTGCTTTCCAAACCGTCAAGGGAAAAATTCCGTCGCCGAGATTCGCTTCTGTAGTTGGACAGAGACAAATCACCGCAGAGGTGTTCGCTAGACTAGCAAGTTCTTTTTCGTCCGTGTGTGTTGCATGAATGAGGCACCAATTATCATCGATTTCGATATTGTCCAGTAACCATCGGAGAGGTTTTGCGCCGTGCGTAGCAATGCACTCATCGACTTCTGCTGTTTGTTCGGCGATGTGTATGTGAATGGGACACTCTTCGTTCTTCGCCAAATTTGCGACATGCTCTAAAGAAGACTCGGACACCGCCCTTAAGCTATGCAATCCCAACCCAACACTCATGCCAGGGTGTGAACTGTCGTTCGCATAGCGATAGTGGTCGACAAAATCATCCAATTTCAATGCGAACAACTGTTGAGTCGTGTTTAATTGGGATTCACCAAATCCCGATCTTTCGTAAAGAATGGGTAGATAAGTAAGACGAATACCAACATCGTGAGCTGCTTCAGACAGTGCGTCAAACATGTTGTTTTCGTGGCGCTTGCCACTACCACTGTGATGGATGTAGTGAAACTCCGCCACTGAAGTGTAGCCCGCAGCTAACATTTCGGCATATGCCTGTCTCGCGATGGGTTTGAGAGCGGTAGGATTGAGTTTTTCAGCCAATCGGTACATATTCTCGCGCCAACTCCAAAAGTCATCTTTATCGCTTGGACTTTTCCGTTCGCAGTGCCCGGTCAGTGCGCGTTGAAACACATGGCTGTGTGCATTCGGAACTCCTGGAATTAGCACATCGACTAGCTCGTCCTCAGGTAACGAAGTTGTTGCATCGTCCCAACTTGAGATTTTTCCGTCCTCAATCTGTATTCGTACCTGTTCGTGCCATTCGGACTCAAGATACGCGCGTTTAGCGAAGATGGCAGTCATAGAAAGGAAGAATGCATAAAGAAGACTATTTTAGGTTTGTGGTATGATTGTGGTTCGCGCAAACCATTTTCGAATATATGCAAACTTGGGATCAACTATTTCTTGACGTAAATATAGCAACTATGTGCTCGGGAAGCACTCCTTATGGTGCGATTTCCAACGGTGCACTCGCAATTTTGGATAAGCGAATCGCGTGGGTTGGTCCAGAATCAGGACTCCCTTCCTACGACGCAAAGACCGTCCATCGACTCGATGGACGTTGGCTCACGCCAGCTCTTATAGATTGCCATACGCATCTTGTGTTCGGGGGCGATCGAGCAATGGAATTTGAACAGCGATTAAATGGGGTAACTTACGAGGAAATATCTCGCGCTGGAGGAGGCATCAGGTCAACAGTACGCTCTACACGGAACGCTAGTCAATCGGAGTTGTTAGAAAGTGCTATAGATCGAGTAGCTACGCTCATGCGAGAAGGGGTCGCGACGGTGGAAGTTAAGTCCGGGTATGGTCTAGATAGGACAACCGAAATTACGATGTTGGAGGTTGCTAAAGAGCTAGAACAGAATTGTTCAGCAAGTATCGTTAAGACATTTCTTGGAGCGCATGCGATCCCGGAAGAATTTCAATACGACACAGATTCATACATCGACTTCGTAATTGACGAAGTACTTCCAGAAGCATTCGAAAGACAGCTCGTAGACGCAGTGGATGCCTACTGTGAGACGATTGCGTTTTCTTCGCCTCAAATAGCGAAGTTTTTTGAAAAGGCGAAGTCGCTGGACATTGATGTAAAACTTCACGCTGATCAACTCAGCGACTGTGGAGGTGCAGAGTTGGCAGCTCGCTTTAACGCTTTGTCGGCGGATCATCTTGAGTACACCACTGTGACAGGAGTCGAAGCACTCGCATCATCAGGCACAGTCGCTGTGCTTCTACCAGGTCCGTTCTTAATTCTTGGAGAAACTCAACTCCCTCCGATCGATGAACTGCGGTCCAATAGCGTACCTATAGCAATAGCTACTGATTGCAATCCAGGATCTTCACCTTTGTGTTCCATTAGACTCGCGATGAATCTTGCGACAAGCTTGTTTAAATTAACACCGGAAGAGTGTTTAGCCGGTGTAACCCGAAATGCAGCGCAAGCCTTAGGGTTATTAAACGACCGTGGTACATTGGAGACGGGTAAACGTGCAGACTTGGTAGAGTGGAATATTTCACACCCTAGGGAACTGACTTATTGGGCTGGAATTAATCAAATACACCGGTTGTTCATAAACGGCGAATTGGTCGACTAAAGAAAACGGCTCGAGGATCTGAACTACCCAGTGGCTTGCACATGTGAGTTAGGTTGGTTTATGGATCGTAGTGGTCAGGCTAGTGTGAACGTTCTACTGTCGGATATTCGTTCACTCTTCTGTTTCGATTGGTGTCCATCGAATGGCGTCCGCGATGACGTCTACGCCGCGTTCATCTGATTTGTCGGATACTAGGACATCAACGTCTTCCGCTAGCATATCAAATGTTCCAATGGAATGCCAGCCTGGTGATAAATTTGGTACATCGACTGTGTGATTTGTTGCTGTCGAACTGTTCCGAACTTCAATATACAACGGTCCGTCACGCTTGGACGAACCACTAGAGCCACCTGATCTAACAAGCTGATACTCTTCAGTGAAATGTCCTTTCGGCAGATAGTATTCCAATTTCCAATTACCTGCAGAGGGCAGCTTAGCATTGAATTTCGCAAAGGAGAGTCCATCACCTCTATCAGCGATGGCAAACGTACGTCGGTAAGCTCCAAACGCGGTCGGATCGGTCCAACGAGACCAACCTTGAAATCTCCAACGTTCAAACATCGAATATTTGGGTAGTCCTTGATCCATAAGGATTTCCTCTGTACCCAAAAATCTACGCAGGAAGTCAGCGAATATGTTGTTTCGATCTGATGCCCTATCGAGTTCAACGATGGAAAAACCTGGATCCAGATCATCAACCGTGATCGACCTATTCATAGTATCTTCGATCTGTTCAATCACGGTAATCGATTTAATTAACGGTTCGATATCGGGTATAAATTCCTGCTCACGTAATTGATCGGATTCTGGCATATCGACGCGCAGATTCATTCGGTTAAGCGAGAGATATGGTTTCACCCAAATATATTCCACTGGGTTTGAACTCTCAATTGCTATTTGCAGAGATTGATTCGCTCCAACCAATATTGGGTTGAAGGTGAAGGATGGACCTGTACGTCCAAATCGGTCCTTTCCATTTTGGTACGTCAACGAAAGTTTTACTGGTCCGGATACCGGTTCTTTGTTTTCAAGAACGAACTCAGATTCGTACTGAGGTTGTTCGTCATCCGACAATTGCCTTGAAATTGAATTGGAGACTCGAAAGCCTGGTAAGTTATTCGAACCCATCATACCTCCAGCTAATTCTGAGAGTTTTAAACCATGCTCATCCAGCACGGCCTCAAATTCGGCAAACGTAAACGTTTTTCCACGAAATCGGCTAATCAAATCCGCGACGAAGGGTGCGTGTTACTTCTTCCAAGCGCATCTTGTAGGAGCAGCACGAGCTGTTGTGAGCGAAATTTCAAAGCGCGCAATTTCAGCTCACTGTTTTTGGGACCCACTGTGTCGAACAAACCGAATGTTGATAAGGTGTCCCAAACTTCGGGTGCATTAAGAAAAACCTGCTGTTTCTTTTGCATTTCCTCTGAAAGGTCCCATCGTGAGTATTCGCGGTTGGATCGCAATCGTTGTACAGGATCTACACTGCTTAAGTTCAAAATTTTCCTGTTTAGTGCAATTTGGAAGTCAAATCTGGTATCAGCTCTGCGATTCATACTTTTAATCAGAAGATCGATAAGAGCATTAAGTACACTCGCACCGTCGCCCGTTGCACTGGTTTGTTGGATGTGTGAACTTCGGTAAAAACCTGTGTAATAGTTGCTTTCGAACATAGGATCTTCAAGGTAATCTGTCAATGATTGAACCTCCAAACCTATAAAGCGTTGTTCGCTCATGTTGAATTGTCCATGATCTCCTCGCGCGTTCCTTCAACAATCATATCCACTCTAGTTGTTGGTAAGGTTGATTCTCTGATCATGGTGAGGCCGGGTGGATGCATAACCGTATCCATCTCGAATCCTCCACCGAAAACACGGAGAGTTGAAGGCACTTCTACTAATGCATACGACCCAAAAGGATATTCCAACCCCATATATTTCAAACTATTGAGGTTCCCCGTTATGATTTCCTGAATTTGCTCTGCTGGGTTACCCGAAAACCATTCGAATGGTCGTCGATGTTTCTTCGCGTATAGACACTCAAACGAAATTCCTTCTGCTTCGATCGTGACTGACTTAAACTTGGAACTCACTAACGCAAATTCTGGAAGAGGACTGGATTGCTGGAAACGATAGTTTGCTTGATTATCGTCGTCCAACACCTGGCGTTTCGCAGGTCCTGCTACTAACCATTTCTGTGGTACCGAGACGTCAATATTGAGTGTAAAGAAGTCTCTTTTGCGAAGTTCCCAAGCATTTTCATTCGTCGCTGTACCTGATGTGGGGTACCACTTGATACCGGGTGTGAGTACCACAAAATTTGAATGAAAGATGGCGTTTTCCGTTCCAAGTTGCCGTAGCTGTCGAACGTCGGGTCCAACGACTTTGGCGAGTGTATCGACGGTATCCAGATAAGCAAATCGAATATTGGGCAGACCTTTCGCGGTAATTTCAAGTTCGATCAAATCGGAGTTGAAATAGTGCTGTGGAATCTTCTGCAACCCGTGTTCAAATTTGTGATCGATTACTTGTTTACCGGCTACTGCTAGGTTCGAAATGTCGTAGCCCGGATTAAGCGAAAACAGTATGAACTCGACGTCTTGATCGATGTCGACGGTCACATCTAATTTGAGATTCAGAGTTAAAGTTCGTCTTGGATTGATAGCAACACTCCCTCGAACCTCGTGTACATCTGGAAATGCTCTAGGGTCGAAGTGTTCGTCATGCACGTCAACCCAATGGTTGATTCGATTGTTCTCAAGCATTTGCGCACCAATTAGGGTGCCAATTACTAACAGTCCAAAACAAAATGACAGACTACCGACGATAAGATTCCAAGTTCTCGAAGGAACCACTCGCGCGACGAAATTAGAAGCCCAGAGCAACATACCGATAGACATTGACACGAGCGCGACTCGATTGAACAGGGTTGTTGGTGTGTACAGTTCCGGTGTCAATTCGGAAGGGAAGAGAACGTTTCCAGTAACGGTCTGCAACGGCTTGGAGAGACAGTCGACTATTTATCCAAAACACCGCGATGAGGCCAATGAGAGTGGCTAGTATTGCGAGCAATCGTGACTTGAACAACAATGAAAACAGTACTACCAAACTTCCGAAAAATAGGAAATTTGGAAACATGTCGAGTAACACAAACGAGACGACACTCCAAAATTCAACCGGTTCACCGAATTTGATGGAAAACATATCGGCGATAAATCCGTAAGTCATGACCGAAAATAGGAAGAGGAGCATTGGCACAGCAACCGTCATTGACACGCCAAACAATCGCCCGATGAACAGTTCAAAACTGCTCGCTGGTTTGGAGCTCACGACTTCGTGGATGCGAGTAAGTTCATCGCGTTTAACTTGATCGAACGTCAGTAATACAACTCCGATGCAAAACAAGGCGAGAAAGCTACCGCTCAGCAAGGACATCACGTACCGGGGACTGATCACACTAATCATCGGAAATTTGGTCCCTTCTTGCATATGGGTTATTGTCACAGCCAAAAAGTAACATGCACTAATAAATAGAGCAACCCAAATGAAGATATGTGTGCGGAATAGTCTGCGAAGCGTACGCATTTCATGTAACGCTGCGAGCCAAACGTTATTTCCGTTCATGAACGCTTTACCTCGGTTCGCGATCGGACTTCTAGCGAGATCCTTCGACAATTAAAAGACAGAGTCACATTTTTTCTAAGAGTAATAGCAGGGGTAGATTGTCTGTATTATCCGTTACTCGCTTGCCTATGTTATTCCTCGGACTCAATCACCGTCCAGCGAATAGCATCCGCGATCACATAAGCCCAGTATGAGTCTGTTTTGTTAGAAACCAGAACATCGACGACTGCTTCAGTAATGTCGAAGGTTCCGATGGTGTGCCAATCGGGAGTGAGATTCGGTACATCGACGGAGTGAGATGATTCAATCGAACCGTTGCGAATTTCAAGGTATGCTGTCCCAGTACGGATGCCTGTTGATGATTGGAACTGGCTGTTTCTGAATGTCATACGTTCATGGAAAAATCCTTCCGGTACATAGTACTCTAGTCTCCATTCGCCGAGTTTCGGTAACTTAGTGGAAAACTGGGCAAAGGCCAATCCATCACCTCGAATGGACAAAGTAAATGTACGTCGATACTTTCCAAACGCTGTTGGATCCGTTTTGCGAGACCAGACGCCATCCTGTGCGAAATCTTCAATTCGCCAATCATACACGGGCAAACCATGGTCCATTTGAAACTCTGGTAGGTCAAATATTCTTTGGATAGATTGGATAAATGCTTTGTTGAATGTGCTACCGCCCCGATTATCTACTATCGAGAAGTCAGGGTCTAGATCATCAATTGTGATCGAAAATGTGTCGCTTACCAGTGGTTCTCGCTCTTCAATCGATTTAATAATCGGTGCTTGCCCTCGAACAAATTCAAGCTCTTTTAATTCTTCGGAAACCGGCAGGTCTACTCGAAGGTTCATTCGGTTGAGTGAGAGATAGGGCTCTACCCAAATTTGTTGAACCGGATTCAAACTTTCGATTACTACCTGTAAGGTTTGATTTGCCTCTACCAAAATCGGGGACAGAGTGTCAGAAGGGAAATCACCCCAGTAATTTTGATACTTCAACGCCAGTCGTACGGACCCTGATACAGGTTCTCCATTCTGTAGAAATAGAGTAGTTTCATATTTTGTTTGTTCATCGAGTTTTAATGTTTGCGAAGACGGTTCTGACGCGATAAATCCCGGTAGACCAACACCCTCAAACAACTCTCCACCCAATTCAGTTGCAGTGATTTCGTGTTCTCTCAGTAAGTGAAGAAATTTTCCGAAGACGACGTTCTTTCCTTGAAATTTGTTTGACAGATCTACCAATATTGGCGCGAGTGTATCTGTTCCGTTGACATCTAAAAAGTATCGAGCGATATGCTCGGCGCGGGTTCTAAGTGCGCGCAATTGATTGATGCTGTTGTCTTTCGGCATTGGTTCTTTAAAACCAATGCTCTCCACTAAGTTCCATACTTCAGGCGCATCATAAAATTCTCGCTTGAGTTCATGCATTTTGCTCGGTACGTATTGAAACTCACGATTAATATTTGACACCAAAAGGGCGAGGGGATTAACACTGGCTAGGTTCAACACCTCTCGGTCTAGCGCAATATAGAAGTCAAAGTATGAAAGACTTCCTGAGACTAGAGATTCAGCAAAGAAGTCCAATAACATTCTGAGTGCTTGGGCACCTTCACCCGTGGTACCAGTCTGATGTCCCAGAACATTTCGATAAAAAGCGAAGTCAATATTGCTCTCAAACATAGGATGCGATAGATAACTCACGATCGCGCTAAATTGCCGGTCGAACCAATCTTCCATGGTGAGGTCTTGTTCTTCGAACCACTTTTTTTCGTCGAAATCAATTAGTGATTCCATCGAAATTGTTGGCAGAGTTGACTCTCGGATCATCACCATACCTGGAGGACACATAACGGTGTCCATGCTGACTCCTCCGCTGAATACTCGCAACGTCGAAGGAACTTCTACCACTGAAAATGAAGAGTAAGGGTAGCTTAGTCCATGGGTTTGAAATGCATCAATGAATCGTTGAATGGTTAATCGAATGGAATCTTCAATTTGTACGAAATGCTCAAAAGTTCTTCGGTGTGTGTGGTTGTACAAGACTTCGAAAGTGATTCCATCCACTTCGATGGATCCGGATTTATACCTTGATCCAATTAAAGCAAATTCGGGCAGCGGACTGGACTGCTGAAAACTGTACTTCAAACGCCTTGTATCGTCTGACGACTCTCGTTTCGCAGGTCCAGCAACGAGCCAGTTTTTCGGTACGATAACGTCTATGTCGA
>VXUA01000083.1 GCA_009837185.1 Gammaproteobacteria bacterium | reverse complement strand
TCATTATTAAAATGTAGCGATTCACGGAAATTTGGCTACGTAGCTCAGTCGGTAAGAGCACAGCACTCATAATGCTGGGGTCGTTGGTTCAAGTCCAACCGTAGCTACCAACAAACAATTTTCAATCAAACACTAGTGCAATCAGTTGCTGGTCGTTTTTGCTCACTCAAGGTACTACATCTGAAGTCTTCATGAAAAACGTCATATTTGGTATCATCCAGATCATCGTTATCGTCTTATTTCTAGGCGCAGTTTACTACTTTTCGCGTGCGCCGACTGTTGAAGAGATTCAATCGGAAGAGTCGAATATCGGACAGGCCGATTTATCTGTCCGAAGCGTTTACGTCATCCGACCTGATGTAGAAACCCGGCAACTCAGCCTCGAATCCACAGGATCTGTGGTGGCGCGAAACATTGTGCCATTAATACCACAAGTCGCGGGAACGGTGGCGTGGGTTTCGCCTAACCTACGAACCGGCGGCACTTTTCAACAGAATGAAACACTGCTCAGAATCGACTCGGCAGACACTGAACTACTCGTCGCACAGGCGGAAGCAAATCTTCTTGTTGCGAAAGCAAATCTTGAATTGCGGGAAGCAGAAAGTCAAGCCGCGCGCGAGAATTGGACGCTGTTACACGACGGAGATGTACCAGACTTAGTTGCCAAGCTCCCGCAGATAAATCAAGCAAAAGCGAATGTCGCCGTGGCGAATGCACAATTGTCTGCAGCGAAACTGGATCTAGCCCGTACAGAGTTCTCGCTCCCCTTCGACGGCCGTGTGTTGTCTTCTCAGATCGGTGTCGGCCAATGGGTTAGTAAAGGCCAAGCATTTGGCACATCGTTTGACCTAAGTTCCCTAGAAGTTGAAGTACCGATATCTGGTACCGAATTAAATTTACTATCCCCGGTAACAGAGCGCGACGCGTTAGTGTTCGTCAACGGTTTAGAGATTCCTGCGACCGTGGATCGAATGTCCGCTTCAGCGGATCTGCGGAGTCGTGCATCATCGCTTTATCTGGTATTCCCCATGTTATCAACGCCGTTGGTGCCAGGGAATTTTGTGTCGGTTAAGGTGTTCGGTCGCGAACAAAGCAATGTATATCGCATCCCAGAAATTGCGGAACAAGCAAACTCGACACTGTGGATTGTTCGAGATGGTTTGTTGGAACGCATTACTCCACAAATAATTGAACGTAGCGACGAAGAACTAACAATTATTGCATTTGATTATGGCGACGGAATTGTTATCGGTTCGCTCGTCGGCGTGTATCCAGGTCAGAAAGTCGCGATTGCATCGGAGTAGCCGTGGCCGAAATTTCTAGCACAACCGATAAACCAGGAGGATTGCCCCCTCAGCGGTTGTCTATAGTCGCTTTTTTCGCCAATAATCCGGTTGCTGCGAACCTCTTAATGCTCTTGCTGATCATCGGTGGCGCGATGATCGCTCGACAGTTAAACACAGAACTCTTTCCCACTTTAGATCCTGGAATCATCAATGTTTCGGTACCGTATCCAGGTGCGACTCCTGCTGAAGTTGCTGAGAGTATTACTCAACGGGTCGATGAAGCTGTTCGTAGCATCGACGGAGTGAAACGTGTCGTGAGTAGAGCATCCGAGGGGTATGGTCTCATTACAGTCGAATTAAAAGAATTTACTGACTCTCAGACTATTCGCGACGATGTACAAGCTGCAATCGATTTGTTAGCTGACTTTCCACCAGCCGATGCTGAAGAACCGGAGGTCGTAATATTTGAACCGTTACAACCTGTGATGACCTTGCTCGCGACGACTCCAGGAGATGAAGCTTACTTAGATTTTGCGACGCACGAACTTGAGGAAGCGCTACGTGATTTACCTTCTGTTTCACACGTTGAAGTTGAGGGTATTCGAAATTATGAAATCTCTATCGAAGTGAGCGAAACTGCGCTGCGAACCTACGGGCTCACCTTCGAAGAGTTAGCGCGAGCGATTCGCCAATCATCACTCAATTTGTCATCTGGTGAAATTCGATCGGTTTCGGGTGATCTGTTACTGCGTACGGATCAAAAGCGCAATAGCGGTAAAGAATTTGAGGATATAGTACTTCGTACTCTTCCTGGAGGTGCTGTGGTGTCTCTCGGCGATATCGCGACCATAACTGATGGTTACGCCGACGATGAGCTGGAGATTGAATCGAATGGACAACGTGCAGCATTGATCCGAATTCAGAAGTCCGAAGATCAGAACGTTCTCAACATATCTAACGAAGTGTTGGAGTTCTTAGAGACCTATGTGGTCCCAGCCGATGTGTCGGTCGAGATTTGGTCGAATGAGAGTGACTATCTACGCGAACGACTTGGTTTGTTGCTACGAAACGGAGCACTAGGGTTTGCACTAATGTTCACTTTCTTGGTACTCATGTTGGATTTAAGACTTGCATTTTGGGTAGCCATGGGAATACCGATCTCATTTTTTGGAGCGTTTTTGTTCCTAGACTTTTTCGGTGTGACCTTGAACATGATCTCAATGTTTGCACTCATCATCGTGCTAGGAATAGTCGTAGACGACGCGATAGTGGTTGGCGAGAACATAGGTAGTGAACAACAAAAAGGCTTGCGCGGTGCCCAGGCCGCGATTGCCGGTGTTAAAGGTGTCTTTTCTCCAGTCTTTGTCGGCGTCTTAACCACGATGGCAGCGTTTGCACCGCTCATGTTTCTAACGGGGACTTTCGGTCAGATACTCAGTGTGCTACCAATAGTCGTTATCACCGTGTTGGCAATTTCATTGGTCGAAGTTTTCTTTATCTTGCCAGCACACTTATCACATACACGTCGATGGAGCGCTCATCCGCTCGACACCATCCAAGATTTCATATCAGGTAAGATTCAATGGTTCCGCGACAATATCGTAACTGCTGCAGTACGCCTGGTCGTTCGTCATAGATACATATCCATGGTATGGGGCTTTGGGTTTCTTGGAGTGGCAATGGCGTTAATTATGAACGGTGCCGTAAGAATAGAGTTCTTCCCTCAGATTGAAACCGACCAAGTTGAGATTCACGTAGATTTTCCAGTAGGTACGCCCTTCGATGTAACCGAAAGCGCGATTCGTCGGATCGAAGATGCGGTCCATGAAGTCAACGATGCAGTGGGTGGTACAGCAATACGCGCGGTAACGATGACAGCCGGTGCGCGAGTAACCGAAGGAGACGGACCCGGTGGAGCCGCGAGCATGAATTTCGCAAGAAATATCGCGAGTATTAGCTTGCAACTCAACGACGAACCACTTCGCACAGTGAGCGGGGAAGAGCTGACCCGCCAAATTCGTCGCACCGTAGGACCAATACCGGGTGCAGAGTCGGTCAACTATGTTTCGGATCGGCTCGCGGAATCGGTGACACTGCAGTACGAGCTGATTCATGAAGACGATGACAAACTCCGACTTGCTGTCGAAGAGATGAATGCTTCGCTAGCCGAATTTCCAATGATTACCGAAATTAGAAATTCACTCAGCGATGGAAAGCGTCAGTTTGACATCTCTTTGACGGAAGCTGGCATCGCCGCGGGACTTACACAAGCTGTTGTTGCTCGGCAGCTAAGGCAGAGTTTCTTTGGTGAAGAGATTCAACGGATTCAACGTGGGCGCGATGAAATAAAAGTAATGCTGAGATACCCAGCGGGGGCTCGACGAAGCACAAGCAATTTCTTTAACTCAAGAATTCGATTGTCCGACGGGACCGAATTACCTCTAACTACGGTTGCAAAGGTGACTGAGAGTCGAAGCTTTTCTGCAATCGACCGAATTGACGGCGTGCGAGTTGCGACGATTTCAGCCGAGGTTGACCGACAGTATATGTCTACAGGGGGCGCCGCGAAGACAATCGGAAGAGAGGTCTTACCCCAACTGAAGAGTCGGTTTCCTAGGTTGGAGATAAACACCGCTGGATTCAGTCGCGATCAAACTGAAGACTTCGCATCATTACAAGCACTAGCGATAGTTGCTTTAATTGTGATTTACACAATGATTGCGGGATTAATGCGTAGTTATGCGATGCCACTCGTGGTGTTAAGTGGGGTCCCATTCGGAGCGGCTGGCGCTGTTATTGGGCACTACCTACTTGGCTTTGACGTATCAATGATTTCCATGTTTGGTATTGTCGCGTTGAGCGGTGTAGTAGTCAATGACTCCCTAGTGTTAATCGACCGCTTCCGCCGTCTTAGGATTGAAAACCCCGAGCTCCCAGTTTTAGATGCGATTGTGGAAGCCGCGCGCCTCCGCTTCCGTGCTATTTTTCTAACTACGATGACAACAGCATTAGGACTCACTCCAATGTTATTTGAAACCAGCATTCAGGCGCGTTTCTTAGTTCCTATGGCGGTCTCTCTTGCAACTGGGATAGTTTTTGCGAGTTTTGTAATCTTGTTTTTAGTGCCAGCATTGGTAGTGATCAAAAACGATCTAACCCAACTCGTGAAACGGCTGATACCCGGGACACGAGAACTTGTCCAAAAATAAGTCTAGCCTATTGCACTATTACAATGCAACGGGTCATAGTTGTGGCTGAGTTGTTTAGGAGAAAATGTTGATGGTACGACAGATTGTTTCCACATTCGAAAAAGGGTACAGTTGGTTCTTAGGAGCTATCAGTCATGGTTCTGGCCTTCCCTTGTTGGCGTTACGCATCTATTTGTTCCCGATCATGCTTCAATCTGGGTGGAAAAAATTTGTAAATTTTGAATATCACTTAGAGTGGTTCGGTGACTCACTAGGACTACCCTTTCCTTGGTTGATGGTTGTTCTTGCTGGCTTAGCAGAATTTGGTGGGGCCATATTGCTGTTGATCGGTTGGTTCATTCGATTGGTGACGATACCATTGATGATCACCATGCTGGTTGCCGCATTTCTCGTGCACGGAGACAATGGCTGGTTAACTTTGTCGGACAGTTCCTCCTGGCTTGCAAATGAACGGGTGATGGAAGCCAAACCCAAGAAAGCGGAGATCATTCGAATCGTCAAGGAACACGGAGATTACAAACGATTAACTAGTTCTGGCAGGATCACGTTATTGAACAATGGGATGCAGTTAGCGATTACTTACTTCGTTATGCTACTAGTACTGTTTTTCTTCGGAGGCGGTCGCTACGTTAGTGTCGATTACTGGCTTTCAAAAGGACTCAATAGATGGAAGTTAACTCACGATGACAGAAAATAAAACCAAACCTAACGCTGCTAGCGTTGATGATTTTCTCGCAAGCATCACAGACGACAAGAAACGGCAGGATACCCGTGAGATCATGGGTATGATGGAAGAAGTTACTGGTTCTTCGCCGAAAATGTGGGGTACAAGCATTATCGGTTATGGCGCGTATCGTTACCACTATCGTAGTGGTCGACAAGGGGAGTGGGCATTGGTTAGCGTCTCTCCTAGGGCTCGAAATGTGACCGTTTACATCATGCCCGGTTTTTCAGACTTCGAACACCTCATGTCCAAGTTAGGCAAGTACAAAACCGGGCGTTCTTGTTTGTACTTGAACAAACTGGAGGATGTCGATCGAGAAGTACTCTATGATCTAATTAAGGAATCGGTCGTCTACATGAAAACAAAGTACAAGACGTTCGAGCCTAGTGTAGGTAGCGACTAGTCTGTGTGGTAATCGTGGTCAGACATTAAAGCGAAAATATATCACGTCGCCGTCGGCGACTACATAGTCTTTCCCTTCTAAACGCATTTTGCCCGCGGATTTTGCGCCTTGTTCGCCCTTTGAACTAATAAAGTCTGCATGGGAAATGACTTCTGCACGAATAAACCCCCGTTCAAAGTCTGAATGAACTTTTCCCGCGGCTTTTATCGTTTTGGTCCCTACAGGGATCGTCCACGCGCGTACTTCGTTGTCGTTCGTGGTAAAAAAATGGTGGAGGTGCAACAGCGAATACCCAGTTCGCACGACTTTGTCTAATCCTGTTTCTGAAATCTCGAGTTCTTTCAAATACTCTGCGCGATCAGCCGGTGATAGGGTTTGTAGTTCTTCCTCTAGGACACTACAGATCACGACACACTCTGCATTTTCTTCAGATGCAAGCTTTCGAACTTCGCTGACAAAGTCATTATCTGGCTCTTGTTCAGCCACGTTAGCCACATAAAAAATTGGTTTGGATGTAAGCAAGGAAATTGACTGTAGCACTTCTAGTTGCACGGGGTCAAGTTGCATGGAACGCACTACGGTTCCCTCGTTCAATAGCGGACTCAGCCAATGTAGAAATTCGACAGTATTCCTTGCTTCTTTGTCCCCAGCCTTTGCTAGTTTTGCTAATTTCATTTGCGTTCGGTCGACGGTTTCGAGGTCTGCGAGTATGAGTTCCGTATTGATGACTTCTATATCTCGTTTTGGATTCACAGATCCGGACACGTGAGCGATGTTCTCATCCTCAAAGCATCTTACCACATGGGCGATGGCATCTACTTCCCGAATGTGAGCTAAGAATCTATTTCCTAGTCCTTCACCGTGAGATGCACCGTGAATCAATCCTGCGATGTCTACAAACGTCAACGATGTTGGAGTAGTACGGTGCGGTTTTACGATCGCACTCAGCTGTTCGAGTCGAGGGTCAGGGACAGGGACGACGCCAACATTCGCATCGATCGTACAAAACGGAAAGGGTTGCGCGGAAGCCCCAGCGTTCGTGAGTGCATTGAACAGGGTGGACTTACCCACATTTGGTAGCCCGACAATTCCGCAAGCGAAGCCCATCAGTTGATTTCAGTCGCCCAAGAGGGAGGTGTGCTAAGAGCTACTTGAGTGGAACAGTCCCATAGCGCGTTGCATTTCGCCGTCCAGCAGAGCCTCAAAGGCGTCGGTTTCGATGGCAGCCGAGGATGCGGCAAGCTCTCGTTCACCTCGGGGCATTTGATGTTTTGTCAGATATGCCGACAGAGAATTAGCGTCACCTGGATGTCCTACACCAATTCGAAGTCGTGCGAAGTCTTTGTCGCCACCGAGTGCTTGCACAATACTCTCCAATCCTCGGTGTCCGTTTAGACCACCGCTAACCTTCAGCTTCGATACACCTGTTGGAAAAGCTACCTCATCATGTACGACAAGCATCTTCGTTGGTGAAATCTTAAAGTATCGAATGAGTGCCGAGACACTTTGACCAGAAAGGTTCATGAACGTGCTGGGAATTAACACGCGGACTTCGCGATCCAGAATCCTCCCATGACCAATCTCTCCTTTGAATCGCGAATCGTTCTTTAATGCAATCGCGTGCTCAGCCGCGAGTGCTCGGACCCAACGTTCGCCGGCGTTATGACGCGTATTTAAATAGTTTGATCCCGGATTACCGAGTCCAACGATGAGCTGAAGGGAAGGAGTCGATTGTGTCGATTGTTGTTCTTTGGAGGAACGACGCCACTCTCTTAGCTTGTCAAAAATCGACAACACCTAACTAACTCATGATTCATCTTCGTCGGGAGTGGGTTCATCCTCCTCAACGATATCTTCCTCTTCTTCTTGCTCTACTTCTTCCTCTTCAACAGCACCACCTCGTGGCAGGTGAACTGAAACTACAAGGATATCGTGCTCTTCTCCATGGGTAAGCGAAACAATGTCTACGCCATCCGATAGTTCTAAATCGGACAAGTGAATGGTCGTGCCTAGTTCGACATGTTCCAAATCTATTGGAATGTACTCAGGCAAGTCTTTGGGTAAACAACTGACTTCGATTTCGGTTAGATTCTTGGAAATTACCCCGCTCTGCAACCGCACGCCATGACAGTTGTCCTCGTTTAAGTAGTGGATCGGTACGGAAATATTGATCGCACGGTCTTCACGAATTCGAAGAAAGTCAATATGCAATACCTTGTCGGACGCTGGATTTCGTTGCAATTCTCGCAACACAACTCGCTCTTTCTTTCTTCCTACAACAAGTTCTAGCACTTGGGAGTAGAAAGCTTCGGATTGAATCGCTTTTGCTACATGGCGATAGTCGATGGAGAAATATACTGTTGGCTGGTCTCCACCATACACGACGCCGGGCACTTTGTCGTCTAGTCGTCGTAATCGACGAGCATGCCCTTTACCTAGTCCTGTTCTTTTTTCAACATTAAAGCTGAGCGCTTCTGACATGTTTTATCTCTCTAAGAAATCGGAATATAAAATTGGCTGGGGTGGCAGGATTCGAACCTGCGAATGACGGGTTCAAAGCCCGTTGCCTTACCGCTTGGCCACACCCCAAGAAAGCGCGGAATTTTAACTAGGCAGTATACGCAGTCAATTCAATTAAGCGGTGTTGTAGTGCTATAGTGATTGCTCCTGGTTAGAGAAACGGAACCAGAAAGCAGGACTAGTTCTCGAACTTGGTGAAAAAAATTCTAATTTTCGTGTCGTCTTTACTCATTTCAAGTTTTTTTAATGCCGTAGAGTCAAGGTCTTTTTCTTTGTAAAAAAACTTGAAAGTCCATTGATCACTGGAAAAACGTTCTAGTCTACCGTACGAGTCGTACTCTCGTTGCGTCGCCTCATCAATGAGCTTACACTTCATGGAAAGGCACTTCCACAGTTCTTCGAAGGGCAAAGAGATCCCTAAGTTTGACTCAATCCAATCATCCAAATCCACACCTTCTTCTTTGTCTCCATTGGAATATTCGATCGTTGCAAGGCTCTCGTTCCCTTGCACACGCACACCACCTAGGGCGAGTCGATCACGCAGAGTCAGTTGAAAAGCAGAACCAGATTCCAGCCAACGAAAAATTGTTACGAAGGATTGATCCGGCTGTTTGAACGCGATTCTTCCTTGATACGTCCTCGTTGCTTCTTCTTGAGGTAGCAACTCGGATTCTGGAAAAAACTGGCAGGAAGCCACCAAGAATATTCCAGCTCCAACCGTCAGGGACTTAAGAACCAAGCCACTAGTCCCCTGAGAATTACGCGAATGCGATACACCCCAGTGTTCGTATAATTTTTTAACGATTTTCCATATTGAAATGTACATATATATATACTATAATGTCGATTGTTGCCTTCGGTCTTAATCACCGGAATGCGGACATCGATTTACGTGGGCGAGCGAGCATTCTACCTCAGCAGCTTCAAGGCGCACTGCATCATCTACTCGAATCTATTTCGTGCGTCGAAGAAGCCATGATACTCTCCACATGCAATCGAACCGAAGTGCATTGCGCGGTGCAATCTCCACCAAACAAATTGATTTTGGGCGATCAACTAAATCGCTGGTTGGCGGGATATCGCAATATCGCGCTATCGGAACTTGAGAACAAGACCTATGTTCATTGGGATCAAATTGCGGTACAGCACATTATGCGTGTAGCAGCTGGTTTGGATTCTCAAATCTTAGGAGAGCCCGAAATATTCGGCCAGTATAAGTTCGCTTACCGAGAAGCACAGGTTGCTGAAACCACTGGCAAATACTTAGACCAAGTAGCACTGACAACTACTCAGACATGTAAGAAAATTCGATCTCGTACTGAGATTGGACAACACTCCATGTCTATCGCGCAGGCAACAATAACACGCGCACAACAGATCTTTTCGGACTTTGAATCATTACAAGCGATGTTAATCGGTGCCGGTGCGACCATAAAGTTAGTGGCACAACATCTACGCTCTGCTGGAATTCAGTCTATCGGGGTCGCGAACCGAACGCTTGTTCATGCCCAACAGCTTGTTGCAGAACGAGGTGGTGAAGCGATTCCACTAACCGAATTTGGCGAACACTTACATAAGTATGACTTACTTATTAGCTCGACGAACAGCCCAACGCCGGTGGTCAGTAGAGAAGTTGTAGCCGAAGCGCATAAAAAACGCCGACACCGACCGTTCTTTGTCGCCGACCTAGCTGTACCTCGAGACGTTGATCCATTTGTAGATCAATTAAAAGATGTCTATGTGTACACGATTGACGATCTGTCATCAATCGTTCGTTCAAACCTAGCATTACGCCAGCAACAGGTTGCCAAAGCAGAAAAAATTATTCTTGAAGGTGGTCTAGATTTAGAACAAAACACCCGAGTTCGAAATCACTCCCATGTAGTTGCTCAGTTTCGAAAAAATCTGGAGTCCATTAGAGATCAAGAAGCCCGGGACGCTATCGCGCGCTTAGAAGCTGGTGAAGATCCGCAAGAAGTCATCGCGAATTTAGCCCACACGCTCACTATGAAGTTAGCGCACCCGCCGACGATTGCACTGCGGAACGCCAGTGCCAATGGTGACATCGAACTGTTACGTCACTTACATGAGGCTTACGGACTCGAGGAATGCCTTTAGCCGAGCGCATCGTACAGCGTTTAGAGGAATGTACGGATCGGTCTGTCGAAATTCAAGCTCTGCTTGGAGATCCGGATGTAGTGGACGACAAAGATCAGTTTAAATCTCTTTCCCAAGAGTATGCAGAGCTCGAACCAATCGTCAGCGCGTACGATAAGTTGAGAACTATTGAAGCTGACGTTGAGAGTGCAAAAGAATTGCTCAATTCACAAGACGGAGAGATGCGACTCCTCGCCCAGGATGAGATTGACCAATTGTCCCCACTCCTTGAAGAAGCGGTTAGCAATGTCGAAAAATTGTTGTTGCCCGCTGATCCTGATGATACAGCCAATGTGTATCTTGAAATCCGAGCAGGTACCGGCGGCGATGAAGCCGCGTTGTTTGCAGGGGACTTGGTCAAAATGTACGATCGTTACGCCCAATCTCAGGGATGGATTGCGCGACTTATTAGCGTAAAGCCTACACCTCAAGGTGGTTTTAAGGAAGCCATCTTTCGTATCACCGGTAGCGATGTCTTTTCCCGTTTAAAGTTTGAATCGGGCGTTCATCGGGTTCAGCGGATTCCAATAACCGAGTCGCAAGGTCGTGTGCATACCTCCGCTTGTACCGTAGCCATTTTGCCCGAAATTGAGGAACTTACAGAGGTCGAAGTGAAAGATTCAGACCTACGTATCGACACTTACCGAGCCTCTGGAGCTGGTGGTCAGCATGTCAATAAAACCGACTCGGCTGTACGCATCACTCATCTTCCAACAGGGGTTGTAGCTGAATGTCAGGAAGAACGGTCTCAACATCAAAACAAAGAACGTGCGTTGGCTCTAGTTAAGTCAAAGTTGCTTGATGAAAAAAAGCGTGATCAAGAACAGGCACGCACAAAGGATCGAAAGCTGCAAGTAGGTTCTGGTGATCGATCTGAGCGAATTCGTACTTACAACTTTCCTCAAGGACGTCTCACTGACCATCGCGTCGGCTTAACACTGTACAAACTCGATGAAATTTTGGCTGGTTCGCTGGACCAAGTAATTGATCCACTTGTTCAGGTCCATCAAGCCGATTTGCTACGCGAGCTCAAACTTGAAGACTCAGTCATGTAATAGTACAACCGAGCTTGAGTTGGGTCAGTGCTTCGATCGGGCGAAAGCACAAGTTGGCACCGACGAAGCAATGCTGCTAGCAACGCAGCTACTCGGAATGTCATTCACGGAGGTATACACGGAGCGGGCGCGTTTACTATCTCTCGTCGACGTCGAAAAACTGAATAATGCAGTTCAACGGAGACTTTGCGGGGAGCCGATCGCATACATCACCGGCTACGAGATGTTTCGAACGCTAGACCTTCGTGTGTCACCTGATGTCTTGATTCCACGATCCGAAACTGAATCGCTGGTTGACGTAGTCTTAGAACTCACAACCGACAGAGGTCGAGTATTGGATCTTGGGACGGGTTCTGGTGCGATCGCGATTGCTCTCAGCAAGAGTAAAGAATTGGAAGTTGTTGCAGTTGATAACGACGAACGGGCGTTGCAAGTTTGCGCTGAAAATTGCAGGGAACATGAGGCTAAAGTTGAGATGGTGCGTTCAAATTGGTTCGAAAACGTAAAAGGACGCTTTGATACTATTGCGTCAAATCCACCCTATGTCGCGGCAGACGATCCACATTTAGACGAAGGGGATCTAAGATTCGAACCATCCTCTGCGCTGGTGGGCGGACTTAGCGGTCTTGAACACTTAGAAGAAATAATTTCTTCTGCAATGAATTTCTTGAATCCTCGTGGCTGGCTCGTTGTCGAACACGGCTATGATCAACAAACTAGCGTCAAAGAGGCGTTTGCCGGTCATGGATACACAAACATTCAACAACGACGCGACTATACGGGCACACCAAGGGTGATGTGGGGACAGTCAAGTGGATGATAAACAGTTATTACGCTACAGTCGTCAGATCATGCTAACAGAGATTGATGTATTAGGTCAAGAAAAAATCAATTCGTCCCATGTAGCGATTATCGGATTGGGTGGTCTGGGATGCCCAGTGGCGATGTACTTAGCCGCATCCGGTGTTGGAAAGCTCACACTCGTGGACGACGATCTCGTGGAGCTTTCAAACTTACAACGACAAATAGCACACACAGAGGATAGCATTGGAGATGCTAAAGTGGATGTTGTTCGGCGCACCGTACGCGGACTAAACTCTCAGACAAAAGTCACTACGGTACAAATGCGTGTTGACAGTATAGAACTCGAGAACCTGTTGCCAGATGTTGACGTTATTGTTGATGCCACCGACAATTTTGAGGTTCGTTTCGCGATCAACGAGGTGTCTCGAAAATTTAGTTTACCACTCGTATCAGGTGCGGCTATTAGAATGGAAGGTCAGGTCATGGTACTAGACCCACGTAACGCAGAATCTCCCTGTTATCGCTGCTTATATCCATCGCCATCAACGGAACCACAAAATTGCGCTGAAAACGGAATTTTCGCACCCTTGGTGGGAGTCATTGGTGCATTGCAAGCATTGGAGACGCTTAAGATGATATGCGAGCTGTCTCACGATTCAATAGGGTGGGTTCACTATTTCGACGCCAAAAGTATGGAATGGCGAAAATTAGGACTTAAGCGAAATCCTTCGTGTCCTGAGTGTGGCAAGTAATAGAATCAAAAACCATGCTGTGTGAGGAGCGATGGTTCACCATTTAAACTTCAATCCCACCGAAATGTTCGATGCGTCGTGCGCCGATCCGAAGTAATGCGTGAACGCTAAAGAGATTGGACTGTTCCAATTTTGATCGCGAGCGAATTCGACGCCCGCAGAAAATACGGAAATCCGGCCTTTATCGTTAAACACCGTAGCTGTAGTGGTTTGACCGTTCTCCGTTTCTACCGAAACTTCAGCCCAATCGTCGAAATAAGCCAGCCCTACTTTAAGTACCAAATTGAACGTATTATTTAAAGGACGGGTGTACTTCCCAGAGAGTGAAGTGTAGAGAATACCAGGAGAGTCTACTTCGTAGTTCGTAGCCTGCGCGAACAAATCTGCATCGATACGTTCGACGTAACTAAATTCATTGGCCGAAGGGGCGAAGTCAATTTGGAATTCAACGCCAAACAGATTATTAATGTCCCGACCAATAGCCAATGGAATCCCAATTCCTTCCCCAACACCCGACGATTCGTTTTCCACAAACGAAGAAAATCCGAAGGACACGTACCAGGGTTTTTCGACAGCTTGAACAGACGGAATCGTGATTATGAGCAAGATCAACCCACATATATGCTTTTTCATTTAGCGGTTCCTTTTTTGGATACAAATGCAAAGTGCAACGTCACAAGATTAGGGACGTATGTTCGAAACTACACTAGAAGGCAACTTTATTATAATAGAACCATGTCATATAGAGGGATAACATATCGTTTGATTCTTGGCACTAAAGCCGGAGCGCGACAGCGCGCGTGTTTAATTGGTACGTATCGGTACGTTTGGAAGTTGGTCGCCATTATCGCGTTAATCGGTTCGGTTGGAGCTTTGGGAATGCGTGTTGGTCCACGTTTAGAAGGACCGTCACCGGAGGACGCTCAAGGCATTCAAGATCCGTCCGAGGTCCTTAAACCGAGACTAACTATCCCTTCAATGCGGCTGGCCATACCAGTGCTCAATCCCGGTATTCCCAAGAGTACAGAGAAACAGGAGAACGAGGGTATTTGGCCTGAACTTCGCAATGCCGAAGCAGTCCGTATTGCATTTAAGATGAAAGATTGGATAACGCGATACAACCAATTCGACTCTATCATTGTTTCCGCAGATGTCTCCGTGAGTGCAGATTTGTTCCTAGTAGCGCGCATTGTTCAGTCCAATAGCGAAGTAATGAGTCTCGCTTATCAGATTGTCGATGCACGCGGTGTGATTTGGTCCGAAGAGAGAACAAAAACGTACCGCGCAGAAGCTGGTTGGCACGAGCGCTACGGCAAAACAGACAAAGATCCGTTCGACCCGTTGTACCAGGAAATTGCCGAGGAAGTCTATCGTGAGTTAGCTAACAAAAGCAGCTCGCATATTAATCAACTTAAGCGTAATGAGTTTGTCGGACCGCGTTTATCGCGGCGATCAGATTTAGAGTTAATCACGATCACCAGAGATTTGGCGTTCGCAAAGTATGTGTCGCCCGAGTACCATGACTGCCTAAAAAACGATGGAAATCGACTCAAAATTGAGTATATGCCAGAATTCACTTCAGAATCGTGGTCACGCATTATGTCAGTGATGACACGCGAAGAGGACTTCGTCCGCGTCATTGAAAAGTATTACAGGGAGTTTGTAACAAAAATAGAACCGGACTATCGAACTTGGCAACAGGATGCGTTTCCAATAGCTCGTAAACTGCGTATCGAGGAAGACAAGAGAGAAGTGCTCACCGAGATTAACAATCTCGGTAGTAGATTGCATACCACAATAACGCCCACAAGAGTCGATGTAAACGGTAAAGTGGTCACTCTTACTGGGAGTGTTCAGTCGCAATTTGCGGCGTGGCGATCAATGATCATCGATATCTACGAAGCTTCAAAGAGTTCGAACGCGGTCAAGATTATTTCTGCCGATCCATAATTCGTAGCATTGCAACCTAGGGTTCTCGATACTGTGTAATAGGGTGCGTTCTGCGTGCTCAACCCAAGAGTTTCGTCCTATCACGGGAGGATCGAAACACTGTTTTGACCACAAACGTGTGGAATGGCGAATATTTTCGACTTAAGCGAAATCCTTCACATCATGAGTGTGGACTCTGACCTTATCGTAGGAGAAAACTGTTTGATATGCTCTTACAAGCTTTGAAATAGCATCGTCTATGCTGGTATTCTTGGCGAAATCGGCGATTTGCGTTACCGCCATGCCTACCAGTCCACAAGGATTGATTTGCTGGTAAGGACTAAGATCCATGTCTACGTTTAAACAGATACCGTGGTATGATCTCCCGTTCCTAATGCGCAGTCCTAGGGCACCAATTTTTTTGTTTTCAACATAGACGCCCGGATTGCCCTTTAGTCGGGACGCTGGAATGTCGTACTCGGCGAGCGTGTGAATCATAACTGTTTCCAAGTTTGCGACGAAAGTGTGAACTGTTTCTTTCACTCGTCGTAAATCTCGCAACAAATAGGCAACGATTTGACCAGGACCGTGATAGGTCACTTGACCGCCACGATCGGTATAGACTACCGGAATTTGTTGTGGATCGAGTATGTGCATGCTTTTCGCGGCTTGACCCATCGTGAAAACAGCATGATGTTCCGTAATCCACAATTCATCATTAGTCGTACTGTCGCGTGAATCCGTGAACACCTTCATGGCATCCCAAACGGACACGTAGTCGGTAGTCTTTAAGTCCCGGACGGACAGCTCCACAGTAAGTTAGTCCGCTTAGTTCTCTTGACTTTCAATCGTGGTCGACACAGTGATGGTTTGAGGTCCTTCAACCTCTTCTTCTTTCGGAACCGTTGAGAACCAAGACTTGACGCCGTTCCACATTTCCGTGAAAAAATTGATCTTCTTGACTTCGTACATGGCGTAAACGTCACTGCGAGCAACTTCTTTATCGTCGATGGAAACAATCAGCGACCCCACAACTGCATCTTTTTTGATTGGAGCGTCAAGGGGTTCTGGCAAGTATATTTGATATTTCGTACCATCACCCCCTGCGGGTACAAGGCGATATAGATCTTCCTTGATATGCACTTGAAGCCCTTTACCAGCACCCTTTTTTACATAAAGACGATCGAACCTATTCTGCTTCCCCGCGACTAGCCTGCGTTCAAAATAGCGAAAACCGTAATTTAATAATTTTCTGGTATCGTTTATACGTTCTTGGTCACTAGATGTACCCATGACAGCGGTGATGAGTCGGAGTCCGTTGCGTTCCGCTGAGGCTACCAAGCAATACCCTGCGTCATCAGTAAAACCAGTTTTCACACCATCGACCGTTGGGTCGATCGTCAAGAGTCGATTTCTGTTCGGTTGAGTGATTTCGTTGTAGGTGAACTCGAGCTCTGCGTACATTTTGTATTGGGACGGAAATCTCGAAATCAAAGCTTGCGTCAATAAAGCGTTATCGTAGGCCGTTGACACGTGCTCTGGATGTGGTAAACCCGTAGCATTCTCATAGTGAGTGTTTTCTAATCCAAGTTCTTTTGCGTAAGAGTTCATGATTTTGGCAAACTCTACTTCGTCTCCTGCAATATGTTCGGCTAGCGCGACACTTGCATCGTTCCCGGATTGGATAATGATGCCACGCAACAAGTCTTCGACTGAAACCTTGGTACCTTCCTTAATGAACATCTTGGATCCTCCCGTTTTCCAAGCATTGATACTTACTTCAACGAGTTCATCCAACTGTAGGCGTTCTGCTTCGATCTCCGCAGCCGCGACATAGTCCGTCATGATTTTGGTGAGGCTCGCGGGGGGAAGTTTCAAATGTGCGTTGCCTTCGGCTAGCACTGTCTTCGACTCCGCGTCCATTAAAACAAAGCTTTTTGCCTTCAGAGTAGGAGGATCTGGGATGAAAGACTGACCCCAACCACTCGAAGCCAGCAATCCAGTCACTATTAAGCAGAAAAACTTAGTCCTTGTCATTGAAAGATTCCTCCTGAATCAAAGAGTTTGTGTTAGGATTAAAGGTTATAGGCGAACGTCTAAGAGCCCTACAATCTTTTCTGAATCGCGTCAGCAAGCTCGTACACCACTCTCGCGTATAGGCGGCTGTGGTTGTATCTTGTGATCGAGTAAAAATTTTCGAATCCAAGCATGTATTGCAAAGTAGGGGGTTCCTTATCGTCTAATTTATACGCAAATAACGCTGCCTTTTGAGTACTTGGTGCCGAACTCTTGATACCTAAAGCCTGCCATTCTGCTACCGTTATTGAGGGGCGCTCGAGCTCTAAATTTGCATATTCTGCAGGCGAACCTAGGGAAGCGTCTGTCTCAACAAACTCTATTACTAGTCCATCCTTAGTCCAGTGATGTTTGGCAAAATAGTTTGCAACACTTCCAATGGCATCGGAGATATTGGACCAGATGTCTCGCATACCGTCTTCGTCAAAGTCGATCGCAAAGTTCCGATAGCTGGACGGGATGAACTGGCCGTATCCCATAGCACCGGCGTAAGAGCCTATTAGATCTTCGATAGATCGCCCTTTCCCACTGGATAGGTTGTCTAGTTCTCGGTCGCAGGCGTCGTCGGAGTCAAATGGCTTGATTCGTTCTTCGCACGCGAGAATTAGAAATTGCTTCAGCTCCTCCCGAAAAAACTTTTTACGACGTGGATAATCGAAACCCAAAGTCGCAAGGGCATCAATGACTCGATAGCTGCCCATATTTCCACCATAGTTTGTCTCGATTCCAATAACCGCCGCGATGATATGAGCGGGTACTTGGTATTTTTCGAACGCTTTGTCTAAATCGTCTTTGTGCTTACGAATGAATTTCACACCGTCATTCATTCGCTTTCGTTGCATGAAGATTTCTCGATACTCAAACCAATCCTTAGACTCTGCAGGACGATCCATAATCTCAATGATTTTGGGTTTGTTCTTGACTTTCTTAAAGACTGACATTAGCGTTGCGGCGTCAAACGAGTATTCTGAAACAAGTTCATCCACTAAAACCGCTACCTCTTCATGCTCGCTGTAGTCTGCTTGTATTACAAACCACGAAGTGAAAATGAGTGTCGTCGCGAGGGCGAATTTCCTATGCATTACTTCTCCAAATCTTGTTTGTGCGTGCACACTGCTAAAGCGACCCCAAACGCAGCCATCGTCGTGATCGCAGAACTACCACCATAACTAACGAGAGGCAAAGGCAGTCCCACAACAGGTAATAATCCTAAAACCATCGCGACATTGACGAATACGTAGCCGAAGAAGATAACCGTAATACCGGTACCTACAACATAACCAAAGCCATTTGTTGCGGTAGTGGCTAGATACATCAAGCGAGAGAAGATCAATAGATAGCAACAAAGTAGAGTAGCGCACCAGACGAAGCCCAATTCTTCGCCGATGACGGCAATGATAAAGTCCGTGTGTCCTTCAGGTAAAAAGTCGAGATGACTCTGAGTTCCTTCGAACAGCCCTTTTCCTGTTAATCCTCCAGATCCTACTGCGGTTTTCGATTGAATGATGTTCCAACCTGCCCCTAAAGGATCGCGTTCCGGATTAAAGAGAGTAATAATACGCTTTCGATGATATTCGCGAAATACAAAGTTCCAAATAATCGGCGCAGAGATCGCCACGAGTACTAGACCCCCAGCAAACCATCGCAAACGCACACCACACAAGAACAGCATCGCTGCTACCCCAATCAACAAAATAAGAGCAGTTCCGTAATCTGGTTGCAGAAAGACCAGACCCGTAGGTAATCCGACGATCAGAATTAGTGCTAAGTAATCGAGAGATTTGAGCTTGAAGTTTCGAGTTGTAATGTACCATCCAACAATCAGTGGGAGAGAGATTTTTAGAAACTCGGATGGTTGAAAGCTAGGCAGTCCGGGAAGGTCTAACCAACGTTGTGAACCCTTGGAAGCAACACCGAACAATTCGACAGCAAAGAGCAACAGGATCGTGCCTGCGTACACTGTTGGAGCCCAGCGGAAGTACGTGGATACGCGTAGCTGGCTCGCTAACATCAAGCACCCCAAGCCGAGGCATAACCGAATACCCTGATTCAGTATTCCGCTCCAGCTCTGACCCAGCGCACTGTAAAGCACGATGAGTCCAAACCCAAGTAACAACAGCGTTAGCGTAATTAAAACGATGTCGAACTTAAAGGTTTGACCGTAGCTACCCGAGAAAAAATGATGGTGAGCTCGAGTCGAGCGGCCACCGAATCCTTCATTCATCGTTCGTCGCTACGAAATCTGCCAAATAGCTATCAATTACCTCTCTGACTATCGGCGCTGCATTCTCGCTGCCTCCTCCACCGTTTTCAATCACTGTAGCGACGGCAATGACCGGATCATGGACGGGTGCGAACCCAAAGAACAACGCATGCTTTCGTTGCTCTTCTGGAAGTGATTCTTCGTCATACTCTTCACCTTGCGGGATCGCGACTACCTGTGCAGTTCCAGATTTACCGGCCATCTGGTAAGGAATGTTCCTTCCGATGTGTGCCCAGGCTAACCCGTTCTGAAGATATCCCTTGTTCCCTCGGTGCACAACAGCAGTGAGAGCTTCTATCATGCGTTCCCAATCACTCTCGACAACTCCTTGCACGGGTGGGAAGTCTTCCCCTAGTTCTACGGGTTGTTCGCTCGAAAGCAGCAGTCTTGGACGTACCCATTTACCGCGGTTTGCAAAAATTGTCGAGATCGTCGCTAGCTGCAAAGGGGTAACAAGTGTAAATCCTTGCCCGATCACAAAGTTCATGTTGTCGCCGGGATACCACGAATCTCCAGTATTCTCTTTTTTCCAAGTATCGTTTGGAAGTATTCCTGGATCCGCATCGAGAATGTCTAAAGAAGTGTTATGACCGTAGCCCCACTGGCCTAGGAACGTTGAAAACGTATCTATGTCAAGGACAGCGCCAAGGTGGAAAAAATAGATGTTCGAAGACCGATAAATCGCTCGGAACAAGTCCACTTGACCTTGACCTCCGACGCCACTTTTGCGCCAATTCCAGTCCCGATAGACATATTCGGATCCGGGGAGTTGAAACTCGCCTCTAGGATCGTCAAATTCTAGTTCCCAGTCTATAACGTTAACCGCTAAACCGGCCATTCCGAGTAGTGGTTTGATGGTCGATCCTGGAGGGTACTTTCCTTGTGTCGCGCGGTTAAACAACGGTGCGTCCGCACGCGCCGAAAGGCGGTCATATTCTCTTCCTTCAAGGCCGGTGACAAACACATTCGGATCGTACGAAGGTTTGCTCACCAATGCTAAGATGCCACCAGTTTTTGGATCAATAGCAACCACAGCGCCTCGTCGATCGCCTAATGCTTCGTCCGCAACCCGTTGCAGTTCGATGTCCAAGTGAAGTGTGATCGACTGCCCACGAGTTGCCGGATCTACCAAAATTTCCGACATTACTCGACCAACTGCGTTGACTTCAACTTGTCGAATACCGATTTCACCATGAAGCAGATCTTCGTAGTAATGTTCAACACCGCGCCGACCGACAAACTTCGATCCCCGATATCGCACAGGATCTAAGTGTTGCAGGTCTTCTACGGTAATTTGACGGACAGATCCTACGACATGTGAGGCCAGCTCTTTGTAGGGGTACTCTCGCAAAATTTCAGTGATCACAAGAATATTTCCGAATCGATGGCGATTAACTGCTTCAATGGCTAGTTGTTCATCGGTTAAATCCCGTTTTATGATCACTTTCTCATCGTCTTCGGCGTTTTCCAGTCGTGTTCGAAGACTGCTCTCTTCGGCATTACTAAAGTCGACCAAGGCGCGAATGTTTGTCAACAAGTTGTCAATGTCGTCAACGTTTTCTTTGATCACCGCTAACGACGGCACAATCCGATTGGAAGCGAGATAGTTGCCTTTACGATCAAAAATCAAACCACGTGGTGGTGGGATTGTTTGGGTCGTCAGTCGGTTTTCAGTGGCTTGTGTCGCATATCGCTCGTGTTCCACGACTTGCAACTGAAATAAGCGAGCCACTAAAAGCAATATGAGAACTGAGGCTACTACGGCAGCAGAGCTCGCACGATACACGATCGTCTTTGACAGTACCAAAGGTACTGGATCGTAAGCTCGCTTAGTGCTCATGTTTGTCGATAAGAATGACTTAAAGTTGACCCAGTTCTGTGGCAGTGTAATCTGCGCGGGCGTACTCAAACGGGTATTTTCGGATTGGAGAACGACAGCGTGTGACGTTATAAAAGGGTGTGAAGTCTAGGTCTTTTCGCTTCACGTTAATGGTAGTCAATAGATCGATCAAGGTTGATACACCAACCACGTGTATTTGGGGATAAATGAAACATTGGTTCGATTGTTCTTGCAAAGCATCCATTACTCAATTAGGTCACCGACAAATAAAGAAGGGTACGCTATGCGTACATCGTGACCAAAAGAAAAGAACCCGAAAGTTCACATAGCGTGTTCCTCTGAGGACATAGGGGTCCAGAGTCTTTCAAGTTGATAAAAGTCTCTTACGCTAGCCCGCATCACATGTACCAACGCGTCTCCTAGATCGACCAACACCCAATCCGCGCGTTCTTTCCCTTCTACGCCCAAGATCGAAAGTTTGTAGCGTTTGGCTTCTGAAACCAGAAACTCCGTAACCGCTACAACATGTCGCCGAGAAGTCCCAGTTGCAACTAACATAAGGTCTGTAAGGTAAGTGAGCTTACGCACATCCAAGACTGCAATTTCCTGTGCCTTGCGTTCGTTTAGCGTAGATACTAAAAAATCAGCTAATTCGTCGTAAGTCAGCAAGAATCCTTCGGTTCGTAGAGGTGTTTAGAAATTATATAGTCATAAACCGAAGCAGTAACTAAAGATTCGATTTCTTTTCCTTGTTTCCGCATGTCTCGAATCTTGGTACCACTGAGATCTAACATTGGACTAGGGGAGACGTATATCAATCCTGGTCGCTGTAACAGTTCGCAAGCATCATGACAGTGAAGAAAGTTTTGAGGTAGATCTACCGTCATAAATTCTGGTCGTCGAAAAACAAAAAAGCTAAGCCTTTCATGCAACTCCTCCGCTCGGTACCACAAGTGAACTTTCATCAGAGCATCGCTACCGAGTATCCACACGAAGTTTTCGTCAGTAGTTTGGCGCAAACGTTCTAACGTCGCAATAGTGTGCGTTGGACCTGGGACACTCGTTTCAAAATCAAAGGGAATGAGAGTGGAATCTGGTTGACACGCGAGTTGCAACATCGCCCACCGATCTGCGTAGCTAGCGGCGCATGGTGGTCGTAATTGGGGTCTTGGTGCGATAAGTAGATGGATGGTACAAGAGAGCTGTGCGCCTGCAATCCTTGCTGCGTGTAGATGCCCGCGATGTACCGGATCGAACGTCCCTCCAAAGAGAATCAAATTAGCTTTCCGTCACCAACTTTTGCATATCCGTCATCTATGTCTTAGGTCGCGGTTTTGTTCGAACGCTGGACTCAATAAAACTTAATCCCGTCTTTTTTCGGTTTGTACCCAGCGCTGAATCCTATCGAGTCGACGGTACGGATGGTCGAGTTCTAACAATGTTTGTCGGAATTCCATCGCCATAGGAAGCATCTCCGCAAGGCGGAAGCTTAACGCCGATGCATTGTCTATTTCTAATGTCATTTTTGGATGTCCTTCAGTACTACGAAATTCGTTCAACTGATCGAATAATTGGGCTAGTTCTTCGTCTTTTGTTCGTAGCGGTAGTTTCGCGTCGTCTCTAAGGAAGTCGACTAGACCCATATTCAAGTGATCTTCTTCAATCCAAGTCGAGTGCACACGGAATTTTGCTCCACCTTCGATCACTATAAGGATTCGTGCCTCGTCGATTACTTCCGAGTGTTTGATGGAAGACAATGTACCGATTTTGGCCAACTCGATAGGATCATCGTCAATCTTGTAAACTTCCGAACCGCTAGCTAAATACACGACTCCAAAACCAGTGTCATTGGCTAAAGCTTGGCTTACCATTTTCAAGTATCTCGGTTCAAAGATTTCAAGTTCAAACAGGCTACGATTAAATAGGACTAGTTTTAGTGGGAACAGGGGGACTTCAACCATTAGTACAAACTCAAGGAACTTCGCATTACATCCACAAGATCCACAGTAGAAGTCCTCCCCCAAGGAAAATACGATAGACTACAAACGGCACCATTCCAATTTTTTCTACAAGTTTTAAGAAAAAATCGATACATAGATAAGCAGCGATAAAGGAGGTACCACCTGCGATCGCTAGAGCGACCCAATTAACTGGTTCCTGCGCACTGATAAGATCGCTTAGAGTTAAGACCGATGCTGCGCCTATGGCAGGAATTGCTAAAAGAAAGGAAAAACGTGCAGCAGCCGTACGAGCAAACCCCAAGAACAGCGCACATGTAATCGTAATACCAGAACGCGAAGTACCTGGGATTAACGCCAGTACCTGCGCCATACCGATCAATAATGCAAACCACGCTGTCATGTTTGCGTCTTGTTTCGTGCGCTGCCCGAAGCGATCAGCTGCCAACAGTAGAAAACCAAAGAACAGAGTAGTAGAGGCGACCAGAACTACCGATCGAAATTCAGCCGCTGCTACACTTTTAATCAACCATCCAGCCGGTATGATCGGTAAGGTCGCCAGCAATAGGTAATAAGCGTATCGAGAGTTCTCCGAGGGTATTCGCGTTCTCGCATACTGAATAGTTGCGGTGCTGAGCTCGAACAGTCTTCTACGAAAATAGATCAGCACTGCACCGAGAGTACCAAAGTGCGTGGCCACATCTAGTGCCAGTCCTTGGTCTTCCCAACCGAACCAATTTTGTAGAACGATTGAGTGCCCCGAACTTGACACTGGCAAGAATTCTGTAATCCCTTGCACGAGTGCAAGAATGAATGCTGACAGCTCGTCGGAGGCTAGCATGTCAACGGGCTCTAAAGTTAGAGTATTGAGCGCATTGGCGAATACCAATCAGACTTAGACCAGCCGCGCATTCAAGAAGCGTTGCGAGATTCACCCGTCGATGTGACTTAAAAGGCTGATCTTCACATCAGCCACCGTTGATATGCTCTGCTTCGGTATGGTAGACGATGTGCTAGAACGGAATATCGTCATCGAGCTCATCCGCGCTGAGCTCCTTACTTTGATCTTCGATCTTGCTTTGAGGTGCGTTTTCTTGCCGTTTGCGTGAATCGGTTCCGCTTTTCGTGGTGCTTCGACTATAGCCACCTTCTCGTTGGCCGCTACCACCTTCGCCCCCACCCAAAAGGATTAGTTCTTTAGCGCGAACATCGGTCTTGTAATGGCGCACCCCATCTCGTTCCCAAGATTGAGTTCTCAGTTGTCCTTCAATGAAACATTGTTGTCCTTTTTTAAGGTATTCTGATGCGATTTCTGCTAACCGTCCAAAACACACGATATTGTGCCATTCTGTCTCTTCATGCGTCTCTTGTGTTTGACTATCTCTCCATCGAGAAGTAGTAGCGAGCGAGAACGAGGTAACGGGGACACGGTTATTAGTGAATCGCGTCTCTGGATCCTTACCTGCTCGTCCGATGAGCATTACTTTATTTAAGTCGTAGGACATTTCAGTTTCTCCACTCAGGTTTTACGACATATTTTGGTTGAATTTGATCAGTTGAATGATCGAAACTGGACTAAACTAGCAAGTTCCAAAAACAAATCTTAATCAGATCATGTTCTGCCAAGTGTTCAAATCATGAATACGTAGGTAGGCGTTGGATTGTTTCACATCACCAATCGATGCGGTTGGTTCTTTACTGTAATTGTGCCCGGGTAGCAAGATCGTGTCATCAGGGAGAGATTTGAGCTTTTGCAAACTATGAAACATTGCATCTCGATCCGATCCAGGTAGATCTACTCGACCGCACCCGTCAATGAATAGAGTGTCTCCAGCGATTAGCGTGTTCTTGATCCGAAAGCATTGTGAGCCCGGTGTATGACCGGGAGTATGTAGAAACTCGATCTGAACCCCACTAAGGTCGAGCGAATCCCCAGAGTCTACTCTTACTAAGTCAGATTCAGATAACCCAGTAATTTGTTTCAGCCCGTCGGCTTCAAGTCTATGCACGTAAATTTTGACTGGGTGTGTGCTCACAAGATCGGCGACACCGGCGATGTCATGTCCAAAAAAGTGGCCTCCGACGTGATCTGGATGGTAGTGCGTCACCAATGCGGCCACGACGGTGTAGTCCTTGTCTTCGACTTGTTTGATTATGCTTTCGATATCCCACGCTGGATCGACCAACACCACTTCGCGCGATTCTGACGAACCGATGATATAGGTGAAGTTTGCCATAGGTCCAATTAGGATTTGTTCGACGATTAGACCTTCGTAGTCTGTCATTTGTAAGTTAACTTCGATTCCTTAGAAAGCACCACTCTACCTGCACCACAACTGTTCCTAAGTAGAGTACAGAGTCTCTTTATGTGCGACACTCTCATTGTAGAGATCATTCGAGGCCAAGAATACCCAAGATCCGCGTACCAAGTTAAATTGATCGTTCCGAATAGGTGTTCGTGGAACGGATTACCTAGCGATTTGTCAAACCTAGCATGCACAATTTTCTCAGTGTCGCAGTTTATCTACTCAACTCGAACTTTAGCATTACCGCCTTCACCGTGTACTATATTAAAAGGCACTGTGAAAAATTCTCTGGTTAGAGCAGAGCGAAAGGTTAGTGCTCAACCAGTTAAGATCGACAACACTTTATGAATCCAACCCACCAGACATTGAATTCTTTCGGATTTATGCTGTACTTGCTCGTTATTGCCTGTACCGGGGCAGTTGGGAGTACAGCAGATTCGTTATTAACCGAATACGTTAACCTCGAGGACGAAAATTATTCTTGGAAGATCCAGAAAGTGGAAACACACGGTGATCTAACGTTTGCGGTCATCGACTTGAAGTCACTCGAGTGGCTCTCGCCAGAACAGGTGAATCGCCCACAATGGCAACACTGGCTAGAGTTATATATACCAAAACAAGCTGAGTCCGAAATCGCGTTGTTGTATGTTGGAGGAGGGCGAAATGGGCGTCCAGCTCCTGAATTTGAAAACTCTCTCGAGGCAACAATCGCACTGCAAACCCAAAGCGTTGTCGGATTACTTGGACAAGTTCCAAATCAAAAGTTGATATTTAATAAAGATACGATCGAACGTCGGGAAGATCGACTACTCGCACATGCTTGGACGCAATTCAACGCACACAATGACCCACATTGGATTCCATTGTTCCCAATGGTGAAGAGTGTGGTTCGTGCCATGAACGCGATCACCGAGATTACGGCTTCAGATGAAATCGAAAGCCCCCCGATTAAAGAGTTCGTAGTAACCGGCGGGTCAAAACGAGGTTGGACCTCTTGGTTGTCTGCAGTCGCTGACGAACGCATTATTGCTATCGTACCAGCCGTATTCGATGCCTTGAACTCTGCCAGATCGATGGAACATCACTTCAAAGCGTACGGCTATTGGTCGCATGCGATTGTCGACTATTTTGCCGAGGGACTGCTGGGTACTATCGATGCTTCTCAAGCCGACAAATTCTTTCAAATAGCCGATCCATATCGTTATCTCGATAGGTTGACAATTCCAAAGTTCAGCGTCAACGCTACGGGCGACGAATTTTTCTTACTTGACTCGACGCAGTTTTATTGGGATGATCTTAAAGGTGTAAAACTCTTGCGTTATGTGCCAAATAGTGATCACAGCTTAGAACACACGGATGTCGTAGAGAGTATTGCAACTTTTCATTGGTTAATTCAAAACGCGCTACCACTTCCAAGTTTTGAATGGAAATGGACGGACTCAGCAACCGTCGAAATAGATCAAATTAGTGGTCAAGTATCGAAGATTAGTATGTGGAGTGCACACAATCCAGTTGCTCGAGATTTTCGATTGTTGCGTAAGAAAGACAGCATCGAAGCACGAGGTCCTATATGGCAGCAAGAACTAGTATTTGGAAATGAGAACGAGGAAGAATTGAGCACAAGTCCCCTAGTTTTAGAGTTTGATCACGATGGTCCTGGCTGGCATGCGCACTTGGTCGAAATTGAGTTTGATGTTGGCTTTCAATATCCACTAAAACTAACCACAACAGTATCAATTTCACCTACGACTCTACCGTTCGCAGAGAAAGCATATTCCGGTACACGACACGTAACCTTCAACTGTCCCAAGAACGAAGACTCCAATGTACCATCCAAAGTATTAGGATTTCTCAAAGACTCATTCAAGACCACGTTTACGCAACATGTTGTACACAACGATAGAGATTACTTTTGTTGGCAACCCAAACGAGATCCTCGCTTAGAGGGAGCATTATTCGTTGGATTTCTTCAGACTAATGGATATCACGATTGCATCATCCAACTTGAAGCAGGAGTCGGTCCGACCTTACCCCCATTGTCCAGTCCGACATCAAGTAACTCTACGAATTAGTCGAGAACGATAATTGTATGAACGTACGAAGATCTTTTTTCGCTAGTTACGAAATGCTTGTGCTCAAAGTTGCACGAGTCGTACTCATCGTATTAGCAACAGTCTCCTTTCTTGCGATTCCTGCTGCGCTCGTTTGGCTAGGGTTTACGTTGTCAAAACCCGCAGAGATGAACTACAAACACATTCTGTTAGTACCATCGTACGAGTCAATCGATGCTACGTGGCGTCCTTCGTCCGGCGTACGTACTGATTCGAACGCTACGGAATTGCCTCCCCTAATGAACCAGACAATTGAAACTATCGACTCGTTGTACCAGCTCGTTGGTCGGGAGGAGCAAAAATTCAGCGAAACATATGACTTACAACAGTTTTACACGGCACTCATAAAACCCTTCACTGAATTCGAACAACCTAACTACTATGACTTTGACTTTCTGCTTGAACTGAAACTTTTCACCGAGTCCATGGCGAAGGATGAACTCTTAAAACGAATTACTGATGTAAATGTACGAACAGCAGCAATAGTTGACTCCATTTTTAAATTTCGTGACCAGTATTTGATTAATCTCGAAGGAGCTCTTGCGATCGTGGAATCACAGTCAACCTCGCATGGGTGGAATAGAATGGTTACATCTTTGTTAGTGTTGCAAGTGCTGAGTGTCTGTATCACTGCGTTTATCGTTTCTGCAGTGTGTCTTCTAGGATTTCACCTAGGGCTTAAACGACAGGGACACGTCGCTACACCATTCACTTCGGCTCAAAACGATGAAGAAAGTTAGACTTACTACATTGAAATACTTCTTATTGGCCATTCTGTTTGGGTTTGTTTTGGTAGTATGGGCGGCGGAGGAAGAAGAACCCGAAGAATCTTCTTTTGCAATGTGTCTCGATGAGTTGAAAGAAGCAACCAGTGGTTCGACGGACGAAGAGACAGAGAACGATTATGAGCCAGAGCTGTCATTAGAAGAGAGTATTCGCATCTATGATGAGTGCTTGAGGAGAGAGGGGGTCACGTTGTCGATTCATGGTACCCTTGGAGAAAGTGGAGGCACCGGTACCGGTGAGGGCAGTGCCGTTTCCCAATCGGACAAAAACGGTTCAGAAGATGGAACGCAAACGGGAACGACTAGCGAAAACACTTCCAACCAATCAAATGACCTTGAGTCGAGTCTACAAGATTTCGATCAGATGCTCGCGCAGATGCAAGAAGAAATTGACGCAGATCGAGCTAAGCAGCAAGCGGCAGCAACTAGCGAAATTGCTCAGACCCCCTTGGAAGCGACTTCGGAAGACCAAGACGCTACCGAAGAAACTAGCGGGGAAGAGTCCGAAGGGTCTCTGTTGAACCAATCGGCAATGACATCATCAGAAGCAAAACACGAAGATACAAGTGAGCGTGTTCCTCTCGATCCCAAAGATGAAGACATCATTTTGAAAACGATTCGAGAAGCTGCGGAGATTGAAACCGACCCCACTACTAAACAAGCATTGTGGGACCAGTATTACGAGTACGCTGATAAACAATGATTAACAAGAGAGGATTTTCACGATGAAACGGACTTTCTACCTTTTACCGCTGGCGTTTTCATTAGCGATAACGCAGTCTACATTCGGAGTGTCGGTAGGACCTCGTGTTGGGCCGAGTCCAGCACCAGAGACTCTGGATGTTGAGAGAGAGGAAGAGTTTTTTAAGACCAAAATGAACATTCCAGATCTCCGACTTGCGATCCCAGTGCTTGATCCCGGTATCCCGGAGAGCACACAGGTTCAACAAGAGGAGGGAATTTGGCCAGAACTGCGGAAGGCAGAAGCAGTCCGTAGTGCATTTAAATTGAAGCAATGGATACATCGGTACAACCAGTTTGATTCCATCGTCATCGCTGCGGATACCTCGGTTAGTGCAGATATTTATCTAATCGGTCGTATCGTTGAATCGGACGGTGAAACCATGCGCATAGCCTATAAAGTTGTTGACGCGCGAGGTGTCTCCTGGACCGAAGAGCGTACCAAAAAACACCGCGTTGAATTGGGTTGGCACGAAAGGTACGGCAACACAGATAGAGATCCATTTGACCCCCTGTATAACGAGATCGCTGAAGATGTTTATGAAGAACTCAAAGAGCGCGGTAAGGCACATGTTGAACGCTTAGAACAGAACGAAAAAGTCGGACCAGAAAAGGCAAGATATTCTGAATTACAGAAAATCACTACGACTAGAGATCTAGCTTTTGCTCGCTTCGTTTCTCCAGAATATAACGACTATCTAGAGGTTCAAGGGAGTCATTGGGATATTCAAATTGCACCCGATGAACAATCCGAAAGCTGGCGTAGAATTCAGACGATAATGTACCGCGAGGATGAATTTGCACAGGTTATCGAAGACCACTACGAAGGCTTCCGCGACCAGATCGAGGGGGACTACGAGCAGTGGCAAGAGGACACGTTCCCGGTTGCTCGAGAAGTACGGTTAGCGAAACGAGGTCGAGCTATTAAAGCGATTGTTGGTGTAGCTTTGGTTGCGGCGTCGGTTGCGGCCGCGGAGGACGGGGCGGCGAAAGACGGCGATCGCTCCGCGGAAAACGCTGCCGCGGCTGGAGTCCTCGGTGGTGGCGCTTTGATCGCCGCGGCGTTTCGTGATAATCACTTGCACAAACAAGCCGTTGAAGAAATTAACGAACTGAGCCGTAGTTTGCACAATTCGATTAGACCTACTCGCATTGACTTGAACGGAAAAATAGTAACGCTCACAGGTACAGTGCAAGACCAATTTGGACAATGGCGCTCAATGCTTGCTGATATTTACGCTCAGTCTCAAGACTCGGACGCAGTCACAATCCTCAACGAGGACGATTAGACCTAATCGCCTGAGAACATGAGAGTTTCTCAACCGTACGTTTGGTGTTGGTTCCTCGGTCTCGTAACCGTTAGTGGCTTGCGTGCGGACGAGACCGACGAAGAGTTAATCGACTGTGAAGGAGAAGCTGCTACTACGCAGTTTTGCATCGATAAAGAAGAAGCTTTTGAATTGCGAGCGCGCATTGAATTACTGTATCCTCCGCTCGAAGAATTGTCCTCACCACCTTGGGAGGAAGAGGACTTTCTCTCAGCGGTAACCAACTTTAATAAAGGCGTGGACCTCTACCGCGATGAATACTTCGGTGACTCTCTACCAAAATTCAAAGCAGCTTTAGAAACTTTCACGGAGCTAGAGGAAACTTTTCAGACCACCGTGGAGGACAAACTCGCCTCAATCGACTCGCTCTTTGAGAATTCGTCCTATGAGATTGCGGTCACAGAATTGAGTACTTTAATAGAGTGGTTTCCTGAAGATCTAGATTTAGTTAAACGGCACGGAGAAGCAACGCAAGGTCAACAACTCAAACCCTTAGTTGAAGAGCTTCAAGAATACGTTTCAACAGGAAACTTCCAAGAAGTGGAAGAGCTATTGCCTCAATTTCCGGACGGCTACTACGAAGAGGACATTTCGCAAGTCCGAGCTTCTCTGGAAGTACATCGTCAGGAGACTTCGTTTAATTCTTCGATGACCGCCGCTTACGAGAGTATCGAAGCGGAGGAGTGGTTTTTAGCAGAGCAAATCCTTAATTCCGCGCTACTCATTCGACCAGATTCAACCGTAGTGAAAGAGCTGTTGGACGACGTAACCGAAAATAAGCGTTTAGATCAAGTGGATGAACTCGTTCAAAAAATGGCGGATGCTATGAATACAGAACGATGGGAAGATGTTCTTGTTAATATTGAAGAAGTAGAAAAGTTGGACGTCAATGAAGAGTATGATTTCGCGATCGTCGTCGAAGAAGTTGACGAGTTGTTGGCGTTGGAAGCAGAGCTCATTGAGTACAGTGACTTCGACTTTAGTAATCTGAATGATCGCAAACGACAAGACATTCAACTATTACTTGACAAAACGGATCACCTGAATGAATTTGACCGAACCCAGCCCATACGGCAGTCACTTGAGGATACTTTCACAAAATATTCGACTCCCGTAGAAGTGACTATTCGATCAGACAACAGAACTAAATTACGTATCAATCCTGGTAAAGAAATTGGGACTTTTCGATCAAAGATGCTCGAGGTACTCCCAGGTACATACGAGATTGTTGGTACCCGTCGAGGATTTAAACAAGTTACTCAAAAGTTAGAAATTAAACCGGATTCAGAACCCATCGAGATTAAGGTCGAGTGTCGTGCCCGATTCTGAAACCGCGATTCGGGATGAACTAGCAGACGTTCTGCACATTCGGCGAGCGCGTCGGCGTACCATAACTATCGTCGCTCTCGCGATTTTCGTAGTGGGATTGCTCACTGTGTTGCTATTGTTAGTGAAGACTGTAACGGTCAACATCGCACCAGCGCGTGCCTTGGACAGTAGTGCTTTAGTTAGCACGAAAGGGTTCAGTATAGCACTGGGTCGAAATGTACATTTCTTCGGCGCCATCGAAGTGGAAGCTGTTGCAGAGGGTTTTTATCCTGAGACTCTGGCCTTAGATCGCACAACGGAGTCGCCAGTTAGCATAACTCTACAACCACGACCAGGGTCAATTTCCATCGAGTTGAATTTTCTCCAAGACGAGTCCAGAAGCGAGTATTCACTCGTTGCCAATGACACTCAACTGTACGAAGTAGCACCAGAGACGATTGAGTTACCTGCAGGACCGCATGAGTTACGAGTACAAGGCCCTCACGAGTACGACAGTACTCAATTCGTCGAAGTTATTGGTTACGGAGAGAAGCAAGTCGTTAGTTTTGTAGCACTTCCTCGGGGGTCTTTTTCGATTAAGGTATTACCAGACATTGCTGAGATTAAGCTCAATGGAACGTCAATAGGTACGGGAGAAGTGCGACAGAGTATCGTGGCAAAAAGTCATCTATTGGAGTTTGAGCTGGAGGGATATGTCAGCAAACGATTACCCTTTGCCGTCGAAGCGAATTCGCATCTAGATCTAGGTACGGTAAATCTAGCCAGTGCTCCCGGAACCGTTAATTTCGTGTCCAAGCCACCTGCTGCTTCTATTTTTGTAGATGGTCAGTTTGTCGGTAGTACACCGGTGCAACTAGAGTTTGACAAGTCGTCCGTGAAAGTGGAACTTCGTAAACCCAACTTTCACACGGAAACCAGTACAGTGCAAATTGTCCCTGGCGATACGATTACCAGAGAATTCAAACTTGAAGAGATTCGATTCGATGTGAAAATCTCCGCGCTTCCAAAAGCGAGCCTTGGTTTGAATGACAAACGCGTTGGTTCAACCCCGCAAACCGTGAATGTGACTGCTGGTGACGTTCTTGTAGTTAGTAAGGAGGGATATGCGTCTCAGTCGATTACGATCGCGCAAAAAGAACATCAAGCAGAGGAACTCTATTTTGAACTTGTCGACTTGGCACAGCAGGAGTACAACGAAGCACCTGAACTCGTCCGTGCCCTAGATTCAATCCAACTCAAGAAGTTTCCATCAGCAAAATTTCGCTTACTCGTACCTGGGTACCTCATGGAAGACAATCGCCAACGCGTTCGAGAGTTCGAAATCACTCGTCCGTTTTACTTTGGAGTCCATGAAATTCGCCGTAAAGAATATGCAGAGTATGACACTTCTCTAAAAACCACTGCTGCAGATGAAAATCTCCCAGTCACAGATATTTCTTGGCTGGATGCAGCGAAGTTTTGCAATTGGCTCAGTGCGTCTGAAGGTCTCAGTCCCGTCTATGCGATCGGTAGTGGGGCGAGTGTGAGTATTGACTTAGGAAGCAACGGGTACCGACTTCCCACTGAAGCAGAATGGGAACTGATCACTTATTACAACTTCAAGAAAGAAGAAATCGTTGGTCCATTTGTGTGGGGGGAGGGAACGAAACCTCCATCACAAGTCGGAAACCTAGCTGGATTTGAAACTCGTAGTGCTTTGCGCGGCCATATCGAGGACTACGCTGACAGTCATCGAGAACTCGCACCAGTCGGTTCTTATCGCCGTAACTTCAACGCGATTCACGATCTTGTAGGTAATGCCGCTGAGTGGGTGTTTGATTATTTCGGATCCACTTACGAGGGATGGGATAAACCCTTGATTGATCCGATGGGACCAAGTCGAGGCATCGACCGGATTGTTAAGGGGGCAAATTTTCAGACCACGAAGTTGCATGAAGCAGCGATCAACTTTCGTCGTACTGTCGGTTTTAAAGATGAAACGGTTGGTTTTCGTATCGCACGGTGGGTTTTGTGAAGAGTCTTCTAGCAACTTTTATTCTCCCATTGATTGTCTTTCTTGCGTTTGGAATCAATGCGGATGAGGAGGAAGTAGCAGAACCCGAATCAGAGTCTGAAGCTCCCATTGAAGAGTCTGAAGACGAGAACACCGAGTCCGATACTGAAGAAGAAACTGCAGAACCTGAAGTATCTGAAGAGACCAAACCGGTCGCAGAAGCCGAAACAGAAGAGACCGAGAAAGTTGTTCCACCACCGCCGACAACTCCTTGGAAGCGATTACCAGTAACGACCAAAATTCCAGTAAATTACGATATAGGTCTCCCCCAAGACATTTGATTTAGGATCAACTTGTAGCGTTCAACACCATGTCGCAAAATAGAAAGTCGATAACTCACTTCACTTTAGCAATCGATCTCGCAGGTTTGTGTTTGAGTATTGGGGTCGTTTGTCTCATTTACCTACTCTGGATTAACCCAGAAGCACAGGAAATCCTAAGAGTCGCAGAAGCCCAAGGTACCGTACCTCCTCGAACTTTTTACATTTTGGTCAAAGACTGGGAACAAGCCAGTTGTGTTGTCCTGACACTGTGGTGTCTATGGTTATGGTTTTTTCGATACCGAATCTTTCAGAGCGATAGCTACCTACTCGACTTGGACATCTTGCATCTAGATCGCATGCAACAAATGGATGAAGAGAGTAGTGAGAACACCTTGAACTTTGTAGAGAAGAGGGTTGCGCAGTTAAAGGACACCCTCACGGATTCTCAGCTTGTCAACGCACTAGACCTTGCTGTTCGACGGATTCGCTTGAACAGAAACTTCCAAGAGGCTAATGACGTCGCAATGGAAGTTTGTGATCTACATTTGGAACTGTTAAACTCGAAACTGGCGATTTCTAAGTACATTCTGTGGGCTATTCCGTCAATCGGTTTTTTGGGCACGGTCCGAGGTATCGGAGTCGCCCTCAGTCTCGCGAATGAAGCTTTGGATGAAGGAAAAATCACTGGAGTGGCTGCGAGTCTAGGGGTCGCGTTCAATTCGACTTGGGTTGCATTGGCACTCAGTTTGTTCCTCATGTTCATATCAAATTCTTTGCACGGTCGCGAGGAACGACTCGTCGCGCAGTTTAAGAATTATGTATCGTCGACGTTTATTCCAGTGTTGAGTGTGCGTATGAACTCACCTATTCCAAGTGACAGTTATTCTGTTGAGAAAAAGTGAGCGGGAACAAGGTAAGTCGGGACGACACAATAGGATTTGGGTTATCGTTCCTTGATGTATTGAGTTGCGGACTCGGAGCTTCAATCCTACTGTTGCTGCTACTTAAACATGGGGTGGCGGAAGTAGCTTCTGACTCCACGCGGGACGTTGCTGCCAGGCACACGAGGGTTCAACAACAACTGGATGATCGACTAGCGGAGAAAGCAGCTTTGGAAGCAGAGTTGCTAGTTTCACAGAATCAACTGCGCGAGGCAGTGGAAAATCGAGAAGCACTGACCGAACAACAGAAAAAAAGCCAGCAAGATCTGTTGGAACAACTCAGTGCCTTGAGTCAAGCGCGCTCGGACTTAGACGCTGCGAAAGAAACCGTGACCGACTTACAAGCTCAGCGCGAAGCTCAAAGAGCGGTAGCAGAGGAAGCCGAGTCCGTCGCAGGTCAAACCGGACAACTAGGAGGCATCCGTGTACGATCTGACGGCGTTGTCATTTTGTTGGATCGCTCGGCGAGCATGCTCGACCATTCCTTGGTTGAAATTGTGCGACTCCGCGCCGCCCACCCCCACTATCGGAACACGGCATCAAAGTGGGTGACCGCCCGTAACACAGTAGGTTGGGCTTTCAAACATGTCGATATTGGTAACTCCTTTCAAGTGCTCACATTTAGCGATACAGTGACTGACATGTCTGGTAAAGAGATTGCAACCGGTGCGAGATTAACTTGGCTGACTCGGGGAGATCCCGGGAACACTTTTAGGGAGATTCAACAAACGATACTAAAGACTGAAGCAGATGGACCGACTAATTTGGAAGCTGCATTTGAGGCAATCTCAACCTTGGACCCCAAACCCAAACAAGTGATATTGATTACGGACGGCTTACCGACAGTACCTGGAAGCGTTCGACTTCGTTCGATTCGTGGCTGTTCCTCACCAGCACGACTGTCTCCAGAGTGCCGTGGGCGGATTTTCGATCGCGCAGTCAAATTGTTTGAACGGGAGTTTCCGAAGACTGAAATTAGCACCATTCTATTACCGTTGGAAGGGGACGCTGGAGCAATGCGTAAATATTGGACATTCGCGTCAGACTCTGGCGGTCGAGTGTTAACGCCCGCCCCGAATTGGCCGCCAATTTAGTCGAGCGATAAGACTGTGTCTACTTCTCGAGCTGGCCCAACATCCCTGAGCTTCCTAGATGTCATCGCTTGCGCATTCGGTGCTATTGTGTTATTAATTCTGATTCTACCAATAGGCAAAGAGGCGAAAGAGGAACCGGAGAGTGTAGATTTTGGTGCCACAGGAAGACTCTTTGTCGCGATCGACATAGTTGAAGCAGAAATAAAAGCCTTGTCACAAGAACTGCAGACAAACGAAGATCTTCTCATGAACATCGAGTCTGAAGCGATATCTATAGAAGATACCACTGAACAAGCAAAACAGGCAGTTCAGCAAACCATTACGCAACTCGATGCCGTCCATACACAGCAGAGTGCCTTAGCTGCAACCGCTGCAATCCTTTCTAAACCTGCGCCACAAACTCCAGAATCACAAGAGGTTGAGTCCGAACTGTCTGGTATTCCAGTGGACTCGGAATACTTGGTCTTCGTCGTCGACACCTCAGGCAGCATGCAGTCGATTTGGGACCACGTGATCAAAGAAATGGAACGATTTTGGTTACTGTATCCGGACATAAAGGGCTTTCAAATCATGAACGACAATGGTCATTACCTTTCGCGAATTGGAAGTGGTCGTTGGATTCCCGATAGCACTGTCGCTCGAAAAGCTGCGTTGCACAAAATGAAGTCTTGGTATAGTTTTTCTAACAGTAGCCCCGCGGAAGGTATCGTCGAAGCGATTGGAGATCTCTATAGAGACGATATAAAGATGGCGGTTGTCGTGGTGGGAGACGAATACTCCGGCGGCTCTTTTACAACATTGTTGGATCAAATCGATAGAAAGGTGCGATCGCGATCGGTCAAGGCGGACAGTTTGCGGATTCACGCCCTTGGTTTCTGGAATATGGTGGGTGGATCGGGGAATAGATTTGCGATGTTGATGCGCGCTTTGACCGCTCGATACGAAGGTGCTTTTGTTGCTATAGAATCCAATCCAATGTTTTCGGTTCCCTCTCCACTTCCGTCAGTCATACCATCAATCAACATCCCGTGGCCTTAGATCGTTCGGACGTGTTTAGTATGGAAAGTTCATTGAAGTTGTTAAACTGAGATCAATGCGTTTCCCTCGAGCTAGATCATCTCTTCTGAGAGTTGGCGAACCAACACATGTGGGTTGCTCTCAAGTTACCCGCTTTTCTAGGTCGATTGTTGGGCGACTATTTGTGAAACACTCTTGTCTTTAATTACTACAGGAACGTTTAAACCGAATTGGGTTGACTTTCAATCTACTATTTCAAGGACATGTTTGAGTCGTCGAAGTTGGACGTTGGATAACGGTTTAAGGAATGTGCAGTGTCATTACCTCGATTCATCTCACTCAGCTATCACAGACTATCCCGAGTAGTTCGCAATGTTTCTCGCAGTGAGTGTGATCAATTTTGAAAACACTTATCATTTACGAGTGGAACGAATTCGGAACACAAGACGTATCAACACCGAGATGGATAGTTTAGGTATTTCAGGAACCGGGGTAGTTAGTTGACTACCTATTTCATCAGAAGATTTCTGTTAATCATTCCCACATTCTTGGGAGTAACCATTCTTGTGTTTACGCTGACTAGATTGGTACCTGGCGGTCCAATCGAACGAATGTTGAACGAATTACAAACGATGGGTTCGGACGGAGCCGGGAGCGTAGAATCGGATTTGGGTGGTCAAGGCGGTTCTATGCTTTCTGACGAACAACTCGAACAAATGAAAGAGTATTACGGTTTTGATAAGAACATTTTTCATAGTTACGTCAATTGGCTAGGCAACATTTGCAGGTTTAACCTAGGAACTTCAACTAGATATAACAAACCGGTATGGGAAATCATACGTAGTCGCTTGCCAATATCACTTTTTTACGGTATCGCAACTCTAATTCTCACGTACGGAGTTTGTATTCCACTCGGAATTGTCAAAGCTATAAAGCACAGAACTGTGTTTGACAATGTGAGTTCGGCTCTCGTTTTTTTTGGGTATGCCATTCCTAGCTACGTGGTCGCAGTGGCGTTGATGACCGTATTTGCTTCATGGCTTAAGTGGTTTCCCTTGAGCGGTTTCGTGAGTTCGCATTTTGAGATGCTATCTCCGATGGAAAAAGTGCTTGACGTACTTCACCACGCAGTCTTACCACTTGCGGCTTACGTTGCCGGCAGTTTTGCGTTCATGACGATGTTGATGAAGAATTCCTTAATGGACAACATTGCGGCCGACTATGTGCGTACGGCGATCGCCAAGGGACTAAATTTCCGGTCCGCGATATTCAATCATGCTTTACGAAATAGCCTCATTCCTATCGCGACTTCCTTTGGCAATAATCTTTCACTAATTATTGCGGGATCGTTCCTGATCGAAACAATTTTCAATATCAACGGCTTCGGTCTACTAGGGTTTGAATCACTAGTGGAACGTGACTACCCGGTCGTAATGGGTATTGTCGTAATCTCCTCCCTTTTGTTCTTGGTGGGCAACATCCTATCGGACATTTGCGTAGCGATTGTCGATCCTAGGGTTAAGTTCGGTGCCGACGGATCGAATCAGTAAGTTGTTTAAACTTTCTTTAGACCCACAAACTGTTAAGCAATGGAAGCGTTTTCGTTCTATAAAACGTGGGTATTACTCGGCAGTCGTATTAGTATTTCTATTGGTGCTGAGTTGTTTTGCCGAACTATTCGTAAACAGCCGAGCATTAATTGTTTCCTATGAAGGTAAATGGTACTTTCCTACCTACGGAGGTGTGATTTCTGGCGAGACCTTTGGGTTAGATTACGACTACGAGACTAATTACCGAGAATTACAACAGCATTTCAAGGAACAGGATGCAAACAATTGGGTATTGATGCCATTGGTTCCGTACAACCCCTTTGAGAATGATTTTTCGACAACTTACGGGGCAGCCGGACCGTCTTTCGCAACGAAACACTTTCTTGGAACTGACCAAACAGGACGGGACATATTAGCTCGGCTAGTCTACGGTTTTCGAATCGCCATGGGATTTTCGTTGGTCTTGCTTGTGTGTTCGTATGTCGCGGGCATTGCAGTCGGCTGTGCGATGGGGTATTGGGGTGGTGCGTTCGATCTTTTGTTTCAACGACTCATCGAAATTTGGAACACGATTCCGTTCCTGTATGTCATCATGATTGTGGCAAGCGTGGTCGTACCTAACTTTTGGACCCTAGTGATCGTAATGGTGATGTTTGGATGGACCGCAATGACCTGGAATATGCGGACGTCTACCTACAAAGAAAAAGCTAGAGAGTACGTTAATGCGGCCCGAGCTTTAGGTGCCGGTAATTCGAGAGTTGTCGGAGTCCACATTCTTCCCAATACAATTTCTGTTATTGTGACTTTTATCCCGTTCTCGATTGCTGGAGGGGTGGCAGCTCTAACAGCATTAGACTATTTAGGATTTGGACTGCCGCCGCCGACTCCAAGTTGGGGCGAGCTCTTAAGGCGAGGTACGCAAAGCCTTGACAAACCTTGGATTGTAGCATCGGTCGCAGTTGCGGTTATCTTGGTTTTACTCATGGTAACCTATATAGGGGAAGCGATTCGAGAAGCGTTTGATCCCAAGAAATTCACATACTTCGAATGAGGACTGAAGACTTTATGAAGAGATTTATCGAATTATTCATTCTATTTGCCGTTGCAGGTTTGGTTTGTTCATCGATCGCCCAGAACGACGCAAGCGATGCGAAAAAGATTGCGCCGGAAGATTTGCTCCCCGATGAACTACCTCAAAATTTACTTTGGCAAACAAACAACGACGACCCAGAATTTGCTTCGCCGGATGCGATTCGTGGCGGGACCTTTCATACATGGATGCTGGCATATCCACTCACAATGCGAACAGTCGGACCAGATTCAAACGGTAGATTTGCTGGCTTTCTTCGACCGATTCAATTTGGTCCTATTGCATTTCATCCTCAAACCAGGCTACCTATTCCTATGCTTGCAACTCACTGGGCACTAGGGGACGATGGTCGATCAATGTATTTTCGAATTCATCCCGATGCAAAGTGGTCCGACGGCGAACGCGTCACTGCTGACGACTTTGTATTTAACTTACACTTCATGCGTTCCGAGGAAATCGTTGCCCCATGGTATAACAATTACTACACCGAACGAATTAAGGATGTGAAAAAATATGACGAATTAACCTACGGGGTAAAAGGGGCAGATGCTAAGCCAGAGATAGAGATGTTCGCCAATTACGCAGTGGGTGCTCGTCCCGAACACTTTCATGAACTCACTGACACCTGGGTGCAAGATTACAACTGGAAGCCCGAACCAACTACTGGACCTTACCATGTTGCAACCATGGAAGATGGCAAGTACGTTGAGTTTGAACGAACAGAAAATTGGTGGGCAAACGACTTACGTTATGTTCGCAACCGGTTTAATCCAGAAAAGATTCGAGTGACTGTCATTAGGAACGAGAGTACCGCTTGGCTACATTTCTTGAATGGAGAATTGGACTCGTTTGGTTTGACGATCCCTGAGTACTGGCACGACAAATCCAAGCATGACGTGTTTAAAAGAGGTTATGTAGCGAAATACTGGTTTTACCACCGATTACCAGTTCCCTCGGCAGGTATGTACCTAAACACCGCGAAACCACTCCTCGATGACGTTAATATTCGGTATGGTCTTGCACACTCAATGAATATTGAAAGAGTAATTCAAACCGTATTGCGTGGGGATTATGAACGGTTACCTACTTTTCAGTTAGGTTTTGGCGCTTACGACAATACGTCAATTCGACCAAGAAAATTTGATCTCAAGAAAGCAGCAGAGTACTTTAAAAAGGCAGGGTTCGAGACTAGAGGTCGAGACGGTATTAGAGTGAAGAAAGATGAGGATGGCAACGTCATCGCGCGACTTTCATTTCTAGTTACTTATGGCACACCGATACATGAGGACCGGTTGGTAGTGTTAAGGGAAGAGGCCAAAAAAGCAGGAGTCGACCTGAGATTGGAATTGTTGGATTCATCGGCGTCTTTCAAGAAGATGTTGGAGAAGAAGCATGAAATAGCATGGCTTACATGGAGCTCTTCCGGACTCGCACCGCGGTATTGGGAACATTTTCACTCGGATAACGCCAATAAACCTCAGAACAACAACGTGACCAATACGTCAATCCCAGAAATGGATCCGCTGATCATGCAGTTCCGAGCATCGGCGAACTTGGAAGAACGAATTGGTTTAGCACATACATTGGAACGGATGGTTCATGATCATGGTGCAGTAATACCCACGTATCAAGTCCCTTATACTCGAGATGCAGCGTGGCGCTGGATAGAACTCCCAGAATGGTTGGGTACGGAAACATCGGGTAGCTTGATCAACAGTCAAGCAACCTCGCAAGGCTATTCAAGTGGAGGGTTGTTTTGGATCAACGAAGAAAAGAAAGAAGAAATCTTAGCATTAAAGGCTAAACGAAAGAAGATGGAACCGCTCACGATTATCGATCAGACGTATCGAATCATCCTAGATGAAAGTACAGATGTACAAGAAGGTCAATGACTTTTGCTTCATTGAGGATGAGATTTGTCTCACAGGTCTCCAAACCAAGGTTTAAGTAGATTTCGAACTAATCTGTAATCATGCTGTGTGGTGGTTGGACGTTCAATCGATTGAAAGAATCGAATTTGTCCGTACACTACTGCTAGTCAGATTCTGTGAGATTTTGAGGGTAGGTGAAACTCTTGCTTTGGTACAGTCAATCTATTAAGACAACTAGTAAAAAATTTATGGAGGAACATTTGTGCTCAACGCGGACCAATTGACTCGCACTTATGACACTGTTGTTGCAGCAGAAGACGTTTCGTTTGAAATATCACCAGGTGAAATCGTTGGCCTGTTAGGACACAATGGCGCTGGCAAAACCACTGTCATGAAGTTACTCACCGGATTCATCGAACCGAATTCGGGAACTGCGTCTGTAGACGGGATCAACGTCCAAGAGTCGCCAGTCGCTGCCCGTGCAAATTTGGGATATTTGCCGGAAAATCGTCCCTTATATAGAGAGCTTAGTGTAGTCGATTATCTTTGGTTTTCTGCCACCGTGCGTGGTATTCCGAAGAGTCATCGTCGCGACAGCGTTGAACGCGCGGTACGAGATACCGATCTCTCAGATCGAGCGTTAGACGACATCGGGACACTTTCTCGAGGTCTGCAACAGCGAGTGGGTGTCGCGCAAGCTATTCTGCATCAGCCTAAAGCATTGATATTGGATGAGCCTACCAATGGTTTAGACCCATCACAGACACAACATATGCGAGAGTTAATTCGAGAATTGGCGAAGGAAGCAACCGTGGTGTTGTCTACTCACATCATGCAGGAAGTCGAGGCTATCTGTAATCGAGTTCTCATAATGCGGGATGGAAAGATCGTGGTCGACGAGTTGTTGGAAGACTTAAAGGAAGGCAATCGTTGTTGGTTACGAAGTAGTTCGGAAGATGCCGACGTGCGCGCGGCGCTCGAACCTTCTACGACAGTCCAAAGGATTGATGGCCGATACTTACTTTCCTCGAAGGACGATGACACTCAGTGCGATATCCCCTCGATTGTGCGCGAGCTTGTGGCAAAGGATATCGTGGTCAATTCCATTGAACCAGAAAAAAGAGACCTAGAGGCTCTCTTCCGTTCGGTCAGTGAGGGAGGTATCTGATGAATTCTGAAACTCTCTTCGCAGTCGCAGCAAAAGAACTTCGGTTGTTCTTTGGTTCACCGATAGGTTATCTGTTCATCGCCGCTTATCTCGGTCTCACACTGTTTGTATTTTTCTGGGTCGAAACGTTTTTCGCCCGAAACATTTCAGACGTCAGACCGATGTTCGAATGGCTACCAGTTTTACTGATTTTCTTATGTTCAGCACTCACGATGAGAATTTGGAGCGATGAACGACGCACGGGCACTATAGAGTTTATTGTTACACTTCCAGTTACATCTTGGGAGCTGGTACTTGGCAAGTTTGTAGCGTGTATGGGGCTTCTGATATTGGCCCTCGTACTGACACTACCCCTACCGATTAGTGTGGCGGCCGTTGGAAATTTGGATTGGGGACCTGTGGGAGCCGCCTACGCTGCTGCGTTACTTCTCGGAGCCGCGTACCTCAGTATCGGCTTATTTGTCTCGTCGCGTAGCGAGAATCAGATCGTCACCCTCATCATCTCGGTGTTGTTGTGCGGTGTGTTTTATATGCTGGGTAGTACGTTTCTGACCGGACTCGTAGGTACGAATTTCGCGGACTTTTTAAGTGAACTTGGGTCCGGTTCGCGCTTTGAATCCATAACTCGCGGGGTCCTCGACATCGCAGATTTTTACTTCTACATTTCCATCACAGCATCGTTTTTAGTACTTAACGTGTTCGCCCTAGAAATGATCGGGTGGACCAAGACGGGAGCACAGGAGCGACACCTAAATCGGTCTTTTATTTGTGGATTAGTGGTACTGAACTTAGTAGTAGCCAACATTTGGGTTGCTCAGTTACCTCCGTTACGATGGGACGTTACCGCTGGGCAACAATACACGGTATCTACGGTGACCAAAAGAGAGCTTTCACAACTGCAAGAACCTTTACTCGTTCGAGGGTACTTTAGCGCTAAAACACATCCCTTGCTTGCCCCACTCGTACCGCAACTACGCGATCTGATCAAAGAGTATGATATCATCGGTGGTCGCAATGTTGTGGTTGAATTTATTGACCCTGTTCTACATCCCGATAAGGAAGACGAAGCCAACACCAAATATGGAATCAGACCCGTGCCGTTTCAAGTTGCGGATAAGTATCAGAGTGCGCTGGTTAGTTCCTATTTCGATATCTTAATCCGGTATGGCGACGAGTACGAAGTACTAAATTTTCGAGATCTAATTGAAGTCAAGGCTGAGAGTGAAATGGAACTCGACGTCCAATTACGCAATCCTGAATATGACATCACTCGAGCTATCGCCAGAGTACGATCAGAGTTTCAAAGCAGCGGATCGATTTTTGACTCGGTACCTCGGCCAGTGTCGTTCACTGGTTATATCTCTGCGGCCGATTGGTTGCCTTCCCAACTGATCGAGATTCAAGAATCTCTCATCGAAGCACTAGACGACGTCAAAGAGAGCTCCACTGGTAAGTTTTCGTGGCAAATACTAGATCCATCTGCTGGAGACGGTTCGTTAGCACGGCAAATAGCCGAGAATTATGGTTTCACACCGATGGCGGCGAGCATGTTTGACGAGAACCAGTTTTATTTCTATTTAACGCTGTCAGACGGAGAATCCATAGTTAGCATGAACTGGCGTGATGTCGAAGACGTCGAAGGGTTTAAACGCCTTCTGGAAGAGGGTGTTAAGCGGTTCACTGAAGGGCTACTAACATCGGTTGCAATGCACACACCGGCACCAAGCGCACCTCAGTACACCGGACAACCTGTACCCACAGCAAGTTATAACGACCTTTCTGGATACCTCCGCGGCAATTATGAAGTACAAACAATAGATTTACGCAGACCGGTGGCAAGTAACATTGACGTATTGATGGTAATCGGTCCTAATGACTTGGATCCGGAGCAAGTGTTTGAGATAGATCAATTTCTCATGCGTGGCGGCACCATAGTCATTGCGACGTCAGCTTTTACAACTTCTCTGATGAATCGTACGCTTATGGCTAACCGAGCTTATAGTGGACTTGAAGACTGGCTTGCTCATCATGGGGTGAGTGTCGAACAATCTATGGTTCTGGACGTAAATAACGGTGGTTTCCCGATCCCGGTTACACGTGAGGTGGGTGGATTTGTTTTTGAGGAATATCAAATGATAGACTATCCTTTTTTAGTCGACGTGCGGACCGACGGATTCGTTGACGATCATCCTATAGTTCGAAACTTAGACCAGATGACGTTCGCATGGGGATCTCCATTGACGCTCGACGAGGATCTAAACTCCGACCGTGAAGTAGTCGAAATCCTGAGAAGTTCGAAGGACAGCTGGACTGATTCTCGCCCCGAATTAATGCCGAAGTACGACACAAGCGGGGGCTCTGTATATGTGCAAGGTACAGACACCGAATCAAAATTGTTGGCGGTGAGCGTAAAAGGAACATTTACGAGTTTCTTCGAAGAATCTCCACTATTGGTAGAAGCTCGTGAAATAGCAGCAGCGGAGGCGGCAGCTAAAGCTGCAGCTGAAGCTGAGGAATCAGAATCGGAATCCACTGAATCGAACGGTTCCGATGACGAGAGTGTCGATGACGAAAATGTCGAAAATGAAGACGCTGACGACGAAGCGATCCTAGCAGATTTAAAAGAACTTCAAGACGGCGAGGACGAATCTGAGGTGGACGAAGACACACTTGGAGTTATCGGTTCAGTAATTTCGCGTTCGCCCGAGTCGGCTCGTTTAGTGGTGCTAGGGTCGTCAGAGAGTCTATCGGATTCGTTGATCAACATGGTCAGCCAAACCCAAGGCACACTTTATGCTAACACGTTGCAATTTGCTGCTAATGTTGTTGATGTATCCATGGAAGACTCATCGCTGTTGTCGATTCGCTCACGAGGTCATTTCAGCCGTACATTACCACCACTTTCCACCACACAACAAAGAACGCTGGAATTCGTGAACTATGCATTTGCGATATTGGGTCTATTGCTCGTCGCTGGAGTCAGCTTCTTGTCTCGTCGAGTGGTTGGAAACAGACGTAGCCAGTGGTTTGGAGTGAACCGATGAAACAGAATTTTCTTATTGGACTTTTTGTTGTCCAAGTTCTCGTAATTACGTTGTTTTTGGTGACTCAGTCTGGTGGTGTCCGTAGTCCGGAAGCATTCTTAGAGTTCGATGTTGCAGCAGTTGATAGGTTTGTCATAACCGGTACAGATGAATCAATCGAATTGACTAAGGACGGAGAGCAATGGGTTCTTCCTGATGGTAATCCCGCGGATGAAAGCAAAGTGGACAGCGTCATCGGAAAACTCGCGGACAGCGGCGCGGATTGGCCGGTGGCAACGTCCCAGAGTGCGGCGAAACGATTTGAAGTGACAAAGGAGTCATTTCAGAAGCAGATTTCAATCTACTCGGGTCAAGATTTACTAGTGGACTTGTACCTTGGGACTTCTCCGAGTTTTCGCAGAGTACATGCGCGGCAAGCTAATAAGAATGACATCCACTCGATTGAATTTTCGAATTTTGAAGCTGGTACATCTCCTAGTGCTTGGTTAGACAAACGTTTGTTGCAACCATCGGGACCAATAAAGTCCTTTGAACGTATCAGCGCTTACAAATTGGTACAGGAGGACGGAACATGGACGACTGAGTCCGACGCTGAACTTGACGAGTCAAAGGTGCGCAGTTATATGGACCGGTTTGAGTCCTTGTCAGTATTTGAACTGAGCGAAAACGAATTAGCAGACGCGACCACGACAACACAGTTTGCTATCGAAGATGACGAAGGATTCTTTTTGCTCACAATCTATCACTTTGATGTCGCAGACGATTGGGTAGCAGTTAGCGATCGCCGTGGGAGTCAATACGGCGTTGCTTCATACATAGGATCGCAACTAGTCAAGGGTCTCGAGGATCTTGCACCGGACGAACCAATCGACATTGAATCTGACCTGGAGTCAGATGATGACATCGAAGAAATTCTGATAGAGACAGACTAGCTTTATGAGATTGAAATCGCGAGCTGGCGCTTGAGCGATTGAATCACGATAGACACGTCTGCAGTATCGTAGGGGATTGGCTTACCGTATCCCCATACTGGGTTGGGCCAAGCTTCGTCAGTCTTACGTCGACCGATAACGTGGATATGTAACTGCGGGACTTGATTACCTAACGCAGCAACATTCATTTTGTCGACTTGCCAGTTGTTTTGGATCGTCTCTGACACTTTTTCAATTTCTTGGAACAAAACGTCTCGGTGTTGGGATGGAATTTCGTGAAAGTCTTGTAAGTCAGGAATCTTTGGTACCAAGATGATCCAGGGAAAGCGGCAATCATTCATCAGTAGTACCTCACATAGTGGAAACGACCCTAAATTGATCGTGTCAGCTACTAGTTTTGAGTGGATGGAAAAGCCCATGATATTCGGTAATCCTCAAAGAATGTGATGTCAAGTATACAAGGTAAATGGACCGAGGTTGGTTACTTCGCCGACTTGGTATTTACCTCAATAAAATGCTCTGCGAACTAGTCTAAAACAATTAACAAGTACCCAGTAGCTTTGAGATGAGTTCCAAGTCTGTCGAAAATTTGCGCATAGTCTACATTCTCTACATGGTAGGAGCGTTTTTCGGTGCAATAATGTTTGTGGGTGTGATTCTAGCTTACATTGAACGGGGTAAGATCACCGACCATTGGCTCGAAAGTCATGTTGAGAAACAGATTCGAATATTTTGGATTTGGTTGATATTCGTAGTCGTGCTCACAGTAGGGGCATTCCTGTTTTTCTTTCCAATCCTGTTTGCTTTGTCGTGGGGAGAGTTTAATGTGGGAGTGTTCGCTGGATTAGGAGCTTTACTCCTTCTTTATGTGTTCGTACCATTGGGATTATTTCTATACGTGCTGATCTCGTCTATCCGCTCGCTGAAAAGTCTCGACAGAGGCGATTGGATCGAATCATTTTGAGTGTCTCGTTGGAACGAGACGAATCCTCCGACTAAATTTTTTCAAATTCGTTCGGTTCATGATCACGATGGAATCCGAGTCCTTCCAACAAACTAGGATCATCTACATTCTCTACATCATCGGCGCATTTTTTTGGCCCGTCATGATCGTAGGCGTGATCCTTGCGTATATAGAGAAAGGCAAGGTCGACGAATCGTTCATTCGCAATCATCTACTCAAGCAAATAAGGACTTTTTGGACTTGCTTTTTTTGCGTTTTCCTTGGCGGAGTGGTCCTAGGTATATTCATGCTAATTGTCTTTTTTAATGTTGCGATGGATCAAACAGCAGGCGTTGTAATAGGATCAGTATCTCTTGCAATACTGTTCATGTATCTCTATGCTCTAGGTTTGTTAGCGTACGTTCTAGTGTCGTCGATTCGGGGACTATCCAAGCTAGACGCCGGTGAGGCTGTTTTCTAGCGTTTTCTACGGAAAAGCTTCCTTCTAGTAGCGAAGCAGAGTCTTAGCCGCGCTTGCTCCGGTTCTGCTGTCTCTGCTCAAGCTGCACTTCGAGCTCAACAGATTGTTCGTCTCGAAACTATATGTCATTTGAGATTTGGATTTACACTATCGAAGAACCGGACGAGTTAAGTAACCGGGCCGGTGCCAACTCACACACTAAACGATGATTCAACGAACATCGTAAACGAAAAACGTACTGTTCAATCTACGAAATGGAAGACGACCACAGTCGTACAAAGCGCAACTATTGATATGCCAATGACTCCGATGAAAATCTTTGCAGTGCGTTTCGCTGGGATGTCAACTCGAGCTTCACTTTGCTGGTTCGCGTCTTTGTTCTTGGGTTTGTTTTGTTTTTGCAAAAACACGATCGCAAGGATGATGGCAAGCAGAACCACCGAAACAATGAGGATTTGTATAAATCTCATGAGTCTCCCTTTATCCTGTATGGTCGTACGTTATTCGATATCTCTACACTCGTGTATGAGCCCAATAGTGCGTTATGTTTCAAATGGGACTTCCGTAGATAACTTGACAAGCTAACCACGAAGATTTCTTGACAGTTCATCGGGTCCGCAACCGGAACGCCCTCCCTGTCCAATCGCCCGAGTTCCTGTACCATTTCGCGTTAACTTGTCGACAGACGAGGAAACGCAATTCGGTGTGCGGTCGTGAGCAACCTCCCGAGTTCTAGTGACTTGAATGATCACCCCCTTGGGGCATGTGCCACGACTACACACCATTGCAATGGAGACCCAGTAGATTGTTTGCGTCTCAGAACGCCGGTACAGGGAATGATGGGAGTGTCATAAATTACGTGTATGGGAAGATTTCCCATACTCTCCCCAGAGGAGGAGAAATTTAATTTTGGTACGCTCATTGTATCCGTGATCTACCGTTTGGTGTTCCAACCATTGGACGGATTAAATCGGCCGTCAAAGTGAATGACAAATTCGCGTTTGAACGATTGCCAGTGCAACATGGGCGCAGTTCCACTTCCGCCGGTGGTACGGTACCGTTGGCCGCGGCAAGCCAATTTCGAATCGTGGGTTCCGTCGGCTCAAATTCTCGAGCTAACGATGCAATACTACGACCCGCACGAGCTAATTTGACGATCTGTTCTCGATACTCTTCAGGATAATGCTTCCTGGACATATTTGATTCCTCCTGTCAAAAAGAAATTTAAATTATGTCCACTAACTACTTGACACTCCATAGTTCTTCTTCGGTCATCTTAATATTTACGTTAAAAATTGTAAAAGTACGTGAAAGTCCGCTAAAACAGCGGATTTCGTATTTTAATCGCTGTTTCTCTGGAATTTTTGGAACTATTTTGAGTTTATGATAGAATGTTCGTATTCAAAAGTCTATGGTATGCCCGGAGTCGGGTTACCTGTGAATACAACAGCCTGACTCAAGGTCGAGAGTAATTAACTTGACTGGGTGAATAGCAGGGAGTTTTCTCCATAGACTTTTGAGAAACCCGACATTTTGTCGGACACTTCAACTTAAGAATCTATGGAGGATTCCATGTATAATATTTCAGGAAAACTGAAACAATTCACACTGGGCGCGACGCTATCATTAGCTCTCGCGTTCTTAATCATTCATCCAGGAATGATTGTGACTACAGAAGCACAAAGCTTTGAGGGGATTTACTTACCGAACCGGTAGACAGTATCGTTCCTGATCTCGAAGGCGAGGACTGGGGATTAAATCCGTTTTATCCTAGTCGACCTATAGAGTATGATTTAGCATGCCTTAATGTTGGGATTGATTGGTATTTTGTCCTCAGAAGTATATGGGCACTGGCGGGAATTGCTAGCACTGTGGTTTTGATCGTATTGGCGGTGATTATTGTTGTCGAATTAGTTGTTAAAGGCATCAATCGAATTAGACGTGCAGCATGTCGCGAGAAAGCAAACTATTTTATGCTCAGACATGGTGATCAGATTGGTAAAACAGAGTGTAAACGTAAAGAGGGGAAGGGAAAAAGCTACCTACAGTGTATAGCTAGTGAAATAGATGCATTTCTCATCGAGTTCAGAGATCAATGTCAAACCTGTAAATCAGGAAAACATGAAAATAGAAAAACGAAGAAAGAGGTTCGGGGTCAGCATAAGTTTTACTTCAATTATGATTATCGCGACACGACCTATAGCTGTATACAAATGGTAAATACTACAGGTCGAGGAAACGAAGGAAAGTTTAAACAGTTCCATTTATTCGATTGGGATCCCAAAATATGGTTTTAAAATTTCAAGAAACAAAGAAAAAAACCGTTATTGAACGGTGTAAGAGCATTACACAACGCGATTGGATGTTGATAGGAATCGGTAGTGTTATAGGGTGGAGCAGTGCTCTTATGCTTTTCCATATTCTAGGTTTTTTCGGTTAAAGTCATTTCTACAAAAAACAGCCTCTTTAAGAGTCGAGATATAGCCCACTTCGTTGTGGGCTTTTTCTTATCTCAATCTTGTAAATACAGTAGTGAAGGACGCAAAGCGTTAGACCGATTGTTTTGTCAAGTAAAGTCTATAATCCCCTATTTAATGTAGCGTTGATGTCTGCATTACCCGAATATCCACAACTCACGCACTCAAATTTTGATTGCGTCTTGCGGTTCTCTTTTTCGATGTGTCCACATTGGTGGCATTTCTGACTTGTATGTTTGGGCTCCACTTCAATCAGCTCCGCTTTATACGCGAGCTTTAACTTGAAGCTCGACCATCCGGTAGCGAGGATCGATCGATTGAGACCAGACTTCGCTCGAACATGCTTGCCTAGTTGCTCGATCGTACCCTTCGCGGATCGAGTCATCCCCTGCGTGTTGAGACTCTCCATCACCACAAACTGAAAATGATCGGCAATCCGTCTTGATTCTTGATGTTGCCAGTCATTACGAATATGAGCGATCTTGTGACTGGTCTTCGCAGCTAACTGCTTGGCTTTCAAATATCGATGCGAAGGCTTGATTTCTTTTTTGCGGTCTGGTTGCTGTCGTCTGGCCATCATGCGCTGATAGCGGTGACGCCTCGACTCTAACTTGCTCAGATCCGGCAAATATCTGATTTCGCCCTCGCTCGTAGTAAACTGTCCCACATTTCGATCGATTCCTAGGACTTCACCATTCTGGTTGTGTTCCACGGCATAACAAACCGTAGCATAGAACTTCCGGCACTCTTCTCGTATTACCACGGATACCGGCTCACTGTCCGCGTACGGATTGTCATCGCTGATGACTACTTGACCGATTTTCTCGAGGTGCAATGATCGACCATTGAGCTTAAAACTACCAGTGGGAAAAGTAACCGAATCCGTGTCGTACCATCGACTCTTGAACTTCGGAAACCCTTTGCCAGAACGGAAACATTGCTGCCACGCGTCGGCTTGGTATTTCAACACGTAGCGAATGGGATTGAAAGGCAACTCACCCAACCAGTCCTTGGTTCGCCGCAGTTGGGTAAACTTCTTGCCCAGCGAAAAGAACTTCGTATTCGGCCGCGGGTTAGACGGGTCAGCGCGATAAGCCTCCATTATTCTTTGATTTTCTGCTAAGAAATAGTTCCACACGTACCGAGTAGCTCCCAAGCACTGTTTCAAGAGGTTAGCTTTGTCCGACGTCAAGGGATAGAGTCGATATCGTATTGAACGGTTATACATACTGTTGTTATATATACCATTCAACAATATTCTCGTGCTTGTCAAGTTATCTACGGAATTCCCTTATACTTCATTCATAGGAACTAAGAATATGGTTTCCTGTCTAATATACGAGAAGTGAAAGCTCTTATTCCAACGTTGATTCCGGTCTGTAGGTGACAAATCCCTCGCGCAACATGTCAGTCTTTTTGCGTGTGCTAGTCGTGTGCGTTCTTATCTGCATCGGCGTAGCATACGTCTCATCTGCAAATGAGCCTTCAGACGAAGAGGATCATTCAACAAACGACGATAGGCCACGCGAACAAGAAGAGACGAAGGAAGACGAAAAACCAGATGCAGACGAAGAGTTACTCGAAAGACTTCGGAAGTTTCAACAGCTTTTAGAAAAGAGCGACGAAAGCGACCGTGAATACTCTGACGATACTCGTTGCATTCAGATTCGGCAAATGCGACACTATCAAGTTTTGAGCCAAAGGTTTGTTTCTTTTGAAATGCGACAGTCAGACGAACTTTACCTGATACAGTTTGAGCAAAAGTGCCCGGGACTTCAAAAAAATGGTTCTCTAACATTCAGCATGCATAACGGGAACGCTGGGCGACTCTGTGTCAATGACGATATTTTGCCCCTCGATAGTGGTCTAGGAGGTCAAGCTTTGTCGCATGCTAGCTGTCGAGTCCCTTCGCTAGAGAAAATTACGAAAGTGCAACTGCTGCAGTTGGAACGAGGTCTGACTTCCAAGCGTGTAGAGTAATGTCTGCTGCGTAAGGTTAATCTTCGTTGCGTCCCGATCGTTGCTAAGTAAACACTTTCGGAAGGAAACTTCCCGGCGATTTTCACATACACACACATTGGGAGTATTAGTTGAACCGTATTATTGAATTGCGCTACGATCTATCACAACCAAATTGGAATTCGACCTATATGAGTGCAATCGCTGGCGCGGCGGAGTACTTTGGTTTGAGATACTCACCCCCAGTGTTGTTTGTTGAATCTGGCTACTATGCCGCGATCAACATTCAACGCGATCTTAAGCCGTGCGGTCCGTACTGTTGGAATCATAGACCAATTGCAAACAACATAGAGTCACTGGGACTCCGCGTGAATTGGTTACACAGTCCATTCGACTGTAAATCGTCTGAGCATCGTAAGCACATGTTGGACCAAATTTGTAGTCTCGATAAGGATTCCATCCTCTGCATGGTGGGATTTGAGTTTCAGTTACTCTGTCGTCGAGATGCACAGAAGTTGGTTTTTGCGATGCCGTGGGGACCAGATGTGCCAACATGCGTTCCTGACCTGTCGTTTGCTGACCTAATCGCAGGGAAGCACTTTCCTGGTACAGCTTGGTTTACTATTTCTCCAACTGCTGTTTCGTCACGATCAAAGCGATTGCTAAACGCATTGGAAAGTGGTGTTCTTTTCTACGAATTTACGGAACAACCGCAGGATTCAGAGTACTACTTTGGACCCAATGCTTGGAAGCAATGGGCGACAAAATTAGAGTCAGGGTCTTATGACAAACATGGACATTGGTGGAGCAGTATGGTTTGGGGCGAGTCTCGGCGACAAGCTGGCGAGTACTATGCCGAACAGTGGATTAGTGATATCGATTTGGGAGAGGAAATCGGCAAACGGTTCACCTCTGTAGCAAATCTAGTCACCAAAGCTGCGAATAAAGAGATTTCGGATCCAGAACGTGCAGACTATATTCGTCAAGCGCAAGACATTGAAGCTCAGCTGAGCGAAACTTTGGAGAGATGTAAGAGCCATTTGAGCACTTCAGAGTTCAATTAGTTCACTTCATCGGCAGGTTGACGGAGCTACGTTTCAGATGTTGTTGCTTCTTGATGTTTCTAATTGATTCAGATCTAACGGGAGTCTAATACCAAACCTTACGATAACGGGTTTTTGGTTGTTTAATTTATTGATCAAACACGTCTAAGCTTAACGTCGTAGCACTAAAATTTCCTTGTCTACGATAGAGGTAAATAGGAATTGGAGCTTTGGCTTTCGGTAAATACCATCGAATAGATATATGACTGCTTTTGATATTCACGAGATTGAACGAATCAGTGGTTTAACCGAGCGCCAAATTCATAGTGTTGCCCGACAAGGACTCATTAGTCCGTTGAAAAGACAGCACGATCGGTCGGAGCAACTGCCCTTTCAGGATATTCTCACATTGAGGAAGATCGGGCAGTTGATTTCTTCACATTGTTCCTTTTCGTCGGTTCTTCGACAGTTGTGTGATATTCAAGCGAACAGAACCCTAGATCAACCGCTCTCTGCATTGAACGTAACCACTATCGGTCCTTACTTGGCGATTCAGGTGGAAGGAACGTATCAACACGTCCTCTCGGGACAAACATTTTTGAATTTTGACATGGATTACGAAGGAGAACGTTCAAATGTCTTGCAATTTCCATTGCATTCAGATACGCCTCCGACTCACTCCTTCGCCGCAACGCTATCGGAAACGGAGTTAGAACGCATCCTAGATAGTGATGAATTGACGAGCGATGACTGGTTCAATCTAGGAATTCAGTTCGAAGCACTCAACGAAAACGTACGAGCGCGTAGTGCTTATCGAAACGCGATCGGACTCGATGAAAACAATATTGATGCCTACATTAATCTCGGTCGTTTACTTCAGCTTGATGACAAGTTTCGAGATGCAAAGAAACTATACGAAAAAGTCTTACAACTTCGACCCGAGAACGAGTTAGCAAATTACAACCTCGGAACGTTGTTTGATATGTTGGATGAGTTTGATCTAGCAGTCCGTTATTATCAACGCGCTCCAAATATGGCCATGGCACATCACAATTTGGCTCGTATATACGATCAACTCGGCAATGAAGTCAAAGCGGCACGACACTTATCTATTAAGCACGAGCTAGAACACGAACAATGAGCTAGATGTCGTCAGGTTCGAAACGGTCGGAGTCTACCGCTCGAGAGCAGTCTTGCGATTCGGTTTTCGCGATTAGGTCTGAGATCATGTAAATACATGAGCCGCAGTTCAATCCAGCCCCTAGTTGTTTTGTGACGGCGTCAAGGTCTTTGCAACCCGATCGTACGCATTGAATTATCTGATCAGTTGTTACCGCGCTACAAAGACATACATACATAATACTATTGTAAATAATAATGATTATTATTTACAATTTCAATAAGTTAGACACCGTTAGAACAAACAACTTTGTTGTTTTTTGTTTGGAAATACAAAATAAGTAAACTATATAACCTATAGAACATTGAGAACAGAACTATGCAAGTACAAGATCCACAAATCTTTGTTCACTTGAACACGGTCTTGAAAAATGAACTTACTGCGATAAACCAGTATTTTCTTCACTCGCGAATGCTGAAAGATTTCGGACTGAACCGACTCGCGCACCATGAATACGAAGAATCCGTCGAAGAAATGAAACATGCCGACATGTTGGTTCAGCGTATCTTGTTGCTGGAGGGAGTACCGAACTTGCAAGAACTTGGACACTTGAGAATCGGAGAACGACCAGAAGAGATGCTAAGGTGCGACTTAGAACTCGAAATGCAGGCACTTCAGGATTTACGCGACGGTATCGAATTCTGCGAATCAGTTAGAGACTTCGTGTCACGAGACCTTTTCGCGAGCATCTTGGAAAATGAGGAAGAACACGTTGATTGGATCGAAACTCAATTGGATCTCATCAAGCGCATAGGTGTTGAAAGTTATTTAGAACAACAAATGCACGAATAGTCTTTCGCTCGTATTGACTAGCATGCGGATAGATAGTACGTTATAAGTGCCGAGGACAAATTGAGGTGTTGTTCACCAACAAGTCTCTGTAGTAGATTGACTAGTCGAGTTGAACTATGTCGATTAAGTGTTTCGAAGTTGGTACTGCACGACGTCCCCACCATTTCAGCAACGACATGCAGATCACCGCGACGGCGACCATGCTTGTTATCCACCCTGATGCTATAAGGGGTTGTGTTCCAATTTGTCCTACCTGATAGACACAAACAGCCATAGTGTACGCTATTGTTACACTCCAGACGACACTAAAAGTTGCCCAATACTTACCTTGTTCCCTTAAGATCACTCCGATTGTGGCGACGCAAGGAACGTAAAGCAAAAGAAACACTAGGTAGCTAAACGCCCCTAATTTTCCGTCGAACAATGCTTGCATCGCTAGCACAGTGTTGATGTCAACATCATTCTGCGCTGCTTGTCCTTCCAAAGTATCAGCTTGATCCATCTTCAAACCGAGAGGATCCCACAATGACGCGCCGAGAGCATGCAAATTTTGCGGTATAGAAACCACTGCGGCGGTCGCCGTTGTTCCATAGTCAAACACCTCATTATTGCTTTTATCCGGCGTATATAGTGCATCCAATGTCCCGACTACGACTTCCTTCGCAAAGAAGCCAGTAAATATCCCCACTGTCGCAGGCCAGTTTTCTTCGTCTATACCCATAGGCGCAAACACAGGAGTAATCGTTCGACCTATTTCGGCAAGTAATGACTGTTCACTATTCTCGTTCCCAAAAGAACCGTCCGTTCCAACAGAACTGACAAAATTTAGGACGACCACAACCAACACGATTGCACGTCCAGCGCGTAGAACAAAGTCTTTAAGTCGGTGCCATGTGTGCTTCATCAAGTTTCGCCAGTTTGGTAAGTGATATTTCGGCAGTTCCTGTGAGAACGCGCTTGAAGATGGATTTGTCAGTTGGCTTTTCACCATCCATGTGGTTCCTAAAGCAACGATGATCCCTATCAGGTACAACAGAAAGACTAAGTTTTGACCATGATTTGGAAAAAACGCAGAGACGAAAAGGACATACACAGTTAAGCGCGCTCCACATGACATGAAAGGTGCCATAATCGTGGTCAATATTCGATCAGGTTTACTATCTAAGCCACGGGTGCTCATCACACTAGGAACGTTACACCCAAAACCAACAATTAAGGGGACTAACGCTTTACCGGGTAAGCCAAACGCGCGCAGCGGCCGATCCAAAATGAACGCAACGCGCCCCATATATCCGGAGTCTTCGAGAAATGACAAGAATAGGAATAACGCCCCAATTACAGGCAAAAACGTGCCAACAAGTTGCATGCCACCACCAACACCGTCGGAGATTAATGCTGTAAGCCAAGACGGACTACCAATTGATTGCAGTAGGAGTCGCGGGGTTTCAACAAAGACCATCCCCCCCATGATGTCAAAAAAGTCTATAAACACCGATCCTACGTTGATCGAGAAAAAGAACATCAGATACATCACGACCAAAAAAATCGGAATGGCTAGGAATCGATTTAACAACAATGAATCGACATATTGAGTGAGATGATTAGCTTGACTTGTCCTATTTGCAATCGCGTCGAGTAAACCGTCCACGAATTGATACCTATTGGAAATGTCAAATTGTTTTTCTGACTTCGTGGTTAACGCTGTTTCAATCGCATCCGACAAGACTCTTCGAGATTTGGTTTGAGTCGCGTCGATTAGAACTACGGGACACCCGAGTTGAGTACTGAGTGCGGAACAATCTAGTTCAAGCGTCTGTTTCTTTGCTATGTCAGCCATGGTAAGCACCATTACCATTGGTGTTTCAAGTTCACGTAATTGTGTCGTAAGGAATAATCCACGAGCTAAAGTCGTCGCATCTACTACGTTGACAATTGCCTCGGCGCGCCGTTGTTGTAAATACGTACGCGTAATCGTTTCGTCGATTTTGTCCGTGCTTTCTGGTTGCCTTAGGTCGTACAAGCCTGGCAAGTCTACGATGTCAGCTGAGGATTTGCCGTAACGTGCTCTACCAATCTTCTTTTCGACCGTTACACCTGACCAGTTCCCGGTTCTTTGTACTCCACCGGTCAGTAAATTGAAAAGTGTCGTTTTGCCGCTGTTAGGATTTCCGACTAGCGCGATAGTTGTTGTCACAGGCTGATCGGCGCGACGCTGATGCACGCGAGATCATCGCGCCGCAGGCACAGGTCATAGTCCCGTAATTTGAGGTGAACGGGATCGCCCATCGGCGCGACTCGAAGTACTGATACAACTGTGCCTGGCACTAGTCCAAGACTCTGAAGATGATGAGCGTGTGGGGGTAGTGTTTGATAACGGAGAATCGTGGCAGACTCTCCTTGTTTGAGCATGCTCAATAAAGTCATTTAATAATGATAATCATTCTCATTTAAGAATCAATACTAATATTGTTTGAAGCAGAAAAAAACTAGAAAAAAGTACCCAGTTGTTCTGCCAGTTTGTCGAAAACTGTTGCTAAGTTTCCACTGGCGCGCCCGCAGGGACTCGAACCCCGAACCCCCAGGTTCGAAGCCTGGTGCTCTATCCAGTTGAGCTACGAGCGCTGAGTTGAAATGAGTAAAAAATTATAAGTGTGTGAGTTGTTGAACCACTTTTCCCCTGCGACGTTTCATGAGTAAATACGAGCCAGAGACCAAGCCCGGAGCTTGGTTGTCTTGACGGGAAATCCTTCAAAAAATATTGGCCTCTACCTCTTAAAATACAACGCTGTCCATCGACGATCTCCCAAACAAACAATTCTCCTCAAAGACTACTGAGAAAGCTGATATGAACTTTGATAGTGTCGAAGCAACCATCGAGGCGGTTGGGCGCGGAGAGTTAGTTATTGTCGTGGACGACGACGATCGGGAGAACGAAGGTGATCTTATTATGGCCGCTGCTAAAGCGACGCCCGAACGGGTCGCGTTCATGGTTCGTCATACGAGCGGGATTCTTTGCACTCCAATAACACTTGAGCAGGCAGAACGATTACAGTTACAGCCTATGGTTGCACGGAACGATGCACCATTGAGTACCGCATTTACGGTGAGTATAGACTACAAACATGGTTTGTCGACAGGTATTGCAGCAGACGAACGCGCAAACACGATTCTTGCCTTAGCAAGTAATAACACACAGGCTTCAGATTTTGTGCGTCCAGGGCATGTCTTTCCACTCGTAGCGATGCGTGGCGGAGTTCTTGTACGATCTGGACACACCGAAGCGGCTATCGATTTAGCTACCGCTGCAGGTTGTGCGCCAGTAGGTTTACTAGCCGAGATCGTCAACGATGATGGTAGTGTAAAACGGTTGTCCGAACTTGTCGAATTCGCGCAGGAACACTCTTTGAAAATCACGTCAATCGCAGAATTAATTGCTTGGCGACAACGTCGTGAGCGATTAGTAGAAAGGATCAAAGAATTCACAGTGTTCACGAACTTTGGAGAGGCTCAAGCCTTCTCCTATCGAACTAGTTTTGAAGAAGCTGAACATTTGGTTCTCAAAGTTGGTAAAGTAGAACCGAACAAAACGGTACTGGTTCGTATCCACCGAGAGCGTTTAGTCGAAGACGTCTTCGGTCCGCAACTCGAACACGACAAGAGACTCATAGATCTCGCCCTCGAACGTCTTGTCGCGGCGGGTGGAGGAGTTTTTATTTATCTTCGAGCTGGGTCTGAAGGTGTCCCTTTCGCACAGTTACACCATACGGCTCGTGCAAGCCGTGAGACCAAGCGAACTCAGGAATGGTTGGAGATAGGCGTTGGCGCGCAGATCTTAGCAGATCTTGGACTCAAAAAAATCAAGATCCTCGCCGGACGAAAGATCGACTACGTTGGTCTCGAAGGATTTGGACTCCAAGTCCAGGAAACTGAAATTCTGTCGTGAGCGATCGAACGGACTTTCACCCGAAATTTGAGCATTTTCGTGCCTGAAAAACCAACGATTGGAATCACTCTCGGTGATCCAGCCGGGATTGGGAGTGAAATCCTGGTCAAAGCTCTGCCTGAAGTTCATCAACGGTGTAGACCAGTTCTGTATGGATCTGAGTGGTCTTTGAGAGATGGGAGTAGTATTGCAGGGGTAGATCTAGACGCTTTGAATATCTCTACGTTCATTGACGTTAAGATTCCAAAACCCTCAGACTTTACCTTTGGCCAAGTTTCGGCTGCCTGCGGAGAAGTGGCAGTTCGAGCTGTTGAGACAGCGGCGGAAGACGTAATCTCGGGGAAGTTGGACGCACTCATGACCTGCCCGCTCAACAAAGAGGCAATTCACGCGGCTGGCTACCGAGAAATCGGACATCAGGAAATCTTCGCTCGGCTTTCAAACGCGAAATCCACGGCGACTATGTTGATGACAACGGGATTGAGAGTCGTGCATTTATCTACTCATTTATCGATCATAGAAGCAGCACGTTCTATAACGAGTGAAATTGTTTTAGAGAGATTACGCCTCATAAGAGATTGTTTCGAAGAGTGGGGGCTTTCACCCGTTCGAATCGGTGTTGCTGCTTTAAACCCACACGGTGGCGAAGGAGGTCTATTAGGCCGAGAAGAGATTGAACGAATTCGTCCCGCGGTCGAACAGGCCGTACAAGAAGGGATCAAAGCTATGGGACCGTTTCCAGCCGATTCAATTTTCAATCGCGCGATCGCCGGGGAATTCGACGTTGTCTTAGCAATGTATCACGATCAGGGGCATATTGCAATCAAAGTGCATGATTTCCATCAAAGTATCTCAGCTACCCTTGGGTTACCATTCGTCCGAACGTCCGTTGACCACGGTACCGCGTTCGACATTGCTGGTCGAGGAATTGCTAATCACCGCAGTACGATCGCAGCAATTGACGCAGCAATTACACTAGTAACCGGAACTTTGGGTTGTTGATTGCTCAATTCAAAGTCCTATAACTAGGTCACAGCGACTCTATGCGTTGGCTGTCTTTCGTCTCTAAGGGTCGCGGTTCCTTCGGCTTCGTTGAAGACGAAAGTGTAGTCGACCTTGGTGCGGTATGTAATTTACCAGATTTAAAGAGTGCTCTCCAATCGGGTAGTCTCGATTTTCTACAACAAGTACTCCGTGATCGCGCTCCTCGAATTCCATTGCAAGCTATCGAGTATCTTCCGCCGATACCAAATCCTTCAAAGGTGTTGTGTGTAGGTTTAAACTACTTGGAGCATCAAGAAGAAACTGGTCATAGAGGCGGAGATCAACCCACGTTGTTCATACGATTCGGTGAAGCTCAGATTGGGCACAATGGTACCATGCTCCGGCCGCAGGAATCGAATTCTTTAGACTTCGAGGGTGAAATTGCAATGGTGATTGGGGTACCAGGCCGTCGGATTCCAATAGAAAAGTGTCTAGATCACGTATTTGGTTTTAGTTGCTACAACGACGGGAGCGTGCGCGAGTATCAACGCCACACCAGTCAATTCACTCCTGGTAAGAATTTCACTCAGACTGGTGGTTTCGGCCCCTGGATCATGACTACAGAAGAAATCAGCGATCTCAAAGATATGGAGTTATTGACTCACCTAAACGGCGAACTAGTCCAACATGCTTGGTCGTCGGACATGGTCTTCGATTTTGCCTCAATTTTGAACTATTGTTCGACGTTCATTAAATTGAAACCAGGAGATGTCATCGTCACCGGCACTCCTGGTGGCGTAGGCGCGCAACGGAATCCACCCTTGTTCATGGACGAGGGAGACGTGGTGTCCGTTACCGTTCGACCGATTGGTACTCTGACCAATACGGTGTCAGTGAGCTAGAGTTGCTTACTCGCTAGACCGATAACTGCTCCAAAAATTCCAAAACCTTAGCTGGATGGTCAGCTGCTTTCGGTACGCGTTTCCAATGCTTGACAATTACACCGTCCGGATCAATGATTGCGGTTGAACGAATCACTCCCATCGTTTTCTTGCCGTACATCATTTTCTCTCCATAGGCACCGTACACCTTCATAACGGCACGGTCAGTATCACAAAGCAAAGTAAAGGGCAGGTCGTATTTTTCGGCAAATTTCTTATGTGATTGCGGAGTATCTGGAGAGACACCAATAACTTCAGTATTTCGTTGTTTGATTTCATCCCAAAGATCTCGAAATCCACATGCTTCCTTGGTACAACCAGGCGTGTCGTCTCTGGGATAAAAGTACAAGACTACGTATTTACCACGCAGTTGGTCAAGCGAGACTGTTTTTCCGGTGGTGTCGGTGAGTGAGAAATTTGGTGCAATTTGTCCTTCTTTTACAGACATAACAAGTTAAAATCCATTTAAAATTCAAAGAGTATACAGAATCGATTGAACGATCTTTGTTTGTCAATATCACAATTCTTAGAATTGCGTACGGCGATCAAAAAAAATCTATTAATTAAACATTTCGAATGAGTTTAGAAACAGCTAAGACACCCCGTCGAACTGTGTTCACACTAGTGGGTACGGCGATCGTTTGCTCAGTAATGTTGGTTGGTTTAGTGTCGAGCTGCATGTCTTTACGTCAACCGAGTAATACTGCCAATCTCTGCTTAATTTTTGCCGAGAAGAGCTATTGGTATCGACATGCGGTCAATGCGGAAAAACAGTGGAACATTGATAAGACGATACTCATGGCAGTGATTAAGCAGGAGTCCAGCTTTGTTCGGTCAGCGCGGCCTCCTCGATCGCGGATACTCGGAATTATCCCTTGGAAACGGCCGACTACGGCTTATGGCTACGCGCAGGCGATTGACGAAACTTGGAACGATTACAAAGAACGGAACAAACGACCGCACGCAAATCGTACAAACTTTAGAGATGCAATTGACTTTGTAGGTTGGTATTTAGATACAGCCGCGACGACGGCGAACGTATCTCGCGACGATGCAAAAAACCTTTATCTAACCTACCACGAAGGAATCACTGGATATATAGAGGGCACTTGGAAGAATAAAAAGAAGCTGCTGGTAGCCGCGACCAAGGTGAGTGACAATACTGAACTTTTCGAAACTCAGTTGGAGGACTGTGATCGAGGTCCCGCGCGCCGTCGTTGACGCATCTGAGCTAACAAGCTAGTCGCCGCTTTTATACCGTACTTGGTAAATCTTCCCTGCGAAATCGTCAGCAATCAACAATGAACCATCGTTAGCGACGAGCACATCATTTGGCCGTCCCGTATATTCGTCGCCATCTAGCCAAATATCAATGAATGGCTTATATGTGGGTTTGTCATTTTCAAAAAGAACTACACTAACACGATAGCCGACCTTAGAAGTACGGTTCCAGGAGCCACGTTCGGCGATAAATAATGCATTTTTGTATTTCTCGGGGAACTGATTCCCGGTGTAAAACGCGATTCCCAAAGCTGCAGAATGTGCTTGTATTTTTACAACTGGTTTGACATACTCAAAGTCTTCCGGTTGTCTTTCGCCGAAGGTTGGGTCTTCGTAGTCATCTCCGTGAATGAATGGATAGCCGTAGTGACTGCCGGGTTGATCGACAACGTTGATCTCCTCTGGTGGGATGTCGTCCCCTAGATTGTCTCCGCCGTTATCGGAGAACCACATCTTTTTTGTAATTGGATGCCATGCACTGCCAACGCTGTTGCGAACTCCGTGAGCGTACACTTCTGAGTCTCCATTTTCTGGGTCCATCTTTACGATCGTGGCATAAATCTCCTCTTCACGAAGACATATATTGCACGGGGCACCGACATTGAAATAAAGAAAATTCTCCGGTCCGATAGAAAGATATTTCCAACCGTGATGCCACGCGCTTGGTAGGTCGTCGGAGATGAGAACTGGTTCTGGAGATTCTTTGTAGTGTTCTTCAATATTTTCATATTTCAATATGCGATTGTGAGCCGCGACATAGAGGTCGCCATCAAGCAAAGCGAGCCCAGACGGCATCGTCAAACCAGTGCCTACTGCTACAGGTTCCTCAGGATTTTTGGGATCGATCGCATGGATTGAAGTGTTCCTAAGTCTCGATCCAACAAACAAAATACCAGATTCTGTTAAAGCCATCTGTCGCGCGTTGGGAACGGTTGCGTAGGTCGTTAACTCAAACACTTCACCGTCGTCATCGACAATCGACACGCTTTCAGATAAGGCTAGATTGGCACTTGATATCAGCAACAATCCGACGACTAGGTGCGCGGTTCGCATGTAATTTCCTCCAAAAATTGTGTTAGCAAAAGACAAAGCTCCGTGTACACCGATATTGTAGAGTTTAGCAATGTTTGAGACTCGCGAGTATCTTGGACGGACGTATTCGAAATACCGGAGGCTAGAACGATAATATTGACGACAATACTTCGTTCAGTCAACCGATCCTCTATTTGAAATGCCTCGCACATTGACGCCCCAAGTCCAACAACTCTACGAGGAGTGGTTGTGTCAGAACGATTTCCAGTCGCGTCCGAGTCAAATTGAAATGATGACTTTTATCGAATCGATTGTCAGCCAAAGTCGAGCAAAAATTGGAGTTGTAGAAGCAGCTACCGGTACCGGAAAAACGGTCGCTTATGCCGCAACCGCGATACCACTAGCACTGGAACAAAGTAAGAAAGTTGTCGTTGCTACGGCAACGGTGACTCTCCAAGAACAAATTGTCCAGCAAGATTTACCGTCTCTAAGAAAAGCAAGTGATGTTGGATTTACGTTTTCTTTAGCGAAGGGGCGGCAGCGCTACGTTTGTCCGATGCGATTGGAACGAATTGTTCAACCCGATATATCTTCATCGATCCTTCAACGTTTAGACGAACAAGCGGGTTCGAGTAAACAACCAATAAAAAAGCTTGAATTGCTGTTCGACGCGTTTAACAACATGCAATGGGATGGTGATCGAGACAACACACCAATTAAACTGACAGAGGAGCAATGGTCGCCAATTATCACCGATTCTCAGGGTTGTACTGGGAAGAGTTGTACTTCGTTTAGTCGATGTCCTTACTTTCTTTCTCGTCAAAACATTCGTACCGCGGACGTTGTCGTGACTAATTACGACCATCTACTACGAAGTCTCCAAGCCGACACGGACATTTATCCACCTCTTAGTGATATAGTCCTAATTTGTGATGAGGCACATCACCTATCTAGCAAGGTAATGACTACGTTCAGTGCACAGGTAGCAGTCAATGACTCTCGCGCCTTGATCATGAGGGTTCATAGTTCATTGGATCGCCTACAGCGTGGTCTCTCAGATCACGACGCGATTGCTCAACTAGTCAATACCTTTAAAGAAACGTACATTGGTCTTCTTGCGAAATTGGAAGAGTTGAAAGATTACCTAAACGACTGTTTTCACAACTCCAGGGAGCACGAGACCGAGTATCGATTTCCGAACGGGAAACCCAACAACGAAATCCGTGAAGCAGCGACTCACCTCTCTATTTCTTATGGTGGTTTAGCAACCACTATCTCGAATATTGTCGCCGAACTGAAGAAAATCGTTGAGACCCAAGATCCAAACCAAATGCCCCAAGGAATCGTTGAGTTTCTCAATGAATTGGGTGGTGCAAGCAATCATTTGAGCGAATCGACCTTGCTTTTTGAGGCATATTCCATTAGTGAAGAATTGAGCACATGTGCCCGTTGGGTCACACGTTCTGTGGATGAACTCCAACCAGAGTGGGTACTTCATAACGTACCCATCGAGATCGACAAAATCGTCAATCCTTTGATTTGGAATGACGTCCATGCGGCGATATGTACGTCAGCTACACTATATGCCGGAGACGAATTTCAACACTTCATCGAATCCGCCGGACTCGGAGAAAAAGCACCAGCAACACTTCGGATTGACAGTCCATTCGATTTAGCTAGAGCGGTATCACTACATATACCCAATATGCGGACCTTGTTATCGTCTCAGGATCAAGCGCGTTTAGCTCATACTAAAGAAGTAATAGGTATGTTGCCTGACGTCCTGAAACAGCACAAGAGTGGCCTTGTCCTATTTGCCGCGAGGAAAACTATGACGGACGTTTACGAACAACTGCCCAAAACGCTCCAACGCCATTGCTTGATCCAACGAGGAACTGGAGTCCCAACGTTACTTAAGGAACATCGGGTAAGAATAGACCGGGGTGATCGAAGTTATCTGTTTGGAGTCGCGAGTCTGCGCGAAGGGATCGACTTACCCGGAGACTACTGTCGTCACGTAGTCATTGCGAAGCTCCCATTTGACGTGCCTGACGACCCCATAATCGAATCCAAGCGTGAATTACTTCAGGAAGACGGAGTAGGTCGAAACGAATTGTTCATGTTATTACAACTACCTCCGGTCATTTTGAAACTCAAGCAGGCTTGCGGACGCTTGATACGGAACGAAGCCGACTTTGGTCAAATTACGATTTTGGACATTCGGGTAGTGAAGAGAAACTACGGTAAACGCATTTTCGATTCCTTGCCGGACTATGGGATCGTCACACAGTACCCACTATCGAAACGAGACTAAAAAAGATCTTAACCAGTATAGCCGGTCATCGGGCAATTCGATAGATCCTCCGACCGGCAACCCGGTCAAGAGAATCAAGAAACCAAAGAGTCTAGATGTTTGCGGATCGCCGTTTGAAAACGTTCGCGCAGTGGATGCTCACCATGGGCGAGTTTGCACCACTCTTGAATTAAATGTTCTACACGCTGTTCATCGGACTCTCCACCACGTGTTAGACCGTGTTGAAGTCGAGCTACTTGGACTTGCATGCGCTTGCCGCTATCCTCAGTGGGCGACGGGATATCGGCTAGCACTTCCGCGCGAAGAACGAGTTCGTGTATCGTGATAGCACTCTTATTGGCAACGTCCGCACTGCGAATCCGAAACAAATTTGATGCACCAGGTATTGAATCAATTAACTCTTCACTTACTTGCTTGCCTTCTTGTTCTAAACGAGCTATTTGATCGTCGAGGTCAAGGAGATCTCGCAGAGTAGTCGTTGTTTGTTGTGTTTCCAACAAGGCTACTTTACGCTTTAACTCGCCGGCGATATCTTTGAGCTTCTCATTCAGACGCCCTTGCACCCGTTGGGACAAATCTAACTGAGTGAGCTGGTTTCGAATCTGATTGACGTGTGACATGTCGAGATCGTTTAACGTCGCATCGTCGGTAAACACTTTTGATTCAAGGTCGCCAACGATTTTTTCACCTTGCTCAATGTTTTCGTTGATCTCCGATCGACGTTGTTCGCGTTGGGTCGTACGTAGATCGAAAGCTTCATTGCAACAATTTCGAAAATCTTCCCACAGCGGTTGTTCTCTTTGGTTTCCGGCAGATCCTATATTGCGCCAGCGTTCCTGTGCCGCCTTTACAAAATCAATGAGTTCCCCAACCGAGGAATTCTCGTCGGCTAGAGCCTCTTTTACTTCATCGATGAGTGCTTGTTTCTCTTCTGCGCGCGCAGTCCAATTTGCTTCTAAGCGCGACTCAAGTTCTCCAGTAATTTGTCGGAAGCGAGTGTTGATTTTTTTAGCGTATCTTTTGTCGATCGGGATCAGTTTTCGCCATTCGCTTTGCGCGGTACGAAGGGTCTTATTAACGGCTTTCCAGTCTGCTTGGTCCCAATCGTATTCTTCTAAAAAGGATTCCAGAGATTCGCAAATTGATGTACGTTCCACAAGATTTTTAGCTCGTACCTCGGCAAGTTTTTGAAACCAAGCCTCACAAACTTTAAAAGCAGCAGCAGCCGCCTCTTCGTAGCGGGTTTGAAAATCTCGGTCTTCCCTGGATCTCGGTGGTCCCAACTGGTTCCAAGCCTCTCGTAGATCACGAATTCGGTTAAATTGCTCTTGCGGAGCGAGTGGGTTTTCTACTAGTTCTTCGACCTCTTCACAGAGCACCTGTCGCTTTGGTGATTCGGCGAATTGTTGCCAACCAAGAAGTTGCTTAATCTCAGCGGAGATAGGTGCGAGTTGAGTCTTGTATTTTCCTTGTGCCGGACGAGGCAATCGTTGAATCATGGCCGCGATGTTGCGTTCGGCTGACTGCGCGCGCTGGAGTTCGCCGCCTTCCAAAAATTTGCTTAAAGAAGCGAAATTACTCTCGATTTGCACCACAATATCTTGACGAAGCTGACTGATTCGATCGAGGACGTTGTTCGTCAAATGGTTCTCTGCCTCGTCCAGTCGTTTCAAGAACTCCTCTGTTTCGTCGTTGGTTGGTCGAGCTCGTAGCTTCTTCTGGCATTGCTGAACGTCACGCAATCGTGATTTAGCATCTGATTGAAGTCTCCAGACATAGCGCCAACTTCGAGTTCGAGCATCGGGCTCTTGAAATTTCATTGGAGAGACCAATTTCTCAATTTCGGTGCGTTCGCTGTCTTGATCTTTTATCTTTTTCAGTTCACGCCGTTTCGCGTTCGCTAACTGATAAAACTGGTCTGCGATAGCTTTTGGTGCGGGTTCAATCTTTAGAGCATTTAACCACGCTTTCTCACATTCTTCGATCGAACTCTCGCTCACAGGACTCTCTTTCAAATGTTTAAGAATAAAGTCAAATTGTGGTCGCTGTGTGGAATCTGCTTGTTCAGCGGTAAGTCGCGCTGGGAAACGTTGTTCCAGCGGTTCAATGGCAATCAATTCACGCTGGAATGTAGTTAACTGCTGATTGAGGGAACGAACTTGTTGGAGACAGCTTTCCCATTCTTGTTCAATAGCGGTCCGTTGCGCGTCGTAATGGGCATCTGCCGCGTTGATGCTCTGTGCCGTGTTAATCGCTCGTTCCGCTCGTTCCAATAAATCATTCCGTGATCCTTCGAGAGTCTTCAGATCTTGTAATTTATCTCGAACGAGTCGGTTTAAGTTTTTGTCTTTAGCACGGCTAGACTTTTCAATTTCGACAAGGGTGCGCTCACTATGAATTAAATTGGTCACGTCCAAGCGCAACGCTCGAAGTGGCATACCTACGAGAACTCTAGCTTGATCGACCGAAGATTCGATTTTGTTCAAATCTGCAAGCACCTGTTGAGGGTCGGCACGCGTGGATAGCCGAAGAGGAAGGATTCTTAAATCGCGTGCTAGATGGTGCTGTTCATCAATTTTTTCTGCGATTTTTGTACGACAGAACGTACCTAGTTGATCATGATCCAAGAATTCAGCGTACAGATCGACGGAATTTACGCGAGCAAGCGCCGACTTTCGCGTTTCGACATCGGCGTCAGTACGCGCGATTTCTGCGAATTTGTCGCGTGAGAGATCTTTCGACCGTTCGACTACCTCTTTACGAACGGCAGGATTTGGATCGTCAACGCTTGGTTTGCGTTTGAACAGATTTTTGAGCATATTGGGGCTTCGCCCCTATCTATTTCTGGAAGCTATTTATGGGAGAATGAATTCTAATCTTTCTACACTACGACAGAAGAATTTTTGGAAGCAATCGCGCTCAAAATTTCGAGTTTTATGTCAATTTATTACAAAATGTTTCGCATAATTCTCGCGGATCTTCTGTGCAGCTGAGCGGTAGATAGTCGAACAACGAGATGCGTCCGTCAAACCGTCTGTGTGAGTCCTTGGAGTATGTAATGTAATCGAAGAAGCAGAGATGCCTCGATCAAGTAGTGCCGCTAATGCTACACTATTGAGCGGCATGCTTGTGTTTCAAATTCGAGTACCACGCGAACTTGTTCTCTATTAACCCCAGGAAACCACTCAACGAAGTCGTCAATAGTAGCACCATCGGCAAGATTTTCGTATAACGCTACCAGAGGAATGCGTGTCCCAGTAAACACCCACGCACCACTGACTCTTTCTGGTTTTCGTTCCACCGCGGGACAAGACTCCCAATCGGTACCCATTGTTAATTCCTCTGTAAATTAAATATGGGAAATGAAGCGAGATTTCGCATTGTGTTGTAAATTTCGTAAATCTTTGAAAAGAACGATATCGTAAGATGACGAATCAACGGTGATACTTTCGATATACCTCCAACCGCCAGGTTCGATAGCGACGGCGAGCGCAAGAGTCGGAAGTATTCGAACTCGGCGCGTCAAGGCGCACCAATAAAGCGTCAGTGTCTAGTTTAGTAGTCGTTGCAGACGACTAGGGACAGAGTTTAGTCCCAGTTCAGCATACTTCGATCTTGATACTGTGTGACACTAGTTTCGAAGAAATTTTCTTCTTTCTTCAAATCCATCATTTCAGCCATCCACGGGAATGGGTTGGAAGCGTCACTGTAGTGCTTCGGCAACCCAATACTGTTGAGTCGTCGGTTGGCAATATATTTAAGGAATTTAGTCATTTCGCGTGCATTCATCCCAAGAATGCCTCGAGGCATCGTGTCTTCGGCGTACGCGATTTCTAACTCCGTTCCTTCGATAATCATATCAGTCGCCAATTGCTGCATTTCATCGTCCCAAACATGCGGATTCTCAGCGACAATCGTATTAATCACGTCGATACCGAAGTTGAGATGCATGGATTCATCGCGTAAGATGAACTGAAACTGCTTCGTAGTCCCGGTCATCTTGTTACGTCGGCCCATGGATAGGATCTGCGAAAAGCCGCAGTAGAAGAAAATTCCCTCCAACACGCAGTAGAAGGCGATCAAATTCTTTAACAATATTTTGTCTGTTTCCACAGTTCCTGTTGTGAAATTCGGATCGCATAATTCTTTAGTGTAATTCAACGCCCACGTAGCTTTGGCTTCTACTGATGGTATCTCATGGTACATGTTGAAGATCTCACCTTCGTCCATGCCGAGAGATTCAATGCAGTACTGATAGGCGTGCGTGTGAATGGCTTCTTCAAACGCTTGTCGCAAAAGGTATTGCCGGCATTCCGGATTCGTGATCAAACGATAAATCGCTAGCACCAGATTGTTCGCGACTAGAGAATCCGCGGTTGAGAAAAACCCGAGACTACGTTTCACTACGCGTCGCTCGTCTTCCGTCAGGCCGTTTGGACTCTTCCATAGTTCCACATCATCGTTCATGCTTACTTCTTGAGGCATCCAGTGGTTCGCGCACCCATTGAGATACTTTTGCCATGCCCACATATATTTAAACGGTACTAACTGATTTAAGTCAGCACGACAATTAATGATCTTCTTCTGATCAACCGTTACACGATCGTAACTTTCTCCTTGCGGAGGAGCGATTCCTGTTACGTTTCGATGTTGTTCAGCTTGCTTGTTTAGACGTAATCCTTCGTCGTAAGGTTTGAGTTCGGTTACCCACGACTTCGTGGTGGTATCTGAACCCGGTGGTGTTTGTTGTGTAGTTGTGTTTGTTGGTTGCGCGGTCGCGCTGGTTGAGTCAGACTCTGTTGGTTTGGTCGTCACATCCTTGTCTTCGTCCCAAAGCAGTCCCATAATTTACCTCTCCCTAGGTATGTTAAGTTGAGTTCCTTTCAAGGAACTTATTATCAACAATTTCTAACATATCGTCAAAAATTTTGCGAAAAATCGAATCTTTACTGGCATGCCTCGCAATCCGGATCATCGATGTCGCACGCATCCGGAACGGGAGCAGCCGTCCCTAAAGCAAACTCTTCTGGCGCATGTGCTTTACTTGTTGGTGCTTCCGTTGGCGTCGGAGTACTCTCGGCTTGTAATTGATGCCGTGGTACTGCCGCTAGCGCGTGATCTTCTTCAATTGTGGATTTCTCAGAATCCGTTGCTCCAAGTGACCTGAGATAGTAGGTCGTCTTTAGACCGCTCTTCCATGCTTCACGATACATTTGGTCTAGTACGCGACCGCTGGCTTCGGCCATGTAAAGGTTGAGAGATTGTGATTGGTCGATCCATTTTTGTCGGCGCGCTGCTGCGGCAATGATCCAATGGGGTTCAATTTCAAATGCTGTCTTATAAAGCTCCTGTAAGTTTGCGGGTACTCGCTCCATTTCTTGAACACTACCGTTTTTCGCTTTCAAGTCGACAGCCATCCACTGATCCCATACCCCTAGTTTCTTCAAGTCTTCGATCAGATAGGGGTTCAACACGACAAAATCTCCGGAGATGTTCTGTTTTGAGTAGAGATTTTGATACGCTGGTTCAATAGACTGGGTGATGCCAACGATATTTGCGATCGTTGCTGTAGGAGCGATTGCCATGACATTGGAATTGCGCATGCCCTGTTGTTTCACTTTCTCGCGTAATTCATCCCAGTCCAAGGTTGTATTAAAGTCAAAGGTCGCGAACTCTTCCGAACTCCTTTGTTCCGCTAGCACCTTGAGTGAATCGATCGGTAGGATTCCTCGACTCCACAGCGAACCTTGATACGTCGAATATACACCCCGCTCAACGACAAGATCGGATGATGCTTCTATCGCGTAGTAAGAGACTGCTTCCATACTTTCGTCAGCAAACTGTATCGCAGAGAGACTACCATAAGGAACGCGTTTCTTATACAACGCATCCTGAAAGCCCATGAGTCCTAGCCCAATTGGTCGATGTCTTATGTTTGAGTCTCGCGCCGCTCTAACCGCATAGTAATTAATGTCAATTACGTTGTCCAACATGCGAATAGCGGTACGTACGGTTGATCTTAATTTATCGTGATCAATTTCTCCGTTCTCTGTGACGTGGTTTGATAGGTTTATCGAACCCAGATTACAGACGGCAATTTCGTTGTCGGATGTGTTTAGAGTAATTTCGGTGCACAAATTGGAAGAGTGCACGACGCCAACATGTTGTTGTGGTGATCGTACATTACACGGGTCTTTGAAAGTCATCCATGGATGACCTGTTTCGTACAGCGATTCCAGCATCTTGCGCCAAAGCGTTTCCGCATTCACGACGCGGAAATTGGTAATTTCACCACTACGTGTTTTTGCCTCCGCCGCTTCGTATGCACTACGGAAATCATTCCCGCAAAGATCGTGTAATTCAGGAACGTCCGAAGGTGAAAAGAGTGTCCATTGATCCTTTTGCATGACGCGTTCCATAAAGAGGTCAGGAATCCAATTTGCGGTGTTCATGTCATGCGTTCGGCGTCGATCGTCACCAGTGTTTTTTCTCAGATCGAGGAATTCCTCAATATCCATGTGCCACGTTTCTAAATAAGAACACACTGCTCCTTTTCTCTTGCCACCTTGATTGACCGCAACAGCAGTGTCGTTAACGATCTTGAGAAACGGTACGACTCCTTGCGATTTACCATTAGTACCTTGAATGTAAGATCCCATTGCCCGTACTCGGGTCCAATCGTTCCCCAGACCACCGGCCCACTTGCTGAGCAACGCGTTATCGCGCATCGAAGAAAAGATACCGTGTAGATCATCGGGTACTGTGGATATGTAGCACGACGACAATTGAGGACGCACTGTACCAGAGTTAAACAGGGTAGGTGTCGAACTCATAAAGTCGAACGACGACAATTGGTTGTAAAACTCAATCGCCCTCGTTTCTCGATTGGTTTCATTGATTGTTAATCCCATAGCAATCCGCATGAAGAAGATCTGCGGTAATTCAAATCGGACACCATCGGAGTGAAGGAAGTAGCGGTCGTACAGATTTTGAATGCCTAAATAGGAAAATTGCTTGTCGCGTTCAGCAACCAGATGGTCGCCCAGCTTCACGAGGTCGAATTGTGCGAGTTCTGGGGATAAGAAACCAAGCTCTACGGCTTTGTCAATATAGACCGAAAATGTTTCTTTATAGAGTTTCGACATGTCTGCCGGTAGAGACATAATCGATTGTTCACCGAGCTCTGGGAATAAGAAGGCAGTAGCCTCTCTGCGGAGACGTAGCATGAGCAGTCGCGCCGCCACGTATCCATAGTTAGGTTCGTTTTCGATAAGTGTTTTCGCTGCCAGAGTCAACGATTGCAGCACTTCCTCTTCAGTGATCCCGTTGAAAGCGTCACTCAGAGTTTGCGAGAACAGTCGTTCGGAGTCTACGTCTTCCAAATCACTACAAACTTGGTCCAGTACGATAGACCAAGACTTTTGTTCCAAAGGCACTTCAACACCGTCAGAACGGAGGTAATTGATAGTCGTATCGGTGAGCTCAAAAGAGTCTACCTGCTCTTGCTTCCGTGCCTGGGCTCGTTCCTCTCGATAAATTACGTACGCGCGCGCTATCCGTTGGAGACCAGCCCTCATGAGGGCCAGTTCAACCTGATCTTGAATATCTTCTATATCGACGGCAGCCCTTTCGGGATTACCTCGATGAATCCGAGAAGTTACACTTTCGGCAAGTTCGTGTATTTGGTCTCGTATTTTTTGTGAACTTGACGAAGCCGGTCCTTCGACTTCGACAAAAGCCTTTGAAATAGCATTGTGAATTTTTGCTTCGTCAAATGCTACGACACTACCGTCGCGTTTGATGACTCGATTAGTTCCTGCTTCGTTCAATTCTCCCACTCTCCTTCAATATCTTCCTTGATAATCCTTTGGGTTTAGCCAATCCCTGGCGATTCTAGTCAGTCCGCTTCTGGGCGATTCCCGTCGCTACCCAACCTGGTTCTCACAAATTTGGTACAAGCAGTAGCGCGCTCTCTAACAAGTCATAATCTTACAAATATTTTCCGACTTTATGCGTGAAAATGCACCGAAAATTAGAAATTCTTCAAATTATTTACTACTTGTTAGATTTGAATAAGTGACATTCTACTAACAACTAGATGAGAGGCGATTCGTTCTAAAAATTGTCTCGATAATCGTTCGATTTCATAGGGTGAGCGGGTACGAAGAGTTCGACTCTACTAATCTCGATCAACCTACCAGTGTCCTGCCAAATCTCTTTTCCTGGAGTTACGAACTATAGAGTAAACTAAATTCCAATTGAATGCTGATCAGATTCCTGTTTCAGTTGATCCTATGGTATCAATGAAGAATAATTTAATATACTGAATAATTGTATATTTTAAAAAATATGTCTAGTGAAGTAAATTTTTCGTTTTCTATAGCTGGCTAGTGTGTGATCAGTTTTCACCTTGAGGGGTAATCTCAAATGTGACCGGTTGTCGTCCAGGTTTCTCGTCAAGAGACCTCCGTAATTGACTGGCAAGACAAGCGCGCTGGAGAATACAGCCCGTCGAGATTTGAACCAAGATTTTCATCAATGTTAAATATTATACATATTTACAGTTTAAAGTTTGCAGCGAAGGCGCGTTCTGACGTAATTCAACAAAAAGTTGTACACGCTTCGAGGAGTTTCTCGAGACACTTGTCCAACAGCGATCTTGGTATCGCAAAGTTCAAACGAACAAAGCCCGATCCATGAAATTCAATGCCATCGGACAGTCCTAGTCCAAACGATTCGAAGTGTTTTTGTGGATTTGAAACGGGTAGTCGTGTCGCGTCGATCCACATGAGATGCGTACCTTCGACGTTTGTTGTTCGCAATAATTCCGAATCTTCAATCACCTGCCGCAGTAAATCGCGATTCTGACGAAGATAGGAATTCAACTCACTTAGCCATGATGATTCATCGCCGTAGGCTGCCGTAGCCCCGGCAAGCGCTAAAGGTGAGATGGTAGGATGAATTCTTAGAGCCTCCGATCTGAAGGCTTGACGAATTTCAGGGTCAGGAATTACTGCGACGGCGGCGGAAGCTCCCGCGACGTTGTAAGTTTTGGTATGAGAGAATAGAGAGATGGTCCTTTCGGCGATCTCGGTATCCAGACTAGCTATGGGAGTGTACACTAGTTCCTCTTCTAATACTAGCCCCCAGTGAACATCATCGGAAATCAAGATCGTGTCGTTCTGCATACATGTGGATGCTAGTTCTTTTAATTCCCGTGCGTTGTACACTCGACCAGTAGGGTTTTGTGGATTGGAGAACAAGAACGTTGGTGCGGTCGTCGTAGCACGTCGGATGTCATCAAAGTTCATCTCCCACCCACCTTCAAGTTGAAGTAGCGGAGAAAACACTGGAACTCTATCCTGCCGTTTTGGTACAGCAATGAAGGGTGGATAGGTCGGTACGGTCATAACACACTGATCGCCCCGATTTCCAATTATGCGAACTGCAATGTCGACACCTGTCATCACGGAGTGCATCCACACAAGCCAATCGACATCGATTTGCCAACCAAATTTTCTCTCTGCCCATTGGATGAAGGTTTCATTCAGATCATCCGGGATTGATGAACATCCCAGAATTGGATGCTCCAATCGTTTACGTATTGCTTGAACTATAAACTCTGGGGTCGGATAATCCATGTCTGCAATCCAAAGCGGTAAAACATCAAGATCGCGATACTTATCCCATTTAATGCTGTGCCACGCTCGTCGGTCGATAACAGTATCAAAGTCGAAATTCAATGTTGCTCCTCCTAATTGGTGAAATGGACAGTTGAAAAATTAGGGTTTGCGCGTTATCAAATTGTGGATTTTCGACGCGCTCAAGTCGAATTAGTCGGTGATCGACACTATGACTCAAGAATAAATGTTATCGAGGGTTGGTTGTCCTGAGTTTTTCTCTACGTGAATCGAGCACGACACTCAGATTACAATAATCCTTCTATTAATTAGTGATGAGATACTCGAATGACCGAAGATATTGCTACGGCAATTAAAGAGCAAATCGCGAATAATCCAATTTTGTTATATATGAAAGGTTCGCCCAATGCTCCACAGTGTGGTTTTTCAGCACGAACCGTGCAGTGTTTGATGGAGTGCAATCAGCGTTTCTCATATGTCGATATTCTGAGTAATCCGGCGATCCGACAAGAGTTACCAGCGATCGCAAATTGGCCGACGTTTCCTCAGCTGTATGTGAATGGTGAACTCGTTGGTGGGTGCGACATCGTGAGCGAAATGCACGCTCAAGGTGAACTACAACCACTCTTAGAGTCCGCGACCGAGGATCAAGGTTCGCCCTAAGCTACGATGTGAAGAGCCGTATTTAGTCGGCAGTGTTGAGATTGATCCAATCTGGATTTAATTCACAATCATTTACGATCATACAGAAGAGTTGAGCGGTAACGGTCGCATCGTATAGCGCAGAGTGCGCTTTTTTATCGTCGAACTCGATTCCAGCCCGGGTGCACGCTACAGATAGCACAGAGTGCCCAAAATTTACTGCTGCTAAAGAGGCTGTATCGATTACCGTGAAGAGGTGAAAAGGATTTTGCCCAACATTATTACGTTGTGCGGCGGCTCTAATAAAGTTGTGGTCAAAATAAGCGTTGTGTCCAACTAAATAAGCTCGAGTACAGGATGTTGCTTTTAGCTTCTTCCGAATGGTACGAAAACAATCTCTCAGGCAAGTTTCTTCTAGTTCAGCACCGCGAGCGGGGTCAAAAGGATCGATTCCAATCAAATCTAATGATGAGTCCTCTATGCATGTATCTGGATGTGGAAGAACTGCCCATCGATGGTGTTTGCTTGGGTATAACATGTCGTCGCGCCAATCAAGAAAAACGATAGCAATTTCTATGATCGCGTGGTTGTAGGGATCAACCCCGCCGGTTTCGAGATCAAGTACAACGGGCAGATAGCCGCGAAATCGATCTTTTAACTCCATAGGTCTGTAACTTTTTCAACAAGATTTGTTTCGCGTGCTTGCGGAGAGTCTTAGGTGGATCCGCGCGACGCTTCTCTATCGTTATACGCAACATCTTGTCAATTTGGGCTTTTTCTCGCTAAATTAGACAAATAGAGATTAGTCAGGCAAAGGTGTCTTGTCTCTGAATTCGCAGAGATCTTCGATTTCACACAGATAACACTTTGGTTTTCGTGCCGTACAGACGTATCGTCCGTGGAGTATCAACCAGTGATGTGCTCCCTTCTTGAATTCAATCGGGATCCACTTGGTTAATCGGTCTTCCACTTCTCTGGGATTCTTGCCTCGAGCAATATTTGTACGATTTGCAACACGGAAAATGTGAGTGTCGACGGCTATCACCGGATGGTCGAATGCAGTGTTGAGTACGACATTGGCTGTCTTGCGACCCACACCTGGTAGTCGCTCTAGTTCTTCTCGGGTGCTAGGCACTTTTCCATTATGATCTGTTAGCAGGATCTTGCATGTACTGTGTACGTTCTCTGCTTTTGCGTTGTAGAGTCCGATCGTTCTAATGTACTCCTTCAGACCGTCAACGCCAAGTGCAAACATTTTGCTTGGGGTAGGTGCGACGGAAAACAACTCTTTTGTTGCTAAGTTGACGCTTACATCGGTCGCTTGTGCTGAGAGTATTACCGCGACTAATAATTGAAATGGAGATTGGTAATGGAGTTCGGTGTCCGGGTCACTATCTTTCTCGCGGAAACGCTCGAATATTTGTCTGCGTTTGTCGTGGTTCATTTCAACTGGGCCTAGAACTATGTGATCCCATGAGATTTTGCCAAGTATTCAAACTTAGCACGAACACGAGCCTCGCGAAATAGTCCACCTTGTGCTTGTTTGGCAGACTCGTCGGATATCGGTACTGGGTTCTGTACCTTTAAATGCGCCTCAGCGACGCGCTCTAAGGTGACGAACCGTACAACTGCGCTGGCTACAGAAGCTCCTGCTGTCAGTAACCCATGATTGCGAAGAATAATGGCATGTTTGTGTCCTAAACACTGGGCGATTCGGGTGCCGCCAGCTAAATCTCGAATTTGAACTTCTTCATCATCAAAGAGTGCGCAATCGTCTACGAAGATACAAGCTTCTTGCGTGATCGGCAATATGGGTCGAACTTCTGCAGAGAAAGGGGTTCCCCAAGGAGTGTGTGTATGCGCGGCAGAGTTTAGGTCGGTTCGAGCTGTTAAGATTGGACAGTGGATGTTGAAAGCTGGCGAATTCACGTTTCCCTCTCCAAGCACTGTGTCTCCGGATTGGTCTAACAACACCATATCGTCAACTGTCGCTTGAGTAAAGGGAACTCCATTTCTAAGGAGCCAGAAACACTCTGTGTGCTCCGGGTCCCTCGCGCTTATGTGCCCATCGCCCAGATCGCCCCAGCCCAATGCTCCGAATATGCGGTAGCTTCGAACTAGATCACTAAGGACTTCAGATCTACTCAGCGGCTCGTTCATTATCCGGTTGCATATAGTCTGGTTCTTGTTGCCGTTCGTCGGTGCGCCCTTGAGGAGAATAACCCTTCAGATAGTTGATCATAGCCAGTGCAATTCCGATAACAAAAAAAGAACCGACTGGTTGAGTTGCAAACGGTGTCAACAGACCGAGCAACTGCCGTATACCACCTAGCATAATGAGTACAAGCGAAAATCCTAAAGCAGTACCCATTGCGATCACCACAGACGTTTTCACGTCTTTCTTTGATGCTACGGACTCGACATGACCAAGAATCATACAGTTGGTAACGATGATTTGGACGAACAGTGCGATTTGCTGATACACATCCCACGCATAAGCTTGCATGATCATGTGCGCGATCGTTGTGAACGTCGCAATGACTAGAACAAAGCAGGGCAACCTGATGTTTTCTGGAATTCCCTTCCTGAACAGTGAGATCAAACAGGAAGAGGACACCAAAACAAACGTGCTCGCGACGGCTAAACCCACAGCATTCTTAACGTTATAGCTAACAGCGAGTAGTGGGCAAAGACCTAACAGTTGCGTCGTAGCGACGTTTCGAGTCCACAGACCATCGATAAGTCTCTGAGTAAGCGTCACGGCTTACTACCCTCGCGTCCGCGCAATGAGTCTTTAACTGCACGAATTAATGCATTGGTGGTAATCGTCGCGCCACTAACTGCATCAACTTCATGTACTGATTGCCTTTCGAATCGACCGATCCAGTCATTAGGTTTCAATACCTCAGAAAATCCGGGTGTTTCTCCATGACTGAGAACGCGAACACCCAGTATTTCCTCGCCGCGAAACGCAACAACAATTTTCATGGTACCTCCGTATCCTCTAATCTCAGTGTTTACTAACTCAATACCCTGTTCGCGGAGAATCTCTGGATCTGTTGAATCCACTAAACCTGCGAGTATTTGTTTCTCGGCAGCGCGTTGGTTTTGTTCAATTCGGTCTGCTGTGAATAGTTGCAACAACGCAAGCAAACAGCCTGCGACAAGTGCTAGTAGTGTAAGTGTGGCAATCGCCTTCATTTGTCTAAGGCAACTTTTTTGGTTCCAAAAGAGGTAAAAACGCATTTGCCAACAGGATTGCAAACGCGAATCCATCAGCCCAAGTGCCGAAATATCGAATAAAAAATGCGACGCTTCCAACAAAAAAACCGTAGACTATTTGGGGTAATTTTGCTGAAGGCGAGGTAACTGGATCTGTCGCTATAAAGAAAGCCGTTAGCATTGTTCCTCCCGCAAATAAATGAAACCATGGAGGACCAAAACTGTACGTTGCATCGCCAAGAGGGAGAAAAACGAGTGCTGGAACCGCGATTCCGAGGAGCACACTCAGTGGGAGTAACCATGGCACGATTCGGAGTAATACGAGATAGAGACCGCCGACCAAAAACGCCAAATTCATCCATTCAAAGTGTTTCGCACCGACTAAACCGAAAGCAGGATGATTAACGAGTAGGTCAAGTGATTCCTTCTCTTGATGTTTTAGTACGTCTAATGCCGTCGCTCCGGTCAATCCATCGAGATAAACTAGCTGCATTGGAAAAGCGATTAGGACGAGAGCATATCCCACCATCGCTGGGTTAAAGAGGTTCTTACCAAGTCCTCCGAATACCAGTTTGCCCAGCGCGATTGCGCTCACCGACGCGACAATCGGCACCCAGATTGCGACACTGGGAGGTAGACACAACCCGATTAACATTCCGGTAACCACTGCACTTCCATCGCGGAGAGTCTGAACTGACCTAGTGCCAATCGCTTCGGTGGCAACTGCCGCAAGAATCGAGACTAGCACCACCAAAAACACTTTGGGACCTAAGAACCAAGCACTGACTCCTAGACCAGGCAGAAGAGCAATCACTACGTGGACCATGATCCCTGTAGTTTGGAATTTAGGGCGGTCGGTTACTGCCACTTGTGTTGCTGTTGCATACGTTCGGAGCGCTTGGTATCGGACCTGATGACATCTGAGCGCATACGATGCTCGCGCGCATCGACGCGTATTCGAGCCTGCGTTGCTCTCGATATTCGCTCCCGTTTAGTGTCATTTCGCTGGCGTAATGCTCGTACGTGGTCAAGGAGATGAATGTTGCTTGGACAAGCTACAACGCAAGCTCCACAGTCATTACAACGGTTCAACGCATCCTGCGCGTCCAAATTCGGCTTTAGTTGTTCGGCCAACACAAACAGCAACTCTACCGGAACATCGCGTGGACACGCTTCATCACACCACCCACAATGGATACACGGTAGTGCCTGTACAGATTTGTCGGTGGAAATAGCGTTTACCGGTGCGGTCAACACTTCGTTCGCTCGGGGGCGGTGTCCAGTCGCATAACAACCGACACGAATTGGATCACTTGATGCCAGTATCGCTTCAACAGGTGTACCAATATCGATCCAATGAGTTTCGTCGTTGACCGTTACCAGTCGTTTAGTCAATGGTTTGCCCGCAATCGCTTGCGCGATCGCAAACAGAGTGTGGACGTTTAAGACTAGATATCCCTCAAATGCAGGAAAACTGTTGTCTTTTATTACATGACCGGTAAGGATTTGAATGAGTTCTCTTTCGGCACCGTTTTGATATGTTGGCTTCATGTAATGCACGGTCTCATTGTCGTTTAGCAGACTTTGTGCAACCTGACCGGTTCTTTCGCGGGATGTTGCGACAAAACTGTGTACGGCTGAAAGAATTTTGGCAACTATCCTCAAGCCAGTGAGCACATCGTTCAAGTGTCGTTCTAACAGTACTTTGTCTGCATTTACACCGGGATCGGTTTCCATGCCATTCGCGATAACGAAGTTAGGAGCGTGTTTTCGAGCAAGTGCGATTTTTTCGGCTGTAGGAAATCCCGCGCCCCCCATGCCGACAATGTTTGCTTCAGCGATACGGTCCAAAAGGCTGTCTGGAGTCGCGCGTACCCAATTTATGGGTGTAAAACTAGGACGCGGCATAGTTTCGGACTCGATCTACATCGTTTGACTGGATTAGATCAATACAGTCTACGGGACATGGGGGTAGACAGAGTTCGCATCCGGTGCAGTGCAATTCCAGTACAGTGTGAAGATAGTTAGGAGCACCTATTATTGCATCCACAGGACACGCAGCAACACACAGTCCACAACCGATGCACTCGGATTCTCGAATACGAGCGAGGGGAGGGTTCGGATCGCTTTGAAACTCGTCCTCAATCGGTCGGTTTAGCAGCGTACTGAGGGCATTTTGAGTTGTTACGCCACCGGGTTTACACAGACTGATGCTTTCTCCGTGTGCAACTGCTTCGGCATAGGGTAAACAACCAGGATAACCGCACTGAGCACACTGTGTTTGTGGTAATAATTCGTTGATTAGGGTAATTAGATTGTCGGGCTTTTGTTTATTTCGCAATACGCGCTCGGTTAAGACTACAGAACAAGCGAGTAAGAATGCGCTCGAACTGAGCACTAGTGTCGGTATAACGATTGGTGCGATCACAACATACCTTTAAAACCTAGAAAAGCTAGTGCTAACATGCCGACCGTTATAAAAGCAATGGGAGCTCCTTGGAATGCCTTCGGAACATGCTGTTCGTCTAAACGAGCTCGTAATCCGGAAAAAAGAACGAGCACTAATGTGAACCCAATAGCGGATCCAATCCCTATAGCTAGCGATTGAATGAGAGACAGGTCCGCGACGGTTAGCACTACACCAAGAATCGCGCAATTACTGGTAATCAATGGTAGGTAGATACCCAGCATTTGATGCAGTAGCTTACTGGTGTATTTAATGTATCGTTCGGTAAGTTGGACTACGCTTGCAATAACAGTGATGAATAGGACGAGTCGCAGAAATTCAATGTTATAAGGTATTAACAAGTAATTGTTAAGAAGATTCGTTAAGAGTGTAGAAATTGTTATTACGAATGTCGTTGTAATCCCCATCGGTAGTGCAGTGGCTAGTCGATTCGACACTCCCATGAAGGGACACAAGCCGAGAAGTTGGACGAGAACGAAATTATTTACTAGGGCAGCACCCCCTAGGATTGTTACGAGATCGAACAAAAGGTTCCTTGATCAACTCACTTCCATTCCGGCGACTGCGCCTTCGTCCGGCGATAAGAGGAAGATGTCTTTATCGCCCGGCCCGGCGGCGAGCACCATACCTTCGGAAGTGCCAAAACGCATTTTGCGCGGTTTCAAATTCGCGACGACGACGACATATCGACCGACCAAATCAACTGGATCATACGCGGAACGAATACCTGCAAACACTGTACGACTCTCACCACCTACCTTGAGCTCTAACTTGAGTAGTTTATCAGCTCCTTCCACAACACTAGCACTATCAATCTGCGCTACTCGGAGATCAACTTTTTGAAATTCAGCTAACTCTATTGTCTGGGAAGTGCTTTGTTCGCTGTCGGAGTCGTCAGCACTTGAATCTCTTGATGCTTTAACAATCTTGTCGATCTGCTTTAGGTCAATCCGGGACATCAGTCGCTTGAAAGGAGCTAGTTGATGCCCAAGCAACGGTTGATTTGCATCACCCCATTTGAGCTCACCCGCGTTGAGATACTGCTCGCTACGGGCTATGAGCCCAGGTACGATCGGTTTCAGGTATACACATAGAGTGCGAAATAGATTGATAGCCATGGTACAGATTGCTTGTACTTCTTGTTCGCGGCCGGCCGTCTTTGCAAGTTCCCAGGGAGGATTGTTTGCAATATATTGATTCGCACGATCCGCCAATGCCATGATTTCCCGCACAACTCTACTAGTTTCGCCTTCTTCGTAGAGTTCTTCAATCAGTTGCTGTTTTGCGGAGAATTCTTCATAGAGCTCTGGCTGCGATAACTTCGTCGAGAGTGTTGAATCGAAGTGTCTCAGTAAGAAATTAGCGCACCGAGAAGGGATATTTACAAACTTCCCAATTAAATCCGAATTGACTCGATTAACGAAATCCTCAAAGCTGATGTCAATGTCCCCCATTGAAGCATTCAGTCGAGCTCCGTAGTAGTAACGGAGCGTATCCGGATCTAAGACTTCGCGAAAAATCGAAGCGTTAATAAACGTTCCGCGAGACTTTGACATTTTTTCTCCGTTCACCGTGATCATACCGTGAACGCGAACCGAGGTCGGTGTGCGATATCCCGCGCAATGGAGTACTGCGGGCCAAAACAAAGCGTGAAAGTTTACGATGTCTTTGCCGATGAAATGATGAACTTCCGCAAGGCTGTCCTTGTTCCAAAAATCATCGAAATTTATCCCAGCTCGATCACACCAATTTTGGAAACTAGCCATATATCCCATGGGTGCGTCTAGCCACACATAGAAATACTTGTCGTCTGTATCGGGTATGCGAAAGCCGAAATAGGGCGCATCGCGACTGATGTCCCACGCTTTCATTCCACCGTCTAGCCATTCCTTTAGTTTGTTGGCAATTTCGGGTCGTACGGTACCGCTTTCGGTCCATGTACGCAAAAAGTCTTCAAACTTGGGAAGATTGAAGAAATAGTGGGTTGAAGATCGCAAGACGGGAGTGGTGTTGGAGTGTGCTGAGCGCGGATTCTTTAGTTCAGTGGCCGCATAAGTCGCCCCACAATTGTCACAGTTATCACCGGGCTGGTCTTCTGCGCCACAACGTGGACAGGTCCCTCGAACATACCTATCTGCCAGAAACAGCTTCTTCTCAGAGTCATAGAGTTGTTCGACCGTAGCCGTGTAAATCGCGTCATTAGCCTTTAGCTTTTTATATATTTCACGGGCGAAATGCTCGTTTTCTGGCGAGTGAGTAGTGTAGTAGTTGTCGTGGCTGATCGCGAATGCGTCAAAGTCAGTGATGTGCTGTTGTCGGAGCTCTTCAACCCACACTTCTGGTGTGACTCCAGCTTCTTCCGCTCCAATCATGGTCGCGGTACCGTGAGTGTCTTCTGCACAGATGAAGTAACATTCGTGGCCACGAAGTTTTTGAAAGCGAACCCAAATGTCCGTTTGGATGTGCTCGAGCAAGTGTCCTAGGTGGATCGAACCGTTCGAGTAAGGTAGTGCTGCTGTGACCAGTATTCGTCTCATAACGAGCTTAGAAGCCTTGGTGGCGATATTCGATTAAGGAAGTATTTAATGGCACAGGGTTCCAATCTTACAATAGAACCTGCGTCCAACTGTTAAATTTTGCATGACCCAAACGATTTCAAACTTTCTAGACCCCATTCTTGAAAAGACTTGGGGAGAGTTGCCGACTGCGACTAAGTCGAAGTCTATTGACAACAAGACGCATATTCGTGCTGAACTGGGCTATCCCGTGGCGGGTATCGAGAAGAGACTTCGCGAGTCTCTTACTACTTGGCTGAACGAAACCGAGCTCAACTTAGAGTTGGAATTTCGCTCCCCGAGAACGTGCAAATTACCCGGTACCAGAAACGTAGTTGCTGTCGCGTCCGGGAAAGGCGGTGTCGGCAAATCTACCATCGCAGTTAACCTTGCACTTGGATTGGAGCGAGCAGGTAGTAAGGTGGGACTCCTTGATGCGGATATTTACGGTCCTAGCCAAGGGGTTATGTTGGGAATTGAACCTGACCGTCGACCCAAAGTACGAGACGAGAAGTATTTCGAGCCAATAAAGGTTTCTGGTATTGAAGTAATGTCGATGAGTATGTTGGTGTCAGATAAAACACCGATGGTGTGGCGCGGACCGATGGCATCAGGCGCATTACAACAGATGCTGACTCAAACTCTTTGGAACGATTTAGACTATCTGATCGTCGATATGCCGCCGGGTACTGGAGATATTCAACTGACGCTCTCTCAGCAGGTCGCTTTGGCCGGGGCGGTTATTGTGACTACGCCACAAGATATTGCGCTCTCTGATGCACGGAAAGGAATCGAAATGTTTGCTAAGGTGAATGTACCTATTCTTGGAGTCATCGAAAATATGAGCTATTTCGTTTGCGACCAATGTGGGAAGTCCCACACAATTTTTGCGGCAGAAGGGGGCAGTCGAGTCGCAGAAGAATATGGGACGAAATTACTAGGTACATTTCCACTCGATTCCCAGTTACGGGAATACATGGACAATGGTGCACCGCCGGTTGTTGCCGATCCCTCGAGTGCGATTACGGAGTCTTTCATCGACTGCGCGCGTTTGGTTGCAGCGCAACTCTGGGTGCACGGGTTGCATGCTGCTCCTCCACCAACCATTAAGATGACTTAGAAATGACAATTAAAGCAGACAGTTGGATACGACGCATGGCTAAAGAGCATGGTATGATCGATCCCTATGAACCGAACCAAGTCCGTACGGTCGGGAACAACAGAGTGGTGTCGTGGGGAACTTCGTCGTACGGTTATGACGTACGTTGTGCACCTCAATTCAAGGTGTTCACCAACATTTTTTCGGCAACGGTAGATCCCAAAGAGTTTGATGAAAGGAGCTTCGTACCGACCGAGGGCGAGACGTGTGTCATTCCTCCAAACTCATTCGTCCTTGCCAGTACCATAGAGTACTTTCGGATTCCTCGAGACGTGCTGACAATCTGCGTCGGCAAGTCAACCTATGCACGTTGCGGAATCATAGTAAATGTAACCCCACTAGAACCTGAGTGGGAAGGGCATGTGACGCTTGAGTTTTCAAATACGACGAATCTTCCAGCAAAAATCTATGCGAACGAAGGCGTCGCCCAGATGCTCTTTTTCCAAGCTGATGAGCCTTGTGAAATGTCCTACAAGGATCGGAACGGTAAGTATCAGGGTCAGGTCGGAGTCACTTTACCGAAGTTGTAGCCCTGCGACGGGGGCTACTCTCTAGTCAGAATTATCGAATCTGAACTTGGTCTGGCACCGCTGGCGACGACTCGACCGATGTTGTAGACTCGTTCTCCGCCTCCCTCCAATTTAGATTTCACCTGAGCTGAATCTTCCGCCCGAGTTGCGATGACAAAGCCAATACCACAGTTAAAAGTACGCAACATTTCAATGGGTTCAAGTTGTCCTTTCGCATTAATCCACTTGAAACTCTCGGGTTGTTCCCAGACATTTGGACTGAGTTCGATCGCGAGGTCCTCGGTGAGCATGCGAGGTGGATTTTCGATGAGACCACCACCTGTTATGTGAGCCATACCGGTGGCCGAATCCGCGATACTTAGTACCGCGGGACCGTAAAGACGAGTAGGAGTCAGCATTTCTTCAAGAATCGAGTCCGGTGCTTTGTGTTCTCGCAACAAAGCGCGGATAAGCGAGTAGCCGTTTGAATGTGGTCCGTCGCTTGCAAGTCCGAGCAGAATATCTCCAACTTGCACGTTTTTGCGAACATCTAATGTCTCTTTTTCGACGACGCCGACACAGAATCCAGCGAGGTCATAAATGTTTGGAGCATATAAGCCCGGTAGTTCTGCCGTCTCGCCGCCTGCCAGTGCGCAACCGACTTGCTTACATGCATCAGCAATACCCGAGATAACTCTCTCAGCGATCGCGATATCCAGTTTCGCGGTTGCAAAGTAGTCTAGAAATAACAGTGGTTCGGCTCCGTACACTAAGATGTCGTTAACGCACATAGCCACGAGATCCTGTCCGATCACTTCATGTCGATCATGTTCGATCGCTAGTTCCACTTTCGTTCCGACACCGTCCGTGCCACAGACTAAAACGGGCTGCTGGAATTTTGTGGGCAGCGTCGCTAGTGCCGCAAATCCGCCTACATCTGTCAAGATTTCCGGTCGGTTGGTCTGCTTGATCGGTTCTTTGATGCGATTGATCAAACGGTTAGCTGCATCAATGTCGACCCCGCTCTGTTGATATGTAATTCCCATAACGCGAATTATCGGGATAAACAGCACGTGGGTACCATATTTACCAATATATACATGAATTTCCGTTCTCTTATAGCCTCTCAACTGACATAGCATGCCCATCATTCGTCTACCACTAGTGCTGCTCGTGTTCGTGTTTACGATAGAGAGTTTGCGCGCTGAACCGGTAGATTGGTTGTACGATGTAAAGATACCAGTAAGCGAGCGAACTCAAGCAGAGGCAGAAAAAGTACTTCCCCGTTGCATCGAAGTTCTGCTAATGCGCTTAACTGGTCTTGCAGATATTCCAAGAATTCCAGAAGTACAAACTGCGTTTGCGAATCTCAACTCCTTTGTGAAACAGTATGAATTTACGAAGCTTCCGGTGAATTCTCCGATAGGGATCGGTGACGCACTAGTCGCTCGATTTAATAGTTCCCTGATTCGAGAACTAATCAAAGAGGCGAGATTTCCAGTATGGCCTGCAGACCGACCGTCGGTTCTACTTTGGCTGTCCATTCATGAAACATCTGAATCTGAATTAGTCCGGGATGGGACACAGGTGGCTTTAGAACTTCGAAGGAGAGCTTTAGAACGCGGTATCGAACTGGTTATTCCCATCATGGATCTGCAAGAACATACCACAATCACTTCGTCGTCTTTGGTAGGTCGATTTTGGTCTGATCTCGCCACGGTATCAGCACGGTATAACGCAGAGTTCGTCGCCGCAGTCTCTTGCCAGAAAGACTTTTTCGGTCGCTATCAAACCGATATAACCTATTGGTATCAAGGAACGGAGCAATTCGATCATCGCATTTTGCGAGCACGGGAGGACATACCGATTAACGTAGTCGATCACATCGTAGATGTTCTCGTTACCAAACATGCTATCGTTCGCGAACACGAAGAAATTCATCGTATCGGGGTTGTAAATGTCGAGAGCGTAGAGTCTTATGCAGCAGTATTAAAACTGCTGAATGGGTTAGATTTCGTTGATGACTTCGTGCTTGTTTCACTCCATAAAGAGGTATTGATTTTTGACGTGTACACACCCTCATCTGCGGAGCTTTTCGTGGAACTGGTTGATGCGACAGATTCACTTGAAGCGGTGGATCTCGAAGAACCTATAACCGATAAGAAAATCATGCAGCTATTCTCCTGGGCACCACCGAAGTGATTGATCAGATCCCAAACATTATTTCGGTACTCAGACTCTTTTTAATTGTGCCGGTAGCCTATGGTATCCTGTATAAACACTGGGAGTTTGTGTTGATCATGCTTGTCATTGCCGGGTTAACCGATTTACTCGATGGTTATGTAGCACGTCGCTTCGAATGGACTTCAAGATTCGGGGAGATTGTGGATCCAATTGCCGATAAAGTGACCTTTGGTGGCGCGTGTGTGTTGCTTACTCTAGAGGGACTTTGGCCCCTATGGCTATTAACTATCGTCCTAGCTCGAGAGGGCGTGATTCTCGGCGGTGCAGCAGCCTACAAGTTGTTGTATAAACGATTGGACATTGAACCAACACTGTTGAGTAAAACCAATACCATCATACTGGTCAGCGTGATCGTGCTCGAAGTGATCGCGCAAATCGATTTCAAGTATCAGGCAATTGCTGCTCGAGGCTTAGATGTGTGGGGTGGATATGGACTCGTTGCACTGTTCTCAATCACCTCGGGGTTAGATTATGTTCGATTGTGGGGACACCGCGCATACTTGGAACACAAGAAACAGAGTTCGACCGATACCGACGAACTACCTTGATAGATAGTTTCGTATTACCTCTAGAACCGAACGAGACCTACACGCGCGAAGGATTTCGTCTCGGGGTTAATCAAAATTTGTTCTCGGCTCTATTTTCACCGGACCATCTTTGGGTACACGGAGATTCTGCGGTGGGTAAGACTCACGCGATGCACATATTGGTGTCAGAACTTGACTCCGCGATCCTTGTTACCGACGATGAATATGAACTGACTGGGTTGGAAGCGTTCTCTACAGTTGTTCTCGATGGTATTGGCCAATGGATTGGTAGCGCGGAAAAGGAACTTCAAATATTTGGTTTGTATGAACGTTTAGTACGAGCAAAACACAGACTCGTAATAACTTCTGGGTGGAAGCTAGAAAGACTCGAATTTGTACTGCCCGACCTAAAGTCTCGATTTAATATGTTCAGCTGTTATCACATGTTGCCGCTACCACCAGAAGAGCAATTAGGTTTTTTGCAAGACCTAGTGAAGAAAAAGGGAGCAACGCTGAGTACGGAAGTCGGGCGATATTTACTTCGGCATGTCACGCGTTCGCAGTTCGGGTTGGTTCAAGCAGTAAGTCGGCTAAATGAGGAATCGATTTTTCGCAATCGAACCATTTCTATACCACTTGTAAAGGAAGTATTCAGCCTGTGAATGCTTCCCGTACGATAGTATTTACTGGCGGGGGTACTGCCGGTCATGTACTACCAACAAAGCCTGTCATAGAGAGGTGCCAACATCGCGGAGACCGTGTTGTCTTTATTGGCTCTAAGAGTGGATTAGAACGTCGGCTTGTCGAAGACTGGGATGTTGAATTCTACGACATTACGGCTGGAAAACTTCGCCGGTATTTGTCATTCGAGAATGTCATAGATGCGTTTCGCGTACCGATCGGAATATTGCAAGCTCTGTTTTTGCTATTAAAACTCAAGCCGAACGCCGTCTTTTCTAAAGGCGGGTATGTGGCATTTCCGGTGGTGGCTGCAGCATGGTTATTGCGGATTCCCGTGGTTGCCCACGAATCTGATTTGTCGCCCGGTTTGGCGACCCGAATGTGTACACGATTTGTGATGACTCAATGTGTGTCGTTCGATCAAACAAAAACGAACGCGAAACGAGTAGTAGTTACCGGTACACCAATACGTGCCGAACTCTTAGCAGGAGATGCAGAGAGAGCAAAGTCTTGGCTCAAGTTAGACACGAGATCGCACGTATTAGTCGTGGTCGGTGGTAGTCTTGGTGCGGAGGCAATCAACCAAGTCATACACTCGAGCATCAAAGAGCTCGCGCAAGAATTTGTGGTGATTCACGTATGTGGTAAGGGAAATCTCGATGAAAATTTGCGTACCGTCAAAAACTATTTTCAGTTTGAATATATCGACGAGCAATGGGGTGATGTATTAGCTCTAGCTGATGTTGTTGTTTCGAGGTCTGGGGCGAACGCTTTATTTGAACTGCTATCGATGCGTAAACCCAACTTATTAATTCCCTTACCTTTGGCACAAAGTCGCGGGGACCAGATAGAAAACGCAGAACTCGCGGAAACTAGCGGATGGAGCGTAGTACTCCCCCAAGATGAGTGTAATCAAGAAACACTCATTGCAAAAATTTCATCGATCTTTGAAAATTTGACGCAATGGCAAGCAAAATTACAAACTTTTGAAGTCAAGGATAGTGCAAGCTTAATTGTCGCAGAACTTGATCAAGTTCTGAAGTAGTGTAGCTATTTGGTTGCTTTGGTCAGTTCATTGGCGAACTTCTGATGTATATTTTGAGTGGTTCAGGGAACCGAGTTTTAGAGATGAAGGAGAGAGGCTATTGGTAGAACCTAAACCGCGTACCGAAAAGTTTCGAATCCAGACGTTCAATCAAATCGCACCGCGCGGGCTCAAATTGCTGACGACGCCTCAGTACAGTGTCCGAGAAAATCAGCACTCTCCACATGCGATCATACTTCGGAGTTTTCCACTCACTACAGACCACTTGTCTTCTAACTTGTTAGCGATTGCACGAGCAGGAGCAGGAGTAAACAATGTTCCTGTCGACGAGTGCACCAAGCAAGGAATTTTGGTGTTCAACACTCCTGGTGCCAACGCCAATTCGGTCAAAGAACTTGTTATAGCAGCACTCTTGTTGTGTGCTCGAGACGTGATTGGAGGCATCGAATATGTAAACAATTTACCGAACGTAATTCCCGAGGGTGACTTAAAACAACATGTAGAGGAAGGCAAGCGTCGTTTTGCTGGCAGAGAATTGTCCGGCAGGACCTTGGGTGTTGTCGGACTGGGCGCGATTGGGACGCCCGTTGCGAATATTGCTTGTACGCTAGGGATGCAAGTTCTTGGGTACGACCCATTTCTCTCAGAAACATCCAGACAGAATGTTGACTCACGCGTCGAATTGGTAGACGAACTCAAAGATTTGTTTGCGAGAGCACAGTTTATATCTCTTCACGTACCACTGAGCCCCAAAACAAACGCGTTCGTCAATGATGAATTACTGAACTACTGTCACGAGGGTACGTGTATATTGAACTTTGCGCGATCTGAAGTGGTCGCCCCTGACGCGATTTTGCGAGCTCTAGACCACGGTCAGCTATCTAAGTATTTCATCGACTTTCCTCGGAGGGAATTTCTTAACCATCCGAAGGTCTTTACGACACCCCATCTCGGTGCGAGTACAGCTGAAGCGGAAGAGAATTGTGCTGTTATGGCAGTGCGACAAATACAAGATTTCTTGATCAATGGAAATATCGAAAATTCGGTTAACTTTCCATCTGTCAAACTAGAGCGATCTTTAGACTATCGCTTCACGATAACTAACTGGAACCAGCCAGGTGTATTGCAGGAAATCTTGGCCGTTTGTTCAAATGTCGGACTCAACATAACAGACATGATTAACAAGAGCAGGGAAAACGTCGCGTACAACATCCTCGAAGTCGATGGCGAGGTTACTGACTCACTCAGAACGGAGCTGCTTTCAGTGCCAAACGTTGTTCGAGTACGCGCCTTAGGACGCAGGAACTCAAACGAACTCTAAGCGTACTCCTCTTCCGCTACCAGTTCGCCACGTAGCGAGTTGGGTAGTGCTTCTTTGATCTTAACATCCACCAACGGTAGGGAATCCGCCTGTGCGAAGAAATTTACGACTCGATTGTTCTCAGTCCGTCCTTGCACCGCACCCTCAGTTCTGCGTGAAGGGCCTGTAACCAACACCCGCTGAGTGGTACCAACCATCCTTCGGGCGTGCGTTTCGGATTGCATGCGCAGTTGCGCCTGTAATCGTTCAAGACGTTCTTGTTTGACATTCTGAGGAGTGGGGTCCGGCATTGACGCAGCAGGGGTTCCTGGTCGAGCACTGTAGATGAAGCTAAAGGAGATGTCATAGTCAAGTTCTCGAATTAAATTCATCGTGCCTTCAAAGTCTGCATCCGTCTCACCTGGGAATCCGACGATGAAGTCGGAAGAAAGAGCGATTTCAGGTCGCGCGTCGCGCAATCGACGTATTTTTGACTTGTACTCCAACACTGTATGGCCTCGCTTCATCATCGCTAACACTCGGTCGGACCCGGACTGCACCGGCAAGTGTAAATGACTTACAAGTTTAGGAACAGTTCGGTACGCTTCGATGAGCGTCTCAGAAAACTCAACTGGATGCGAGGTAGTAAATCGAATTCTTTCCACGCCCTCAACAAGCGAGGTGTAATAGATCAATTCCGCGAGATCTGCAGTGCTTCCTTTGAATTCACCTCGATATGCATTGACGTTCTGCCCCAAAAAGTGAATTTCTCGAACACCTTGATCGACCAAAGAAACTACTTCTCTCATCACGTCATTCACGGGCCGACTAACCTCGGGTCCACGAGTGTATGGGACGACGCAGAATGTGCAAAACTTACTACATCCCTCCATGACTGAAACATAGGCGGAAACTTGGCTGGTGATGGGGGTAGGGAGGTGGTCGAACTTTTCGATTTCGGGGAAGCTGATGTCTATTACCGGTTTTTTGAGTTGTCGGGTTTGCTCGATCATCGCAGGCAATCGGTGGAGTGTTTGCGGTCCGAACACGAGATCAACGTAGGGTGCGCGTTTGGTGATTTCTTCTCCTTCTTGCGAAGCTACACATCCACCGACACCGATTAACAGATTCGGCTTTTTAATTTTCAACTTGCGATAGCGACCGAGTTCGTGGAACACTTTCTCTTGTGCTTTCTCACGAATTGAACAAGTGTTGACTAAGATGACATCTGCGTCATCCGGTGTGTTGGTACCTTCCGCGTCATGGCTCTGTTGCAACAACTCTGACATACGCTGAGAGTCGTAGTCATTCATTTGGCAACCGTAAGTCTTGACGTAGAGTTTCATTTGGTTAGACAGGCCTTTTTATTGCAGAGGCTAAGTATTCGTGCTACGTGATTCGATTGAACTGATTCCCAAACGCAGTTTTTGATCGTGAATGTGAATCCTATAAGAATCGTTGATGTTGTAATCTTCAAAGTAAACAATTTCCTAATCCGAGTACTGCAACATGCTCACCGGCTATGATCAACCGGTAGTAGCGAGAGTTTTTGATTAACACTTGTGATAGGGCACTGAAATACTGTTTGAGAATTGAAGCCTCAATTTTAGGCCAGTTCACAAATCCCTGCTCTTCGACATCAAATTCGACGATCACTTACCTCCACGTAGCTCCGGGCGGTACCTAAATTTTTCCATACTAGATCAGCTCCCAAATCGAGAGCGGAACCTGTCAGTTCGACTCGCCTAAACAGGTCTATCTTCCTCGATACGAATTGAAGCTCATTGAGAGTTTCTCACATTTGCGGATACTGTTTGTGCAATCTGGCTAATCTTTCTGTCCGGTATATCGTGGATTGCTTCAATATACGGTCCCTGAAAAACACGCACATTAAATATGTACATTTTGAGTAGGTTAATCACAGAGCATATTCTGTAGGATTCCATCACTTCGACGAGTTGTGTCAATATAATTGTCATTTAACGTGTCAAATGACAACTAAAATGACGCAAAAAATTTACCCTCGAGCGTTGGACTTGTCGTCTATTCTGAATTCTAGATCCTGTTTTTTCTTAGGACCACGCTTGACCGGGAAGTCCACACTGATTCATGAAACCATTCCAGATGCCTTAGTTTTTGATCTTTTAAGTAACGACGTCTACTTTTCTCTACTCGAAAAATCATTTTCGCTCGAAAATGTGGTTTCTGCGAATACGGAAATCGTGGTGATCGACGAGATTCAGAAAGCACCTCAACTACTTGACGAAGTGCATCGACTGATCGAGTTGAAGGGTATACGCTTTTTACTCACAGGGTCTAGTGCTCGTAAACTCAGACGAGGAGGAGTGAACCTCTTGGGCGGTCGCGCAGGAACCGTGCACTTTCATCCATTTATAGCCCGGGAATTAGGAGATGACTTCAAGCTTAAACGCGCTTTGCGCTATGGCACCGTGCCTGCTGTGTACTGTTCTGATGAGCCTAGTCGCGTCCTTCGAGATTACATTGGCAATTACCTTCGACAGGAGATAGCCGCTGAAGGAGTCGTGCGTGACCTCCCTGCCTTTGTGCGTTTCCTCGACCTAGCTTCACACTGTAACGCCACTATAGTTAACTATGAAAACTTGGCAAGCGACGCTCAAGTTTCTCGCAATACCGTCTACAACTACTTCGATATTCTTAAGGACACACTAATTGCATTTGAACTACAGGCTTGGCGACACTCCCCCAAACGTAAACCCATTGTTAGTTCGAAGTACTACCTGTTTGACATTGGCGTAGTGAACGCAATTCAAAGTCGTAGTGCCTTTCGCTTTGCACAATCGGAAGGATTCTCGTTCGAAACTTGGATGTTGCATGAGATAAGATGTTGGATCAACTACAACGAACGCGACGATGCTTTACACTACTGGAAATCGAAATCCGGCTACGAGGTAGATTTTCTTATCCATGATCATACTGCGATCGAAGTTAAAGCTAAGCCAAATGTCGGACTACGTGATCTCCGATCGTTAAAAGCACTTAAAGAGGAAGAGATTTTTAAAAATTTCGTCTGTGTGTATATGGGATCTCTACCGAAGCAAGTCGATGGTATCGAAGTGTTGCCCTATATGACATTTCTGGACTACCTTTGGGAAGGGCGTTATGGCTGAGAATTTTCTCAGCGGGTTTGTTCCACTATGACACTCCACGAAATAGAAATTTTTACCGAAGCTCAGCCCTCACTGATTTCGTACTCGAGGGTCAATCGCGTCGCGCAATGCATCACCTATGTAATTAACACTCAATACTGTCAATGAAATTGCTAATCCTGGCCAGATCACTCGAGCTGGTGCAATTTCCATGAAGTTAGCTCCGTCATAGAGTAATCTTCCCCAAGTAGGAAAGTCAGGAGGGAATCCTAGTCCGAGGAACGACAGCGCTGACTCGGTAATGATCGCACTAGCAACACCCAGAGTCGCTGACACCATTATCGGACTCAATATATTGGGAAGAATATGTGTGGTAATGATATGCGGACCTGAGGTTCCTATACTGGTTGCAGCTAACACAAACTCGCGCTCTTTTAGTGCGAGAGTCTCGCTTCGAACGATTCTTGCAGTTTGCATCCAACTCGTGATCCCGATCACAAACACAATCAATAAGAAGGTCCCAATTTCGGGATTGCCAGGAAACAGTTCATCTAGTGGTTCGCGGAAGACCAAGATGATAACAAGCAATAACGGTAATAGCGGCAGCGCGAGGAACAAATCAGTTAATCTCATTAGCAGTCCATCAAGTCGCTTGTAATAGCCAGCAATCAATCCGATTGTAGTACCTAATCCGAGAGAGAGAAACATCGCAGCGAATCCAACTGCAATTGCAGTTCTACCCCCCCAAAGCAACCGCGCGAGCATGTCTTGTCCGTAGTTGTCAGTGCCTAGCGGGTGTTGCCAGGACATTCCCAGATTGCGCGCCTCGATATCGGTAAATTGTGGATCAACGGTGTATATAAAAGGCCCAAGCAGCACTCCTAAAACGATCACGGTGAATACACCAGCACCTACCATTGCTCCTTTATGGTTCCTTAGCGCAATCCAAACGATCATCCATGGAGATGGATGTTCTCGAGCTTCTTGGATGGATTGATTAGCTTGAGCTAACTTTTCGACTTTCATAATTACTCGTACTTTATCCTTGGGTCCAAAAATCCATAAATAATGTCAGCGAGAAGATTGAATGTGACAATTAGTACCGCAAATAGAAAAGAAAGAGACTGAACGAGAGGTATGTCTGCACTGTTTATTCCCGCGATAAGCAGCTGTCCAATTCCGTTTACACGAAAGATTTGTTCTGTAATTATCGCGCCTGTAAAAATTGTCGGAACCCCGAGTGCTATCATCGTAACTACCGGGAGCAAACTATTGCGAAGAACGTGTTTTAGCAGTATTGCACGATCCCGCAAACCTTTGGCACGAGCAGTACGAACGTAGTCCAAATTCAGATTTTCAAGTACGGAAGCGCGCATGAATCTACTAAGCTGCGCAGCGTTGTAGAACGCCAATACCAATACAGGCATGATCATTTGTTTTACTTGGACCCAAAAAGAGGGAAAATCTTTCACCACATGCGTCGTATCGTATGTAGACGGCAACCAACCTAGCCACACGCTAAACACAATAATCATGACCAGTCCTGTGAAGAACGTTGGTATGGAGAACCCAACCATTGAGATAAAGGTTCCTATTTGGTCAAACATACTATATTGTTTGAAAGCTGAGATGACCCCGATCGGGAGTGCGATCATTATTCCAACGACATACGATAAACCAACGACCCACAGAGTCTGTGGGAGTCTTTCGATGATCAAATCCACCACGGGTCGATATGAAGACCAGGAAGTCACGCGCAACCGCGACTCCGAATCACCGATCTGCAGTCCCGTTACTCCTTCAATCAAGTTAAGCGGTTCGTTGATGAAGAATTGCTCCATCCATTTGAAATAGCGAACGTGGAAAGGTTTATCGAGACCTAGGGACTCTCGAATTTCCTGTCGCACTTCAGGTGGAATCGTAATGGGTAGGTCACTAGTCGGGTCGTTGGGTGCTAAATCCAAGATCGCGAAGAGTGCGAAACTAATTATGATGAGCGTTGGGATTGCAAAAAACAATCGCTTGCTCACGTATTTAAGCAATTGGAACTACCCCGGTGTGTGAAGGTTTTAACTCATTGAGAGAGAAATACTATTCTCGATACCAGTCGGCAATGCTCCAAAGTTCAGAATCCCATCCGTTCATCACGACACCTTTTAAATCATTTGCTCTAGCAGACACCCTGGCGCGGTGAATTAGAGGAATTTCGTATACGTTTTGAACGACTGTATCGTTGATTTGTTTAATAATTTCTACGCGTTCATCAGCATCAAAAGTTTCGGACAGGGTGTCGAGGAGCGCATCTAGTTCTTCGGAACAGCCACGAGAAATGTTTGTGCCAAGCCATGCATTGTGAGGTCCAGGTGCTTTGTCACATTTCCAAGCTTCTACGTAATTAGACGGATCGTTTCCTTCAAAACTGTTAGTATACATTTGAACATCAGAATAAAATTTATACAACGTAAACGGGCTTGCGGCATCAGTACCGAAGAATACACTGCCGTCTATATTTTTTAACTCAGTCTCAACACCAATCTCTTTCCACCAGCCCTTTATCAGAGACTGAGCTCCCTGTCTTACGGGATTCGTTGATGTCTGGTATAGTAGACTTAAACGTATACCATCTTTTACTCGTACGTCGTCTGATCCGAGTACCCACCCGGCTTCGTCGAGTAGCCGGTTTGCCTCTTCAAGGTTTTGAGTTAAACACTCGTCGTTGTTTGACGAAACATACTTCTCAGGAAGAGGAATGACGTTACAAGTAGGTTGACCCGTTATCCCATAACCTACTTCGACCAAGATTTCACGGTCGATTGCTAACGTAAGGGCGCGTCGGACTCGGATATCTGAAAGTATTGGATGTGGGTTTGTACCGTCTATGTTGATCGAGCGTTGCTCGGCATCAAGCTTCGGATCTGGATTTGTTTGATTAACCATAATACGTTCTACTTGCGAACCAAAGCCAGTGAGGATTTCGCCTTTGCCTGCGTTTCTCATGTTTTCGAGGATCTCGGGTTCAACTTGTAAGTTCCACGCATAGTCGAATTCACCTGTTTGTAGTACAGTGCGGGCCGCAGCGGCGGCATCGCCACCACCCTTAAGCAAAACGGTTTGAAAGTAAGGTTTTCCTTGCTCTCGATAAAGGGGATTGGCTCGAAATTGTGCTGTATCCTGCGCCCTGAACTCGTCAACCATATATGGACCTGTACCTACAGGAAATGAATTCTCCTCCACACACTGATTCGCACGCATTCCAAGACAATCTTTGAACTGTTCTCGTTGAATAATAGGACTCGCAGAGCCAACGAAAGGACCGTATGGAAACGGTGTTGGTTTGATAAATTCGACGCGAACCGTATGGTCGTCAAGTGCTACTACCTGCTCAACATATTCGAATGCATTTAGTGCCGCACAACCACCACCTTCGGCCGTGCAGTATTCCCATGTAAAAACGACATCTGCCGCAGTTAGAGGTGTGCTGTCGGACCAAAGAACATCTTTTTTCAACTTCCAAGTGATGCTCCTATGATCTTCTGCTACTCCCCCGTTCTCAGAGGTTGGAATCTCAGCCGCAAGTATGGGTACCATGTTTGCATCAACATCGTAGTGAGCTAACGGCTCGACAACGATTGACGAAGCCTCAATATCTTTGGTGCCACTAGATTGATACGGATTTAACTTTGACGGAGCTTGCCAGTAAAGGATTTTCAGATTTCTATCTTGAGTAGTTTCTGTGACTTCCGCGTCAACAGGAGCTTCAGATGTCGATTCTTGAGAACATGAAGCGAGAAACAAGGTGGGTAAAGCAAGCAGTACGATTGCTGGAACGCGGCGCATGAAAGGATCCCTCCCAGTTGGGTGTTCAAAATGCAACGAATTATTAATTTTGCACGGAGCCGGGAATTTCTTGAGAAATTACTTTCGGTACCGCTGTAATGGATTAGGTCGGCGAACTTGTCTTTCGCTAAATCTGTTAGGATGTAATCGATCAATGCACTCCAGCCAAAGCGGAGCAAGTTCACCTAAATATTGGCTTGCGAGAATCTCTGCGCAGTAGGGAGTGCTTGCCGTACCTGCACTTCCATGGGCAAGATTTACCCAAGAATTGGGGCTAATCTGCCCTACGATAGGCAGTTTGTCGGAGGTGACTGTGCGGTGACCACGAAAAGATCGCAAGTGAGTCCAATTTTCTTCGTTCGTCAGTGTTTGCAATTTTTCTAGATTTGTTGCCGTTGCTATGCCAGGCTCCCACTTCGCATATTCGTAGGTGGACCCCACCTCACAAACTGATTGATTTGGTACAACGTAACCATCTTGAATAAGTACCCGTCGTGGTACAGCAAGTTCGTTCGTGTGAGTGAATGTATCAAGTTGTCCCTCAATCGTTAGAACTTCCCAAGAGTCTGCTTGGTCGCCAAGTAGAGATGCTGAGCCCGTAGCGTAGATCGTCCGTTCATCAAGTAATGGTTCTGTAAGTTCCTGAGCGACGACGTCAATGTTCGGATGCTGGGTTAGCGAATGACAAAATTTTTCACCTTCGACTACAAACGACTTCGGGAAGAACGCTGCATCATGATCGTGCTTAATACCAGTAAGTTCATTTAGTTCGTTAGTGTCCATCCACTGTGCCCATTTTTCACCTAATAAATCAGAAATATCTCTTAATCTACTTGCTGCCATGTTTTTACCAGTAAGTTGTACAGCACCAGACATAGCTGTTGGAAGAGGGTAGCCCTTCATCGCCGCAGAGAAGAAGTAGGTTTGTGTTCTGAAATATGCGGGGACATCCATGCTTGCGCTCAATCGAGGATGTAGGACAGCCGTTGGTATCCCGGACGTAGCATCGCCAACTGTCCCTGTGGGAGTTATCAATCTAACTTGCACACCACGTCGAGCGAGGGCACGTGCAGTCGCAGTGCCGGCAAAACCACCTCCTACGATGGTAGTTTTCGTCGGTGGTTCTCTGCCTGCAAGACCGGGTTTGTTCAGCGTCGCGAGTGAGGTTTGTCGCTTAAACGGAGTTCCTTCAATTCGACGAACAGCAAAACCGTTTCTTTCTAAACTTTGACGCACGCTACTAGCGGAACTAAAAGTCGTAACTGTTCCGTTAGGTTTTGTACACTTCTCGAGTTTTGAAAGAAGATCAAGATCCCACATCTCTGGATTCCGATCGGGCGCAAACCCGTCGAGAATCCACGCGTCGACACCCAACGAGTCTTGATCAAGAAATTCATTCAAAGCCGTTTTTGCATCAGCAAAGAAGAGGGTAAGTTCAATTTGGTCGCTCGCGAATAACCGACGGTAGATGCCAGAAACTAATGGCGGGTAGAAGTCTAAAAACTGTTCGGATAGAGTTCGATCAACAGATGTAATAGCATGTGCTTCGGAAATGAGGGCACTCGAAAGCGGAAGCGCTTCACAACTAATAAAACGCAACCGAGTATTGGAATCCGCATGCTTTAGGAACGCTGAACCCGTTGTAAGGAAATTAATCCCTGCGCCGAAACCAAACTCAAAAATTGTGAATGTTCTAGCACGGCACATTCTCTCCACGAGATTAGCTGGCTGGATGTGAACGTGAAAGGTTTCCGCGACGGGATCTCGCGCCGCGTAGTAGTCGTTGAAATTAGGTGAAAAGAGTCTGCCGTCGACAAAACGTGCGACGGCCGGTCTCATCCGGTAACGACGGGTCGAGAGGGATCTTCGATCCATTCACTCCAGGACCCTGAGTAAAGCGAGGGCTCTTTGTGTCCGGCAAGCAATATTGACAAAATGTTATGGGTGGCGCTAATTCCTGAACCACAATAGCAGATGACCCTTGCATCCTCAGTCAGAACATCAAACCGCGATCCGTCTCGTGTAAATTTGAACGATTCGTCTAAGTTTTTGCTACTCGGTCGACATATAGCACCGGGAATATGCCCCGCCGTATGATCAATCGGTTCAATCTCTCCGCGGAACCGGTTCTCAGCACGCGCGTCGATCAATACCCCGTTGTGATTTAAGACATCATTGGCATCGACAAGGCTCGTTAGAGACGGTTTTGGTTCGAACGTACTTCGACAAAGTTCGTTTACATCGGTACTGAGCGGTTGCCCAGCAGCCTTCCATGCACTCAATCCTCCATCGAGAACTGACACTTTTTCGTGTCCAAGCCAACGAAACATCCACCACAATCGGCACGCGAAAATCGCAAGCCCTTGATCGTACGAAATTACGTGAGAATCGTTTTTAACTCCCCAAGAACGTACGGTTTCAAGGAACATCGCACGTGTCGGGAGAGGGTGTCGTCCTCGCTCACCTGGAGGCTCTGCAAGATCACCTGTGACATGTGCGAAAATCGAGTTCGGGATGTGCCCTTGGGTATACAGTTTGTGGCCGGCATCCGGATTTGTTAGTTCGTAGCTACAGTCGAAAATTACAGTTTTTGGGTCGTCCTGGATTGCGACTAATTCGTCAACCGAGATGACATTATCTTCGGGTCTCCACATCAATCTACTTTACCTCATATTCCAATACGACTCGCTTCTCCTCTTCGATTTCCTCTTTGAAAACGCGAGGATATCGACCGGTACCGTATTTTTCGGTAAACGCTTCAAGAATCTCAGGGAGTTTGTCTTCGTCGTCAAAGATCGAACCTTCTAGCATGAGTTCTGGCCCTTCTTTGTACTTTTCCTTTGCTCGAGTCCAAACTCCGTAATCACCTATCCAAATACGCGTGTCTTTTAGGTCTTTACGAATTGCCTCAGCTCGCCATGCATCAGATGCAGTCGTTATATAAAGTTTGGAATCTAAATACACGAACCAGACTTCGCCTTGACACTTGCTTTCTTCTCCATCTGTTTTAATAGGGGTGAGATAAATAAGCTTTGCAGTCTCGAGTTCTTCTGGTATTTCAGTTTTTAAAGATTCTTCTTCAGACTCGGCTACATCGACCTCAGTGGTCTCGTCCTCTGTTTGTCCGATCATAGATCGAGTCATTACGATGGAAAGCGGAATAGTAGTGGATGCGATAGTGAATTTTCGTCGATTGAGCATTTTTTACTCACTAGTTCTTTTCAAAAGTTTCATTGTTCAATCTCTGGACAACTAAACGAATATTCTATTTTCGCGCCGACTGACGACACGTGTGATCTTAGTCACGAACGGTAACAATTTTAGGGGAAGCATTTGTATCACGTTCCGATATCGTCTAAACTAACAAGATAAACGTGAATAGTAGTAAAATCGGTTTCGGGTACTGTTAGAATATGTACTGTTTAAACACTCGACAGCATAAATTGCAATTAGAAATTTCAGAAAAGCTCGTTGACTTGTTGAGCGTGGTGAGTAAGAAACATGCGAAAGAAGCATCGTTGGAGACAGCACTAGTCAATCTCTGCGAGGAACTAAAACTCTCACCAGAGCAACAATGGGAAACGGGGGATGGCCCGGTAGACATCTATTTACATGGGCATCGGACATTGATTGAATGCAAACCGACTGGAAAGATCGTGAAGTCGCAACTTCAAACAGGTGGTACTCAATTCGAACAAGTACGACGCTACGTAGTAAGTATTCGTCAGTTGGAGGCTAGTTACCTACAACTTGAAAGTGCGCAGAGACTTGAGTGGACGGTGGTGCTTACCGATGGCCAGCAATGGTTGGTGTGGAAATGGCAAGATGCTCCTGGAGCAATGGAACCACTTTCGCCAGAACCCGTCCGATTGGATGTTAGAAATGATCCAAGTTCGATTGTTGAGTTCTTACGTTTATTAGGCTCAGACGGAAGTAAACCGTTAGCGCCGCTCAATCCTCACATTCTGTATGCTAATGACGCGACTCAACTACAGACTATTTGGGAGCAAGCTAGAGAACTGCGCGGTGCCCAAATTCAGTTTAATCTTTGGTGGGATGCAATACGTGCTTCAGGTATGGACTATGGTAACGAATCAGAAGCACAAACTATGTTTGTACGTCATTGTGCGCTAGTGTCTTTTGCTCGTGCTGTACGAAATGCTCTTGTAGATCCAGATGCACATGATTCGCACGAACGCGAGCGTCTACAAACGGAGGGATTCATCAACTGGATTTGTCAGGTGCAAGAAGGACATTCTTGGCTGCTGACTGTACAGGATAAAACGGACATGTTCGATTGGCGTAAAAGAAAAGGCGATATCTTACAGGTGTTGTATCAAGAGATTGTGCCGAAAGACCAACGAAAGATATATGGGGAATATTACACTCCCGATTGGTTGGCAGAAATGCTTGCGGAAGAGGTGCTCGACGAGGATTGGTGTCGGCAAGCGGTTCAAGCCTCTTTGCGTTGTGGACGTACGAAGAAATCGGAAATTGTACGGCCTTGGGGAGTACTAGATCCTACCTGTGGTTCAGGGACATTTCTGTACCACGCGGTTCGGCGAATCGTTGAAGTATCAAAACTTAGAGAGATGGAGTTGACGCGTGAAGAACAAGCAGATGTCGTGGCTCGATTAGTCTTCGGAATCGATATACATCCTGTGGCAGTGGAATTTGCCCAGACTACGTTACTACGAAGTCTGCCCGCGCCACCCACACTAGGGGATTCAGCATTGAACGTTTGGCAGGGTGACTCGCTCTTAGCTGAATGGGGTCAGGGAATGCAAGAACTAGATTTCATGAGAGTGCGTCCTGGCCAAGAGAGCTTTACGTTTCGATCCCCAAAGAGTGGTCGATCTTTCACCCTACCTCGCTCGTTCGTTACTCGTGCGGATTTTGCTCGCGATATGAAACGGTTCACCGATTTAGCGAACGCTCAGAAGAAATTTCCATCAGATTTGTTTGTGGATTTGTCTTTGGTCGACTCCGAACTACTGGAACAGAGTTTTGGCGAGTTAAAAGATATTTGTCATTTCGATGGAAATGGTATTTGGGCGTACCATGTCAACAACTGGATATCACCGATACTATTGGCGGAACGTAAAGTCAATCGAATACTCGCAAACCCACCTTGGATCACATTAAACACTGTCCAGAATCCACATCGAAAAACAACTTTTAAGGATCTGGCGGAACGACTAAAACTCTGGGTCGGTGGGAGACGTGCTTCAAGTTTTGACGTTGCAGGCACTTTTGTCCTACAGTGCTCACAAATGTATTTATCAAACGAATCTAGCCGAGCTGGGTGGGTTTTGAATGCTGCCTCCTTGAGTGCCGGTACTTGGGCGAAATTTCGCGAACGGCTCCGCGACGACTATTCACTCGTTTCTTCACTTGAATTAATGACTAGAAAGCCACCTTTTACGACCGCTGCTTCATGTGTGTGGTATATTGGTATTGGAAAGAAGAATGAAAGTCTGCGAATGAGTACTGAAAAGGCGAGAATCAAACCCAACGATCCGTGGTACATTGTTCAAGATCAAGTTGTTCGGGTACCTCAATCCGTACAACAATATGACACAGACGTATCAGAGTATTTTTCTGAAAAAACCGCGAAATCAGTCTTTCGTCAGGGTGCATGTTTTCGACCCCATGTATTAGTACTCGTTAATCCTTCAACGCTACGACTGAACCACAACGGAACTGCGCGAGGTTGGACGGTTTCTTCAAAACAGAGTCATTGGAAAAACTATCCACCGATAGAATTCGAAGTACCTGAAGGATGGATTCACTCAGTTGTTCGCTCTTATGACCTCTTTCCTTATTCAGTGAGACCAGTTTGCTCAAAGGTCATCATACCTTTGGACTCTGAGCAGTTTACTTTGGTGAACAATGAGAGCGCAATGCAAGTGCCTTTTTGGCGAAACGCGTGTTCAAGATGGGAAGATAGTCCGAGCAACAAAGGTGCCGGCACGCCGAGAACATTGATCGAGAATCTGAACCACTATAACAAAGTTACTTCGCAATTTTGGTCAAAGAATGAAGGTTCTCGTGTTGTCTACAACGAAGGCGGTAAGATTCTGCGAGCCGCGCGAGTTCCGAACAATCTGTTAGTAGATGAGTCTTGTTTCTATTTCGATGCTTCTAGCGAAGAGGAGGCTCAATATTTAGTGGGGATATTGAATGCGGAGTCGTTGAAGGATCGATTTTCTGCTACACGGGAAACTGATCGTCACTTTCATGCTCAATTTTGGAAGAAAGTACCAATTCCGATCTTTGACACTGAAAATTCTCGACATCGAGATCTTGTTAAGTTAGTAATACAAGCTGAAGAGAGTGCACTTGATATTGTCAGTAAACATGAAGATTGGAATCAGAGACGGCTGAGTAAGTTCATACGAGAGAATTTATCGGTGTCGATGAAGCAGGCTATAGATAAAGTCGCAATAGGCATCGTTACGGTTGAAAAAGATTAGCCCGAAACTGCTCACTACTGGAGTTGTCACATGTCAGTTCCAAAAGTTGTTCTGACCAAACGACTCTAGACTGGTCGAATCATGAAAGGTAGGACGTGCATTTTAGAATTAGACGTTAATTTATGGATAAAGATTCCAATATAAACTGGACGAACGAATCGGTTCTCGCATTCGCTGGCAATGCTGATCCAATACACAAGATTAAGGAGAGATCACAAGATTTGGTTCTGAAAGCACAAGAAACAGGCTGGGAAGGTCCTCCCTTCAATCCGACCTTTATCGCGGAAATGCTAAACGCAAAAATCAGAGCAAATTCTAGTATTTCAGATGCAAGGTTAATTGGGAGTGAGGCACAACCGATCATTGAATTTAACCCCCACCAAGTTAGAGCTAGGGTTCGATTTTCTATTGCACACGAAGTTGCACATTTGTTGTTTTCGGATTGGCATTGCCGAACCCGTAATCGCAGCGGCGACAGAGATTCCGACGATACCTGGCAGCTCGAGTTGCTTTGTAATTTAGCTGCCGCAGAATTTGTTCTCCCCATCGGAAGTTTGACACCAAATACCCAAATTGCACCAATTGAAGATCTCATGCAACAATGTTGTGCCTACGACGTATCTGTGGAGGCCTTTTTCATTCGACTAGTAAAGGTTTCTGCCCAGCCTACCATAGTGTTCTTTGCGTCTCCTAGAGGTGATAGCGATACATCAAGGAGTTACCGCATAGACTATTTCGTAGCGTCTCGAAATGCCCCCGCTGTCCACTTATCAAACCGACCTGTACCCGACGAGAGTGTCGTAACCCAATGCACGGCCATTGGTTACACTAATCGAGCCGAAGAAAGCTGGGTTGTAGGTACGAGGAGTCTTATTGAGTGCGTTGGAATTCCAGCATATCCCGGAAGAACCTATCCTCGTGTTGCTACACTTGTTGGATTCCAACCGACTACGAGTTCTTTAGCATCAGTCGAGTATTTTCATGGCAACGTTCTGACTCCAAGAGGAGATGCTCCGAGGATTCTCTGCCAACTCGTTAACGATCAAGCAGGACGATGGGGAGGAGGTGTTGCGAAACAAATGGCATCAATGTATCCTGATGCTGAGAGTGATTTCTCGCTAGCGATTCGAGCTATTCCTCGTGACAAACGGTTGGGTCAAGTAATCCTAACCAAGGTAGACGAAGAAACCACGATAGCGAGCTTAATCGCGCAAGAAGGATATGGAAAGTCAATGTTTCCCAGAATTCGCTACGCTGCATTGGAATGCTGTTTAGACACATTATCTGAGATTGCATTGACAAACGGTGCAAGTGTCCACATGCCGAGAATTGGTACGGGTAGCGCACAGGGAAAGTGGGAAGTAATTGAGGAAATATTGGACGACACTCTTATTAGAGCGGGACTGACTGTAAACGTGTACGACTCTCCACCTTCGAAGCCCAAAGTGGAGCTGTTTTGATTGAACCACCGAGATGACGCCCTTCGTATAGTTCTCATTTCTGGTCCCATATGTTCTGGGAAGTCCATCCTTTCTAAGGAATTGGAAAGCCAATATGGTGCAACAGTTTTAAAAACTAAAGACTTCATTAAAAGTCGTAGTCCACGTATTCAGTCTAATAGATTAGCTCTTCAACGCGCTGGTGATCGTCTAGACAGAAGGGATGGAGGTCAATGGTTAGCTCATCACATACAACGTGAAATTGACTTCGCGACAAGTAATTCCGTGGTACCCAGTGGGTTGTTTGTAGTGGACTGTGTAAGAAACTCCGGTCAAGTAGAAGCTATTCGTAGTGCGTACGGGAATTGTGTCCATCATATTCATTTGACAGCGGCTTCAAATGTTTTGGAAGAACGTTATCACGAACGCGATCGTACTTCTGACACGAATACTAACTATGTAGATGCAATTCGGAACCAAACTGAACGTAAAGTCGAACAACTAGCAACTATTGCCGATACGGTCGTACCTACAGACAGATGTAGTAAAGAGGATGTACTCATCCGAGCGACAGCGCTTCTAAATCTATACCCTCGGTCTAACACAAACATCGTGGACGTGCTGGTGGGTGGACAATACGGCAGTGAAGGAAAGGGAAACATAGTCGGATATCTTTCTCCTGAATACAACCTATTAATTCGAACTGGCGGACCGAACGCAGGCCACCAAGTATACGCTGAACCCACGCCAGAAAAATACTTTCACTTACCATCGGGTACTCAACGCGCTCCGGAGGCGAAATTGCTCCTAGGTCCAGGCATGGTTATAAATCCGACCAAACTGCTCCAAGAGATCGCACAGCACAAGGTGACCGTCGACCGTCTTACAATCGATCACCAAGCCATGACTATACAAGAAGAGGACATCAAGTACGAAGAAGAGAACTTTTCAAACATCGGTTCTACTGCGCAAGGTGTCGGAGTGGCTACTGCACACAAAGTGACAGGGAGATCTGGATATGAAAACCACACTATACGCGCATTAGCACGAGATATCAACGCGTTGAAACCCTATATTGGAAGTGCCCGGGAGGTGCTAGCCGAAGCATTCGTTAGGAACAAAAAAATTTTGTTAGAAGGAACACAGGGTACCACGTTGAGTCTACATCATGGTCAATATCCGTATGTTACCTCACGAGACACCACTGTTGCTGGATGCCTTTCAGACGCTGGTATCGCTCCTTCAAATGTTAGAAACATAGTGATGGTGTGTCGTACATATCCTATTCGTGTCGCCGGACCTTCAGGACCATTGAAATATGAAATAAACATTGAAGAGCTAAACGAACGTAGTAAGATTGATTTGGAAGAGCTTAGAGCAACTGAGACCACAACTACAACAAAGAGGTCTCGACGTATCGCCGAATTCGATTGGGAACAGTTCAAGGATTCCATACAGTTAAACGGACCAACCGACATTGCCCTGACGTTTGTAGACTACTTAGGGGTTGAGAATAGAAGAGCATACCGGTTTGAACAACTCAGTGAAGAGACCATTCGATTTGTTGAAGAAATTGAGAGAGTGTCAGGTCGACCCGTGTCGCTATTGTCTACTGGGTTTGGTTGGCGCAATATTATTGACAGGAGAACCTGGTGACCAGTCAAGAGCTAGAGGAACTTCTTGAGGATTCCCCAATCCTCTACCATATGGCGGAGAGACACTCCTGGCCTTCCATTAGAAAGCACGGTTTACGTAGTACTTCGGCTCTCTTAGACCTATACGACGTAAGAGGAGCAAAGCGAGAAGCACTTGAACGTGAACATCGCCCATCAAGTACGACTATAAGTTCTCCAGGATTGTATGATGCCGTAATTCGTGATCAAAAAGCCATGAGCGACTCAGGACTGTATCGTTGTCTACCGTCCCACATCACACCGTCTGATTGGTATGCTTTACTAAATTCAAAAGTGTTTTTTTGGTTGAGTGAGGAACGACTTCATCGAATGACAACATCGAGGGAATACCATCTCCGAGAACATGAGATATTAGAAGTGAATACGAGATCATTGATTGACGCTCACTTCTCAAACATTTGGTTGTGTCCTATAAATAGTGGGTGTACCAAACCGATGCCTCATAGCCGCGACGACGCAAGCTTTACAAGAATTCAAGAGTATAAATACTCACATTGGAAAACGCGACGTCGAAGAGGTGAAAGAGTAGTCGAACTCACTGTGGTTTACGCTGTTCCCGATATTCAGAATCACATTGAGCGGGTGATTGTAAAAAAGGGATTGGAGACACTCTCGGTTCTAGTGCAACAATAATTAAGTTGCGCAGATTAGATTACTTAACGAAGGAGACATCGTTTTACATTTGAAGTACTGAATCCTAACAAAACTGCCAATCGGATGTACTGTTTTCCAGGCGATAATGTTATATTTTGACCTCGATCGATTCATCACTGTTTATGTTTTTGTTCACAAGATTTACGATTCCGCTTTCATTATTTCTGTCATGAAAGATCCAGACAATGACACCGTACAACAGAAAGCCCACCAGAATCAACCCGTAGGGTGGTATGTTCCACCAAGGTGTTTGATCGATAGCGGTAAATAGACAATTTGATGGTAGATCGAACTTATGAATTTCACGTGTATTCTTGTAAAACAGCATGACATAAAGCAGTACTGGTGCTATGACTATCTGTAGGAACCGAAAAAAATGAAACATCACGCGAAATCTAAGTGCTGCCGCAACTGACATTTTTACCGTGTATCTAGACTCTTTCATGCTTCCTCCAAACTTGAGCTTTCGATTACGTCCCTACCTTCCGCTGTATGCGTTTGGGACTTTAAACTATGCATTCTAGGAACGCCCTCTGCACTCTATCTTCGCTCTTCCATACAATTTCGTTGTTCCCTCAAGCATTCGTGTGTTTACTATGAGTGGGATCAATTTCACCTTTATTTTTACATTACTCAGCAGGCTTCATATTTAGTGAATTATTTTGACTGGGCATTCGGCGTTGTCGGATTCTCGCCTCTTTGGGCATTGGTATATTTTCTTGTTTTTACCCATGTCACTTTTATCGCAATCACGTTATATTTACACCGACATTCCGCCCACCGGTCACTTGATTTGCACCCCGCTGTAAGTCATTTCTTTCGTTTTGTCTTATGGATGACTACAGGCATGGTCACGAAGGAGTGGACTGCAGTTCATCGCAAACATCATGCAAAAACAGAAACGGATGAAGATCCTCATAGTCCAGTCATACACGGCTTGAGTGCAATTCTTCTCCAAGGCGTTGAATATTACCGCGACGCGATTGATGAAGAAACGTTAAAGCGCTATGGTAAAGGAACTCCCGATGATTGGGTGGAACGCAATGTGTACTCAAAGTTCACCTGGTTTGGTGTGGCTGGTCTATTACTTGTCGATGTCGCACTATTCGGGATTCTTGGAGTAGTTGTTTGGGCTTTACAAATGATTTGGACTCCTTTTTGGGGTGCTGGAGTGGTAAACGGTATTGGTCATGCGATCGGCTATCGCAACTTTGAATCTCCAGACAATTCTCGCAATATTTGCCCGATCGGAATATTTATCTGTGGTGAGGAATTGCATAACAATCACCACACCTACCCAAATTCAGCCCGCTTTGCTGTGAAACCTTGGGAGTTCGACATCGGGTGGTTCTACATTCGCGTCCTCAGTCTTTTCAAACTTGCTCGACCAGTTCACACTCAACCTGTAGCCACGACGATTACTGGAAAGTCCTCGATAGATATGGATACACTTTGGGCCGTGATCAATGACCGGTTTCGAGTAATGTCGACCTATGCAAGCCAGGTCATTCATCCGACGATTAAGCAAGAACGTCGAGGTGCTGACAGTTACTTCCGCAAGTTGCTGCGCCGCGGAAGAAAGGCAATGAACGCACATGAAGTGGTATTACATGAACGAGATAAGAACCGCATCAATCAAATCACCGAAAGAAGTCCTGCACTCAAACGTATCTACGAGTTACGACTATCGCTGATCGCTATTTTGGCTAAGCGAAGCGGGAACGCGGACGAAATGCTGGCGCAGTTTCGTACTTGGTGCCGAGAAGCCGAAGAAACCGGCTTAGAACACTTGCGCTTATTTGTGCGAGACTTGAGGATCTATACAGTTCCAAAAAGTGTCAAACCGTTACATACGTAACGGTAGCGAAATACCTAAATTCTCCAGTCCGACCCGCAGAACCTGCGCGGTTTTAGCACAAAGGCAAAGTCTGCTATCCATCAACTTTGGCGTTTGCGCCTTAAGAACTGGGCAGTTCTCGTAGAATCGCATAAAGTGCACCGTTAACTCGTAAAGATAGTTGCATAAATAGTGAGGCTTACGTTCGTCGAGACACTGTTCCAGAGTCTCAGCGAATCTTAAGAGCCTTAGCGCGAGCGAGCGCTCACTCGGGTGTTGCAGCTCGATCTCTCCTTCAAGAAACTCGCTCACATCTTTTTTAGCACGAGTGAATATGGAACAGATGCGCGCATGCGCGTATTGAAGGTAAGGAGCCGTATTGCCATCAAGGGAAAGCATCACTTCCCAATCAAATCGGTAGTCATTTGTGCGATTTTTCGATAAATCCGCATACTTGATCGCACCTACAGCTACTTGACGGGCAACTTGTTGCTGTTCATCTTTGGTCAAATGCTCACTCTTCGAACTTACGATATCCAACGCACGTTCAACGCCTTCTTCTATAAGTTGTCGCAACAGTACATTGTCGCCGCTGCGGGTTCGGAATGGTTCCCCGTCTTTGTTCAGAACTGAACCAAACACAAGGTGTTCGGTTGAAACTTCTTTCGGAATGTAGCCAACAAGTCTGCCAACAGCGAACAGAATTTGAAAGTGGTGTATCTGCCTAGAGTCTGTGAGATAGATGATTCGATCAGCGTCTAACTCTTGTGTTCGGTGCTTCAGGGCTGCTAAATCTGTCGTGTGGTAGAGGTAACCGCCGTCAGATTTTTGGACGATCATTGGAAGTGGCGAGCCATCCTTGCGTTGAAAACCATTGACGAATACACATTTCGCACCTTCTGATTCCACAATGAGGCCTGCATTTTCAAGATCATTCACTACCGAAGGTAATCCAGAGTTATACGAGCTTTCACCACGAACATCCGACAGTTGTAGTGAAATGTCAAGTTCCGAGTAAATGCGTTGTACGTCTTCAAGCGACGCACGAACGATATGTTCCCACGTCTTGAGTGTAACGGGATCTTGTTGTTGGAGTTTGATAACTTCATTCCGAGCCTTCTGGGCGAAGTCGAGATTTGCATCAAATTCCTGACTCGCGGCGACATACAGCTTTTCAATACCACCTATGGAAAGGTTACTAGAGTCTTGATCCGAGTTAACGTAGGCGATTAGTTTGCCGAACGCCGTACCCCAATCACCAACATGGTTTTGTCGAATAACCCTATGTCCGACGAACTCAAAGAGACGTACTAATGCGTCACCAATTACAGTACTTCGTAGATGTCCTACATGGAGTTCCTTCGCAATGTTCGGGGAAGAATAATCGACGACGATTGTTTCTGCGCACTCCAAAGGCTGAGACAGCGTCGACTGTGATAGAGTGGTTGCTAAGAAGTCGTCATCGAGGCGAATGTTTATGAAACCAGGCCCGCCGATATCTAAATTTGCTTTTAAATCGGCTAGTGGCTCGCGATCGACAATTTCCTGTGCGATGCTTTGAGGATTTCGACCAAGTTTTTTGGCAATCGCCATTGCACCATTGGCCTGGTAGTCACCAAATTCTTCATTGGCAGTAGCAAAAACGAGAGCACTAGGGTTCTCGACTCCTAGACTGGTAAAACTCTTGTCGAGATATTCGGTGAGTAATTGCCTTAGGTTAATTGGGAGCTCTCACTGCTCTAACTGGATGTCAGTAGCGATGGGACCACGATCGCTTGGTGTAACGATATAGCTGACACTCGGTTTCTTAGTCAGATCGCGTTCGTTTATGTCTTGATCAACAGCCGATTTATGGAAGAAAATAGTTTGCTTACTCTCGTCTTCCACGAAACCGTAGGATCTGCGAGTGTAGTACACACGAACGCGCCCCTTGACTCGCTCTCCGCTGATCGCTGGCCCTTTGGATGAACTAGATGGATCAACCGTATTTGGAGCTCTACCTGTTCGTACCGATTGCTTTGAAGGAGCTGTGTTTTTGTTTTTAGGAAGTTTGGAAACCTTTTTATGACCCGTACGTTCTTGAGTCGTTTTGAAAGACGTTTTACTCCCTTGAGACTGTCTCTTCGTTTGCCGTCGGTTTGTTACTTTATTACTAGAAGGTGTAGTCAGCAGATTTCGTTTAGCGATTTGGTAGGTGAGGAAGGAGGAAGAAGCAACAGCGAGGGAAACAAGCGCGAACAGTACTAAAAAGCCGTTTCTTGTTGCACTCGGTGGGAGTCCTTCTGATTCCTCTTTAATGTCCAAAGCGGCTTCCAGACTATCACCCGAACCTGACATGTCTACATACCGAAAGGAAATTTCTGAAATCAGCGCTGCCCAAAAGAGTGCTGAACCAATGATCGCAAGAAGCAATAGGACGCGTTTAGACATGTATTAGCCTAGGTTATTCGATGACTAGAAAATGAAAAGTTTGAAAACTGGATCGGTCGATCTATTCGTAGGTCGACGCTTGTTTAATCACGACATTGTCAACGGGAAAGTCTTCCCAATCATAGTCGTTTAGATCTTTAGTTTCCGTCTCCACTTCCGCAATCTTTTCGACTACGTCCATTCCGCGAATAACTTTGCCGAATACTGTATAGCCGTGAGGATTCTCTGGATGACCTTCGGGATCTAGACCTAAATTGTCCTTCAAGTTTACGTAAAAGTCCGATGAAGCGGAATCTGGATCATCCCCTCGTGCCATGGCGATAGTGCCTTTTTCGTTCGAGAGGCCGCTATCTGCTTCGTTTTTCACAGTGTCTTCAACGTTTTGATGTTCAAGTTCTTGATTAAAACTACCTGTTTGAATGACGAAATCTTTGATGACACGATGAAAGATCAATCCGTCATAGTAGTCTTCGTCGATTAGTTTCAGAAAGTGTTGTACGGTCAAGGGAGCTTCGTCGGGGTAAAGCTCAACCATAAATGTGCCTAACGAGGTGTCAAACAAGACTTTGGGATTTTCAGTTTCCTCGTCGGAAGTTTCGTTGTCGTCTTCGGTATCCTGCGCGGCCAAGTTAACCATATACCCTAACGACAACAATAAGATTAGCAAGCGATGTTTTCTCATCGGTCAATGTAATTCCTTGGTAATTTAGTTAATTGGAGGCTCATTTTAAGGACAGTAATAGTGTGTGAAAGTTCCTTAAGAAAACGGGTAAGACAGAGCCTTGTGAAACCTATTGTTCAGGGTATTGGGTCGCTTCTGATTGTGATACTGCTGCATGGGTGTGAAGCGTCTTTTTATAAATCACTCCGGGGAGATACGATGGGCACTTACTATCGCGTGATCGGACAGTGCAGGGATTCGCTTACGTATCAACTCCTGGAGTCTGAACTTCTCTCGCTAACGTCTGTTCTATCGAACTATGACGTGGAATCTGAAATTAGCGTATTTAACCTCTCGGAAAATATAGGAGAGTGGGTACCGGTACCCGAGACATTAGTACACGTGCTTGCTAAGGCTCAAACGATCAGCGAACAAACTAACGGTGCGTTTGACGTTACTGTCGCGCCATTGGTCGAGTTGTGGGGATTCGGAGTGAAGGAAGTCTCGCAGCCGCCTTCGGCCGAATCAATCGCGCGCGAGTTGCGTCGTGTGAATTACAGGTTGCTCGAGTTAAATGAGAGTGACAACACACTGCGAAAGTTGTCAAATATAAAACTGGACTTGTCGGGAATAGGAAAAGGTTATGGGGTCGATCACATCGCAGAAGTATTAGCAGATCAACGCTGTTCGGACTTCTTGATCGATATCGGGGGTGAAATTCGGGTGCGAGGGCACAACGCGTTAAGTCATTCTTGGCGAATAGGCTTTGAAGTACCAGACGGAACTGGGCAATCAGAAGTTTTTCTTAGGCTATCCTCTGGAGCTCTAGCGACGTCGGGCAGTTATCGAAACTATCGGGTTTTTAATGAAAAGTCGTATACGCACGTCATTGATCCACGTTCAGGTTACCCCACTTCACATAATTTAACCGCAGTTACTGTGTATCGTTCGACCGCGACCGAAGCAGATGCGTTAGCGACTGCTCTCTTCGTTATGGGTTTTGACGACGCTTTAGAATTTGCTGAATCGCACGACATTGCCGTAGCGTTGACGACTTGGGACGCGGATTCAGAAAAACACAATGCTAGCTATTCAACCGCGATGAGAGCCTTGATTAAAGAGGGGAATTGATGATTCTCAGTGGGATTCCAAGGGATTGTCATGGTAGGTCATGGTGCTTGGAACAACATGATTCGCAAGGTTGCGATTTGGAAGGTGGAATAGGAGGAGAGATTTCCATGTACCTACCACGACAGTATCCCTACCCAAGGAGAATCACTAACAATATTTTGTCGCGCGATATTGCAAGACTGATGAAGAAAAAGTGGAATCTTTCTTGAGCGTGATAGATCCATCGCCACTGCATGCGATGTCTCGGCTTTAATTCAAATACTACTTTGAAGATTTGGCAGTGAAGTTACCTCTAGCACAACGTATCGGTTGGCGATATTTCTGTTCGTCTCGAGATTTCCTTAGGTCTGTGGCATCTATCGCAATGCTAGGATTTGCGTTTTCGATCGCGATCTTAGTGGTTACCCAAGCGATTCTGTCAGGGTTTGAAACTGAATTAGGAAGCCGAGTGCTTAATTTGGTTCCTCATGTCACCATCCAAAGTCGTAGTGGCACCATGGAAGTAGACGATATCGAAGCAGAGCTGGACGCACTGTCTATTGAATATCGAGGGAGTCCCGAAATTGAAAGCAATGTCTTACTGGCGGTGCAATCACAAACCGGACTCGACACAACTTCTGCACAGCCGTCGCAAGGACGCGTGGAAGCAGCGCGGTTGATTGGAATTGATCCGGACAGACACTTGCGCGCTTCAGCCCTGGGACTCTTTGTTGAAGCTGAAGCAATGTCGCGACTGGCACCAGGTTCCTTTCAAATTTTGGTCGGTCGAGATAAAGCTCGAGAACTAGGGGTAACAGAAGGCGATTTTATTACTGTTGTAACAATGGAACCAACTCTCACTCTTGTAGGTGCGATTCCCCGTCAAAAACGATTTCGAGTTGCAGGAATAATTGACACCCTTACGTTTCTGGACGCGGAACTTGTTTACATTCACGTTGAGGACGCGGCTCGCTTGAGTCGGATTTCCAAGGGTATTACAACCTACAAGCTTCAGATAGAAGATCCTTTTGAAGCTCAAAATTTGGTCGATGATCTGGTACCTAGGCGATACCGTAATATCAGTCGGTACAACGTCTCCGCTTGGTCGGAACACTATGGATATCTCGTGCGAAGCATTGTCGCTTCGCGCAATATGCTAGTTTTGATTTTCTCGTTGATGGTAGCGATTGCCGCGTTCAATTTAGTTTCCTCCGTCGTTGTGTTTGTGAACGAACGCAAACAAGACATCGCGGTACTACGAACGTTAGGTGGCGGAAGAGTGTTCATTGGATCATTATTCCTCATTTCTGGACTTATGATTTCGTCTTTAGGATTACTGTTCGGGAGTGTTCTCGGCGTGTTGCTAGGTATTGGTTTGGAGATCGGTTTTCCGGTTTTCAATGATCTTTTCGGAAGAAATCTGTTGCAAGCATATTTCTCTAAAACGCTCAATGTTGAATTTGTCCTTTCAGACTTCGCGCTAGTCGTGATTATCGGGTTGAGTTTGTCAGTCTTAGCTTCTCTTTATCCGGCTTGGCGCGCAATGAAATTAGACCCAGCAGAGGTTCTTCGTCGTGACTGACGCCGGAGTCGTATTAGCTCGAAGCGTCTCTAAGTCCTTCCACGACGGAAGTCGGACTCTGCAGATTCTTCAACACGTGGACTTAGAGGTACAGAGTGGTGATCAGGTAGTAATTCTTGGTCGCTCTGGTAGTGGCAAAAGTACACTCTTGCACATTTTGGGAGGACTTCTGCGCTTGGATGAAGGCGAGGTGTATATTGCCGGGAGGGAGATGAGTCGCGCTAGCGTTCGGGAACAAGGTCGTATTCGAAATGAATCTATGGGATTCGTCTACCAATTTCATCACCTTCTCCCAGAGTTTACAGCATTAGAGAATGTTGCTATGCCGCTGTGGATTCGTGGAGGAAAGGATGCGAAGAACGCAAAAACTAAAGCACAAACTCTTCTCGAGCTGATGGACCTCGTAGATCGTGCGAAGCATTACCCCCACCAACTTTCCGGTGGTGAAAAACAACGCGTAGCGGTCGCCCGTGCACTTGTAGGTGATCCCGCTATAGTACTTGGTGACGAAATAACCGGAAATTTGGACGTAGAAAATGCAGAGAGAGTCTTACAAATCATCGTTTCGGTAAGACAGGAACTCAACACGGCGTTTGTGCTAGTAACTCACGATCACGCTGTGGCGAATCAAATGGATCGTCGACTATGGTTAGATCGAGGTACATTAAATCCCTATGACGAATAAGTCTCGAGTTCTGTTTATCCTGCGGGTAAGTAGCCGATATCTATTGTCAAAACGTAGTGGTAATAGCCGGCTCATCAACGTAATATCGTTTATTGGCCTCGTGTTAGGTCTTACGCTTCTTTTAGTTGTTCTTGCAGTATTGAATGGCAATCGAAACGAAATTGACGATTACATATTTAGCGTTTACCCGCATGCGATCGCGCGCGTAAATTCCGATCAAGTTCAGTTATTGGATGAGTTGCAGTCCTTACCGGGCGTCACCTCGATAGAACCGTTTGTGGATTTGTACGGATCGCTCAGCGTACGAGGCCGCGCCCTGACGCCTGAATCAGGTATAGCAGTGTATGGTTTCAGTGCCGACAGTTCCAATCGTACGTTTCGTCAAATGTATACGGCTCTTAAAGAACCGCGCGATCTTCCACTTGCAGGCATGGACTACTATGAGGCAAGCGCGTGGGGGCTGTCTAGGGGAGACACATTTTCGTTGACTGTACCTCTGGTAAATTCACGTGGCGTGCATTCCAAGACCGTAGCGTTTCGCTACGCTGGTCCTCTGTGGCTCTCTAATGATTCCAAAGGAACATATTCCAAGATCTTATACGTTCGAATTTCTGATCTCATAGCTCATGGAATCGTCACCGAAGATCAAGTGCATCATCGAATCACGTTGGACGAACCTAAAAGAGCAAGGAATATTTTGGGTCAGTATCCTGAGGTAGTAACTTGGATGGAGCGTTTTGGAAGTCTCTATCAAGCTCTGGCGATGGAAAAAACGATCCTGTTCGTTTTGCTATTGTTTGTCATCGGTTTGGTGATTATGAGTGTAATTTCCGGTCAAGCGATGTTCATCAATAGAAAGAGTAGCGACATTGCAATCTTACAAACTTTGGGAGCGGAGTTGCGATGGGTCTCCATTGTCTTCATGTGCCAAGGAGCGATTATCGTAGTCAGTGGTATCGTCGTGGGAGCGATCCTTGGATGCGTTGTGGCACACTATGCGCACGACATCATGCATTTCATCCAACGGTTCCAAGAGGACGAAAGAAACATACCAGACTTAACTGTGTACTTAGAGAGCGCAAACGTCGCGGTACAAGACTTGATTTGGACGATATTAGCAGTGTTGATTGTAGGATTCGTAGCAATTCTTCGTCCACTTCGTCTCGTTTTCAAGAAGGATCCAGTAGAGTCTCTTAACAGAGTCGCTTAAACACGACTGTTTCAGGTAGTTAACAGGGTTCGCTAGCTTTGTAACTTTGACTAGTCAACACACATCTAACCATACCTGTGCTTTACTAAAATCTTTGAGATAGATTTTGGCACAGTGGTGAGGAAATAGTGCTCAATAAATGCCTGTTTTTAGCGGGGGGATACGGAACGCGTTTCCTACCCGCGACAAAGGCGATGCCCAAAGAAATGTTGCCGATACTTGATAAGCCGTTGATCCAGTACGGAGTTGAAGAAGCTGTCGCCGCAGGACTAACTGAAATTGGAGTCGTAACCGGACGCGGAAAACGCGCGATCGAAGACTATTTCGACGTTAATTTTGAGTTAGAACATCACCTTCAAGGATCGGCGCGAGAGACCAAGTTGCAAGCACTAACGAGATTGACTGATTCCTGTCGAATTGCCTATACCCGACAGAAAGAAATGCGCGGTACGGGTGATGCTATACTTACGGGGAAGATCATCGTTGGAGATTCGCCGTTTGCGGTAGTTCTGTCAGACGACCTGTGCTTGCATCCATCCAAAGGCGTCCTTGAACAGATGGTGGAAGTCTTCCAGCAACATCAGTGTTGCGTCGTCGCAGTAGAGGAAGTACCGGCAGAGTTGACCGAACGCTATGGTATCATAGATGCTACCAAGCAAGAGGACGGTACTTACTTGGTTCACAACTTGATTGAAAAACCTCCCGTGAATGAAGCGCCAAGCAACTTAGGGGTGGTGGGTCGGTATATTCTGATACCAGAGATTTTTAGCGAACTAGAACGAACTTCCCCTGGATACGGCGGAGAAATTCAGCTGACTGACGCGTTGGGCGCGATTGCTCGACGAGAGAAAGTCGTTGCTTGTCGCTTTGAAGGCATTCGTTTTGACTGCGGATCAATAGAAGGCTTCGTCGCAGCCACGAACTATTGTTATGAGAAACTACCAAGATAGCCGCATAAACTATGCGCGTAGCCAAGAGAAACTCCTAAGTATTACATGCTTAAATTCTTAGAGTTATAGTTGATAAATTTTACTATACATAATATAAAATTATACATTAAACAGTATTATTACTGGCTAATATTTGCACTTATTATACTGCTATCTATAGCACTGTATTTAATGTATTATGAGGATTATGTCACCTCACAGTATTATAACGTAATGTCTCCGCCGCCGAAGCACATGCTACTAGTCCTAGGTGGTTATCCCCTTTTACTAATGTCGTGTTTTCTATGTTTCATGGGGCGGAACCTACTGACGCGGGACAAATTTTTCAGAATACACGAGGTAGTCGATACTCACCCGCTTTCAAATATGAAGCTACTAGCTTCAAAGATCCTTGCGTTAGTCATTGTCGGTTGGGTACCGATGGCAGCTTTCTTGGGCACCATCCAACTGTGTGGGTTCTTACAAAACTTCATTGACTTCAATATCGCTGAGAGCTTTTCGACCGCGTCAGTGTTAGAGTTTTTGCTGTTTACTTGCCCTGTTATGCTAAGCTTCGTTGCGGTTCTTTCATTATTGTTTAACGTCTTGTTCAGGAACAATTTACTGACTATGAGCGCACTTTTAGGAACTGTTATCGGAGGCTATTTCCTGATTACGCAATTCTCTTTGTCTCAGCACGTGCTCTTCGAGGGATTGCCACTAATAGGGACGTTCGGTTCAGATCTGGATCCTGAACAACTAGGAATTCTTGATATTGTTCGCTACTCCGGCTACTTCTCAGCGATTTTTTGTTTGTTTTTGTTAGCTGTTGTGTTCTACCAGAGACGGGACGTATTCAAGCGGCGAGATTTAATTGTGGGATCAATGTGCGGGCTAGTCTTTGTCGTATGTATCGGAACTTCTTTCACAATTGCTATGCAACAAGCATCGAAGGTCCGACAATGGACGGATTTGCGCGATCGCAGTACAGAAACAATCGTTCCACAGATTGACGTAATTGACGTTCATGCAATAGTGAATCTCAATCCTAAGCACCACCTTTCTGTTACGACCGAACTCTCTGCAATTGTGCTGGCAGATACGGACGATGACCCCTTGACCATTTGGTTGAATCCTGGTTTTGTCGTATCGGAGGTCCAGCTTGACGAGGTCCAAGTCAATTCGGAATTGGACGCAAAAGGAGCGCTACGAGTGGAGTTAACACAACCACTCAAACAAGATCAGAGGATAAGCCTGTCTATCACATATCAGGGCAAACCGGACTTAGCTTATGGTTACTTCGATAGTTCCACCGATATAAGACAGATTCCATATTGGGATCAACTTTTGTCTTATATGGGGAATGCCCACGGAATTTTCAGCTCTAATTTTGTCGCGCTTCCACAGGAAGTTGCTTGGCTTCCTTCTGCATTTCTGCCTTTGCACGAATTACGAGAACACAAGGACTTCTTTACTTCAAGTATTAAATTGACATTACCGAAACACTGGGAGCCCGCACTACCAGGTAAGAGACGTTTGTTAGAAGAGGAAGGCTCGCCATTAACGAGCAAGACCTATGAATTCACTACAGATGTACCTGTCTCTTCTATCGGCTTATACGCGGGACCTCTCAGGGTACTGAGTCGAGAAATTAGTGGTACCAATTTTGAAGTTCTAATTTCAGAGCACCATTTGAACCGGCTAAGTCTCCTTGGTGAATCCGTAGAGGATCTTGCTGACGCGCTAGCCGAACAGTTAGAAGCAAATTCAACCGATGGTTATGAGTTCCCATGTAGCGATTACCGGTTTATATCAGTACCGCAACACTATCGAGTGTACGGAGGAGGCACGTTTTTAAATTTGTCGATTTCTGACAAGTGCTCCTATTTACTACGCGAATTTGACGTAATCTCAATCGACTGGCAGAAGACCATTCCGGAGTACATGTACCCGTTATTCGAACAGATGGACATGACTCAGGGAAGCTATTTAGTGACGATTCTGAGGCAGTATTTTCGATTAAATGTTCAAGGATTTAATTTTCATCTTGACCTGTTCAATACGTACTGGGACCATGAAGTTGGTGTCGTTGGCCCAGAAGCTGAAGCTTTGAGTTTAGTATTGTCCTACCTGAATGACTTGTTCTGGTATGCAAGCATGGATGGTTTTTCCGCTAGCGGGTACTTTCCAAAAGAAATGAGACCGTCCCAAAGCGAGTCTAATCAAGGTTTTTGGAGTTGGCAAGGTCGGAACAGAATGGGTCGAACCGGTCTTCGCATCTTTGGAAGACTAAAACCTCTTTTAAGACATGTTGACGTCGTAGAGGACGTTGTGGGCAAACGATTAAATACGGAGGCAGTTCAAAATGCAGCATTGGGGTCGTCGATTCAGCAGACTATAAAGTCAAATCTAAACCCTTTCCTAGCCGAATCCCTCCGGTTGCGTTGTGCTCATTTGAGTTTCCAACTGTTTCAGGTTTTGGGTAGAGATGACACGAAGCTGCTGTTGGACGAGCTGTTGGTTCGATACAGACACTCCAATTTCAATCTCGAAGATCTGTACGAGACTAGTGCAGACTTAGGGCTGCCCGTAAAAGAAGTACTCGGTAATTGGTTTTCTGGAAATAAACAACCACAATTGGAGGTTTCATCCGCTCAGACCTACAAGCGAGCAGTGCCCGATGAGCTTGAAGACGAATATCAAATTTTGTTTCATGTATTCAATAGCGGTGAGGGCACCGGAGTCTTTCGAACATCTGTAACTACCGAATTTCAAGGGTATGGTGCCCTGGGTGCCGACATCGGCTTACAGGCTAGCTTTGACACACAGAATATGAGGATGGGTGGATTTGGTCAGGGACCAGTAGTCTACATACAACCCGGCGAAAGCGTTGAAGTAGGAATCGTGAGTGAGCGCGAGCCGATTCGCGTAATCGTGGAGCCTCTAAACTTGAAGATTGGCGGGGGGCGGGTCGCAGTACCCACTAAACTAGTTCAAGACACTCGAAACGTCGACCCAGACCTACTAGAAGAATTTCACGGTTTTCGAACGAGCGATTGGAAACCTTCCCCTCCACCTGAAATTGGTATTGTGATTGATGACCTAGACTCAACTGTTTCAGTTGAAAACGGCAGGCACGTCGATGATGTCAAAACTTGGCGGCGTGTCGACTACCCAAGTGCCTGGGGGAGTCCCCGTCGAACCATGGTGTACAGTGAGAGTGAAAACCCAAAGAGCATTGCGTTTCAAACAGACCTACCAAGTGCCGGGATGTGGCTATTAGAGTTTCATCTTCCCGATTTTCGAGGTCAATTTGGTGACTATCCTCGGGGGTTATTACCACGAGGTCGAATTGGAACGGCTAACTTGAATAACTTTTTTTGGCAGAGCATAGCCGGAGAGTACAAGTTCACTGTTGAAGCTGGCGATGTTTCTAAGGTGATTGACGTGAATGTCAGCGAGAGTGATTTTGGTTGGATATACATTACTGAAACTCAATTGGACCAAGGAACCACCGTTGTCAGTGTGGAGCCAAGCAATAGCGACGGGAAACTATTTGGCGATGCGATTCGATGGGTTCAAGTTGGAACCGGAGAGTAGCTCTTCGCCGTCGAAATTTCAATTTAAGACTAGCGTAGATTGTGATTGACTTGATTCAAGCTGAGGGGTGGCTTATGGTGCCAATTCTCGCCTGCAGCGTAATCGCGTTCATGGTGTGCATTGAACGTGCTTGGGTTTTGCGGAGAACAGCAATTGCACCGACTTGGTTACTTCCAAAAATTGAAGCGAGAATTAAAGAAGAAGGCTACATTGATACCGAGTTTCTTGGTCAACTTGAGCAATCACCCTCCGGGAAAATTTTGGCGGCTGGATTGCGGAAGACCGACTTCGGGATAGATGCTGTCAAAAACGTTATGGAAGAGACCGCAAACACGGTCATATTTGACTTACAACGGTTTCTCACCGTACTAGGGACGATCGCATCCATATCTCCATTACTTGGATTGTTGGGAACCGTCATCGGCATGATTCAAGTATTTACTGAACTGGTATCGACAGGAGGTGGTGATCCGTCCCAACTATCGGGTGGAATTTCGCAAGCGTTGATAACGACAGCTTTTGGGTTGGGAGTAGCCATTCTGGCACTCATTGGCTACCGGTACTTCCTGCGTCGAGTGGACCATCTGATCGTACACTTGGAGTGGCAAGCGAGCCGACTTGTTGATGTAATGGTTGTAGGTTTCGATGTCGAGTCTAAACAATGAAGTTCCACCGGCCACAAAGACGAGACGTATCAATTGAAATCACGCCATTAATTGATGTTGTTTTTCTGTTACTGATCTTTTTTATGGTCACTTCGACCACCGTTCGAGAAAACATTCTTGCGATCGTACTCCCAGAAGCACAGGGTGAACTAGCCACGCAAGATCATGACAACATTCAAATACTAGTTTCCAGTGAAGGTGTCGTTATGGTCAACGATGTGCGTTTAGAAACCTTCTCTCGAGACGCTGTGATGAAACATATCACCGCTACGTTTCAGAACTATCCCGAAGCTCAAGTAGTGCTCGGAGGTGATGCCGACGTGCGACACGCAACCATAGTACTGGTTTTGGACGCGTTGTCAGAACTGGGTATTAAGAATGTGTCCATCTTGGTTCGAGAAGCAACTCGCGACTAGGTTTGCTGTTCGTTGATGCACAGTCGTTGCACTATTTCTTAACAACTCTGGGCTTGAACAGTCACCGTGGTTACTGAATCTGAAAGAAACGACTGGCAGACTTACGGCCGGCTAACTTCTTATGTGCGGAGTCGAGCTTGGTATTTCGTGATTGCCCTATTGGCATTTTTTCTGGCAGCTATAGCGGAAGTGTTTTTTGCCCAGATTCTCGGTTCAGTCGTAAGCTCGTTTGAGGCAAGTTCCGACACGTCCGCCAGCGACATCGCAACGAACACCGCCGCGACAAAGTCTTGGTTTTGGATACCGAATTACTTCCTTGACTACGTTCCCTGGCCGATACCAATATTGTTTGCATGCATGATCGGTGTTGCTGCTTTTGTACGCGCTTTGTCCAATGTTGTGGGCGAGTTTTTGCTGTCCCGAGTGTCGTTCTTTGTGGTACACACGATTCGTTGCGAGCTACATGATCGATTGCTCCTGTTACCTTGTTCGTATTTCGACGAGAGTAGGCAAGGGGACATTTCTAACCGTCTTACGGACACGACCTCCAAACTAAGAGATACCGCCACGGAGGTATTGCGTATCTTGATGCAGGACGGTGGCAAGCTTATGTTCATGTTGGGTGCGATGCTGCTGATCAATCTGTGGCTGACGCTACTGTTTTTTGTCCTAGCTCCCATTGTTGCCGTGATCGTCCACTATGCATCGCGCAGATTTCGAGAACTCAGCATCAGAATTCAATCTTCCATGGGCGAGGTAACTCACTTTGGGCAGGAAACTGTTCTCCTACATAAGACGATTCGAGCGTACGGCGCGCAGCAACAACAGTCTCAAGCCTTTCAGGACGCGAGCACAAAGAATCGTCAACAGCACTTGAAAATGGTTGCTACAAAAGCAACGAGTGCACAGTTCATTCAATTGCTAGTCGCGTTTGCGATAGCTGCGCTTGTCGGAGTCCTTTTCATTGATCAAATCAAAGGTGGGATGGATGCGGCAGGCATCATCACATATATTGGATTAGCAGGCGCATTGGCCAGTCCTATAAAACGTCTTTCCGATTTGAACGCACGACTACAGATAGGACTCGCCGCAGCAAGTGAAATATTTGACCACATTGACCGCGATACCGAACTCGACAACGGACGAGAAGAACTTCAAGCCACGCAGGCGGCTATTCAGTTCAATCACGTGGACTTTTCGTACCAGAACTCGGACAAACAAACGTTGACCGATATTTCGGTGGACGTAGCTCCTGGTCAAACGTTGGCGATCGTTGGTGCAACGGGGGCCGGTAAGACTACGCTAATTCAACTATTACTACGTTTTTACGAACCGGAGTCAGGACAAATACTGCTTAACGACGAACCTCTCTCAAGTTATACAAAAGATTCGCTACGGAATCACATCGCCTTTGTGAGTCAGGAAGTTGTTCTTTTCAATGACACGATTCGCAACAATATTGCATTTGGGAGACTTCGAAACTCTACTCCTGAGCAGATTGAGAGTGCGGTTCAACGCGCTCGAGTCGATATATTCACGCAAAGGATGCAGAACGGTTTGGATAGTAATGTCGGCGATCGTGGTACAAATCTATCACAAGGAGAAAGACAGCGCATACTCATCGCTCGTGCGATACTGAAAGACGCACCTGTGTTGATCCTTGACGAAGCAACTTCATCGCTTGATACTGAATCCGAGAGATTGATCCAAGCAGCTCTTGATGAAATGATGTTAGGACGGACAACTTTGGTGGTTGCACACCGACTATCGACCGTCATAAACGCTGATATCATTGCGGTTCTCGAACACGGACGAATCGTTGAACTAGGATCGCATCAGGAACTATTGGCGAAGCAGGGTCGATATGCGACGCTCCATGCATCGCAATTTCGCAACGCCGAATAAGTCTGTTGGTGTTGCTCGGTACTAAAGTGTATTGGGGTAAGGAAGTTGTGGTATTCCAAGCATAGTTGGCTGAAAGTTTTTACTCCTGTTTCATGGATCTTGCGGAGAGTAGTCGAGTATCGTCGAGCGCGATACAAGAGCGATACGAATAGAGCTTGGAAAGCTTCTGTACCGGTATGTGTTGTCGGCAACATTACTGTTGGTGGAACGGGTAAGACTCCACTGGTTATATGGTTGTGCGAGTGGCTTACTCGAAGAGGAATCAAGGTTGGGATAGTGAGTCGTGGCTATGGAGGTAAAGCGTCCCAATATCCAATGATGGTCAGTCAACAATCTCTGTGTCGCGACGTGGGGGAAGAGAATGTCTTGTTGCGCAGAAGAACAGGAGTTCCAATCGTAGTAGATCCAAACAGGGTACGCGCGACCCAATTCCTTATAGACAATCATTCGATCGACCTCATTATTGCCGACGATGGTCTGCAGCACTACAAATTAGCTCGAGATATTGAAATCTCGGTTTTAGACGGTGCCCGTGGCGTGGGTAACGGCTTACAGTTGCCATTTGGTCCTCTACGCGAACCGAAGTCGAGGTTGCAAGACGTTCAGTGGTTGGTTGTGAAAGGCGAACCTAGTTGCAATGACTTGCCAACATCTGTTATGCACCTTGAACCCGTTGAATTTGTAAACGTATCGAACAATTCAGTGTTATCTATTCATGAGTTTAGGGGACAGCAGGCTGGACAACTTCGTGCAATCGCTGCGATCGGTAATCCAAGCAGTTTTCAGAACACGTTAGACCAAATCCAAATTCAAGCAAGAGTAAAGCCCTTTCGTGATCATCATCATTTTCGCACAGATGAACTTAAGCATAACGGAAGTGTTATCATCGTAACCGAAAAAGATGCTCAAAAAATTCGTGAGTTACCCATAGATACAAGTCACTTTTGGTACCTAAAGGTGAACGTGAAATTTAATGAGGACATGGATGAATTCCTCACGTCACTGTTCTACAAGCACGGAATCAACGTAAAGGCTAGAACTTGAATAGTTCCTTTTCCGTAATCATTCCAGCAAGGCTAAATTCCACGCGGCTCCCTAGCAAGTTACTTTTACCGATCGCGGGTAAGTCAATGCTAAGACACGTTGTTGAACGAGCTCTCTCGTCCGATGCGAAACATGTTTACGTTGCGGCCGACGACCAGCAGCTTATCGATACGTTGGTTGACACTGACGCAATTTCGGTCGTGACTTCCTTAGATCATGCGTCTGGTACAGATCGCATCGTAGAAGCAATCCAAGACCTTGAATTTGGACCGAATGACATAGTTGTCAATGTGCAAGGCGACGAACCCTTAATTCCGTCCCAAGTCGTAAATCAGGTTGCTCGACTTTTGATTGATAGACCAACAAACGGCGTAGCGAGTTTGTATTCGACTATCTCAAATGTTCAAGAGATCTTTGATCCGAACGTCGTGAAAGTTGTGTTAAATTCCGAATCGCACGCGCTGTACTTTTCACGCGCTCCGATGCCTTGGGACCGAAGTAACTTTGCAGACGGTGAACCTGCTGAAGTCGAATCCCATTGGTATCGTCATCTGGGAATCTATGGGTATCGAGTGTGGGCGCTCCAGAAGTTTGCGTCTTGGAGTCCCTCGCGCTTGGAACAAGTAGAACGCTTGGAGCAACTTCGATTTCTTGAGAACGGAATTTCGATTGTGTTGGATCACGTTAACGAACCGGTACCAGCAGGTGTTGACACACCCGACGACTTGGCAAGAGTCAGAGAATTGTTCGCGACCGGAATCGAGTAAACTGAACGGGAGGTTGCCAATCTGACGCGTCCCATTTCCGTTTTACGCAACTTTTCGCTTTTCGCGTTCAATAGCCTTAAGTTAGAGAGCTATGTCGAAGAATATGTACATATTTCTTCACTTGCTCAACTCGTCGAGGCTTCAAATTTTTCAGGACCGGTAAATTTTTTGGGTGGCGGATCAAATCTCCTCCTCCAATCTAGAATCGAAGGACGCTTGCTCCATATCGGCATCGAAGGGATTTCCGTTACTCAGGTAGGCGAAGATAAACACTTAGTACGAGTTGGTGCTGGAGAGAACTGGCACAAGTTCGTGATGCACACGCTCAAGGCGAGTATTGGAGGTTTAGAGAATCTAGCACTGATTCCAGGAAATGTTGGCGGAGCACCGTATCAAAACATTGGCGCTTACGGTCGAGAACTCTCGGAACTTGTGCACACTGTAGAAGTGTTCGATTTAGCAACGAAAGAAATTCGCGTCTTATCCAACGAAGAGTGTCAATTTTCCTACCGCGAAAGTGTGTTTCGTACCAAGGTTGTATCAAATGTCATCATTACTCATGTAACCTTTTTGCTCGGAAGACTTCCACTGATGACAGAGTATCGAGATGTTCGCGAAACACTCAGTGGGTATTCATCTGAGGAAATAGATCACGATCTAATCGCGGAAACAGTCATCGACATACGACAAAGCAAACTTCCCGATCTCGACGAATTTCCAAATGTCGGAAGCTTCTTTAAAAATCCTACCCTATCGAAGGAAGAATATGATCGCTTACGAGGCAAAATCGATATTGTTGGATTTTCACAAGGAGAATCGATTCGGGTACCCGCTGCGAGGCTCATTGATGCGCAAAAGTGGAAAGGAAAGCAAGTTGGCAATGTTCTGGTCTGGTATCGACAACCACTTGTTTTAGTTAACTGTGGGGGCGCGAGCGCGGCCGAGTTTTTGGATGTTGCCGCGCGCGTGTCCGACGATGTAGAACGTCATTACGACATTCGTCTCGTACTCGAACCGGTGATTATGGGAAGCGATCGTTGAAGTAGTTCGCTGCCGTACCGCGAACTACTGAGACACTACGGGTCTCGGTCGGTTCTCCTTAGGTCGAATACGAGGATCGTTTGAAGCTCGAGCTTTACTGTCGGATGAGTCGTCATCCATAAGCATAGCATCGACATCAGTTTTGGTTCGGTCGCTTGATCCGTATAGATCGTTACTACTCGTGTGATCAGACTCTACACTCGATGATGGCATCGTTTCTGTCTCCGGAGATTCCATTTCAGAACTAGTAGGTATCTCTTCTGACGACTCCATTGATGTTTGTATCGTTCGATTCTCGTCGTTGTTTGGTAATCCTTCTGAAGGAGGGGCACTCAGGTACTCGAATTTCTGCTTTTCGTGCTTGTGATGACTCTTGGTCTTTCCCGGCGACTTGGACTGGGAGGGTGAGTCTTCTACCTGTGATGCTTCCGCACGCTGAGGTGTGCTCTTTTCTTCTGGTGCATCTGTTTTAGCGACGGGTCTTTTTTCGAGACTTGGTTTCTGGTCTGCTTTTTGTTTCGTTACTGCTTTTTCTACTTTTAGCGGCGCGTGTGTTTTGCTTTTCGTCCTTTCCTTTGAAGTAGGTGTATCAGCAGTTTTAGTTCCACTTGGTTTTTTACCACCTTTTTTCTTTGGCTCGCCACTTTGTGGCGTATCCGCCTTCGCATCTCTTTTGGCAGTATCTCTTTTAGCAGTACCCTTTACACGATCTTTGTGTGCGTTGTCCCTCTTGGTCGTGGGTACGGCTGAAGGAAGTGTGCGTTCTTTGATACGCTTTGATTGCGAACTACTCGCAGTAGTCTTGTTTGGAGAATGTCGCGTAATCTTCTGTTTCACGCGCTGGGTGTGTTTTGCACCGCTTTTACTACGTTCGTCGTGAGTTCGCTTTCTTCGAGCGTCACTAGTTTTCTTATTGTTTTTTGTCGAACTCTCGGATTTATTCTCTACTACGAACAGTCTCTGATAGAGATAAGATGGAACTGCGGGAACGAATCGGAAGAATCGATTCGCGCCTTCAAGGACATTAGAGAATCCTGCTTTGTCTTTGCTGGATTTAGCTTCAGACTTCTTAGGTGGTTTGCGCTCAATTTCTGGACGCTTCACTGCAGCAGTTTGAATCGACTCAGCTTGGGTTTCCCTATTAATCTTTCCCTTTTTACCTTTTCCGTTTTCGGGTATTCCGTGCTCGAAATTTTTCGTCTTCACAGGCGTCTTGCTATAGGTCGTAGAGAACGACTCAACGACGAAAGACGCATCTTCTCCTTCTTGATCTGGAACAATTTCTAGTTTTGCGCTGGATCGCATCTCTACCATACTTAGATGAGGCCGAAGATCGTTAGTTAAGTATTGTGCTACGGCTGGAGTTACTCTGGCACGAATTCGTGCTATGCGCTTGCTATGACTGCGTGCTTCAATTTCACGAAAGATTCGATGCCCAACCGAGTCCACGGTTTGTCGATAGCCGTGTCCTCCACATCCGTCGCAACGCTGAAAATCTGTATCGTATATTGATGAGCGTGGCCGTCTACGCTGCAATTCCATTAAACCAAACGAAGAAATCGGTTCCCATTTTGTTCGACCACGATCTAAGTCGCATAAACGAGCGACTCGATCTTCAAGTTTCCTTATGTCTTGAACTTCGTACAGATCAATGAAATCTACAACGATGAGACCACCAATGTCCCGCAGTCGCAATTGCTTGAAAATTTCCTCCGCGGCTTCTAAATTGGTGTTCAACACCATGTCGCGAAAGTTGTCGTTGAATCGGAATTGCGCCGAGTTTACGTCGATCGTTAGAAGTGCTTCAGTGGGATCGAGCACAATTTGACCACCAGAGGGCAGCTCAATAGTGCGATCAAAAACCTTACTGACCTGCGCTTCAATACGGAATTTCGTATATAACGGAATTTCGTCTTCATAAAGCTGAATGTCGCCAGAAAAATCTGCCATATAGGACTTCACAAAACTGCGAATATCCTCGTAGATACCTTTGTCATCCACTATGACGCGGTCTATGTTACTGTGAAGATTGTCCCGTAGTACAGAATTGACTAAGTTGTTAGCCTCGTACAACAATCGAGGTGCTTGTGAATCGGAATATGCTTGTTGAATTAGTGTCAACAAATCAGCACACTCTCGTACATCGGTTTGTAGCTCTTTTTGGCTTCGCCCTCTTGCTGAGGTCCGGATTACGAGACCGCATTCTTTCGGAACCTTGAACCTAGGCAGCATCGCTTCAATTTCGGCGCGCTGTTCTCGATTGATTTGCCGGGAAATCCGAGTGATAGGACGGTTCGTGTTCAGTACTACATGTTGTCCATGTAACTGAATCTGACCGGTTAAAGCTGCACCTTTTTCTACTCGAGCATCTCTTTCGACCTGAACTAGTACATCATCATTGACACTCAATACATCCGCGATGCGTTCAGGTGTGTCGCTTTCATCACTACTACCACGACGACCGTATTTGTAGTGAATCTTGTCGAGGGTCAATAGTCCGTGTTTCAAATCCCCAAAGTCGACGAAAGCCGCTTGTAATTGGTCATTGATTGAAACGACCTTAGCTTTGTAAATATTGCCTTGAGAACTTCGATTTGCGAACTTCTCAATGTGCAGGTCATGTAGAACTGGTGCATTCTGCGCACCATTAGAATTGACTATTGCTACGCGTACTTCTCGAGATTTGAGTACGCTAATCAGCATTATTTTCATGATATCGAAACTTCCTGTTGGTCGAGTTTCGACTCCGAAATGTCAAAAAGTCAGCTACATCGTTTGTCGTCCGAAGACTCTATGTGGTCCTGCTTGCAAACGTGGTTCACGGAGTGTTCTACTCCATCGACTGATACAACGGGGCGCTATAGGTATAGTGGCTCTCGTGGGTGTCATGGAATTTTGCTAAAGTTTGATTGATTCCGTTGGCGTCGTGGTTACGAAACCACGGCTTGATTTAAACGGCACGTTTAAGTCTTCAGTTATTTCGGTTTAATGTAGTTGTTCTGATTGACTTCGGGATCGAAATCTTGATTGTTACTGCAGTAAATACATCACATCACTCGGGTTTCTGAAAATTTTTGTGAAACCAAAAATGTCATCTATTCACCTAGGACAATTAGTTTTCCATCAAAGGCCTGATCGGAACTTCTGAGTAAATGTCTTGAAGCGATTTCACGACCAGATAGATGCACATTCGAGTGTACTTGAAACTATATGATACACACATTAGACCAATCTGTAAAGTAACAAGTGTGCTAAACACGGTATGACTCCTGTACAACAATTCACGATTCGCAGGCACGCTGGGCAGAGGTTGGACAACTTTCTTTTGCGGGAGTTGAAGCCTGTTCCACGAAGTCGAATAATGCGAATGATTCGCAGCGGTGAAGTACGAGTCAACGGTAAACGAGCCAAAGTTCACTTAAAACTCAGTGAAGGTGATCGTATTCGAGTTCCACCTCTCGTGCTTGAAGAAGATAACACTGCAGAAGTACCCGGTTGGCTCATTGACGTCGTGAGCAACAATGTGATTTATGAAAGCGATCGTTTGATCGCGGTGAACAAGCCTAGTGGAATTTCAGTTCACGCAGGTACTTCTGTGGATGTTGGATTAGTCGATGCCGTTCGAGAATATTTTGACGATGACGACATTCAATTGGGACATCGCATTGACCGCGACACCTCTGGTTGCGTACTGTTTGCGAAGACAAGAGTTGCGCTATTGGAAATCCACCATGCGTTACAGCATCATCAGTTCGTGAAGCAGTACGAGGGTATCGTCGCAGGCTGCTGGCCTCACGACGTTAGTGAAATAACAGTACCACTTAGGAAATTTCGACTACCGAACAATGAACGTCGAGTAGAAGTGCATAAATCTGGTAAAGCGGCCGCGACAAAATTTGAGATCCTACGTTCTTCAGACTCGTTGAGTTGGCTTCGCATCGAACCCACAACTGGACGAACACATCAGATTCGTGTCCATTGCCAATATCAAGGACATGCTATTGTGGGGGATAGCAAATACGCAATACAACGGAGCGTCAGGTCACCAAACATGTTGCTACATGCGTTGAGTGTTCAGTTCGTCGATGGTCTTACTATTCAGGCTCCCGTTCCGTCGTATTTTGAAGAGTTTTGGCATCAACAAGCTCCAGCGGGTTGATCCCACACTCTCGAAGAAATTCAGAGGTTCGAATTAAGGGAAGCCCAACGATAGCAGTGGGGTCTTCAGAACGAACTGATTTGAACAGGAGAGGTCCGTGAGCTTCTGACTTTATAGCTCCGGCACAATCCCAGGGTTGGTCCAGAGTTAAGTAGGCATTCACTTCACGTTTGGTAAAGTCACGGAACTGAACTTCGGTCTTAACAACATCGCACAAGGTCTTACCACTTGGATCTAGCACCGAAACAGCTGTAAAAAAACAGACTGATTGTCCTCTAAAGCTAAGCAGCATGTCTTGGGCTGTCTCAAAAACATTGGGTTTGACTAACAGTTGTCCATTACACACCCCGGTTTGGTCACTACCTATCACAACGTATTTAGGAAATTTCTGTGCGACTACCCGCGCTTTCATCGTAGCAACTCGTTGTGCTATAGCTCTGGGAGTCTCTGAAGGAAGGGGCCGTTCGTCGATATCTGGTGTCGCTATACGAAATCGATACCCTAAAGAAGCTAACTGTTGTTGACGATACTGTGAAGATGATGCTAATACAAGATCAGGCATAGACTAATACCTCGGTTGCATCAAGCCATTGCTCAATCTGCGAACATTGACAGTATCTTGTATTGTCTCTATCATCTTGAACAGCGAAAGTGCCTTGGATAGTCATGATTGTATTTTGTCCGAGCGACTGCGCCCGTGCAAACCGTAAGTGGCAGCGCAGTCTCTCGATGCCTACGTTTCCACGGTTATATGAAGCGGTAGGGAAGCTTAACGAAGCTGTAAGCGTTCAACTTGAGTTTTCGCTTGACGAAAACGAACGGGTACGTGTCTTTGGTCAAATATCAACGAAGGCTAAGCTACGTTGTTATGCTTGTTCGTTGGAAAAAGAAATTCCATTCAATGTAAATCTCGACGTAAGGTTGGTACGATCGGAGCGGGAAGCTCGAGAGATTTTTGGCGAATTTGATGCGATCGTCGTCAACGATGATAAAATTACCTTGCAAGAACTCATTGAAGACGATGTTCTTATGAGCATTCCTTCTCGAGCTTGCGACGACCAACAGGCCTGTCCGCGACGACACACGGACACCGAGGCAATCCCTCCAACAACACATCGACCTTTCGCCAACATCGGGCGGTTGATGAAAGCGAGTAGGTCGTAAACAGTTTCACTTAACTCGGTATTTAGTTTATGGCAGTCCAACAGAATAAGAAGACCCGTTCCAAACGGGATCATCGGCGAGCGCATGATCGAGTAGTTACTCCAACGCTCACTGAAGACCAATACACTGGTGAGATTCATCGTCGCCATCATGTCGCCTCAGACGGGCGATATCGAGGTAGGCAAGTACGAGAGATTAAGATACCCGAGGACGATCTACAAGAAGATTAGAGTTCCATAGCTATTGCTGTGGAACACTTCCATGGTTGCCGCTCGATTTCAGATCGCGGTCGATACTCTCGGCTCAGAATCACCTACAACTCATATCGTTGCCGGCGCGCGGGACTTTATCGATACCAACTCAGATTGCGGTTTAACTCTTATAGGACGACGTAGTGACTTTTCTGACTTTCCCACGAACCGTTGTCGAGTTGTAGATTGTCCCACTGCGGTTCCACAGCATGCAACACTCCTTGATGTGCTGCGAAAGAAAAGTGATTCCTCGTTACGAACAGGTTTGAGTCTACTTGCCAATAGAAGTGTAGACGCTCTGGTGTCGACGGGGAATAGCGGAGCACTGATGGTGCTCGGAAGACAAATCATCTCGACATTACCGGGGATTACTCGTCCGGCGATGATAAAACAGTTCACTCGATCAACTGGGTCCTTTTGGATGCTCGACCTAGGGGCTAACCTTGCGCGTCGTCGTGGTCTGCTCAGTGAATTCGCGCGTATCGGGGGTGCCTATGCGAGTTCCATAGGTGGCCTGAAAGAAGCCAAGGTCGCGCTGTTAAACATCGGAACGGAAGCGCACAAAGGACCGCAATACTTGCGCGACACAGCTGTGGAGCTTGCTCGAGATCCAAACGTGAACTTTGTCGGATACATCGAAGCGCACGCGCTATTCGACGGTATCGCTGATGTTGTCGTAACTGACGGATTCACGGGAAACGTGGTATTGAAGTCCATTGAAGGGGCATTGGGGATAGCACGACAACATGTTCAAGATGCTCTAAAGAGTTCACACGACGCTAAGAATGATTCTGTGTCCAAACAGGTTAATACAAGCTTAAATGCCCAGACTTACAATGGCGCAAGTCTCGTTGGTTTGCGGGGCGTCATTGTGAAATGTCATGGGAACACGAACCACATCGGAATTCGATCGGCCTTAACATTGGCTAAGCACGAAATAATCGCGCAAGTGCCGCAATGCTTAGAGTCTCACTTCGAACAATCACAGAAACTGAATTGATGGCGAGAGTCGCGTATCTATTTCCAGGGCAAGGTTCACAGTCGGTGGGTATGCTTGCTGATCTCTCCGAACTGGGTACTGACATTCAGGAACACTTGGCGCGAGCGTCCGACGTAATAAAAGTAGATTTAACGACGATTGTCGCGAACGGACCTGAGGAGAAGTTAAACAAGACTGAAATTACACAACCTGCTATTTTGGCGACATCGATTGGTTTGTTCTCCATGACTCGTCGACTTGGTTTAGAGATGCCCTGTGCCGCGGCTGGGCATAGTCTCGGCGAATACAGTGCCTTAGTAGCAAGCGGTATGCTTAATTTCGAATCCGCAGTGCAGTTAGTGCATGAACGCGGAAAGATCATGCAAGCCGCGGTACCGGAAGGCTCGGGTGCTATAGTAGTGGTGCTTGGACTGAACGATGAAAGCGTGCAACAAGTTTGTGATTCAATTGACGAAACAGTAGAGATAGCCAATTTCAACTGCCCAGAGCAAGTAGTTATCGCGGGTTTGACTTCAGCCGTCGAACGAGCTTCGGTGGCGTGTATGGACGCTGGCGCTTGGCGACTTGTTCCTATCCCAATGAGCGTGCCTAGTCATTGCTCTCTTCTTCACGGTGCCAGAAAACATCTTGAAGAGGTACTGTCACATTTAGAATTTCAGCACTCGAACTTTCAGATCTATCAGAATATCAATGCGACAGTCACAGACGACACAGAGGAATTTAAGCAAAATCTCGTCGGACAGATCAGTTCCAGCGTGTTGTGGCATCAGAGCATCAGAGCAATGATAGATCACGGTATAAACACGTTCGTGGAGTGTGGTCCGGGTAGAGTCCTCACTGGGCTCATGCGACGTATTGATCGTGAGGTTACCGCAACAGCTTTGAGTAACCGAAAGACATTTGAAGAATTAATCAGAGAGTGAACATGACACAAAAATCGGCATTAGTAACCGGTGCAAGTCGCGGAATAGGACAAGCGATCGCTAGTCGCTTAGCCGCGGATGGCTTCTACGTATTCGGCACTGCGACAACCCAAGCTGGAGCAGATCGCATATCGGAGAGTCTAGATTCAAACGGTAGCGGAGTCCAATTGCAACTAACCGATGCACGATCGATCGAAAACGCTTTACGAACCATTGCTGATTCTGAAAGAACGATTTCGGTATTGGTAAATAATGCTGGAATCACGAAAGACAGCTTGTTGCTTCGAATGTCAGAACCCATTTGGGATGAAGTGCTCAACACAAACCTTACCGGATTTTTCCGCATTACCAAGCCCGTGTTACGCGGCATGTTTAAGGAGCACTGGGGGCGCATTGTGAATCTTGGGTCAGTCGTTGCACGAACGGGAAATCGTGGACAAGCGCACTACTGCGCTACGAAAGCAGGAATCGAAGGGTTTACCCGTGCTCTCGCAAGGGAAGTAGGATCTCGCGGCATCACTGTGAACTGTGTTGCACCAGGTTTTATTCCGACCGACATGACCACAGAAATTTCCGAGCGCGGTGAGTCAGATTTGTTAGCCCGTGTGCCCTTAGGCCGAGCTGGAACCCCAGAAGATGTTGCTAACACAGTCGCTTTTCTAGTGAGTAACGAAGCAAATTACATTACCGGTCAAACGATTCACGTTAACGGCGGTATGTTCGCGCCTTGAGAGACGTATCTATCACGTGTCGGAGAGACTGAAATTGGGGAGGGGAAAATATCGCGATAACACTCAAAGTGTTTTGGGAGTTCCGCCGTTCCCCCTACAGTTTCCATGGACGGCAAAAGTAAAATACCTTTTCCCGATAGGGATGTTTGTTTTAATAACACCGAGATACGGAGACCCATACACGAATGAGTTCTATTGAAGCGCGCGTAAAAAGATTGATAGCCGAACAACTAAAGAGTGAGCTGAAAGACGTCACTGACGAAGCTTCTCTTATGGACGATCTCGGTGCCGATTCGCTTGACACGGTCGAGTTAGTTATGGCATTAGAGGAAGAGTTTGAAACTGAGATTCCTGATGAAGATGCCGAGCGTATCGCGACGGTGAAACAGGTAATCGATTACATCAAGGACCAGATATCGAACACCTCCGAATCCGATAACGACTAGAGCTCTCGGTGTTGTTGCATTATCGCGTTCCCTTTTCACACATTAAGTCGAACTTCCACCGAAACAGACCGTAATGTCTAAGTCACGGGTCGTTGTGACGGGCATGGGAGCTTTAACTCCCATCGGGAACACGGTTGAGGAGACTTGGAAGAACGCAGTTGCAGGTGTCAGTGGAGTAGCTCAAATTGACGCGTTTGATATCACGGATCATCGAGTTACGATCGGCGCGCGGATCAGAGACTTTAACGTTGACGAACACTTTACCTCTAAAAACGCCAAAAGATACGACGAATTCATTCAGTTAGGTTATGCTTCGGCTGTTCAAGCCATTGAACAGTCCGGGATTCATCTTAGCAACGAAATATCCAATGTAGGCGTCGCTTTCGGTTCCGGTATTGGTGGGATCCGGATGATCTGTACCCAGCATCAAGTGTTGCTCGAGCGAGGACCACGTCGTGTATCGCCATTCTTCGTGCCTTCCAGTATAGTCAACATGATCGCTGGGCAAGTGTCGATCGACTACGGATTCGGTGGTCCGAATATTTCAATCGTTACTGCTTGCACAACGGGTTGCCATAACATTGGAGTCGGGGTTCGAATGATTCAGTGCGGCGATGCGACAGGCATGATCGTCGGTGGTGCGGAATGGTCAACGTGTCCTTTGGCGGTTGCTGGATTTGCCTCAATGAAAGCTTTGTCGACCCGGAATGATGAGCCGGAACGCGCGAGCCGCCCTTGGGACAAAGATCGAGACGGGTTTGTGTTGGGGGACGGCGCTGGTTGTTTGGTAATCGAAGCTTACGAACATGCCGTAGCGCGTGGTGCCGAGATCCTTGCAGAAATTGTCGGTTTTGGAATGAGTGCGGACGCACACCATATCACCGGACCTCCGGAAGACGGAAAAGGCGCGATCGCTGCGATGCAGCGTGCACTGGCCGACGCAGCCATTAACCCGGAAGACGTTCACTACATTAACGCTCACGGTACGTCAACACCGCTGGGCGACATCGCGGAAACAAAAGCTATCAAAGCGGTATTTGGAGAAGATTGTGCTATTCCAATCAATTCTACGAAGTCGATGTTTGGGCATCTATTAGGAGCCGCGGGTGCAGTTGAAGCTATTGTTTCAATTCAGACTCTCCGTGACCAACGGGCGCATCCAACCATAAATTTAGAAGTTCCTGACGAGGAATGTGACTTAGACTTCATTCCAACGGAAGCACGAGACATTTCGGCTGAGTACGCACTCAGCAACTCATTTGGTTTTGGCGGTACCAACGGCACGCTGATTTTTCGCAAAGTGTAATCGTGGGACCACTGAATCGTTCTCGAACGATAGCGACAACAGTGGTCTTAGTCTGTGTTTTGGGTGTGGTGATGTTCTGCCACTTCGAAGCGTGGAAACACCATGAAATTGAGATCGAAGAGCCTCAAACACTCGAAATTCAGCCTGGAGACAACTTTGCTGACATTGCTTCCAAGCTACGTTCTCAGGGAATAATTCAAAACGTCGGTTACTTTGAATTGTTAGCGCGAATGGCAAATTCCACGGGTTCAATCCAAGCGGGAGAGTATTCGTTTTCAGGTACATATACGCCAGAAACCGTACTTCAAAATATAGTTCGAGGGAACGTGGTAACTCGAACGCTCACTTTGCCCGAAGGTGGTTCCTTCACTGAGTTTCTAAATATTTTGGAATCTGTAGCGAAGATGGATTTCGATCTGAAAAACCGAAGTGTCGAAACGGCCTTAGCAGGGTTGAAAGTCGAACAAACTTGGACACAAATCCCTTCAAACCACGGCGAGGGTTGGTTCTTCCCGGACACCTATCAATATACAACTTCTATGCGGGCATCTGAAGTCTTGAGTATCGCACACCGTAAGATGCTCGATGAACTTCGTGAAGTTTGGTTACAACGTGATCCCGCCACTCCATTGAGCACACCCTACGAGTTGCTTATATTGGCGTCGATTATTGAAAAAGAATCGGGAGTAATCGAAGATCAAAAACAGATCAGTGGAGTGTTCTCTCGACGATTGAGTAAGCGTATGCGCTTGCAGGCCGACCCTACCATAATCTATGGTTTAGGGGATGCATTCGACGGAAATCTCACACGGGCACACCTGAACATGGATCACCCGTACAACACTTACCGAAACTACGGGCTACCGCCGACGCCGATCGCTGCACCTAGTCGCGCCGCGCTTCAAGCAGCGGCTAACCCTGCTCCTGGTGATGCCCTATACTTTGTCGCTCGCGGAGATGGTACGAGTGAATTTTCAGCAACTCTCGAAGAGCATAATCGCGCCGTGCGCAAGTATCAGCTTAACCAGAACGACTGAATGAAGCAGGGGAAGTTTATAACACTGGAAGGAGTCGACGGGGTCGGTAAGAGCACCGTCGTACCGAATATTGAACAAGTATTGCAGTCCCACTCAATACCTTACTTTGTCACTCGAGAACCCGGCGGCACGCCACTCGCCGAAGGAATCCGAAAGTTATTGTTGTCCGAATGGGAAGAAAATGTAACCGCTGAAGCCGAATTGTTTCTTATGTTTGCCGCTCGTGCGCAACATGTAACTGAAGTAATCAAACCGCGAATCGAAGTGGGTACGTGGGTGATCTGCGAACGCTTCACAGATGCTAGTTTCGCTTATCAAGGTGGTGGCCGAAACCTTACTCTGAGTCTCGTCGCACACCTTGCCGAGGCGGTCCATGCGGAGTACTGGCCTGATCTCACCGTGTATCTTGATTTAGATGTCGGAACCGCTCTTCAACGACGAGCCCATCGTACCCAAGACCGAATCGAAAAAGAGACCATCGATTTCTTCGAAAACGCAAGAACCACATACCTGAAACTTGCAGAGACAGAGTCGCGGATTGTCAAGATTGATGCAAGTGTACCCTTGACAGAACTAACTCGGACGGTTTCGATGGTGGTGCAGAACTTCGTATCACAATCGTCATGAGTCAAACTTATCCTTGGATCGAGAACAAATTAGAACAGATCTCGAATGAAGCGTTTTTTGATCGCTTACCTCATGCGGTATTGATCGACGCGTATCCCAGTTGGGGCGTCGAGGAACTGGCATGTCGATTGACACAGAAGATTATCGGTATGGAGGGAGATCCCAGGGAGATTCCTCATCCCGATGTATTGTGGATTCGACCCGAAGACACAAAGCTGAAGATTGAGCGAGTACGTGATGCTATAGACTTTGTCCACTTATCTTCTCAAGTGGCGTCGCGGAAAGTTGCAATATTGGAGTCCATTGAGCTAGCTAGCATTCCGGCTTCAAATGCCTTACTCAAGTCGCTTGAAGAACCACCCGATAATGTTCATTGGATTTTGACGACGACCGCGTATGATTTGTTGCTACCAACCATTCGTAGTCGTTGTACCCGAATACATTTACACAATGCTGCTCGGGATGATACTGTGCAGTGGTTGCTCGAAAACAAAGTCCCTCAAAACGAGTTAGAAAACCTTTTGATCGAATTCGGCGACGCACCATTCGCTATCAAAGAAGCATTTGAGTTGAAACTGCAATCCCTTCGTGCGTATCTTTTGCAAGGTTGGCGCGACACGTCCGTGGATCTAAATATCGCTCTGGTGCTGAGAGACCAGGACTTTTACGAATTACTAGCCCGATGGTTGCGCATCACTGCGAGGGTCGTTCATAACGAGAAAGCTCCAGAGGCTATGCGATTTTGGGACGAACTCATTGCTACGCGTCGAGCTGTACACGACCAGAGCAACCTTAATCGACAAATTCAGATCGAGCGTCTTTTGATTCAATGGTTTCGTATGAAACAGAAAATTCGCAGACGTAAAGCGGCGACGAAGATCATGCAGCACTAAAAGCGGCACGGGTGAAGTTTCGGATGCCGTTCGGTTCGACCAGAACATTGTCTTCTATCCGGACCCCGCCGAAAGGTACAAATTGTTCGACCAGAGACCAATTAATGTCCTGGTGCCCGCGAACTCGGTCCAATAAAACAGGAATAAAGTAAATTCCTGGCTCTACAGTGAATACTAAATCTTCTTCAATTCGCCGAACCAGTCGTAGCGATGGGAATCGTGTGGGTGGTTTCCCTTCGGTACCTCCCTCATCGACTATGTGACCTCCTATGTCGTGAGTCTGAAGACCTAATAGGTGCCCGGTCCCATGTGGATAAAAGATGTCGGTTAGTTGCTGTTCAAACGCTGCCGTTGCGCTGCAAGTGACTATCTTCTGAGTTACCAGCACTTCTGCCATCGCAAGGTGTGCGCGCTCGTGAAACTCGACAAAATCTGCGAGATCTGGTAGCTGTGCGACTAGCGACTGTTGTGCTTCGTCTACGGACGAAACGAGGTCAGCAAATGCATCGTTGGGATTTGCACTATATGACCGGGTAATGTCAGAGTGGTAGCATCGTTCTTTTGCACCTGCATCTATTAAAAAGCTAAGTCTCCGAGCCGGCGGATCCCGGTCGTAGTGTTGATAGTGCAACGTACTGCTGTGGTCGTTCAGCGCAACGATGTTGGGGTAGGGAAGGTCATGATGGACGTGCTTGGTCCGTTCCTGGTATGCGAGATGGATTTCAAACTCACTGCCCCCAGCCTCAAAACAATCGTAAGCAGCCAGATGACCTTGAACCGCAGTAGCGGTTGCTTTTGAGATTTGTGTAACTTCAAACGGAGTCTTGTAACCACGAGCGTACGCTAGTTGATTTTGAAGGATTTTTGGTGGAACTTCGACGTTTTCGAGATCGGTAAATTTCGAGGGTATAGTCCCAAAAAAAGCGACTCGAGATAGCTTCGTTAAGTGTTGTAAGCACGCTTGTTCTAAAGCCGGTCGTGTCGAATAGCTTTCGCAATCAAAGTGATCCAACAACCAGTCAGGGGCCGATGAGGGAAGATACCAATAGTCAGCCGGACAATACCACAAAAGCTTTGGTTGTACGTTGCCATTCAGCAAGAGTAAACAATGTTCGCTGTTCTCTGTGACGGTCCAACGAAGGAAATGAGGATTGGCGTGAAACGGCGGTGATTGATCATCATCGTAATAGAACGTGTTCGCGCCTGCTGCGATTAACGCGCTATCGAACTGATGTTGGTTTAGTTTGTCTGACCACAAAGCGGAAATTGTCGTTAGATGGTCTCTAAATTGAGCTTGTGTGTTCGCGTCCATGGGTATGAAATGTTGGGTAGTTCGACTCGAATTTCAAAGGGCATTTTAGCATTCCCGCACATTGTGAGCTCTTCGTACAGAGTTGAGCTAATGACAATTTCTACAGAGTCTTTACAAATTCATCAGTTCGATTTTCAAAGGGAAGATTGACGCTGAAGAGTACGTAAGTTCAAGTGCATCAATGACCGATCAAGACAAATGGTGTTCAATAAAATTTGCTTCTCAATCCACCCTTGCTATTTCCAGTTTCAGGAGATTACATGTCCAATTTTGGTTACGTAGCCCCCACCTCTGTTGAGGAAACACTCGCAGTGCTTCAACGGGCGACTGATCAAGGTCAACGAACTCAGATACTAGCAGGTGGAACGGATGTAATCGTGCAATTTCGATCATTTGATAATTCACACCGATTGTTTGTTGACATCAAATCACTCAAAGAAACGAATGATGTTCGGATCGAAAACGAACACATTTTTATCGGAGCTGCCATACCATCGGGCGTACTCAATGAGAATGCCGAATTGAAGACTTTATTTCCAGGACTGCTCGAAGCAGCTGATCTAATTGGATCGACTCAAATCCAAGGACGCGCTTCCATCGGAGGGAATCTGTGCAATTCATCTCCAGCTGGAGATACCATCCCTGCATTGATTGTGAATGCCGCTCTTTGTGTAATCGCGACGAACGAGGGTACGCGAACCGTGCCCACTGAAAACTTCGTTACAGGCGTTGGACGCAACTGCTTAGCGGCGCATGAATTTCTACTCGGGTTTCAAATACCAAGACCTTCTGCAGGGACTGGAGATGCATATTTACGTTTTATACCGCGCACTGAAATGGATATCGCTGTCGCTGGCACCGCGGTGTCGCTTACGTTAAATCATGACGGAATTTGTGAACGCGCACGCGTATCGATTGGTGCAGTCGCTCCTACACCCTTATTGGTTTCCTCAGCTGCCGAGGCGCTTGTCGGTACCACCGCTGACGAAGATGCATTACAGCAAGCCGCCCAGGCTTGTAGCGACGCAGCACAACCGATTACTGACAAAAGGGGTACTGTGGAGTATCGTCGTAAGGTCGTCGGCGTCCTGTGTCGGCGCGCCGGTGCGATAGCGAAAGATCGAGCCTTGTCGAATCGGAATTGCGAGTGAAACGAACTATTAGTAGAGAAATATGAGCAAGATTTACGTTTCCACCACTGTCAATGGTAGACCCGAAGATGTGCTGTGTGAAGCTCATCAGACCTTACTAGACCTACTGCGCGATGAAATCGGACTTACAGGCACTAAAGAAGGGTGCGGTACCGGCGACTGTGGAGCCTGTACGGTTCTTTTGGACGACCGGTTGGTTTGTTCATGTTTAGTTCTAGCGCCGGAAGCAGATGGAAAAGAAATTACGACAGTTGAAGGTATCGCGGATTCGCAAGAGGGTTTGCACGTCGTTCAACAAAAATTACTAGAGCATGCCGCATTACAGTGTGGTGTCTGTACTCCTGGATTTGTTGTAGCTGCGAAAGCACTACTTGACAAAGATCCAAACCCAGACGAGAAGACTATCCGATACTGGTTAGCAGGTAATCTATGCCGATGTACCGGCTACGACAAAATCATTCGTGCAGTTCAGGACGCCGCACAAGAACTAACACCGACTAAGTAAGGAACACAAACATAAATGGCAGAAGCAGCAAACTTTAAGGCAATCGGTACTCGGCCAATACGCCCCGATGGAGTCGAAAAAGTTACAGGTAGAGCAAATTTTGGTGCGGATTTAAACCTACCAGACATGTTGCACGGAAAGGTGCTTCGAAGCCCGCATGCTCATGCTCGAATCAAGCGAATTGATTTAACCAAGGCTCAGGCAATGGAAGGGGTTTACGCAGCTATTTCAAGTGCCGATTTTCCTCAAGAAGTCACCTTGAGTTTGAGCAAAAACATCCTGGCGCGCGACAAAGCACTGTATCACGGCCATGCACTAGCTGCAGTCGCAGCTCGAACGCCTCGCATCGCCGAGGAAGCGTTGGAACGGATCGAGGTTGAGTACGAAGTGCTTCCACCGGTTTTAATTTTAGACGACGCTATGCAGGAGAAGTCGACTCTTGTGAGTGAAGATTTGCGTACCAACGATGATGAAAGTAGCCCACCGAGCAACATCGCTGCGACGCAAAGATTTGAACGCGGTGACGTAACACAAGGTTTCGCGGAAGCAGATGTGATAGTTCAAGAAGAATTTAGGGTCCCATCTGCGCATCAAGGATATATAGAACCGCATGCTTGTGTTGCGACGAGTAATCCCGGAGGACGCGTAACCATTTGGTGCACAACTCAGGGACCCTTCGAAGTACGTAGCGCTACCGCGGGGGTGCTAAATAAGACAGTTTCAGACATCAAGGTCATACCATCGGAAATTGGTGGAGGTTTTGGTGGTAAGACAGTGGTATATCTTGAACCAGTTGCAGTACGACTATCAGAGTTGACAGGGAAACCAGTGAAAATGGTGATGAACCGCGAGGAAGTCTTTCGCGCTACTGGTCCTGCGTCGGCGACACTTTGCAAGATTAAAGTTGGAGCTAAAAAAGACGGTCGGATAACCGCAGCGACTGCCTGGTTGGCTTACGAGGCAGGGGCGTTTCCGGGTTCTCCTGTAGGACCTGGCTGTATGTCCGTATTTGCTCCATATGACATCGATAATTTCCTAGTTGAAGGCTACGATGTGTTGGTAAATAAGCCCAAGGTAGCGGCTTATCGTGCTCCTGGTGCACCTCAGTCGATGCACGCGATGGAGTGTGCAATCGATGAACTTGCACAAAAACTTGACATGGACCCAATCGACTTGCGGTTGAAAAATGCAGCTAAAGAAGGCACTGTCGCGCCATACGGTCCGAAGTTTCCTCCTATCGGACTTGTGGAATGCTTGGAAGCTGCCAAGCGACACCCGAACTACGTCAACAAGCCGAGTGAAGAAGTAGGGAGAGGAGTAGCAGTCGGTTTCTGGTTTAACATAGGTATGCAATCGAGCGCTGAAGTTACTATCGCGGAAGACGGAGCGGTGTCAATAATGGAGGGGAGTCCAGATATCGGCGGCTCTCGTGCATCAATGTGCTTGATGGCGGCTGAAACCTTGGGTGTTCCCTATGAAACGATAAACGCTCATGTTGGCGACACGGAATCAACGGGCTTTTGTAATCTCACGGGTGGGAGCAGAACGACGTTTGCAACAGGGTTAGCGGTCGTGAAAGCGTGCGAAGATGTCATAGCTCAATGTAAAGCTCGTGCGGCGATGACCTGGGAACTCGATGTTGAACAAGTGGCTTGGCGAGACGGTCAAGCCGTGCCAAAACCAGGAGTGAACATAGATGTCGACCCCTTATCCTTGGCGGACATTGCGAAGACCATGAGTCGCACAGGCGGTCCGTTACTCGGTCGCGCCAGTCTCAACGCACAAGGTGCCGGTGCTTGTTTCTCGGTAAATTGGACGGACGTGACTATCGACCGGGAGACGGGTAAGGTTGACGTTAAAGCATTTACCGCGATACAAGATGCAGGACGCGCGATTCATCCCTCTTATGTTGAAGGTCAGATGCAGGGCGGCGCGGTACAAGGCTTAGGTTGGGCACTAAATGAAGAGTACATATACGACGAAAACGGTGTTGTTGAAAACGCCAGCTTTTTAGACTATCGAGTACCGGTTGCTTCGGATATGCCGATGATCGATTGCGAAATCGTTGAAGTACCGAACCCCTCACATCCTTACGGTGTTCGTGGAGTAGGAGAGACGCCTATAGTAGCTCCACTTGCCGCGACCTCAAATGCAGTAAGGGATTTGCTTGGATTTCGAATCAACGATCTACCCTTGTCTCCGCCGAACGTACTCGCGGCTATTGACGAGGCAGACTAATACTCGGTCGTCTTGCTTTAGGTCCTGCGAAGTATGGCGCGCGTAGTTTTTCCCGATCACTTACATCGGTTCACGGACGGGACCCATGAGCTAGAAGTAGACTGTAGTTCGTTTCGCCAGCTCGTCAGAATACTCGAACAAACGTGGCCGGGGATTGAGTCTGTTTTAACTTCTACGATGGTCGCGATAGATGGTCAGTTATTCCAAGATGCGTGGTTCGAAAAAATCTCACCTGATAGTGAAGTGTTTTTCTTACAACGGATCGAAGGTGGTTGAGAAAGGCTGATTCACTTGCTACTAATTTCCAAGCAGTAGAGAAACTCCTAAGGAAAACTGTCGTCCTGGGGTGTTGTACCGATGGACGTGGTGGTAAGTCTTGTCGAGTAAATTGAAGACCTCTAACGATGTCTCAATCACATCATTCCAACGGTAAGTGATCGCGCTGTCAACGACCAAGTAAGAATCCAAGGTAACGCAGCCTCGCCAACAAGCATCAAGAGCTTCATCGACCCATCGAACCGTCAAGTTTGAAGTCAGACTAGCTACGGAGTAAGAAACTGTACCAGCCAAAATGCTTTTCGGTCTTCGTTCCGATTCCCGGTATGGTTGGTCCGCTCCGGGGCGTGCTTCAGAATTGATTCGAGAAAAAGCAAAGTTGGTTGAAATTTGTCGGTTCCAAGATTGCCGCCATAGTAATTCAAAGCCGCGGTTGCGACCATAGTCAACATTCTCACTCACGTTCCTACCAAAGGAAATTTTGTCGCGTAATCGCGTGGTAAAACGAGTAGCTTGAATCGTTGAAGTTGGAGATGAGTATTTAGCTCCAAAACTAATGCCGGTGCCGCGTTCAGGTTTGACGTCTGGATTAGGTAACCACTTTTGTCCCCATCCGTAGCGATCAATCATCGAAGGAAAAGCTATGGTCTGATGATCGAACTCGAAATAAATAGCAAATTGAGACTCAGCTGCTCCAATGTCTCTCGCGAGCCAAGCAACTTGCGTGGATTTTGACAGAATCGGTTCATCTTGAGTCGAGTCTATACGCGTGAGCGAAGCATTCCACGATAGATTTTGGTACGTTTGTTCGTACTTCGCGCGCAGATAATTCACTCCAATTGGCTTGCGTGTCGGTACTCCGCGAACCTCGGACTCATTGACGTCGTACACTTGATCAAGTTCCCATGTGAACCAATTCCACACGGGTGTTGACAACGAAAGTTTTGTACGAGTACCGGTGGTATTGTTATTGAACGACTCAAACCAAGTAGCGCGGTTCAGTGAAGTTGATAGACGCACGTTTATCCGATCGAACAATACTCCGTTAACTCCAACTAAGCCTTGGTCGATTTCGGCCCTACCTCGGTCGTATCCTTGCGTAATCGTCGCGTATCTAATCGTCGATTGCCACTTTGAACCTGCAAAGTGATAGTGCCCGACAACGTGCTCAATTCCATCCAGATCACCATCTCCCAGTATGTCGATGCCGTCCCAGTCTTTTCGTGAGATTGATATGTTGTGTTTGTCGAAACCATACACTAAATGTGCTTGGTTTCCAGCGGTTCCGTGAGCTAAATTTAAACTGCTTTGTGAGTCTGTAGTAGATTCGAGATTAATTACACCACCGATCGATCCAGAACCAGGAGTAGCTGAAAAGTGTAGTAAGTCTATTCCAGTACATGAGATCGTCGCGAAATTGAAATCTGAAACTGTATCGGCAATGTCGTAGCCGTCAATCTGAATTCCGAGGTGGTTTGCTTCTGAACCGCGGCTTCTGATTTGCCCGATACTGTTGTCAAACGCTAGACTCGAAATTGGTTTCAGCACATCGGTCGGTGAGGCAAACATCTTAACTGAACTCACTACGTGCGTGTACTTCACAAAAGACGGTTCCATTTTTACGTGGATTTCTTCAATCTCACTTTCGTCCGCGTCTTCGTCAGCGTGCATCGTACCCAATGAGCCGAATATAACGAGTGCTAGTGTAACCGGTAACGATATGGTGCCGTTAAATTTCAATTTTGTGTCCTTGTTCTGAGGATGGAGAATCTTGAGCGGAATCTAAAGAACCACGAAGTCGTAGCTAATTCGTCTTGGACGGAAGATTCCACTAAAAGTTTGTTGTTTCGTAGAACTGAATTATGGATCAATCCAAACGAGCAAAAATTTTATTTAATGTAGCTTAGCGAGTCTCCGATTGTGTCAACCAGCTCAATTTTGAAAGTTTTTGAGTAAGCAGGAAGGCGGATTATCCGCATTATTCGAACAAGTTGTGAATGATCATTTGACCATGAACTAGGTAAACTACAGTTTGGCAAATGTTCTTTGCATGATCGCTAATTCTTTCCAACGATCGTGCTACCCAAATGATCGCGAGTGAGTTTGTGACTTTTTTCGGTAGTTTCTTCATTTCCTTGGTTGCATGTTTAACGACGGAATCGTAAAGTGAGTCTATTTCTCTGTCTCCCGCAATAGTCTGCAATGCTTGCTCAACATCCAGTCGTGCGAAGCAATCCAATGAATCTCTGAGGGCTATCGAAGTACCGTTGCTTAACTCCTGCAGGTAGTCGTGGTACGGTCGATTCGAATCGTAGACGCTCAGACGATCAGCTAACTTGGCAATACGTTCAGCTTCGTCACCGACGCGTTCAAGGTCGGTGCTACTCTTCAAAATACTTACTAGCAAACGTAAGTCAGTTGCTGCTGGTTGCCGTCTGGCGATAACGAATTCCGCGCGTTTATCGAGTTCTAATGCATGTCGATTAATCTGCAATTCAGTGCTTTTTACCGTTGTTGCTAATTCTGAATCATTGGTAAAAAATGCCCTCATCGCGTCAGCGACTTGTCGTTCGGCTAAACCTCCAAGCTCAGTGAAGGTTGTTTTCAGTTCTTCAAGTTCGGTGTCGAATGCGCCCGAGATGTGTTTTTGCATAGCTTACAGCTTCATCGCGAATAAAAATATTATCCGTATCTTCCGGTTACGTAGTCTTCCGTTTTACGTTCGGACGGATTGGTAAAGATTTTTAGAGTGGCGTCGTATTCGATTAGTTCTCCTAAGTACAGGAACGCTGTAAAGTCAGATACACGTGCTGCTTGTTGCATGTTATGGGTAACGATCACAATCGTATAACGCGTCTTTAAATCTGCGATCAGCTCTTCAATCTTGAGCGTGGAGATCGGATCCAGAGCGGAAGCTGGTTCATCCAATAATAGCACACTCGGTTCTACTGCGATCGCTCTCGCGATGACTAAGCGTTGTTGCTGACCCCCAGACAAACCAAGTGCAGAGTCATTCAAGCGATCGTGGACTTCGTCCCAAAGCGCCGCGCTTTTTAACCCCCACTCGACTCGATCATCAAGTTCAGACTTGGGGACTTTGCCCGCCAGTCTTAAACCGTATGCAACGTTCTCATAGATCGACTTGGGAAATGGATTCGGACGCTGAAACACCATTCCGACCTGTCTACGTAGTTGTGCGACATCAACGTCTTGGTTGTGAATTTCCAAGCCGTTCAGTTCGATACGCCCAGTAATACTAACACCGTCAATGAGGTCATTCATGCGATTGAAACATCGAATCAACGTAGACTTACCACAACCCGAAGGACCGATCACTGCTGTTACGCGCTGTCGTGGAATGCGCATATTGATTTCGTTAAGCGACTGATTAGAACCATAGAACAGAGCAAGATCGGATACTTTTAAACAGACATCGTCCGCAGGGAGTTCGCTGGGGCTCCGCGTGTCTGTGGAACTTACCAACTTCGCCGCGAGTTTAACACCGCTTGGGGATGCGATTACAGATTCGGAGGGAAGAGAGTTTTCTGTCATCAATTCAGAGCCTCGCGATAGCGTGCTTCAAGTCGATTTCGCAACGCGATAGCGGTTAAGTTTAGGACGATAATGATTATCACAAGAAGCAGTGCTGTGGCAAAAACCAGAGGGCGCGCCGCATCAACGTTAGGGCTCTGGAAACCCACGTCGTAGATGTGAAATCCAAGATGCATGAACTTTCGGTCTAAGTGAAGGAAGGGAAAATTTCCATCTATGGGCAGAGTTGGTGCAAGTTTAACTACGCCCACCAACATCAACGGAGCGACTTCTCCAGCGGCCCGAGCAATAGCTAGTATTATGCCCGTCAAAATCGAAGGACTTGCCATGGGTAAGACGACTTTGAACAACGTTTCTGCTTTCGTTGCTCCCAGCGCGAGACTACCTTCTCGCAACGCCTTTGGTATCCTAGTTAACCCTTCTTCCGTCGATACGATCACTACAGGTACGGTAAGAAGCGCTAACGTGAGTGATGCCCAGATTAGTCCAGGAGTGCCGAATGTTGGGGCTGGTTTTGCGGCTTGAAAGAACACGCTGTCGATTGTCCCACCAACCAGGTAAACAAAAAATCCTAAGCCAAATACACCGTACACGATTGAGGGTACGCCAGCGAGATTGTTGACTGCGATACGAATCAAACGTACGAAGACACCTTGCCGAGCGTATTCTCGTAAATACACCGCCGCGATTACACCGAACGGAGTAACTAGCACCGACATTAACAAAACCATAAGGACTGTTCCAAATAGGGCGGGGAACACCCCTCCCTCGGTATTTGCCTCTCGAGAACCCTCTGAGAGGAACGCCCAAATGCTCGCGCAATAGTGTCCAAATTTGGAAAAAACGTTCATCGCATTGGGTTGCCACGCTCTCACTATATTCCTCAACGGTATCACAGACTGTCGCCCACCCGCGATAGCAATCACCACTTCATCCCTGTCCAGCTCGATACCTATGTCGTTGAGTTCGCGTTCCTTTATTGCATATTCTTGGTTCAATTGCTCGCGTTGCTGGTCTAGATCGGAAGTTTTGAAGTTGCCTTGTAATTCGCGTTTTCTTTGCTTTAAACGCAACTTCTCCAGTTTGTAGTTGATCCGGTCTATGGATCGATTTTGAATTACCTGGGCTTGGCGTCGTAGATCAACGACACGACCGATGCGTGTATTCAGTTCCCGCCACGGATTCGTTGCAGATACAGCAGCACCATCTTGTCTTAGTTCGACAATAGTCCCATAGGCGTTACCCCATTCCAAACGTTCAAACGTAATCAACTCCTGTTGTTTTTCTCGTTCGGTGATGTCGTGAGCGTAGATCCATCGAAAATCTGGTGCGTTAACTTTGCGATTACCGGACTTGATCATCAGACGCGTAGGATCCCCAGAAAAGTCAAGCACACGACCAGTACCCGACTCTTCAAACTGTTCACGAGGTACGCGTTCGCTTTGTACCACTTCACCCGCGATCATCTGAGCTCCAAGCTCATTCGCGTATTCGAAGGTGATTACGTCTGCAGGCCAAAAATGAGCCAAGCCTTTGACGGCAATAATGCCGATCAAACCTAGGACTGCAACGATTGAAGTACCAACTGCTGTGGCTGTCAACCAGACCCACGGCTCCCCGGACTTAAACCAGAGGCCTAGGCTCATTCGTTCCCGAAAGAGCTTTCGGTGTTCTTGCGGTAGCCGTTCAGAGGTTTCCATAACGTGCTCTTAGGCGTTGGCGGACGACTTCCGCGATAGTATTAAAGAGGAAAGTGATAATGAATAGGACAAGAGCGGTTAAAAACAGAATCCTGAAGTGAGTTGAACCAACTTCGGATTCAGGCATTTCTACGGCGATATTTGCCGCAAACGTCCGCATGCCTTGAAAAAGATTAATGTCCATGATTGGCGTGTTTCCCGTGGCCATTAACACGATCATGGTTTCACCCACGGCACGCCCCATCCCTATCATCACTGCTGAAAAAATACCTGGACTTGCCGTCAGCAGCACTACTCGCACCAACGTTTGCCATCGCGTCGCACCGAGGGCAAGAGAACCTTGCACCAAGTGTCTTGGTACCCCATAAATAGCATCTTCGGAGATCGAAAAGATCGTCGGAATAACCGCAAACCCCATTGCTATACCGATGATGAGGGCGTTCCTCTGGTCGTATTCAATGCCTTGGTTTTCTAGCCACATGCGCATATCCGTCCCAAAGATAAACTGCCATATTGACTCACCGTAGGCTAGAGTTAGCCAAGAGAGCAGTAATATCACCGGGACGGTTAGGGCACCAAACCATCCTTCGAAACGCGCGGTGATACGACTTGGTAAAAACGTCGTGAGGTACGCACAGATAAGTACACCTACCGGTGGAATGACGACCAAGAGCATGATTGCCGTTAGGTTTTTTTCTACGATCGGAGCGAGCCACAGTCCTGCGAGAAATCCAAGAATCACGGTAGGCAGCGCCGCCATAATTTCGATTCCAGGTTTTACGATCTTACGCATACCTTCAGACATGAACACCGCAGTATAGATGGCCCCCATAATGGCAAGGGGTGTTGCTACCAGCATTGCATAAAAAGCTGCTTTGATGGAACCGAAAAGGAGAGGCGCAAGCGAGAACTTCGGTTCAAAGTCCGTGTCCGCGGACGAACTTTGCCAACTATACACGGGCTTTTCGTATCCTTCGTATGCAACTCTCCCCCACAACGTGCCCCATGACGCTTCGGGATGTTTGTTGGATACCTTAAAGACATCGACAACATCTTCTTGGAGTGCGACTAGACGATCTGCTCGTGGGGAGAAATTTACCGCTTTCGGCACCACATTCATCGGCTGTTCAGCGAGTTTTCGCTCCGACGTAGTGTAGCCGAGATGAGCAGTTCCCACAGTATCAATTGCCAAAAATCCTTTGCGGCGATGTTCCGTGACGATTTGAACAATCGGATCTTTAAACTTAAATGAACGAATCTTGCGTAGTCCTTGCCCTTCCCCGACCGGCCCAAGCGTCCAGTGGTCTAACACGCCTCGGTCGTTAGCGACTAAAAACGAGTAACGACCTAGTACTGGAGCAGTCACTACAAAGTCTCCGTCGGTGTCGTCGAAGGTACCGGTATCTTCGACACTGAATCGTCGAATCGAAGCAACATTAAGAAGACGATAGTCTCCGGTAGATTCTTCGAATTCGTACAGCCACCTTCCCCCGGGGCCGAGCATCACCGTAAGTTCTTCCGGATTGCGATTCCAAGAATCTATCGTGAGTGTCCGCGGCTCCTCGAGCTCGAAGTAGTCATCGACGTCTTGGTATTCTTCCAACAACAAGCTCCCGTCTTGCTGAAGGGTAACAACCCGTAATTTAGTTTCACTTCGATAAACGTCGAAGTCAACAACACCTGTTAAGTTGATTGCATTCGCGTCGAACAAGAGCTCTACCTTATTCTCGATACGACGTTCGTCTTGATCAAATCGCACGTTGTGCGTGATCTTGAGAAACATCAAATCATCTGCGGTCGTTCGGACAGCAAATGTGTCGGCGAGAGGGTAGAGCGGCTTAAGTTGCTTAATTGGCTCCGATAACACCTGCGAGTTGGACAAAGTCTTATAGTCCGTGGTGTCTAGAAATTGGACAGAACCATCAGCATTGATCAAGGTCAGAATTTCAAACCGGTCGTCTGATGTCGTAAATATCACTTCGTCTGTAGGTAATTCAACACTGTTTAGTAGCTTGATTGACGCGGGCGCGAACATTGGGACTATCACCCACACGAAGTAGCCCATAATGAGAACTATCGCAGCAATAACTGCAATACCTCCGACCCCCACAACTACTTTCGTTAATCGATCAACTAGCGCGCGCCCAAGGGCTAGCCCAGGTAATTGCTGAGGGGAGGTCGAAGCCACTAGCCTAAGGTACAGCTACGCGAGAACAAACTGTGTTTAGGTTGCCAGTCGGCAAATTTCATCATTCAATACGCCGAAGTTCTCGTTCGACGGTTTTCAATGGTAGTGGCACATATCCGTCTTTTTCCACAATCTCTTGCCCAGCTCGAGATAGAACAAGCTTGAAGAATTCTCGTTCGAGCGGAGCTAAGGGAGTGTCCGGTTTTTTATTTACGTAAACGTAAAGGTATCGAGTCAACGGGTAGGAACCATCGGTCGCGGTCTCAAAAGAAACTTCCACTGGATCATCTTCCGGAACTTCGGCAACTGGTACTGCACGTACGCTGGAAGTCTTATAACCGACACCTGAATAACCGATGCCATTTAACGAAGCAGTTACCGATTGCACAACCGAAGCAGAGCCCGGTTGTTCATTGACGGTATTTTTGAAATCTCCAGAACACATTCCCACTTGCTTGAAGTACCCATACGTACCGGAAACGGAGTTGCGACCATAGAGTTGAATCGGTCGAGTTTTCCATGACCCTTCTAAACCAAGATCGCCCCACGTTCGAATGTCCTCTGGATATCCACAACGTCGAGTTGAGGAGAAGATTGCGTCGATTTGTGGAATGGTCAGGGACTCTATGGGATTGTCTTTGTGCACGTAAATAGCCAAGGCGTCAATAGCGACCCGCACACCAACCGGTTTGTACCCAAATCGAGACTCAAAGGCTTCTATCTCTTTGTCCTTCATTTTGCGGCTCATTGGACCGAAGTTGGCTACGCCTTCAGTTAATGCAGGCGGTGCCGTCGATGAACCGGCACCTTGAACCTGGATCTTCACGTTGGGATACTCTTTTTCAAAAGCTTCGGTCCACAACGTCATTAAGTTCGCCAAAGTGTCCGAACCAACACTTGACAGATTCCCGGAGACTCCACTTACTCGTTCGTATTCAGGTAGATCGTCAATCATCCATGTGCTAACTGCAAGCATTGAAAAGAAAAATGCTAAGATGGTTGCAAGAAATCTATGCCATTCCATGCTCTAAGTGTTCCTCCTCAACATGATTGATTGGTAGGTCACAATAAAACGTACTACCTTTTCCCAATTTACTGTTCACTTGAAGCGAAGATTGATGCCGTTTCAGCACGTGCTTAACAATAGCAAGACCGAGTCCGGTGCCGCCGGTTACACGTAAGCTCGCCGGATCGACACGGTAGAATCGTTCCGTGATGCGTGGGAGGTGCTGAGGTGCGATACCGACGCCTTCATCTTGGACAGAAAAACGAGCCATGCCCTCGTGTTGATACCATTTGACGGTGACCTCACCTCCGTCTGGGCTGTAGCGCAAGGCATTTGTGAGTAAATTGAGAAACGCACTATGTAACTCTATATGGACGCCACGGATGGGGACACCGGGCGACGCTTGGACGGAAATACGATGGTTTGGCGTGACGAAAACTTGCGCTTCTTCGACAATTGTAGAAATCAAGCTTTCGCCATCTATTTCCGATAACGCACTCAACTCGGGTAGCGGCGACGACTCTAAACGGGTCAGTGTGAGCAAGTCTTCGACGAGAGATTTCATTCTTTGCGCTGGAGCGTCCAAACGCTGTACAACATCCATTAACGTTGTGCGGTCGAGCTCGTCGGTACGAATACTCTCAATGTAGCCGATTAATACGGTTAGTGGGGAGCGGAGTTCGTGCGAGACATTTGCAATAAAGTCTTGACGTACGGCGAGTAGGCGACTCGTGTCGGACACATCTCTCGCGATGAGCATCGTTTTTTGATCGCTGACTCGAAAGAGACGTAACTCGAGACGAAGATCACTATTCACCGGTGAAGGAATGTCATCACACACCAAATGTTCAGTCTCAGATTTGAATAACACTTGAGCATCTGGGTGCCGAATCAGTGTCGCGATAGGTTTTCCGACGTCTGCAGGTGTTAATCCTAGTAAAGAGGTAGCACTTCGGTTGACCGTTTCGATCATCATGCGATCGTTGAGAATTACTAGCCCATCGGGAAGGTTATTTGCAATATTCTTATATTTTTGCGCCGCGTCTACAAGGTTACGCGTCCGGTTACGACGGGCGAGAACAGCGGCGTGCATTTTCTGAGCTGGATGATAGTACTCGCCAAGAGTATTTGTGGGAGGGGCTAACGGGCGCGAGATCCACGACCTGAACAGAGTCCTCCGACGTAAGTTCAAAGCCATCATTGCGACGCACCAAAGAACGGCGACAATACCTCCAATTAAAACATGATCAAGCACCGCACCGGCTAGTATCAACGTACCTGCCACGATGACTGAAAGAACTATAGTTGAGAAGTTCACGCGTTCGCGGTTTGATGGTCGAGTCTGTACCCTATCCCACGAATTGTCTTAATCACGTTTTGTTTGTTATGTGGTTTCAACGCATTGCGTATTCGAAGTACGTGAACGTCGACGGTGCGTTCATCAACATAAACGCTTCGACCCCACACTTGGTCTAGAAGCTGGCTGCGCTGAAAAGCGCGATTGGGATTGCGCATCATTATTTCAAGTAAACGATACTCTGTTGGACGTAAATGCACAGGCTTCCCTTCTATGGAAACTGAATGGGCGATGGTGTCTAGCTGAATGCCGTTCAAGTTGATACTTCCATCTTGCGGCTTACCGGCGCGCCGCAAGAGGGCTCGGATCCGTGCGACAAGTTCGCGCGGTGAGAATGGTTTTGTGATGTAATCGTCGATCCCTAAATTAAAGCCTTGCAGTTTATCGGCTTCACCACTCCTCGCCGTCAAAATAATGATAGGTAATTCGCTAGTGGACTGATCCGATCGAATCCTTTTTGCAAGTTCGATGCCACTCATTCCCGGTAACATCCAGTCGATAATTGCGACAGAAGGAAGGGGGCCATCTAATAACCGGATAGCTTCTTCAGAATCAGCGGCGGGAAGTACGTTGAACTGCGCGCGTTGGAGCGTGAAACGCAATAATTCCCGAATATCCGGTTCGTCTTCAACGACAAGAATTGATTGTGATGCCAATACCTTGCTACCAGTGTGATGCAACTGTGGGTAGATTAAGCTTACGAACTATTAACGTTTTGTTAAATTATGGTTCTAATTTTCAAAAATCTTGGAAATTCGCATATCATTGACTCATGCGTGCGGGATTTGATGAGCACCTGTCGAGAGACTATTCACACGAAGATTATTGAAATCTAAGAGTACGCTAATAAAATCTTGTGCCTGTGTATTATTATGTACCGATACTTGACGGCACTGTTCCGTCATTTTGGTATTGATACATTACATTCACGAACGTTTACGGCAAACCTTGGGAGGGTCTTCGTTTAGGTCGTGTTGAAAGGACATTCGTCATTCTTTGTCTTTGATTAGGCAAAGTACACGAATGCTTTTTGGCGGAAACGAGTGCTGGAAATGTTTGACCAATTTGGAGAAATTGAGTAGGAGTCTCTATGACCCACGATCTAGGAAAGCTATTACGCCGCAATCTTCGGTACATAGTTGTCATTGTTGCTACATTGGTTTGTGTCACCCTAGCTACACAAACTACTCTTGAAGATGTATTTGAGGAAATCAAATCCTTGAACGAACTTGCGAAAGAAACGCAGTCACAGATTAATCATTTGGAATCTGAGCACTTAGATCTCAAGCACAAATATCGCAACAAGTTGAAGACAATCGATGGCCTAAAAGTTCACAACCGTAGCTTAGATTTGCAGATTGCAAAACAGAAAGACGACATAGAGGTCTTACGAGAGTCCATCGCAGAAGTTGATTTGATCCAATCGGAGATAACCCCGTTGATGGCTCGGATGATCGAGGGACTGGATAACTTCATCAAACTTGATAAGCCATTTGAATTGGAAGAACGGACACAACGAGTCGCGGATTTACGCGAAGTGGTGAACCGCTATGATGTCGAAATTTCAGAAAAATTTGCCCAGGTCTTACGCGCGTATGAAATTGAGAGCGATTTCGGACGTACGATGGACGTATCACAGAAAAAACTAGCTCTTCCTCCAGATGGCGAAGAACACAATGTAAATATACTGCGGGTCGGCAGGATTGCCTTGGTGTACCAAACGCTGCAAGGAGATGAGACAGGTTGGTGGAACCCACACTCCAAAGAGTGGGAGCGACTTCCGAACAAGTATAACACACCAATCAAGAATGGAATAAAGATGGCTAATAAGCAACTCACAAGTGGGTTGTTTCAGGTACCGATCCTAGCTCCAGAAGATGCGGAAGAGGAGAATTAATCGTGTTGAACAAATATTTTTCAAACAAATCCTCGACTATGAAATGGGCGGTTGTACCTGGGATAGTCTTCATGTCCGCCTGGAGTATCGCACAAGACGGCGACTCCGAGACTTCTGGTAGCCTTTTAGTTGACGAGGGGATTACCGTACACGAAGCTCGAACTTTAGACGAACTGTTGGAGAGCATTATAGAACGGCGCGATGTCGAAAATCTTGCTCACCAACAACGCATTGATGCTTTTGAAAGACAAGTCGCGAATCAGGCCAGTCTACTTGATGCTGCCGAAAAGGAGCATGAAGCTGAAACAAACAGATCTCGAAATTTAGAAGAAGAGATCAGTTTAAATAACGCCACAATTGCAGACCGGCAACAAGAACTCGACGAAAAACTTGGGTCGTTGCGCGAGCTCTTTGGCGTGATACAACAAGTGGCAGGAGAAACTCGAGGTACCTTTCTAGGATCGGTGGTGAGCGCACAGCTTCCCGATCGCGACATTTTTCTCAACAATCTAGCGAAAAAGATGGGTACCGCCATGGAACTTGCATCGGTTGACGAGTTGAACGAACTGTGGAGTTTGATGTTGGAACACATCATTGCGACCGGGGAAGTGACACGTTTTACAGGTGTGGTCTCGACTAATGAAGGCGGCGACAAGGAAACAGACCTTGTGCGTGTCGGTGCTTTTAACCTTGTATCTGAAAAAGGATACGTTAACTACAGCTTTGATACATACGAGGTCGTTGACTTAACAAGGCAACCATCGGGGGAATTCACCAGTACCGCCAAGAAATTGCACCGCGCAAAGCCGGGTACGGGTAAACCAGAATTCTTCGCGATCGATCCGACGCGAGGATCAATATTGAGCCTTGAAACCGAACGAGCTACGTTTGGAGAAATGGTCGGGTCTCCATTTGGTGGTATGTTAAGTGGGAAGTGTTGGCTACCATTTTGTGATGGACAGGGTGGCATGGTCGGCTCAATCATCATTATGGTAGGTATCGTTGGTGTCGTCCTCGCCGTCTGGCGCATGGTTGTGTTGTTCTTTGTCCGACAGAAAGTGAATGCGCAGCGAGAAGATTTCGATAACCCACGCGACGATAATCCACTCGGAAAACTACTACAGGTATATACTGAAAACAAAGATGTAGATAGTGAGACTCTGCAGTTAAAGATAGGTGAAGCTATTCTCCATGAGATGCCTGCATTGACAAGAAACATCTCTCTCGTTCAGGTCATCTCTGTGGTTGCGCCGCTTATGGGACTACTAGGTACAGTAATCGGTATGATTCAAACGTTCCAAGCGATTACGCTGTTCGGTACGGGCGACCCGAAAATTATGGCTGGTGGTATCTCTACAGCTCTTATGACTACCGTACTCGGGCTTTGCGTCGCGATTCCAACTGTTCTTCTTCACGCATTGACGTCTCAATTTAGTCGTTCCGTGATTCATGTGTTGGATGAGCAATCAGAAGGTCTGATTGCCGAACACGCAGAGACTAAGGGAACGCCTGTGCGTGACGTTGCAAGGCAAAGCGATTAGGGGTTAGAGGCATGGATGTATACCTGCTCATTTCCCGTTTTTTTGATCAGGGGGGCGACGTCCTCTACCTAATCGCAGCGACGACGTTCCTCATGTGGGTACTGATTTTTGAACGCGCCTATTACTTTTTCTTCGAACATAAAAATGTAGTAAGCGACGTTGTTCATAAATGGGAGTCTCGTGAGGAACGAACAAGTTGGACAGCACATGCGATCCGTTCCACGATGCTTTCACAGGCAAACTCGAAGATTCGTGGAAGTATGCCAATTATTTTGACTTGTATTACTCTGTGTCCGTTGTTAGGACTGCTGGGTACCGTGACTGGAATGATTCAAGTCTTTGATGCTATGGCAACGCAGGGTGGAAATGCACGTTCGATGGCCGCCGGAGTGTCTGCGGCCACGATACCAACTATGTCCGGAATGATAGCGTCATTGTCTGGGATTTTGGGTGCTACGTGGTTGAAACGAAGGATTGCGCACCACTCGGAATTGCTCAATGATGTCCTTACTATGGAACACTAGATTGGAATAGATATGGCACTAGGAAAACAACGAAGTAATACGGAAGACGACAGCGACATTAACTTAACACCAATGTTAGACGTGGTGTTTATCATGTTGATTTTCTTCATCGTTACGGCGACTTTCATAAAACAGCCGGGTTTAGATGTATTTCGTCCCGAGGCTCGTTCGGCGCAACCCAAACCTCTAGTTAGCGTTTTAATCGCGGTAGGCAAAGGAGGCGACGTGTGGATTGATAAGAAGCAAGTGGAACTTGACAAGGTCCGGGCTCACATTGAGCGGATTCACGCAGAGAATCCTAAGGGAGGCATTGTCATTCAGGTCGATCGAGAAGCAAAGATTAAAGCTGTGAGAGCCGTTCTTGAAGCTGCTCGAGATGCAAAAGTATTAGATGTTGCACTAGCGACGGAAGACTGACACCTTTCTGGTGAACTTGTAATTTACTGTATTCGACCTTGCTGTTACAGTTCGTTTGATCGAGAATAGATAGACTTAACTCCGTCAATCTATCCCCAGTTTCGTCGCGACGAGTCCCCGCGAAACGCTACAAGACTTGTTGAGTGCAGACTTGTGAATGCAAGTCCAATTTCTGTACTTGACGCGATCAAACACAACGACTCTACCCAAGACATCTTAGATTAATCTCCTACAAAGGGGAGGGTGTGCTCCAGCATCTGCTACATCTACTAGAAATGTATCAGTACCAATGCTTGCGGACAAGTTTTCAGAAGAGGGCATTCGACTCCCTTAAATGAGAATTCATCCGGGAGAGTGATTTTCTAGACAACTTTGAGCTATTCGTGCGAGCAGAAATGTGCTGCCAGAAAGAACTAAACGGGTAGAAAGAAGTCTAATACGTTTGAGTTGGATAGCTTGGCTGATGTGTCTAGACTTCAGTATTCGTTCACCTCAAGTATGTCAGCGATACGGGGATGAGTTCGTAACGCCGTCAGTTCTCTGAATGTAATTAGGAGATTTACAATGTTTACTAGATATGGTATAGGCTTGGTAGCAAGCGCGGTTGTAACCGTTGTATTGCTGTACATCATGCAGTCGGTGATAGCTTTTGACGAGGTCGTTCTAAATAAAGCTCCGAAAGTTCAAATCGATTTTTTTCGACAGGTTGAAGACAAACAGGTCGAACCCAAGAAACCCGAGATGGACCCACCTCCTCAGGTAGAATTACCTCCTCTGACTCCCCTGCAGTTGGTTCCTGATTCTCCTGATGGTCAATCGGTGGATGATGGTTGGGACATTGAACCTCAAAATTCAGATCTTGATGATTTGAGTGCCGGAACCTGGGATCGAGATGGAGAGTACATGCCATTCTTCAAACCCGAACCTGAATACCCGACTATCGCTTTACAACGTAATCTAGAAGGGTATGTGATCGTACAGTTTGATGTCACTGAAGAAGGTACAGTAGAAAATCCGGTGGTTATAGAAGCAAAACCACCAGGCATATTTGACAGTTCCGCAAAACGGGCTGCTTCGAAGTTCAGATACAAACCAAAAATTCTTAACGGTCAGCCCGTTCGTGTCACCGGCGTAAAAAATAGAATCATATACCAGTTGGAGGAATAGAAGTCCCTCCCCGACGGGAAGGATTCCAACCTGATTATTGCTGTTTTTAGAGGAATTCCAGCTCTTTGCGGCTTCCTGTATTCCTGTTGACCCCGAGCCTTCTGTATTGCAATCTTGCCTGTGGGTCGCCGATTTACCTCAATAGCGGGTAGGACAAGGAACTGTGACCTCCCCAACCCAGCCGACCGACTGCCCCAACTCGGTGAACCGAGTGTTGTGATAAACTAGTACCTTGCATCTGAGGGACATCATACGTGCATAATCGGGAAAGTCTTCCGATTCTTTGACCTGATGGTTTAAGTTGGGCTGGATTTGTCTAGAGAACTTAGTTGATTTCGCTAGCTGGAGTTTTCTACCTTTACAAAAAAACTGAGTAAAATAAAATTCGATACGTTCGAGATAAGCAGCTTGGCTGATGAGTAATGACACTAGTTTTGACTCACGTCAAGTATGTCAGCGATACAAGGATGATTTTGTACCGCAGAAAGTTCTCTTATGGTAATTTAGGAGAGTAAATATGTTCACGAGATATGGCATTGGCTTAGTAGCAGGCGCTGTTGTAACCGTTGTGTTACTTTACATCATGCAGGCTGTGATAGCGATTGACAAGAACCCTCTAAATGAAGCTCCAAAAATTCGGATCATGGAGTTTGTCCGACTGATTGAAGATCTACCAGTGGATACTATTAAACGCGACATGGAGCCACCCCCTCCGGTAGAAGATCTACCTCCAGAACCCCCTAAGGCAGTAACTAAAGCTACCATAGGTGCAGAGGTGGAAGACTGGGATTTCGAAACTCCTGACATCGGTCTCAATGACTTGGGCCCTGGCACTTGGTCTCAAGATGGAGAATACATGCCATTCTTCAAACCTGAACCTGATTATCCAACAATTGCGTTGCAGCGTGGAATTGAAGGGTATGTGATCGTACAGTTTGATGTCACCGAGGACGGTTCAGTTGAGAATCCAGTGGTCATTGAAGCAAAACCTCCGAGCATATTCGACCGATCCGCCATACGAGCCGCGTTGAAGTTCAAATATAAGCCAAAAGTTCTTAATGGCCAGCCTGTTCGTGTCAGCGGCGTGAAGAACAGAATCATATACGAGCTAAAGGAAGAACAATAAATCCCCAGGCTGAGGGATTCCAACATTCAGCCTTAGTTTCAGTAATCGTATTTGCATTGGGTAACGGCCACGGTTAGAGGGACCGAGTCTCAGTGCGTATGTGTAACTGAGTCATCGAAGGGGAACGTTTATGTTCGCTCATGTCGAACTTTAGTGTCTCATTAGCTTACCGTCCTAGCGTGAGCACAAGATTGCTCTAAAAAAGAACCTGACGAAATAACAACTGTGATTTTCAGAATGCGACGTCGCCTGAGTTCCTCACATCCATTCTCCACAGGCTGTTTCTTATCGATGCTCGGTTTCATTAGCATTACTGGAGAATCGGCTGTCAACGTAAATCAGATCGATGCGACTGAGGAGAACACAGAACCGGTTTCCAACGAATCGGTAGAGCCCAACAATCGACCACCGAAAAACATCACATCGTTTAATTTAATGACGATCGAGTCCCTCGGTGTAGTAGACGGACACATACAGGATGAAGACTATGCCAAAGCCGAACAGAAGCTAGCTGAAATTTGGGAGAATGAGACTGAATTGACTCTCTCAGAACAGGCTGAGTTAGCGTACATATCCAGTCGGATCTCGTACATTCAGCAAAACGTCGAGGCAACTATAGGCCATCTCGAAAAGGTACTCGAATACAGGGACAATATTTCGTACGCTAGAGAAGAAGAAGTACTTTTGCGATTAACTGAGCTTTATCTGTCAGAAAAAGAACACGTTAAAGCCCATAGTCGCTTGAATGAATGGTTAGAGATCGTTGAAAATCCAAAGGCGAGTGAGTTAGCATTTGCCGGAAATTTATTTGTAAAGATCAAAAGTTACTCTAAAGCAAAAGAGTATTTAGAGCGTGCGATAGAACATCAAAAGGAAGAGGGATTAGAAGTCGATGCACGATGGTCCGAATTGCTTGACTATGTCGAAAAACAACTCGATAGGGCGAACTAACCGGATATCATTATTGGTAGAAATTCTCAATTAAATAGGTTGTCTTATGAAACGATCAATATCTACTTGCTTGATTGTTTGCGGAGCGTTGTTCTTTGCAGAGTTTGGTATGGAGCTAGCCGTCCAGCCGAACAGCTCATTGGCTCATCTCGTAGGTATGATAGGCGCACAGACCGGTGTAGTCGGAGAAAAACCAGAAGATCCACGACCGGAACGAAAGCTACAGAACCCTTCTCAAGAGTGGTTTCTTCAACTTGAAAAGATCACCGCGGCTGTTGAAGAAGACTACGACAGCGCAAAGGAGATGCTGGACCGACAGCTGGAACCTGCGAGTCGTTGGAGCGATTTTGAGCTCTCGATTTTTCACCGAAGGTATATGGACATAGGACTGATTCAGGAAGACTACGATTTAGTGCTAGAGCACGCAAAAAAAGCTTGGAGTATCGGGATTCCATTCAGTATTACGTGGAAGAACATACCCTGTATATGATTGCAAGGATTTATGCGAGTGAAAACTACGAAGACTATGAGACGGCTCTTGAGTACATGCAGCGGTGGTTGGATCTTACCAACGATTGGGACGAGGGATCTACTAACTACGCTTTCATCGCCAATGTCTACAACAATTTGGAAGATTATTACAAGTCTGAGGAGTGGTGGAGTCGGGCGATAGCTAAGTCAGAAGAAGAAGGAATTGCAGTACCAGATCACTGGAGGGTGCAATTATGGCAGACTTACAGACAGCTATCAGACGAACTCAAGGATAAACCCGCAGAACGGGATATTTATCTTCAAAAAGCTCTTGATTTGTCTGAGTTTTTGGTTTTAAAACTGATTGAAGAAGAACATTGGAGAAGCCTGAGCTCCTATTCTGCGAAACTCAAAGAAGATTCAGACGTCAGCGACCCAGAGTACCTACCAATCTTCAAACCTGAACCTGATTATCCAAAAGATGCATTGAAGCGTGGAATTGAAGGGTATGTGATCCTACAGTTTGACGTCACCGAGGAAGATAAAGTTGAGAATCCAGTGGTCTTAGAGTCAAAACCAGCTCATATATTTGACAGTTCCGCAATCCGCGCTGCCTCGAAGTTCAAATTCAAGCCAAAGATTGTCAACGGTAAGCCGGTTCGAACCATGGACGTAAAAAATAGAATCACATACGAGATAGAAGAAGAGTAGTAACTCCCTACGCTGAGGGATTCGATAGTTCATCCTGCAGTTTAAATAGAACACCACTGGCCAATCTACAACCACGGAGTGTTTTCTCGTGTTTGTAGACCCGAAGTGATATCCTGTAGACGACCAGGTGCTTGTGTTCGGCGAACCCAAAGTTACTCTCCAGCCTAGGAGTATTTAGCGCGTGCGATAGAACATCAAAAGGAAGATGGATTAGGAGTCGATGTACGTTGGTCCGAATTGCTTGACTGTGTTAGAAAACAACTCGATACCAACAATTAACTGAGTATCATTATGGATATGGATTTTGAACAGAAAAACGGTTTTTTTATGAAACGATCAATTTCTATCTGCTTGATTGTCTGCGGGGTATTGTTCTTTGTAGAGTTCGGGGTGGAGCAGGCTGTCCAACCCAACAGCTCACTATCGCATCTCGTCGGCGTTATTAGTGCACAGATAGGCGGAGTCGAAGAAAAACCAGAAGATCCACGACCGGAACGAAAGCTACAGAACCCTTCTCAAGAGTGGTTTCTTCAACTTGAAAAGATCACCGCGGCAGTTGAAGAAGAAGACTACGACAGGGCAAGAGAGATGCTGGATCGACAGGTGGAACGTACAAGACGCTGGAACGATTTTGAGCTCGCGATTTTTCACCGAAGGTATATGGATTTAGGACTGATTCTGGAAGACTACGATCTAGTACTCAAACACGCGAAAAAAATCCTAGAGTACCGGGATTCCATTCAGTATTACGTGGAAGAAAATACCCTGTATATGATTGCAAGGATTTATGCGAGTGCAAATTATGAGGACTATGAGACTTCTTTAGACTACCTTCAGCGGTGGTTGGATCTTACCAACGATTGGGACGAGGGATCTACTAACTACGCGTTCATCGCCAATGTCTACAACAGTCTGGAAGATTATTACAAGACTGAGGAGTGGTGGATACGGGCGATAGCTAAGTCAGAAGAAGAAGGAAATGCAATACCAGAATATTGGTGGGTGCAATTGTGGCAGACTTACAGACAGCTATCCGACGAACTCATGGATACCCCCGCAGAACGAGATCTTTACCTTGAAAAAGCTCTTGACTTGTCTAAGTTTTTGGTTTTGAAATTCATTGAAGACAAAGAACACTGGAGAAGGCTGAGCTCCGATTATGCGAAAATAGACGAAGTTACAGGTATCAGCGACGAAGAGGGTGGACTGGGATATTACACGATAGAAGCGGCCTATCATTTTGGTTTGTGGGAAACAGAAACCGAATACAAGAAAGTTATTTCTAGTATGCAGATCAAGGAAGCCAACAGTCGCGCCGCACTCGTCTTCGAAGAGGGGTTTGATCTAGAAATTATTGAACGAAATTTCGATAATTTAAAGCGATACGGTCAAACTTTGTACTTGACGACTGACTTAGAAAAAGCCATTCGAATATATGAAGAAGCTGTTGGTTATAAAGACGATGCAGAAGTTTTGCATACGTTGGCGAGTTTACATCAACTATTGGACAATTTCGACGAATGTATATTGTTCGCGGATCGAGCGTTAAATGCGACGGAGGGTGAACTTGGAGAAGGAGATCCTGAAAATGTCAAATTTATCAAAGGAGTTTGTCAATTCTACAAAGACGATTTAGATGGAAGCGAAAATACCATGAAAGAGCTTCGAGAGGAAATTGGCACCGAACCGGAAAATGCGACACTTGAAAATTATCGAGATTCGGCAGGACAGTACATCGAGTTGATTAAAGCTGAACGTGCGAGAATCGAATATAAGAACCACGTTGAAAACAGCTGGCGTGTTTACCTTGAGTCTAAACAAAGTTAAATTGGGCGAACGACGACCGAATGAGTTTATTGGGTGCTCATATTTCTTGACGCATATTCGTTGTGCGGGATCCACGGTTAATTGTCTTGGACCTAACCGAGTAAGCAGGTTCGACTAACTCAGACACTTGGTGAGGAAGTCCACGGAGTGGTGAACGCTTGCTTCACTTTCCGAATCACGACAAGCCGACTTGTCTGTTCCCAAGAGGTGGGAATTGTCTTAATCTAACTTCCTGCATTGAAGATCTACTCTCTACAGCGAAGTGTCTCGGTGCCTGTTTAACGTGAGTATTACCCGACTAGTCGAAAGCAACGATCAAAATTTTCACGGCTTCAGTCGCTTGGGTCAGCTTTCCTAATTCTCATGTTTAGCGGAATTGTCTCAGCGTGCTGTCAAGTTCATTCGATAGAAGAAGAGAACGGAGTACATCGACTTACACTTGACTTAACTGGTTTGACGCAAAACCTCGAGGTAGGAGCTTCAGTCGCGATTAACGGCGTGTGTTTGACCGTGGTAGCCGTAGATGACTCGTTGGTTAGTTTTGAAATGGTCGAAGCGACACGTATCCAGACTAATCTACGTCTTTTGTCTACTGGAAACTTGGTGAATGTGGAACGCTCAATTCGACTAGGTGATGAAATTGGTGGTCACTTACTTTCGGGTCACATTGCCGATGTGATAGAAGTCGTACAAGCACAACCGACCGCTAGTGAACAAAGAATAGAGTTTGTTGTCCCCCGGTCTTGGCGGAAATATTTTCACACGAAGGGATACATTGCACTCGATGGCGTCAGTCTTACCTTAGCTTCCTTCGATCATGAAACGGGTAAAGGGGTTGTGAATCTAATTCCAGAAACTCTGCGACGCACTACACTCCGTACCGTCTCTACTGGTAGTTTGTTAAATTTTGAATTAGATCCAACAACTCTCGCAGTGGTCGATACTGTTGAACGAATGCTACAATCAGCGTCCATGACTGAAGATGGATCCTAGACGCAGAGTTAGTTTGTAGTTCATGTTTATCAGTGCTTTAGAAGCGAGGATTCACAGTGTGAACTCTTGCTTGTGTGTGGGCTTAGACATCGATTGGTGCGAGATGTCAAACCATTCCTCAGAATTTCCAAGCCTTCTCGAGTTTTCTAAGACTCTCGTTCGTACAACTAGTCAATACGCCTGTGCTTACAAGTTCAATCACGCGTTTTTCGCGGCCCAGGGATTTGAAGAAGAACTTGCTCAAATAATTGAGTACGTAAAGGAGTCATATCCTGCTGTCCCAGTCATATTGGATGCAAAGCGCGGCGACATTGGAAATACCGCGGAACGCTACGCAGAAGAAGCTTTCACTCGCTACAACGCAGACGCAGTCACTGTCAATCCATATTTAGGTTGGGATTCAGTTGAACCGTTTCTTCGGTATCGCGACAAAGGAGTAGTTTTGCTTTGTCGTACGAGTAACCATGGCTCGGCGTGGATTCAAGAAGCCGGCGATGAACAACCAGTGTATTTAAGAATTGCTGAACGAGTCCGTCAAGCGGGAAATCCTAACCTTCTATTGGTGGTTGGCGCTACACAACTTGAAGCACTCTCACGAGTACGACAGCTCGCACCCTCTACAACACTATTGGTACCTGGTATTGGCCCGCAAGGAGGCGATTTAACCGAAGTATTGAGACGAGCGCGTCGTAGCGACGGTCTAGGGGTGATCATAAACTGCTCTCGTAGTATTATTGCACACCGAGATGTCGATGACTACTTTTCTCGAGTAGCTGAGTCGGCCGCAAAGTACGCGCAACTAATGTCCATTCGGTAGAAGCTTGTGAGCTAACTGGATTCCGTTTTTGTAAATTTCATCGCATTAATCAAACCAATATGAGAACCCCTTTTGCCTACTTATCCTTTTGACTGGCAGGACCCATTTCGTTTGCATGAACAACTCTCAGAAGAAGAGAGGCTTGTTCAACAATCTGCGGCTGAGTTTGCGTCATCTTGCTTGACGCCGCGAGTAGTGGAAGCAAACAGGAACGAAGTTTTCGATCCTGAAATTTACGTGGAAATGGGGAAACGTAATCTGTTGGGTGCAACGCTTCCCAGTCAGTACGGTTGCGCTCATACGAACTATGTAAGCTACGGCTTAATCGCAAGGGAAATCGAAAGGATAGACTCGGGTTATCGATCCGCGTTGAGTGTCCAATCATCACTCGTAATGTATCCGATCTATATTTACGGGACTGAAGAACTACGTGATTGGTATCTACCTAGGCTAGCAACCGGAGAACTGATTGGTTGCTTTGGGTTGACAGAACCGAATCACGGGTCCGATTCTGGAAGTATGGAGAGTAAAGTGGTTTCGACTCAGGATGGATTTGTTTTGAACGGAACGAAAACTTGGATAACCAATGCGCCTATCGCGGATATTGCTATCGTGTGGGCAAAACTTGATGGCGTCATTCGAGGCTTTATCGTTGAACGCGACAGTCCAGGGTTTACCACTCCGACGATTAAAGGAAAACTTAGTTTGCGCGCGTCCGATACGGGCGAACTTGTGCTGAAGGATGTTTTTGTACCTTCGAGTCACCTATTACCCGATGCCAAGGGTCTCAGCGGTCCATTTAAGTGTTTGAATCAAGCACGCTACGGTATCACTTGGGGAGCAATGGGTGCGGCTGAATTTTGTTGGCGAGCAGCGCGGCAATATACGATTGAACGCGAACAATTCGGCGAACCGCTGGCGGCGCGGCAACTGGTCCAGACAAAATTGGTTGACATGCAGACCGAGATAACTTTAGGTCTTCAAGAATGTCTTCGACTGGGACGCATGTTAGATGAGGATCGACTACCGGTAGAAAATATTTCCTTGCTCAAGAGAAATAACTGCCAAAAAGCACTCGAGATCGCCAGAATGGCACGAGATTTGCATGGAGCTAATGGGATATCTGACGAATATCACGTGATGCGTCATTTAGTGAATTTAGAAACGGTCAATACCTACGAAGGTACTTATGACATCCATGCATTGATTCTCGGCCGAGCCCAAACGGGATTTCAAGCGTTTTCCTGAGGGTGTCGGTAGAACCGATGACTGAAATTGCAGTTACTAAGGCATCCGACCCGACAACACTACTCAGTTCTTTGCCGGCGCGATGTGGTGTTTATCGGTTTTTGGATGAACAGAGTAGTGTGTTGTATGTAGGTAAAGCCAATAACATCAAATCTCGCGTGTTAAGTTACTTTCGACCAACAGGATTAGCGACAAAGACGATGCGTTTGGTGGAACGAACGAGAGACATTCAGTTTACTGTCACCGAGAGTGAGACAGAAGCACTGTTACTCGAGCAATCGTTCATAAAACGGGAAAAACCTCCGTTTAACGTTCTCCTCAGAGATGACAAGAGCTATCCCTACATTCATATCACCGAGCACGAGTATCCTCAAATTAAGCGACACCGTGGTCGTACTCACGATCGCGGTACTTTTTTTGGTCCGTATCCAAGTACAGTAGCGGTGAGAAATTCGTTGTCCCTATTGCAACGCGTATTTCAGCTACGTCCGTGCGAGGATTCAATGTTCAAGAATCGATCTCGTCCGTGTTTGCAGTATCAAATAAAGAGGTGTAGCGGTCCATGCGTCGGACTGATTGATCCCGCCCGATATAATCAGGAATTACGCTTAGCTAAGCTGTTCTTAGAGGGTAAGAGCCAGTCACTGTTAGATGAGCTTAAGTCTAGAATGCGAGAGTTGGCGGACTCGAAGCAGTACGAAGAAGCCGCACGACTACGGGATCAAATCCAAGATTTACGTCAAGTCCAAGAAGAACAACACGTGCATAAATCCTCGGGGGACGTTGATGCGTTTGCGATTGCTACGGCGGAAAATCACGTGTGTATTCAAGGTATGTTCATAAGAAATGGAATTTTGATGGGGCATCGAAATTGGTATCCGAAAAATGAACTTCACGCGCACTCTGCAAGTGTATTGAGTTCGTTTGTGTCGCAATACTACTTCGGCTCTGTCGAAAGAAACATTCCTCGAACCGTGCTGACGATGCAATCTCTTGACGATCGCAATGTTCTTGCGGAAGCGCTCACAAAAAGAGCCGGCCATATGGTTGAAGTCACCTCACAGGTTCGGGCGTCGCGCGCGAAGTGGCAAGAAATGGTCAAAGAGAATACGAACCTTGCGCTCGCTACATATGTGCGAGCCCGTCAGAATGAATCAGAACGACTGTTTGATTTACAACAGCTCTTAGAGCTAGACAACGTGCCACAAAGACTAGAGTGTTTCGACGTGAGTCACACTCACGGTGAAGCGACAATGGCAGCTTGCGTTGTCTTTGATGTGAATGGACCGGTTACGTCCGACTATAGACGCTATCGAATCACTGACATTGAACCTGGGGACGATTACGCAGCTCTGTATCAGGCCGTGGAACGTCGCTTCAAGCGTATACTGAAAGAAGATGGAAAGGTACCTGACGTATTGATAATCGATGGAGGCCGAGGACAAATTAACAAAGTAGAGGAACTGTTGCTTTCGTATACAGACCAAGATATAGTACTGCTCGGAATCTCTAAAGGTGAGGGCCGTAAGCCAGAGCTTGACGTCGTTTGGCGTGCCGGCGAAGGAGTCGTATCATTAGACCCGACGAGCGGGTCAATGCACCTTTTACAACATATTCGTGACGAAGCTCATCGTTTCGCCATCACCGGACACCGTGCGGCGCGACGCCGAGCGCGAAAGCAATCAGAACTAGACGAATTAGTGGGAATTGGTCCAAAGCGCAAACGACAATTGTTAACGCACTTCGGTTCTACTGCGTCGATCCGTACTGCAAGCATTGCAGAGATCGCCAAAGTGCCCGGTATTAGTCGTAAGTTAGCAGCTGAAATTCATGAGGTTTTCCATGCTACGTAGCCTAAAGGCTATCTTTTCGCCCAACACTCTGTCGCTGTTGAGAATATTGTTAATACCAGTATTCGTGTTGATCTATATATTTTCTGATACTCATCAATGGATCGCGGGGTTGTTGTTTGCTATTGCTTCAATCACGGATTTGCTTGATGGATATATCGCAAGACGTACTGGTAAGACTTCAAGATTTGGTACGTTTCTTGATCCGACTGCAGATAAATTGACTGTCATCTCTGCGCTAGTGCTCCTGGTCGGTATGCACGGGAGGTTGTGGTTAACACTGCCTGGACTGGTAATTGTGTGTCGGGAACTGCTAGTGTCGTCTTTACGTGAATGGATGGCTGAAAGACAAGTACGGTCACAGGTTGCAGTTACGAATATCTCCAAGGCGAAGACTGTAGTGCAGATGTTGGCAATTATTATGTTGCTTTCAAATCCATCAGCGATCAGTCCTTGGACAATCTTGGGCTACGTTATGATTTATGTAGCGACAGCATTAACGCTATGGTCGATGTTTATGCATTTGCGGTCAGCTTGGCCGGTGTTGCGATCGGATTTCATCGATAAGTGACGCAAATGCACTACGCGAGAGCGTGTACAATTTAATTGCGATCCAATAGGCTGGGTGGCAGAGTGGTTATGCTGCGGACTGCAACTCCGTCTACGCCGGTTCGATTCCGACCCCAGCCTCCATACTCTACCAAAAATCTAGACTAACCGGTTCCCGGTCTATTTGAACAGAGTCGAAACGCTGTAGCCTGAGTGGATTGCTTTGATTGCTTCCGCGAATAGTGGTGCGACTGTGATAGTTTCAATTTTCTTACTGGGTTCAGTAGTAGACATCGGTATCGAGTCCGTAACAACTAAACGTTCGATGGGTGAATCGGTAATTCGTTCGTGAGCCCGTCCAGAGAGCACCGGATGAACAGCTGCAGCTTCTATACGTTGCACCCCGTGTAGTTGTAAGAATCTTGCCGCTTCGAGCATCGTACCACCACTAGCGATCTCATCATCTACAAGTAGTGCGTTCTTTCCGTCCACATCTCCAATTAAACCCACCGCTTGCGGACGTTCGTCGTCACTTACGCGACGTTTGTCAACAATTGCGATAGGGAGGTCGAGTCGATTCGCGTATTCGCGCAAGTCCTTAGCCTCGCTCACATCACTAGCAACCAGCACAGAATTTGAGAGACTTGTGGTATTTCTCAGATGATCACACACTAATGGAGTTGCGTTCAACTGATCCACTGGGATTCGAAAGAAACCACCGACCTGAGGTGAGTGAAGATTCATCGTCAAAACTCGATCCGCGCCTGCTGTTTCCAGTAAGTCGGCCATGAGACGTGCGGTGATTGAAATTCTCGGGCGGTCTTTTTTATCTGAGCGCGCGTAGAAAAAATATGGCAGCACGGCGGTGATTCTGCGCGCAGAAGCGTGTTTCAACGCGTCGATAATGATGAGTAGTTCTACAATATAGTCCGACAACGGCGAACAAGAAGATTGAACCACGAAAACATCGGACTCTCGAACATTTTCCTTGCACTGAAACATGATGTTTTCATTGCCGAAACGGATGATCTCGGTTTGTGTAAGTGGAAGACCAAGATGTTCCGCGATATCACGTGAAAATTGTTCGTGAGAGGTGCCAGAAATAAGTTTTATGTCGTTTGGCATAACTTAAAACCAATATGCGAACTGTATAGCTGGAGACTTCCGGTTAGCGGTCAAGTGGGATCAAAGTGTCGGAATTCTCGCTTCTTAGGGATGAAAATTAGACTGGACCTACTGACGACTGTAGCCGATGAGCAACGATTATATTGGAAAGCTGTGGTACTTGTTATTGGCTAAGAGTGAATGTCGTTCCTCAGGTTGGGAGGGACGGGTGCACGACAAGGAGATATTGAGATTTAGTGAACGGAAAAAACGCGTTAGCGGTAGACATTGGTGGTACGTTTACTGACGTAGTATTGCAACTGGATCAAACGTTGCACGCAACAAAAGTACTCACTACACGGGATGATCCGAGCAAAGCAGTAATCGCTGGGATTCAGCAACTGTTCACTGAAAGTGGTGCGAGTCCGGAGCACATCTCTCTTGTGTTGCACGGTACGACGCTCGCGACGAACGCGATCATCGAAAGGCGCGGCGCAAAAACTGCTCTGCTGACTACAGCAGGCCATCGAGACATTCTTGAAATGGCATTTGAGAATCGCTTTGAGCAATACGATGTAAATATTGAACGGCCGACTCCTTTAGTACCCCGCAAGTTACGCATTCCAATCAAAGAACGAGTAATCGCAAACGGAGACGTGCTAGTACCACTCGATGAATTCTCGGTGCAACAAGCCATCGATCTTTTGCTTGAGGAGGAAATTGAAAGTGTAGCCATCGGCTTTTTACATGCGTATCGCAACGGGGACCACGAAACTCGAGTCGCTGAACTAGTACGCAATCGAATGAATTCAATACCTTTGAGTCTATCCAGCGACGTTTGTCCAGAAATCAGAGAGTACGAACGTTTGTCGACAGCGTGCGCGAATGCGTACGTGTTGCCTTTGATGAGCAAATATCTGTTGTCTCTGCAAGAAAAATTGAATGCGCTAAACTTTCGGTGTCCATATTTGATGATGACTTCAGGCGGAGGATTAACGAGTCTTGAGACTGCGGCGAAATACCCGATTCGTTTAGTCGAGTCCGGTCCAGCTGGGGGTGCGATTCTAGCGGGCGTAATCGCCCGAGAATTAGAGTTGGATCAGGTATTGTCGTTCGATATGGGGGGTACTACCGCTAAACTCTGCCTCCTCGATCAGGGAAAGACGATTCTGTCTCGAGCATTCGAAGTTGATCGAACCTACAGGTTTAAGAAAGGAAGTGGACTACCAGTGCGAATCCCCGTAATTGAGATGGTGGAAATTGGGGCAGGTGGTGGATCCATCGCACAGGTCGACAAATTGGGTCGAATTCAGATCGGTCCTGAAAGTGCCGGGTCCACACCGGGTCCTGCATGCTACGGATCAGGAGGCACCGAGCCTACCGTGACCGATGCGGATTGTGTCTTAGGTCGACTTGATCCAAGTAATTTTGCCGGCGGGCAGCTGCCGTTAGATACACCCGCGGCTACTCAAGCTATATCTACAAAGGTCGGAGCTCCCTTAGCTCTATCGCTAGAAGACACTGCTTTGGGAATTTCTGAGATCGTCGATGAAAACATGACGGCCGCAGCTCAAAGCCACGCCACGGAATGGGGAAAATCCGTTCATGATCGAACGTTGATCGCCTTTGGTGGGGCCGCCCCCCTACATGCCGCGCGAATGCTCGAAAAGATGAACTTGGCACGAGTGATCATTCCCGAAGGCGCAGGGGTTGGTTCAGCTATTGGTTTTATCTTCGCCCCTATTTCTTACGAAGTCGTTCGAAGTAGGCACTTGCTTCTGTCCGATTTCGATGAAAACCTTGTGAGTGAAATCATCAAAGACATGCGTAAGGAAGCGAACTCGGTAGTAGCATCTGCGCTTTACGGTTCCGAGGACGTCACAGAAACGGCTACTGCTTTTATGCGCTATGTGGGACAAGGTCACGAGGTGACTGTGACCTTTGGGTCGGAATCAACCAACAGACAGCGGTTACAGCAAAATTTTGAGGAAACTTACACAGCGTTGTACGGTAAGGTGATACCAGACACCGAGATTGAGGTTATGAGTTGGACGTTGAACGTATCGACCACTGCACAGGAACTAGAGAGTGTTGAGGACGATGAAGACAACACAGCTGTCCGCGATCAGTCTCACACGAAACAAGAACTCGTGGATATTCATGGTGTTCATGAAGCAACGGTTGTATCCCGCGAATCCCTAAGTCCCAATACAACCGTAGAGGGACCCGCGTTGATCACCGAAAAGCACACGACTACGGTGGTTCCACCTGGCTATCGTATTAGCAAGTTGACACCGTCGAACCATCTATCGCTTGAAAGGCTACCCATATGAGTTTAGTAGGAAACATTGAAAGACAATTGGTCTGGGATCGCTTGCTAGCGATTGTTGAAGATCAAGCACAAACGCTGATGCGTACTGCGTTCTCGCCTGTGGTCCGAGAAGCTGGTGACCTGTCAGCAGGTGTGTTTAACACTAAGGGCGAGATGCTCGCACAAGCTATTACGGGTACTCCGGGCCATGTGAACGCAATGGCAAGATCGGTACCAAACTTTCTCGCTGAAGTTCCAATATCAAAGATGCGGGAAGGTGATGTTCTACTCACAAATGATCCGTGGCTTGCCACTGGTCATCTGAATGACTTCACGTTGGTGACACCGACGTTTTTGAACGGTAAGGTTGTTGCGTTATTTGCATCTACGAGTCATATTGCAGATGTTGGTGGTCGTGGGTTCGGACCGGATGCTAATGAAGTCTATGAAGAAGGAATTCAGATTCCAATCACCTATTTATTCAAGCAAGGCCAAGTTCAGGCAGAGCTGTTACGCTTGATTCGCGCAAACGTACGCGATCCAGTCGTCGCCGAGGGAGACTTGTACTCACTGACCGCCTGCAACGATGTAGGTGCGGAAAAACTCATTGACACGATGAATGAGTTTCAACTTGACGATTTCTCCGACATCAGTGACATGATCCTGAATACCTCTAGAGACGCAATGCATCAGGAGATTCAGAAGTTAAAAGACGGGACTTATCGATATGACATGACTGTTGATGGGTACGACCAACCAGTTCATGTAGTTTGCGCACTCACGATCGAAGGTGATCGAATTGCAATCGACTTTACTGGTACTTCTGGTGTTTCAAGGTACGGTATTAATGTTCCACTACCGTACTGCGAAGCGTACGCTTCTTTTGGAGTTCGATGCTTGGTCGGAAATGACATTCCGAACAATGCAGGGTCGTTAGCACCAATAGAGGTGGTGGCACCTGCTGGATGCATTCTGAATGCAGAACCGCCTTGTGCAGTGTCTGCTCGCCATGCCCTAGGACAGATGCTACCTGACGTGGTAATAGGGTGTCTCAGTCAGGTTTTGCCGGAAGAAGTTCCTTGTGAAGGGGCTTCGTGTATATGGAATCCAGTACTTATGAGTGATTCAACGGCAAGTATGAACTTCAACGCGCCAGAGTTTGTGATCAATCCGATCTTTAACGGTGGAACTGGTGCTCGTGTTCACAAAGATGGGTTGTCCACTACTGCGTTTCCTTCTGGTGTCAGAACCACATCAACAGAAGTGAATGAGATTACGTCACCGTTGGTATTTTTGCGCCGCGAATACTTGAAAGACTCTGGTGGAGCTGGTAAATACCGAGGTGGCTTAGGTCAGATCATTGAGATTACGCATATGCACAAAGCTCCCTTTGTGCTCTCAAAGATGTTCGAGAGAGTGCAGCATCCAGCCCGCGGTCGAAGTGGAGGATTGGATGGCGCGGTTGGTCGTGTGTATCTAAAAGAAGGAGAGGAGTACAACGGGAAAGGCAAAGAGTGGATTCCAGCTGGTGCTACTCTAGTGTTTGAAACTCCTGGAGGAGGTGGGTGGGGTGATCCAATCTCACGGAAAGACTCGTTGTTGCAGACAGACATAGAAAGTGGTTTGGTTTCCCAAGAACAGTTGTCGACAGTTTATTTCGCAAACGAACACTAATGTGATGGTACGTCTAGCGTGCGAACAGTATAGCTATAGGCATGTGAAGCTTTAGCCTTAATCTTTGAAGTGAAGTCTAAAGACGAACATACCAGTGCACCATCGGAGGCCTACTACGCTGCTCCGAGAACCAGCGTTGAGGAATTGCTCAACATGTCTGAATGGGGATTGATCGACAAAATTTTCTTTTTCTTGCAAATACCATTGTGTATCGGCATCGGTACATTGGCAGTCCTCAACTTGATAGGCGTTGAATTCAATGGGTCGATCGATGGAGCACGTGTGATCCTTGTGTGGTCAATGGTTGTACTGTACGTCTGGTTGCGCCAAAAGAAAACTCAACCACATGGAAAACAAACGCCAAAGCGCTTGTACTTTGCCCTAATAGTCTTATACAGCGTCGTTGGGTTTTTGACGACGTTCCTATGGTTGGTCCAACATCTCTTGTCCTGACGATAATCACAAGTGTAAACGCTGGATTCACGAAAGTATTGCGTACTTCGCATAAAGTTCGACATCGCCATCCAATAAACAAACCTGACGTTGGCTGCGACTCACTCGGCCGCGAAGATTGGGATGAATGACGTGGAGCACTTCCGCTGACGCTCGTACAACGCCATTCGATGCCGACTGTAGGGACATTACATCCATATAACCGATTGACCTCTCCGTACAACCCTCTGACGTATTCTCGCCAGAGTATTCCAAGCGTGTTCTTACAGTGTTTTCAGTGCCGGTTTAATCACTGTTGAGTACTGCGTGCGTCTAGCTTGAGCTCCGTTCGTTCTGTGTCCGTCAGAAACGATTCAATGTGTTCGACCTGTTCGTCGGTGAAGAGGTTATAAGACTCGGCTATTCTCTGCAGGAGTTTTAAAGCTGCTCTTGCTTGAGCTTCTGGTGTTGGAAGTTTGTCAAGTTGTTCATGAACCACTTGCGGACGTAATCTCATTGTGAATTCATCGTAAAACTCAACATGTTGGTCTTCTGGTATCTCTTCCGTAAACTCGATGACCGCATCAATACTGTTTTTTTGATCGAACAACGCTTGTCCGATTCCCGCATATGCAGTGATTCGCCCCGTTCCGTCCCTTATTTGTGATAGCAATTCCTTGGCTTTCTTGATATCCTCTCGGGCAATCGCACCGACGATACTCCCTTCCCAACCAGAACCGGACTCGTCAGTGGGATGCTCTAGAGCAAGTTTGAACAAGGATGGGCCAGTTTCAGCGGTAACGCGGTATAAGAGGTATTGGAGTAAACCAGCGCGAGAATATCCAGAGGGAAGTTCCAAATCTGGGTTATCTAAAAACCAAGTGAATGCTTCCTCTATGTTTCTCGATGCCCAGTTTTGGATCATGTTAACCATGACTCTCCATCGGGTATTCAGGTCTGAAATTTCACCTAGATACTCGGGGGCTTCTTCGGGTTCACCCGCAGTCATCGACCATATTCCCTCAACAAGTATCTCCTCTCTATACTCGGCTGGGAACGAGTCCAACTGGCGCAGCACATCCCCGGGAGTTCTGTCGATCCAATTCGAAATCACTGTGTTTACTAAGTGTTCCCGTAAAGGATAGAACTGGATGTCAGACACAGCCTTCAGTGCTGAATGTGGGTCCGAGTATGACCATCGGCGCGCCAATTCGAAGACCACCGGTCGACCCGTTTCCCGAAACAGTTGTACCGCATGTTCGAAGATGACCCCTATGCCTTCTTTGTCCAGTCGACTGAACAATGTTTCCCTGATTAACGTATTTCTGATTTGACGATCTTGGATAGCACTAGCCAGTTCTGCAAACTTAGTGTAACCGTCGTTCTCAATGACTGTTACCGCGATCTGGTGAAGTCTGTTACTCTCATTTTCCCCAATGTTTTTGCCGCTCAGCATTTCCTCCCATGCTGCTGTTGGGTCATCAAGAGGCTTGTCTATCTCAATCGAGACCAACAGGTCTCTCGCGGTAGAGGATCTGACGGTTAAACGCTTGGCTATCTGCAACTTCACCTCTTCTGGACGATCCCAGTTAGTTCGAATTATTTGCTCAAAAATCGCTGTCTTTCCCCCAATGCTAAGAGTGGGAACGTGTTGTTCAGCGTAGTTCAGTGCTGAATCTAGGTCGAACAACGACCAATCTCGATAAATCAAAGAAGCGAAATGTTCATACTGAATTTTGGGAAATGATTCGGCATACGTGAGAGCTTGGATCGGATCAAGAGTCGCGAATTTGCGAAGTAATTGAACTCGTGCTGAACGTTGCTTTTCAAAGTTTTCAAGATTGTGTGACTGTTCGAGTAAATCGACCAATTTCTTAGTGTTTGCGCTTTGCAACACGTTGTCAAGTGTAACTGAACCTTCGAGGTAGCTTGTTGGTTCCTCAAATAGTGAGGCCAGCACTGAAGATTGCTCCTGTTCAACATTGTTGTCTTTACTTGCGGTACGATCAAGAAGTGGGACAACACTGGGAGTTTTTGAATCTCGATCGTACATACCGACGGTCGTCTGCGTAGCCTCATTTGAAAACGGACGGAAGAACACTACAAAGCCAACGCACAGTACTATGGATAGTCCCGTGCCAACTAACAGTGGAACGAGCTTAGCTCGTCGTAAAGAGTTATTAGTCTCTTTACCAGACATAGTGCGACCTAACACATCGTCTGACGAGCATGGACTGACTCGCGGACTGCGTCTCGTTGGGAGCGTAAACTGAGGGTAGGCCCATCATAAGGTTCGATAAGATTCAATTTTTTCCAGTTCCTCGTCCGTGAAGTACCAATGGCTACGATTAAAACTTTCGAAACGTGAACTGGGACGGCGATAGTAGAGTGCTGCATCTCTTTGGTACTTGCGCTGCGGAAGTAGATCAAGGACTTCGTACAGAGCTACTCGGTCTTGGTTGTAGAGTTCGTTGATGATGGCTCGAAAATATTCGTCCTGTACAGACTCTGGTAATTCTGACCCTAGTTTGATTGCGGCTAAAGGCTCATTTTGGTTTATCATAACGCGACCGAGTTCTGCACAAGCTCTAGACTTCGTTTCGCCTTCGCGGACCTGAGGTAGCATTGCAGTCGCGCGCTAGGTCACTCTGTGCCAGAGTCCGAATGACTTCGTATTCCAGTCCCAGCTGATCGTCGGGAACTTGTTGATTCAATGCTGTACTCAGCGCAAGATCAGGATCTATTTCAACAAGTGCAGGTATTGCATCAAGTAACAACATGGGCTGTAGCGTCTCTTCTTGGGCATCAATCCAGTCAAGCGCGGCCGAAGCATCCTCTCTTGCCGATGCCAAAGCAAGCTCCCCTCCCAAATCCTCGACACCGTGTGCAATTTCGTTAATGAGCTTAGTTGCGTCCTGAGGAGAATCCCACACAATCCTTCGCATAGCGGATTGCAATATATACTTCCTTGAGTTTCTCGACAAATACTGCGGTAGGTGCTCAACCGCCTCGTATGGAGATTCTCTAAGCAAATTCCAGCCAACGTTGGTCAGTAAATTGTCTATCACACTCGCGGGATAGTTGTCCAACTCGGTTACGGCTTTAAGAGCTGCCAGGGGATCAGTGTCCGCCCACGCGTGAACGACGGTGAAGGTGGCGGTGCGGCGAACTTCTTCGCTAAACTCATCGATAAGCTCGAGGGCATATTGTGGGTCCTCTCGCGCGATCGGAACGAGAATCGGATTAAGAAAGTCCCATGGAATGTATATTTGAGATATCGAATCCATTGCTTCAAAAACAACATCGAAACCGTCACTGTCCACCCATAGTTCGAGGATCGTCTTGAGCGTATCATATTGCAAGGTTTCCACGCGACTGTCTTCTAGGATAGCTTTCCAAGCACCTCGGGGATCATCAAATGCACGCATGATTTGACGCTCTTCCAGAATGTTTGCACCAAGGGATTCATGTCCGAACTCGAGCGCGAGTTCCAAAATGCGCTTAGCGGACCAATCATTTCGCATTCGCAAGATCGCTTCCAAACCGATGCGTTGATCGGCACTCCCAAGAGTTCTTAGGTGGCTAAGAGCTGCATCTACGTCCGAACTCGCCCATTCAAGAAAGACTGCTTCGACAATTGGAGTGCGACGATTCTATGGGAGCTCAGATGTATGTAGCATCGCCGCCTCAGGTGCTATTGCCGCAAAACGACGGAATATTTCTATACGAGTCGTTAATCGTTGGTCGAAGTTTCGAATCGCCTTTGATTCTTCAAGTAACGCGATTAACTGTTGTTGATCAGCCGAAGATAGTATGGCCCGAAACGCAACCGACCTAGCGTATCCATCCGTAGCAATCAACAGGCTTTCGACATCGTCGATGGGGAGAGACGGATCGAGATTCGGACGAACCGTTGTTCGCGATTGAAGATCTCCGGGTACAACTTCGTTTGAAGATGACGGAACCCCCTGCTGATCGTTTGCCACGAGCGATTCATAGGCCCACATGCCGAATCCGAATAATAACAACGGAACTAGCAATCCCACGCACAGCCACGATATGAAATGGAGTGGTCTTCTTACCATATTTAGGTTCGCGATTTGCTGCTACGAATATTGTTCCTATTTTATATCAAGTTCGAAGCGAGTAGGATCTGTAATCGAGCGAGGGTGATAGTTGATCGTATTCGCAACGATTACCACACAGCCGGATTGAGTCTGCATGAACGCAACGCTGATCTGTAATCACTCGACGTCCTTTCCAATTGCAGATAGGATGAGCTGTTTAGGTAAGACTCTCTAGCTACCGGTGTACTCACAGAACAACAGAGCTTAGCTAGGAAAGATTCTCACCGTGATCGGAATAGCGGAAGCTTCGTTATTGGTTGTTCAGGCGTATCCCAACTAGCGAAGAGTGTCTAGACATATCAACTCCATCAGGTTGAAAAGATCAACCAATACTGGTAGTGCTAAGTTTTGAATATTTAAAGAAATTTACAGGAATTTAACAGAAACTTACTGTTTTTAGTACTAGACTCATGCACGGCAATAAGCTTGTAGTACTGCTGGTTGAAGTGTCAACATGTTAGCGGACAACAAAGAATTTATGGGTGAGCCAGAACGAATGTGGAACTCTTGTAAGAATTGCCCCATTTTGCTGCTAGCGTCCACTAAAGATACCCAGTCGGCGGTTTTATGTGTTCGGTTGGCATCAATATTGTGGTGATTAATCATATGGTACCCGATGGTGCATGATCCGAGTGGCACAATCTTGCGTCGAAAGGATGCCCGTTCATCTTAAGATTCCGGCTAAGTGAGTAGCGCAGATCAGCGATGCGATCCAGCGAAACACCGCGGACAGCGGTAGCGCCAGCGTCCAACTTTTGTACCGTTTTAGAAACCCTAGGGTGTCGGGGGCAGAGCCCTCGCCACAGCATCCGGGCCGGCGATTTCTGGAACCCTTATTCATACTAAGCTGCTTTCCTCTGGGTATGCGCTTGTTCAAATTCTACCGGCGATCGAAAATCTAAGGCTGAGTGTAACCGGGTGCGGTTATAGAAGCCTTCAATGTACTCAAAGATTTTCAATGCCGCTTCCGACCGCGTCGCGAAGCGCCGCCGCTGTTGCTGGTGAATCAACTCCTTTTCCAACGACGCGAAGAAACTCTCGACCATAGCATTGTCGTAACAGTTTCCCACGGTGCCCATGGACGGGGTGATATTCGCCGCTTGGCAGGCCGCCTGAAACGCGGTGGAGGTATACTGCGACCCGTGATCGGAATGATGCATGACACCTCCTTGAGGACTTCGTTCCGATACCGCTTTCTGTAGTGCTCGAACCATTAACTCGGAACCCTGGCGCGCACGGGTCGACCCACCCACGATCCGGCGCGAAAACACATCTTTAATGACCGCTAAATACAACGTCCCTTCCTGGGTCGGGACATAGGTCGCATCTGCCACCCAGATTTGGTTCGGTCGGTCGGCTCGAAATTCCCGTTTGACAAGATCGGTCGCCACGGTCGAGCCCTCCGCACGGGTCGTGTTGATGCGACCGCGTCGAGTGCCCGCAGACAGTCCCGCGGACGACATTAAACGTGACATTCGCTTGAGACTCACCTGATGACCTTGTCTTTGCAAGGTCGCTTTCATACGACGGACTCCATAACGGCCATGCGAGTCCTCATGGCTCTGTTGAACCAGCGGCAGCAATTGTCGATCCGCGGCCGCCCAGCGCGAGGGTCCGCGTCGCAACCATGAATAATAGCCGCTGCTGGATACGCACAACAGGCGACATAGGGTGGTAACACGAAATTCGGCCCGGTGCACCTTTATGAACTCAAAGACCGGTTGGGGGTCTTGATCGTCTCCTTGGCGAACCAGGCCGCGGCCTTTGCTAAGATCGCTTTTTCTTCTTCCAGCGTGGCCACCTGACGCTTTAATTGCCGAACCTCTTGACGAAGTTCGACCTCTGCGGCCGGTTCCGTACCATTCGCCGCGGCGAGCCAACTACGAATCGTCGGCTCCGTCGGCTCAAATTCTCGAGCTAACGATGCGACACTGCGACCCGCTCGTGCTAATTTGACGATCTGTTCTCGATACTCCTCAGGATAATGCTTCCCGGACACAACTGTTTCCTCCTCTCAAAAAGAAAATTAAATTATGTCCGCTAACATGTTGACACTCCAAAACTTAGCACTACCCCAATACTTCTAAAACGTCAATAGTCTTTCACGACCAATGCGAATTCTACACCGAATCTAAGTACGAAACAGGCTCTCTTTGCGAGGACAAATGGTGAAATTTGTTGTACAACATGTGAGAAAATGGCCTCCCTCAACGCGTGCTCGGAACCAGTCATCTCCATCAAAACATGTCGTAGCATAGATTGATTTCGGTTATTAATCCGATTTAACAAGTACATATTTGAACAGTTCTATAATCTAACATGTCGAATACGAGGATTCTAAATTTTGAGGGTTCCACAACCAATTCCTTACCAGGGTAGCAAACGTAAAATCGCTCAAGAGATTCTGCGTTTTTTCCCTCCCTCGACATCCCGTATCGTCGAACCTTTTGCTGGTTCTGCAGCAATTTCCATTGCCGCTGCAATGGGTAAACGAGCAACGAATTTCTGGATCAATGATGCACACCAGCCTCTAATTACTTTGTGGAAAGAAATTATTGAACGTCCACATCTCATATCAGAAAGATACGGTTCAGTTTGGGAAGCGCAATTAGGGAAGGAACGCGACTATTTCAATGAAATTCGATGCAGATTTAACGAGAGTGCAGATCCAGCGGACTTTCTGTACTTACTAGCTAGGTGTGTTAAGGCTGGCGTCCGCTTCAATTCGAAAGGAGAGTTCAATAATTCTCCAGACAATCGAAGGAAGGGCGCGAGACCGGAAGAAATGAGCTGGCGGATATTTACCGTCTCAAAGCTTCTAAAACAGCGGGCACTGTTGTCATCGCACGATTACAAAAAAGTATTGCGTGCATGCACGAATGAAGACTTGGTGTACATGGATCCTCCTTACCAAGGAGTTTGTGGAACAAAAGATAATCGCTACGTTGGGAGATTCGACCACGACGAATTTTGCAGTTCACTTGATGAACTTGTGAGGCGAAACGTCATGTTTGCTGTTTCCTATGACGGAAGAACAGGATCAAAATTTCATGGTGTGCGACTACCGAAAACTTTGGACCTTACACGAGTAGAAATCTGCGCGGGTCGTTCAACACAAGCTACCTTACTTGGGAGATCTCAAACGACCTTCGAGTCGCTCTACATTTCTCCTTCTCTTCTTTCGTATTGCGAACAAACAAGGTGTGCGGTGGCTTCCAGTCGAGAGTTAAATCCAATGGAAAACCACAAAGATCTATTCTGTTCCATACAAACTTAGGAAATTTTCATTTGGTACCAAACGAGGAACGTTTATCCACGAAATTCAGAGCTCAGCTTGAAGCTGTCACTGCTAAACGAGCAAGGATCGTAATCGACCACATTCTTGAACACGGATACATTACCACCCAAGAACTAAAGAACAAGTATGGGTATAACCATCCTCCTAGAGCCGCTAGAGATGTACGGGAGCAAGGGATTCCTTTGGAAACGTTTAAAGTCGTGGGCTCAGATGGGAGACGTATAGGTGCTTATCGCTTCCTGACTTCGACGGTCAGCGGTCAAAAATTTTGACAGTCCCGTAGCTAACTAG
>VXUA01000080.1:2971-3479 GCA_009837185.1 Gammaproteobacteria bacterium | reverse complement strand
CTAGAGCACCAGGCAGGAATGGAGGAAACAGTCATGATCAAGCAAAGATCCTTCGAGGTTCCGTCTCCGACGAGCCGCACGGCGCGGAGCGTGACGGCCGGCAGCCCAAGGCAAGCCTTGGGCTCAATCGGGCTGATGCCGGCTGTCCGACAGGCGCTGCGGCAGGTCGCCCGCCTGCGCGCCAACGAGCAGAAGGCCTTGGGCTACGACGAGGAGGAGCTGTTCAATGAATTGCTGCGTCGTTTGGGAACCGATCCGAGGCAGGCGGTGTTGCGGATGGTTGCGGGCAAGTGTTCGAGCCTTGCGCTGGCGCAACTGATCGACCTGGGCGCGGAGCTCGATGCCCCGGATGGCGCAACCGGGCCACTGCATGCCGCAGCCTTCAGGGCCCGCGAGGACCACCTCCGCTTGCTATTGGCCGCGAACGCGGATCCCAATCGCAAGGATAAGAAAGGCCGCTCGCCGCTTCATCTCGCGGCCCTGGTCAAACACCCGGAAGGGATTCGGC
>VXUA01000080.1:373-2961 GCA_009837185.1 Gammaproteobacteria bacterium | reverse complement strand
TCATTACGCGTGCGCCAGCGATTACGGCTTTCGCCGTATTTTCGACCCTGACCGCCTGACCGCAACCATCCGTATGCTGCTCTTGCAAGGCTCGCGCCTGAATTTGAAAGACGCTTGGGGGCGAACCGCATGGCAAATGGCGGCTTTCGAGAAATCTCGCGACGAACTCCTGGCCCACCTTGCCGCACGCCGGCCGATCGCGCCATGTTCTTCATCGCCCGCCGGTATGGCCGCATAGTGGGGTCGAGCCGACGCACCGCCGCGCAACGCCAGGCGGAATAGCGGGGCCCTCAGGCCTTGCGCAGCGTGACGGCCGTTCCCGACACCGCCAGCAGCAGCATCCCGGATTTGCCCCCTCCTGCGATGGTCTCGTAGTCCATACGGATACCCGTCACGGCGTCTCCCCCGCGAGCCCTGGCCTCCCTGATCAATTCCCTGAAGCAGGCGACCCGCGCGTCCTTGAGCACGTTCTGGTGCGTCTTGCTGCGTCCGCCCACGAAATCCCGAAAAGCGCCGGCGATATCGCGAAACACGTTGATGCCCATCACGCACTCCGCCGTCACCACCCCGCAATTTCCGACGACCTCCCGTCCCGGAATATGCGAAGTAGTCGACAGGCACTCCCAGGCAATCACCGGTTCGCTCCTCCCCTCTTATCGAAGCGTCGTGGCAAACCCGCGAGGCGGCAGTCGGAGATATTTATATCCATAAACGATATTATCCAATAACCATTGCATTTGGTTCTTATGTGCAGTATATTCATAGGACTATCAACCCTCTTTTGACATTGTAGTCCTTGCATTCTTGGAGATAGTCATGAAACGTAGAGAAGCTGAACACCTGCTGGCCGCTCTTTCGGGGCACGAATCGGCCATGTCGGCACTGGCCGCGATGGTCTCCCTGACGGATTCGGCCAAGCACCTGGGTTACCGGTCCATTCGCCAAGCGCTCAATGCGCTCAAAAAGCAAAAGGCGCACACGCGGGGCGGCATTCCCGCGCCTGGGCACTTCCCGGAAGCCAATGGAGAGTGGCGTCCGCTCACGCATGCCGCGCCCACGCTTGGCGCCAGACCGCAACTGGATTGAAACCCGACGCGGCTAGCGTCGGTCGATGTTCACGTCATAGTCCTGGACCGTTCCATCGTCGGCCGTAACCTGCACGTTGATCTGGGTCCAGCCAATGGCAAGATTCGGAACAGCCAGACTCGGACCGGATCCCAGCAGATTGCTCGAACTGTCGTAGTACTCCACGGTCGCTCCGGCGTCCGTCTTGGTTGCGTAGATCGTGATATCCGATATCGTCAAAGGCACCTCCGGTTCCGTGAAGTATTGGAACGGCCGGTTACGAAGCCCGTATACGGGTTATCCTGGGGACCCGGCTTGATGGTGATCACATTGGCGGTGGCGGTCTCCTGCAGATACAGGTCCTGCAGCGTGGCATCGCCGGTGGTGGACAGGCAGCGTACGCCCGCTGCGTCGTTGTTGCCGCAATGACTCGCGTCGAATCCAATGTTCCTGCCGAATAGGGTGAGGCAGCCCAGCAGGGATTGTTCGTTGCCCGAGCATAGAAAATTATTCAGCGAATAGGGAGCCGTTCCCGCGCCAAAGTGCGAACTGCTTAAACCTTCTGCGTTCACAGTTACGCCATTTGCGGCGGTTAAGCCCAACTGTCGGCACACCACAATCGCGTCTTCGTCCGACCAGTAGTCGTCGCACACTCTGCTCCACACCGGACCGGGAGCGTCGTAGGGAAAATCAATGCAGAGTTCAACGCGGCCTTCGCGCGGCGTGTTGCCGTCCTGCAAACGAAGTGAGCCCTCCGGAACGCTGGCGCTGCCGCACGATTGCTGGACTAAAACGCGCTGGAGATTGACGGTGCTCGAATCTCCGAACATTTCCCCCATGCTGGTGGGCGGTAGCGGCGGGTCCTTCGGGTTGCCCGGCAGGCCCGAAGCCGCCGTCCCGCTCCAGAGTGCGATAAGTCCCAAAATGCCGACCTGCGTTTTCCAATTCCGGCACCCGCTGTTAAAGCGCTTCAGGTTCATTGGATTTTCTCCTATGGATTGATTGAAGGTGCCCTCTCGCGATGCTGCCTGAGAGATCATCGGGTTCGAGGGATATGGAGCCAAGCGGCCCCTGGCACATGGCGAGACTATTCCGCTCTGCGGATCGCCGAATGCGCCACGGCGATCCACCCTCCAAAGGAAGGAGGAGTGCTACGGTTCGATCTTCATATTAGCATGCCAATTGTCTTTGTCAATAGCATATTTCTATGTTCAAATATCCCATTCTATATGTGTATTACAGATATCACTCTTTGCTAATTATGTTTCAATAGCATCGACCTTCCTGTAACCACCGCAGTGCGTTGACCAGGGTGCGGATGCCGCGCTGCAGGGCTTCAGGCTCATTGTCGGTCTTGACATACAACGTGGCTCCTTCGCGCAGCACGCCTTCAGGCGCGGGCTCCTGCTTCGGAGCGTTTTGTCCGGTATCAAACACGACGAATCCATCGGGCGTCCGGCTGATGAGAATCGGAACGTAGCCGTTGGGGAAGTCTGCGTAGCTCCCGACCACCCCCGTTTCAA
>VXUA01000080.1:0-363 GCA_009837185.1 Gammaproteobacteria bacterium | reverse complement strand
CTCGTAAAGGGTGGCTGCTTCATTCAGCCGTAAGATGCCATGGCGCTTCCATTTCCTCTGGGCTTCCACGCCCGGTGAACGAAAGGGCGAAATCGCCGGCACGTCGAGGCTCCGCACCGCCGCGTTGCCTTGATTGCGCCGCGCCCGATCGGCGTCGTTCCATTGCAAAATCTGGGCTGCTGTATAACAGTGTTGGCAAGTGTCTTTGACTATCCCCTTGGTTCTCAGTTGCATTCTCGTTCTCTCCTCTCCAGTGGTCTGATTTTCGTAAGCGCAAACTCTCATCCGACCGCGGCCTTTGCATTGATCATTAGCCTGAGACAAATGAAAACCTGCGCAATTTGCGCACATGCTATGAAAGCG
>VXUA01000027.1 GCA_009837185.1 Gammaproteobacteria bacterium | reverse complement strand
TGCCTGTGAATACAACAGCCCGATGAAAGGACGAGAGTTGCAAACTTGTCTGGGTAAATAGCAGGGTCGAAACCTCGAATGAATGATTAGTTGAACCCGACACCATGTCGGTTAATCTAAATTTATTTGGAGATTGAAATATGAATATTTCAGAAAAGCTTAGCCGGTTTCTTCAAGGAACTGTACTAACACTCACCTTCGGCACACTAATCTTTGGACTTGCGCGCGTTGAATTTGCACATGCTCACGTGGATGGAGAATGGGTAGAGTTTGGACGATGCGAAGTGAATTACATGGAAGATTGGCCTCAGTGGGTACAAGACCAGGTGAATAATTTGTTAAAGTGGCATGAAGAATGGGAGGTCACACACGAAGACGCGTATATAACTTTATACGCAGACAGGAATAAAGAGGAAAAAATTTCAACCACTTACCGGGTTTTTACGCAAAATTAGACTCCACAGGCCAAGTGCTAAGATTCGTTTTGTCGATTGTTACCTTTTTTTCGACCGGGCAAATTATCGACATAAAGTCTGAAATGCGTGATACAGAGAGCCGAGAAGACTGCGAAGACCATGGTTTTTACCCTAAGGCATGGTATTCGCTCCACTCAAGACATTACGGCGCGCACCAACGTTTTGAAGAGACATGGGTACCTAAATATAACCTAATTGCGAGAAACTGTCAGCATTGGTCGAACTATGTATGTACCGGTGAAGATACATCCATTTCAACCGATTGACCAAATCAGAGGGAACAAAACTATGAAGATTACCATTTTTGCGATGATGTTAGTTCTATTCGGTGGTCATGGATTTACCGAGGAGAACAGTGAAGAAAACAGAACTGAGTTTGAGACCTATGTCTGGCTCGAACAAGAGGCAATGACTGATGAGGAGATCACAAATAGTGAAATTCACGAGTTGATTGCTCAAGGCTTACAACACAAGGATCCTGAGATAGTTCAACTCTGTTTGAACACAGTACTTTGGCATAGTTTGGTAGCACAAAAGGCTATAGAAGACGGACTAGCACCCACAATGAACAGAAACCTACAAGACATCCCTGGCTTGTATGACGCGTTGATCAAGTATTGGAACAAGGAATGGGAGAGAGCTGGTAAAGTGATACCTGATCCTGAAGATATGTTTGATCCTGATCAAAAAGCTCTGGTTAGTGATATGGATGCGACAGCTGCCCAGGAGTTGGTTCAGAACATCATCGACGGCAAAACTTCTTTAACGTCAATGTACCAACTATGGCCGGGAATACCCAAATTACTCGCGCAACTTTTCCCTAAAAAGGAGGAGGTGTATGAAATCATATGGGACACGTGGGGGGTACAAGCACAAGGTTACCGAGGAGGGCTTCCTGACGAAACCGGTCAGAATAACCCATATCCCCTTCTTGCCGCCTTGTTTCACGGTAAGTTCAATAACCCGCAAGATCAAGAGTTTCGAATCCGTATCTTACTAAATGAAGGTAGCAATAAATTGACATTAAAATTAGCGGCGAGAAGTTTAGGAGACTTGCAATCAGAGAATGGGTTTGAAGCACTGGTAGATGTTTTGCAGGACGATAGCCGCGCCAAAGATGCCCCACACCTCGAAATCGTAGAAGCAATGCTAAAGTATGGTGAACAGGCAGTTCCTTACGTTGATCTCATGAGATCACGGGTATCCCAAACCAACTTTTTGAACTCAACTGACCGTAAATTACGAACGAACTTGACAGAACAGTTAACTAGTTTCGAACAGAAGCACGTCGAGGAAATCGAACAACCGAGTCAATAGTTCGAGACTATCGAATTTTTTGAAATGCCCGCGTCGATCGGGGTATTTTTTACCAGTAAACTCTCTACTAGAACAAGGAGTGTTTCATGCCTTCGAACTGGTCGAATAGGACGATTTGGACCGGTGACAATCTCCCGATCATGCGGGGGATGAACTCGGAGTCCGTCGACCTCATTTACTTAGACCCGCCATTCAACTCGAAAGCGAACTACGCGGCTAAAAAAACGGAGTACCTAAAACTCGAAAAGGAGCTGGCGGACCCCGATACAACAGACGAAAGGAAAGCGGTGATTGAAACTACATTGAAAAAATTGACAAAAGAACTGAAGAATTCAGCCAATCTCCCTAAAGCCATCGATAATGAGAAGTACAGTCCAGAAGACGTGGAAAACTTCGAATGCTAGGCAGAGGAAGAAAACGAATGAGCCGGTCGTTTCACGCCCCGCGTTGGCTATGGGGTGCGGGCATCGGATTGGGACTCATCACGGTAGCCGTTGTTTGCGTGTTTTGGGTCACGCAAAATCGAACCTCGACCAACCCTGTTGCATTGGAGATCAGCAAGCTGAGTGCGGACATTTCTTCGGTACTACCTATTACCGAGCCTACAGTAGCTGCGGTTGAAACACTACCCAAATTACCACATGTTGACTTCCCCCGGGGCTCTTGGGAAGAGGCGTGTGGTCTGAATGAGCTGCCACCCTACTGGGTTGGAGACGGGAGCTTAGAAAGAAACGAAGACCACACTAACGCCCTCGAATCCATCGAATGTCAGACCGCTTTGGAGACGTACATGAATGCCGTCAACCCCTATCACTTACTTTGGAGTAGTCCTTGGGATGAACCCCGACCAATGAAGTTCGTAGTGTTGGATGATCCCTTAACCTTTGAGCGTGTTTTTGCCGATCCCACAGGGGATGCAACTCGGGTGCAAGACGCGCTCGCTCGCCCTGAGTGTGTGCTGACGGGCAACGACACCAATTGGGAGTTGCAAGAAACCTGTCATGCCGATGCGCTCTTGAATTACGCGCTCATCAACACCCTTTGCTTTAACAGATTTGACAGTGTATTTCGCGCCAGTGGTGTACACTACGCGCCGGATGATCACCCCACTCCAGAGCAAGACCGGCTGATGTGGAAGCAAGATTTTGAAGATGCTTGGGTTGATGCTAAATGCGAGGCTTTAGACCCAGAACTAACAATCTCTTCGGATCGCTACCCCGCACTCTATGAATTGGTAAAGCCCGTAGGCAAATTTGAATCGGAAGAAAGGAAAATTTTAGCACTGCTAGTCGAGCTATCGGCACGCTTGGGCAACGATACAGCTGGTCTAACACAAAGTTTCCCTTTTAACTCTCTCCCCGGCAATGGTTATAAGTATGGTAGATTTGCTAACCTGTTTACCAGTGATGAGTTCACATCGTTACAGAAGTTTGGGGCTCTGAAGCGAAAGTACCGGCCGAGCGATGAACCCACGCTACTCTCTCTGAGAGCATTCAGTTTCCTAACGGCAATGGACGCGCCCAGATTTGATCCCGAAGAAGATATCGAGATTGATTGGCAATGGGTGGTACGACATATTTGTGTTCCCGTCGTCATACCGCCATCTACTACCGAAGGGATGGCAGCGGGAGAACCGACAGAGATCCAAAGTTGCAGGGAGATCGTCCACGAGCTCCGCCAGCTCGATATTAAATTCCGCCCGG